>CACKDY010000046.1:0-2066 GCA_902599105.1 uncultured Pelagibacteraceae bacterium | reverse complement strand
AAAAAATAAAATCAAAAGTTTTAATCAATGCATCTGGACCATGGATAAATGAAACTTTAAATAAAAATATAAAAATAAAATCTAAGAAAAAAATAAGACTGGTTAAAGGAAGTCATATCATTACAAAAAAATTGTACAAAGAAAACGTTGCATTCACATTTCAAAATACAGATAAAAGAATAATATTTGTGTTACCTTATAAAGGGAAGTTTTCTTTAATTGGAACAACTGAAGTGGAAGTGAAATCACCAGAAAATAAAGGGATATCTAAAAAAGAAATTAGCTATTTAATTAATTCAGTAAACAATTACTTAAAAAAACAAATCAGAACAAAGGACATCGTAGATACTTATTCAGGAATACGACCTTTAATTGAAGACTTTAATTCAGCTTCAAAAGTTACAAGGGATTATGTTTTTGATCTAAAAATTATTAAAAAATTGCCTTTATTGAATATCTATGGAGGAAAACTTACCACCTACAGAAAATTGTCCGAAAAAGTTCTTGTTGATCTAAAAAGGTTTTTACCTAAGACAAAAAAAGGTCCATGGACACACAAAAAGAAGCTTTTTTGATTTCCATTCCCTAAAATGAAACATTATGTTTCTATCTTTGAACTTCAATAAAATTAAATCACATTAAAGTTTATTGTAATAAATCTTTAACAAAACATTCATATAAATTTTGAATGTCATTTTTAAAAAAATATCTTAAGTGGATCAGTACACTTTTAGTGTTAACAGGTATTTTACTTACAAATCTTAATATTTACCCGCTGAATATTTATTTTCATGGGCTTGGTGTTGTTGGATGGACAATTTCAGGTTTCTTATTAAAGGATAAGGCCATTTTAACTAACTTTGGATTACAAATTCCATTATTTGTAATCGGAATTTATAAAATTATTTTTTAATGAAAAATATTTTATTTGTATGCACAGGAAATTCAGCAAGAAGCATTATAGCTGAGAGTATTATCAATAATGAATACTCAAATAAATTTAAAGCTTTTAGTGCTGGTAGTAATCCATCTGGAACAATTAATATTGATGTTAGAAGTTTTTTAGAGAAAAATAAAAATTATGATCTAACTAATTATAGTTCTAAAAACTTTGAAGAGTTTATAAATAATGAAATAAAAATGGATCATGTAATAACAGTATGTAATAACGCAAATAATGAGGTATGTCCTATTTGGCCTGATAAAAACCAAATTATACACTGGAATATAGACGATCCAGTGGCTAAACTTCAAACTGCAAATAACGAAGAAAAGCAAATAATCATTAGAAACACTTTTAATATTATAAGCAATAAAATTAAAGATTGGCTAGATGAAAAATAAAAAAAAATATTTTCTTTCAGAATTTATTGGAAGTTGCTTTCTAGTAATGATCATAGTTGGGTCAGGTTTAATGGCAGAAAATCTTACCAATGATACAGCGGTAATGCTAATTGCAAATACTATAGCAACTGGAGCTGGATTGTTTGTGCTAATAACTGTTTTTGCTGATGTGTCTGGGGCTCATTTCAATCCATTTGTAAGTATTGCTATGACAATTACAGGAAAGTTAAAAAAACGTCTTCTACCCTTTTATATTTCAGCTCAGATCCTAGGATGTTTGTTAGGTGTGGCTTTAGCTAATTTCTTTTTTGAACATCAGATTTTTGAATTATCGACAAAATCAAGAGATGGTATCTACATTTTTGTATCAGAAATTATTGCTACTTTAGGACTAATAATCATTATTTTTGGATCCATGAAGTCAGGTAAAATTACCGTAGCTGCATCTGTTGGGTTATATATTACAGCTGGTTATTGGTTTACTTCATCAACATCCTTTGCAAATCCTGCTGTAGCAATAGCAAGAACATTCACAGAGTCTTTTACTGGTATAAGTTATTTAAACACTCCTTTTTATATAGTTGCTGAATTAATTGGTATGTTAATTGCTGTTTTTATTGCAAAAAAATTATTCTTAAAAAAAAATTAAAAAATTTTAAAGTTATAATAAATACGCCCGATAAAATTAATCGAGCGTATATTAAGGGGTGGATTGATAATTA
>CACKDY010000045.1:0-2091 GCA_902599105.1 uncultured Pelagibacteraceae bacterium | reverse complement strand
AATCTATTGGAGTATTGATATTAAAACCTTGTTTGTAAACTTTATCATAACTCAAAGTTTCAATTACGCCCTTTCTAACGTCTTCAATAAAATATTGAGCATCTTCTAAATAAATTTTTTTATTTTTTTTTAAGATTATTTCCTCGTTTATAAGTTTTTCATACCATTCTGAAGATAAATAATTATTATCTAACAAATTTTTTAAAACTAAATTTCTTCTAAATTTTGCTATATCTGGATCTCTATAAGGATTATATCTACTAGGCGCTTTTGGCAAAGCTGCTAATAAAGAAGCTTCTGAGTAATTTAAATCTTTAATAGATTTATCAAAATATTCTAAGCTTGCTGCAGCTACTCCATATGCTCCACTTCCAAGATAAATTTGGTTTAGATAAAGTTCTAGAATTCTTTCTTTAGATAAAGCTCTCTCTATTCTAAAAGCTAGAATTGCTTCCTTTATTTTCCTATTTAAACTTACTTCATTTGTAAGTAAAAAGTTTTTTGCTACTTGTTGAGTAATTGTAGATGCTCCCTCTAACCTTTTAGATGATAAAATATTTGAAATATTATTTATTACAGCTCTAATAACACCTTTAGCATCAACCCCTGGATGTTTGAAAAAATTTTTGTCTTCAGCAGATAAAAACGCGTTAATTACATTTTTTGGAATTGAATTAAATGGAACAAATACTCTTTTTTCCTGTGAAAAATCTGCCACCAAATCACCGTTACCAGAGTAAACTTTACTGGAAACAGGAGGTTTATAACTTTTAAGAAATTTATAATCTGGTAAATCATTAGAATAAGTCCACAAGACACTAATTATCAAAATTGCAGATAATAGAATAAAAGAAGTAATTAAAATAAAGATATTTTTAAAAAATTTATTCATTTTAATTTCATTATATCTTGGAATTTGTTAAAGATATGGCAAGAAAATTAAACAAAATTTTAAAAATTAAATTACTAATGAAATTAACATTCACAAAATTATGGAAAAAAATTTATATATCGATGCTTCGCATCCTAACGAAACTAGAGTTGTTCTTAAATCAGGTGAAAATATTGAAGATTACGAGTACGAAGGTTTAAAAAATAACTTAATTAAAAATAATATATATTTAGGCAAAGTAAGTAGAATTGAACCCTCTTTGCAAGCAGCCTTTGTTGATTTTGGAAGAGAGAGGCATGGGTTTTTGTCATTTAATGACATTCAATCAGATTATTATCAGATACCAAATGCAGATTTAGAAAGAATTAAAGTAGAGGAAGAAAAAGCTAGAGAGGAACTTTCAAAAGAAGTTGAGGCCAAAGAAGAGGAAAATATTGCTGAGGGAAAACTAGAAATTGATGATCCTATAGAAAAGATATCAGAAGAACAAATAGAAGAAAATTCAAATAATAAAGAAAATATTACTGAAAAAGAAAATTTAGATGATGGAAAAGAAAAAAAAAATAAGCATAAATTTAAATTTAAAAGATATAAAATTCAAGAAGTAATCAAACCAAATCAAGTAATTCTTGTTCAAGTCGTTAAAGATGAAAGAGGTCAAAAAGGTGCTGCTTTAAGTACCTTCATTTCAATTGCAGGAAAGTATATAGTTCTGATGCCCAATACTCCAAAAGGTGGTGGAATTTCAAGAAAAATATTTAATCCAGCTGACAGAAAAAAAATAAGAACAATTCTTAATGAAATAGAAATTCCAAGAGAGATGGGTTTAATTTGTCTTGCAATTTCTTCTGCAGCTTCAATGTTTGTGTCTAGAGCAGTGCTTTCAACATTTTTTCCTTTAATTGAGCTTCCAGAATTTATATCAACAGAAACTAAAGCCTCAGTTGGATTGATAACTAAATATCCCCCTGATTTAAGTTTAATCTCAGAGTCAAAAATTTGATTTAACTTTTGCTCGATATTTTCTTGAATAAATAGTGGAATTTTTCCTCTATATTTTTTTACCTTTTTTACATTTGACGGCATCATAGTTTTCATAAACGATTGAGCTTTTTTATAACCCTCGTTACCTTCTACAATTATATTTTGTGTATTATCGTCGAACATGTCTCGTAAAGTTCTTTTAATTATTTCACTTT
>CACKDY010000044.1:0-2234 GCA_902599105.1 uncultured Pelagibacteraceae bacterium | reverse complement strand
ACCTGTAATATTTATATTTTCAATTTGAAAAAATTTTAATTTACTAAATGTTTTGTTATTTATAGATCCAACTACTAATAGTAAAAAAAAATAAACTAAAATTTTTTTACTTTTGTTTTGATGCATCGTTTAAAATCCACTCTATCAATTGAATAAATTTTATACCTTTATGAGCAGCAATCTCAGGAACAAGAGATAATTTTGTCATTCCTGGTTGAGTATTAATTTCTAACAAGTGAAATTTACCTTTGTAAAATTTAAAATCTGATCTTGTAACTCCAGTACAACCAATAACCTTATGTGCTTTCATTGCAATGTTTAATAATTGATTTAACTTATTTTTGGACAATTCAACTGGAATTAAATGCTGAGTTTTTGCATTAGTGCTATATTTCGCTTTGTAATCATAAAATTTTCTTTTAGGTTTTAACTCAATTGCCCCTAGTTTTCTATTGCCCATAATTGCAACTTGAATTTCTCTTCCACCTATGAATTTCTCAATCATTACTTTGTTATAATTTTTCATTGAATTTAATATTTTAATTATATTTTTCTTATTACAAATATATACATTAACACTTGAACCCTCATTCAAGGGTTTAACTACTACGGGAAATTTTAGTTTTTTATTTATTTTTTTTATCAAAGCCAAATTTTTTAAATCATAAGAGTATGTAAAAAACTTTGGAGTATTTATTTTATTTTTTATAAATATTTTTTTTGAGATTTCTTTATCCATCGCGATAGCTGATGGTATTACACCAGAATGAGTGTATGGAATATTAAACTTCTCGAGAATAGTTTGAATATAGCCATCTTCACCATATTGACCATGCAATGCATTAAAAATTACAACAGGTTTAAAAATTTTAATTTTTTTTTCTAAATTATTATCTGGTTCAGATATTTTTACTTTATAGCCATTCCTTTTAAGTTCTTTTGCGACCTGCAATCCTGTGTCGAGACTAATTAGTCTCTCTTTTGAAATTCCACCGGATATTATAAATACTTTTTTTTTCAATTTATTCTAAAATTTTAATTTCTTTTTCTAATTTGACCCCTGTTTTCTTAAAAACACTTTCAGATACAAAATTTATCAATTTTTTCATATCCTCAAATTTAGCATTACCTGTATTTACAAAAAAATTACAGTGTTTTTCAGAAATTGATGCATCTCCAAAGGTTTTTTCCAATGGCACCGACTCTTTAATTAGTTGCCAAACTTTTTTATCAGATTGACCTATAGGATTTTTAAATGTGCTACCACTAGTTTTAATTTTTGTTGGTTGGGTTTGCTCTTTTTTTTCTTTTAGTTGCCTCATCTCATCATTGATTAATTTCTTATCTTTTCTGAAACCTTTAAATGATGCACTTAAAAAAATAAGATCTTCAGATAATCCACTATCTCTATATTTGAAATTAATATCTTTCGCAGGTATGGATATTACCTGACCTAATTTATTTACTGCCTGAATAGAAGTAAGAATATCTTTGAACTCTCTTTGAAAACAACCAGCGTTCATTTTAATACCACCACCTACTGTACCAGGTATGCAGGAGAGAAATTCAAAACCACCTAAACCATTTTCCATTGCAAATTCAGATAATGATTTATCTGTGACTGCGCTACCAGCCACTATAATTTGTTCAGAATGTAAAGAAATATTATTAAAATTTTGACTAAGTTTGATTACAACTCCATCGAATTTGTTATCAGTTATAAGGGTATTAGAACCAGCTCCTAATATAAATATTTTTTCTTTATCTTTAATTTTTTTAAGAAATTTAATTAATTCTTTTAAATTATCAGCTTTGTAGAAAGCTTTTGTTTTACCACCTATATTAAACCAATTTTTTTTTTTTAGATCATAATCTAACTTTAAATTGTTACTAAATTCTGGGATCAGCTCTTTTAAATTAATTTTCATGATATCAATTGAGGTAATTCTCTCATCCAACCAGAGATAGTTCCAGCGCCCATTCCTATTACAATTTTTTTTCCATATATATTTGCTTTAATAAATTTTGCTAATTGAAATCTATCATCTACTAGAAAAAGCTGAACTTTTGAGTTTTTAATTATTTCTTTCGCAAAATTTGTATAACTAAATCCTAGCTTTAATTTTTCTCCAGCAGTATAAATTGGAAACAAAATAACTTTATCTGCATTTTTAAAGGCAAAGGTAAATTCTTTTTTTAAATCTTTTAATCTTGATATTCTATGTGGTTGGAAA
>CACKDY010000043.1:0-2340 GCA_902599105.1 uncultured Pelagibacteraceae bacterium | reverse complement strand
TTTACAGCTTGTAAAAACTCCTTTGTTTATAATTGTTTTGTCTTTATTCCCTGATGAAGAAAGCCCATAAAGCCTTGGTTCATTTTCAAAAGTTGATTTATTGTTATCTATTTTATTAATTTCTGTTTTTTCTATTAGTTCTAAAAATTTTTCTTTTTCTTTTTGAAATATATTTTTATGCATTAATATTTTACTATCTTTTCCTGAAAATTTTTTATTTTTAAAATTGAATATTCCACTCGAGAATTCAAATTTATCACTTTTTTCTTTATTAAAATTAGTAATAATACTTACATTGTTTCCTTTAAGAGTTTTTTCTTCGACATAATAGATAAAATTTTCAAAGTTATAGACGTTATCATCATCATCTTTTACGATTGATTTATGTTTGGAGCTCAATATTTGCTCATTTCTCAATAAAATTGTATCTTTAGATTTAAAATTATATTTTGTTTCAACTATTATTTCAGTAGCACCTTTAGTAAAAATTTTCTCTTCATTCTTTACATATATTATATCATCTGAGTAGACTATTATATCTTTGATTTTATCTTCAATTTTAACATCTATTTTTGCATTTATTGTATTTAATATTTTATTATATTCAATTTCTTTAGCTTGGATTTTTAAATTATCATTTATTGCTTGTGAATTTTCTTTAGAAAAGATTTTTTCAGAATTTTTATAGTAAGTTATATGATCTGAAAATAAAAATATATTTTTTATTGTTTCTTCAACTTTTACATTCCCTTTAGCATCTAAAGTGTTCTGATTTTTATCGTATTCAAATGTATTTGCGTCAATAATTGTATTATTCCCAGTTGCTCTTGATCTACTGTTAGTAAATATTCTTTCTTGTGATTTATTATAAGTAATATCATTAGATAAAATAATTATATCATTATTTAAATCTTTAAGTATTACATTACCTTTGGTGTTAAGTACGTTTGTAGTTTTATCGTACTCAAATGTATCAGCATCCAATATAATACCGTTGTCTGTAGTAATTTTTCCTCTTTTTGTACCTTTAAATTTATTTCCTTTTTCAAATATTTCTACTTCAGTTACATCAAAATTAAATTGTTCGCCAGCATATATCCAGGAGGAATATGTCCAAAAAAAAATAAGTAAAATTAATATGTAAATCTTATTTTTCATTTATTCTATTGATAATGATTATATTAATTAATAACAGAATTATTAGTGGTACCCATATGGATACAAAGATTGAAAATTTTTCAGTTTTACCCATGACATTAAAAAAATTATTTACATAATAAATTATTACAGACAAAAACAATCCTATAGATATTTTAAATGTAGAGCTGCTATATCTTTTTATATTAAACATAATTATTGCAGAAAAAATTGTCATTAAAGATAAATATACCGGATAAGATATTATTTTATTTAATTGCAAATTTACCTCAATAATTGAGTAGTTTAAAGACTTGTAATTTTTTCTGAGTTCGAACAACTCGATTATTGATAAAGAAGATAAATTTGAAAATAAACTCTGAATCTTTTCATAATTAAAATTAGAGTATAAGTTAATATATTTTTTCTCTTGACTTTCATTATTTTGGTAAATTTTTACATCATGAGCAACCCATTCATTTCTTTCAATATTGATTTTTTTACTTTGTATATTTTTAATTACCTCATAATTACTATCAAACTGAGTAATGAAAGTATTAACTAAGAATTTATTGTCTATTTTTTGAGCATTAATTATATAAATATGGTCATCAAAGCTATCTTTTATCCATAAACCATTTTGAGTAATTACAGCAAGATATTTATCATCTGAGCTATAGTTATTTTTTAACTCTAGATACAAGTTTTTTAAGTTTGATGAAAAATTATAAAATAATGTAACTATAGCAATACCCAAAACTACTGAAAAAATACTAATAATTAAAAGTATTTTTGAATTTTTTAAACCAGAATATTTAAATATTTGTATTTGATTGTTGTTAAACAAATTTATGAAAAATAACTGAGTTCCAATTAGAAAAATAAATGGAAACATTTCAAAGATAAGTGAAGGTGAATTTAATATAGAGATATAAATAGGAAGGTACAAACTTACATTAATGTTTCTAAAGAATTCTAACTCACTCAAAATATTTAAAATTAAAACTAAACTAAACATAACAAAAAAAACAAAAAGAAATGATTTCGAGAATATTGTTATAATAAATTTATGATATGTTTTCATGAATTTTTATTTTTTAATTGTTGTTTAAATTTGAGTTTTGAGGATACTGAAAAATAAAAAAGCATAAAGATAATTATAGGAATAATATATATTTTTAAATTATAATTAAGATCATCTTT
>CACKDY010000042.1:0-2407 GCA_902599105.1 uncultured Pelagibacteraceae bacterium | reverse complement strand
AAAATTTTTTTCACCCCACCTTGTGTCTGGTCCAGATGAGCCTGCTCCAACAACTATATTAAATTTTTTTTCATCAAAAAATTTTTTTGTTCTTGCCATTTTTTCTTCGCTTATTTGAATTAATGTTTCTGTCTCACAATCCAAAATGTTCAAGCTTTCACAGGTAAATTTTTTTGCTGTTTCAACTAAATGTAATTCTTTTTTTTTAAACAATGGATAACAATATATTTTTTTTATACCTGCTAATTTTGCAGCTAAATACAATCTAGCACTTGGGTAAAAAATAAAAATGCAATCTAAATTTAGCTTTCTTAGATTTGACGATATTTTTGGAATATCAGTTATTTTCTTGTTCTTATCAAAAATAATTACTTGATCTATCAATTGATCATCTTCTAAAGCCTGATCAAGATTCTTTGCCAGAGAAATTAAGGTTATAGGTCCGTAGATACTGGCTATTTTATGACAGTAGGCTAAGTGCATAAGATTAGCACCTAGACCAATATAATTTAAAAAAACACCTGTCTTCATAAAACTATTTAAAAATTTTTTTTTTTATTTAATTTATATTTAAATATAAAGTATGACTATGATAAATGGAATTTATGCAGCCACATTATCAATCCTAGACGCAGATTTAGGATTAGATATAAGAAAAACGATAGCTCATGCAGAAAAAGTAATCGATAAAGGTTGCCATGGTGTAGTCTTTTTTGGAAGCACTGGTCAGTCTCAATTAATTTCATTGAGTGATAAAATTAATTTAATAAATAACTTGTCAACAAATAGTTATAAAGAAAACTTTATTATTGGTACTGGTCTTAATTCTTTATCTGATACAATTAGCTTAATGAAAATTTCTATGTCTCTAGGATTTATTAAATTTTTAATAATGCCTCCAGCTTATTACAAGTATGATGACCAAGATGTTTTTAATTTTTATTCAAACATAATTAAAGTAATTCCTGATTCTAAAATAATCCTCTACAATTTTGAAAAATTGTCTGGATATAAATTTAGTGAAAAGATAGTTTATAAATTAGTTGAAAATTTTCCTGATCAAATAATTGGAGTTAAAGATAGTTCATATAATTTATTTGAAAAACTTAAAATAAATAACTTTTCCTTAATGCCAGGATCAGAATCAAAATTACTAAAAGGCTTAGATTTAGGTTGTTCAGGCATAATAACAGCAACTACAAATGCCACAGCATCATTAGCAAGAAATGTTTATGAAAATTTCACAAAGAAAAAGGAACAAAACTTAAATGAAAAATTGTGTAAGATAAGGGCAGTATTTGACCAATATAATTTAATATCTGGTTTGCATACTTTTTTTGGTCAAAATGACCCACATTATCATAACATTTTACCTCCCTTAAGAATTTTAAATGAAAATGAAAAAAATAATTTATTAAATCAATTAGATACTTTAGATTTTAGGAATAATTAAAAAATTAATATGCAACTTGCTCGTTTTTTAAATACTGTTTTTAAACAAGATGGATTTATATTAGTTGATGCAAATTCCAAAAATTATATTATTGGTAATCCTAAAAGTGAAAATCCTATAAAATTAAGAATTTTGAATAAAAACCTTCATTATAAACTGCTATTTCATCCTGATTTATATTTTGGTGAAGCTTATATGGATGGAGGAATAATCATTGAAAATGGTACTTTAACAGATTTTTTAAATCTTTCATTAATGAATTTTGGTAGAGGTGATTTAAATTTTTTTAGTTATTTAATTAACAGGTTAAGAGGGTCCTATAGATATCTTACAAATTTTAATTTTATAAAAAAATCTAAGGAAAATGTTTCACATCATTATGATATTTCAGATGATCTTTATGACTTATTTTTAGATCCTAAAAGACAATACTCATGTGCATATTTTAAGAATGAAACCGATTCTCTTGAAACTGCACAAAATAATAAAATTCAACATATAATAAAAAAACTAAACATAAAGCCAAATCAAAAAGTTCTAGATATCGGGTGTGGTTGGGGATCGTTGGCAATTGATATAGCCAAGAGTGCAAATTGCGAAGTTACGGGTATCACTCTTTCTGAAAATCAATTTAATTATTGTAAAAAAAAAGCAAAAGAACTTAATTTAGAAAATCAATTAGATTTTAAACTAATTGATTATAGGGAACTTAACGAAAAATTTGATAGAATAGTAAGTGTTGGAATGTTTGAACATGTAGGAAGAAAATTTTATAGAAAATTTTTTGCACAGGTTGAAAAACTTCTGAAGGATGATGGGGTGTCATTAATTCATACAATAGGTTCAGTGAACCCCCCAAGAGACCCACATCCCTGGATCACAAAATATATTTTTCCTGGTGGATATACTCCAAGTTTGAGTGAGGTAAGCCCCCATATTGAAAAGTCTGGATTA
>CACKDY010000041.1:0-2528 GCA_902599105.1 uncultured Pelagibacteraceae bacterium | reverse complement strand
AGAGGTATAATGAGTAATATTAAAAAATTATTTTCAGTACTATTCTCAGCAATCCTATTATTCTCAGCAACAACAACAAGCTCAGTAGCAATTGATAAATTGCACTTTGTCATCGGTGGTGGTGCTGGTGGTGGTTGGGATGGAACTGCTAGAGGTACTGGAGAAGCTTTGACAAAAGCTGGTATGTTAAAAAGTGCATCATTTGAAAATATGTCAGGTGGTGGCGGTGGTAAAGCACTTGCATACATGATTAATACTAAACCTGCTAATACAGTTTTAGTTCAATCTACACCACTAGTACTAAGATCAATTACAAGACATAAAGGTTATGTAAAAGGTAATGGAACTTTATCTTATAAAGATGTTGTGCCGATTGCAGGTGTAATTGGTGACTACGGTGCTATCGCTGTTGCAAAAAGTTCATCTTTTAAAAACTTTCAAGATGTAGTTGATGCATATAAAAAAGATCCAAGCTCAGTAAAAATGGCTGGTGGATCAGTAAGAGGAAGTATGGACCATTTAATCGGCGCTTTAGCTTTCCAGGCTGCAGGTGCAGATCCGAATGCTGTTCAATACATTCCTTATGATGCTGGTGGAAAAGCTTTAGCTGGACTTTTATCTGGAGAAACTCAAATCATTTCAACTGGTTTAGGTGAATTGATGGGTGCAAGAGACCAAGTAAGAATTATTGGTATTACTGCTCCTTCAAGAGTATCTGATGCACCAGATGCACCAACTCTTAAAGAACAAGGATATGATGTACAATTCGTTAACTGGAGAGGTTTCTTTGGTCCTCCAGGTATGAGCAATGCTGATAAATCAGCTATTGCAAAAATGCTTGGCGATGTACAAAAAACTCCTGAATGGGAAACAGTAAGAGCAAGAAATGCTTGGGTTAATATTTATAATCCAGAGGGTAAGTTTGTTTCTTTCTTAGAAAAACAAACTGAAGAAATGACAGCTCTTATGAAAAAACTAGGAGTGATATAATCCTTAGGATTATTTAAAATTAGAGCAGTGAATATAAATACTACCAAAATTATATCACTGCTCTTTTTTATATTTTCTGCATTTTATTTATATACTGCTTACCAAATTCAAGTTTTTGCATTTGACGAAAATGCACCATTTAATGCTCGAACATTTCCAATTTATTTAGGTTATGCGGGACTATTTTTTTCTGGATTAAAACTTATTTTACCAGACCTCAATACCATTAAAGTTGATCACAAAAATTTAGAATATAAAAAAACAGGTATACTGATAGTAATTGCAATTATTTATGGAGCAACAATTTTAAAAGTTGGTTATTTTTTAACTACTTCTTTATTTTTATTTGCGTCATACTATTTTTTAGGAGAACGAAGATGGATTTTAATGTTTTTGCTATCCTTTCCATTTGTTGCTGCATTTATGTATCTACTTCATGGTATTCTTGATATTTACCTAAGAGATCCATTCTTACAATCACTTGGAGTTATGGGATGATTGAAGGAATATTAATTGGATTAACAACGGCACTTACTTTTCAGAATATATTAATGGTTATGATTGGTTGTTTTTTTGGAACAATCATTGGAATGCTTCCTGGTCTTGGTCCAATGACTGCAATTGCTTTAATGATACCTATTACTTACGGTTTTGATCCTGCAACTGGATTAATTTTAATGGCCGGTGTCTATTATGGGGCAGTTTTTGGTGGATCAACTTCTTCTATATTATTAAATGCACCTGGTGTTCCAGGAACTGTTGCAACCTCATTTGACGGTTATCCAATGGCACAACAAGGTAAAGCTGGAAAAGCTTTAGCAATTGCTGCTTGGAGTTCATTTGCCGGCGGAACATTATCTGCAATTTATTTATTGTTTATGGCGCCAAGTTTATCTAAAGTCAGTTTATCTTTCAGATCACCTGATTATTTTGCTTTAATGATTTTAGGTTTAACAGCAATTGCTGCTTTTTCATCTAAAGGACAATTTTTAAAAGCAATGATGATGGTAGTACTTGGCTTGATGCTAGCATCAGTTGGTCAAGATAGTTTGTCTGATATTACAAGATTTACATTTGATAATATGAACTTAACTGATGGAATTAGTTTCGTACTTGTTGTGATGGCAACATTTGCAATGAGTGAAGCTTTAACAATTATTCTAAAAAGAAATGATCCAACCAGTGCTGCTAAACAAGTTTCTCTAACAGAACTTGGTTCGATTAAAATTAATAAAGAAGAGCGAACAAAGATGTATAAAACAATTCCAAGATCCTCAGTAATTGGGTTTTTGATTGGAGTACTGCCAGGTGCAGGTGCAACAATTGCATCATTTTTAGCTTATGGAATGGAAAGAAATGTAGTTAGCGATGAAGAGAAAGAAAAATTTGGTAAAGGAAGTGTAAATGGTTTATCTGCACCAGAAACTGCAAATAATGCAGCTTGTTCAGGTTCATTTGTTCCAATGCTAACTTTAGGAATACCAGGTAGCGGTACCACCGCTGTGATGTTAGGCGCACTTTTAGGTTTTGGTGTTCAA
>CACKDY010000040.1:0-2602 GCA_902599105.1 uncultured Pelagibacteraceae bacterium | reverse complement strand
TTTTTTAGGATCTGTTTCTGGAGGCTGTGTAGAAGCTAAAGTAGTTGAGGAATGTATATCTTTAATGAAAACTAAAAAAATTTGTAAGAAAATAGACTTTAAAGTCTCGGATGAAAATGCGTGGGAAATAGGATTAGCCTGTGGTGGTGATATTTCAATTTATATTGAAGAAATCAAATAATGAAAATAGAAATAATCAGAGAAACTTTAAAAAATAAATCTTTAAATAAAGAATTTGCACTCATAACAAATTTAATTAATGGAGAAAGTGAAATATTTTTTCCTGGAAATAATCCTAGTGGAATGTTTTCAAAGTATTCAGAGGAAATAGAAAAAATATTTCATTCAAATAAAAATGGTATAATAGAAAATTCAGAAATATTTGTTCAAACATATAAAAATCCAATTAAAGTAATCATTGTAGGGGCTGTTGATATTTCAATGTATTTAATTGATTTTGCTAAAAATTTAAATTTTGAGATTATTATCGTTGATCCAAGAGGATATTTTGCGTCCAAAGAGAGATTTCCAGAAACAAAAATTATTAATAAATGGCCCAATGAAGCTTTTGATGAAATAGAAACTAATACAAAGACGGCTTTGGTCACTTTAACTCACGATCCAAAAATTGATGACCCTGCCTTGCAGTATGCATTAAAAAATAAATTTTTTTATATTGGCGCCTTAGGAAGTAAAAAAACGCATGAAAAAAGATGCTCAAGATTGGTAGAAGCTGGTTTTAAAAAAGTAGAGTTAGAAAAAATAAATGGACCAATTGGCATTAAGTTAGGAGGAAAATCACCATCTGAAATAGCGTTATCAATAATTTCACAACTAGTTTCCGAAAAATATAAAAAGTAAATATAAATTTATTTATTGTCTTGATCGTTTTTGTGATTAATACTTTGTTCATGAATGATAATCAAAAAAAAGAACTTCAATCAGCAGCTTTTGAGAGACTGTTAGAACATCTGGATGAAAGAAAAGATGTTCAAAATATTGATCTTATGAACCTTGCTGGATTTTGTAGAAATTGTTTGTCAAGATGGTTTAGAGAAGAGGGTGAAAAAAATGGAGTAAGCATGTCAGACTTAGAAGCTAGAGAGCATGTTTATGGAATGCCCTATTCTGAATGGAAAGAAAAATATCAAAAATAATTATTTTTCTTTTAGTCTTGGAAATAATTCAACAAAATTACAAGGTTTGTGATTAATATCTAATTGATGTTTTAAAATTCCATCCCATGCATCTGTAACACCGCCTGAGGAACCAGGTAATGCAAAAATATATTTTCCATTTGATAAAGCGGCACATGCTCTGGATTGAATTGATGATGTGCCAACTGTTTTCAAACTAATTGTTCTAAAAACTTCTCCAAATCCAGGTATATGTTTATCTGCAATTTCGTCAATTGCCTCTGGAGTTATATCTCTTCCTGTAAGACCTGTTCCTCCTGTAGTGATTATGACGTCTATATCTTTTTGACTTGTCCATTTTTTTAAAATTTTTACAATATCTTCTTTATTGTCTTTGCAAATTTTTCTATCAATTAGTTGATGTTTAGCCTCTTTAATTTTTTCAACCAAGATTGCACCCGATTTATCATTATCAAATGTTCTTGTATCTGTTACAGTTAATAAAGCTATATTTACATCCATAATTTTAAAATGATTATATTATCAATTCTTTTCTTTGTAACTGCATTAATATACTCAAGCATTGGTTTTGGAGGAGGCTCAACATATCTTGCAATACTTTTGATTTGGGGTGTGCCTTATACAATATTTCCTGTTATAGCGCTTGTATGCAATATTATTGTTGTATCTGGTAATTCTATTAATTTTATAAGGTCTAATAATATAAACTTTAATTTACTATTTCCATATTTAATAGGCTCTATACCCTTTTCATTTATTGGAGGATCAATAGCAATTGAAAAAAGTTTATTTGAAATTTTATTATTTTGTATTTTGTTGGTTGCAGGCATTTTTTTATTAATTGAAAGTAAATCTTTTAATAAAGAGCGAATTAAAATTAATCAAATACCAAAATTACTTTCAATTTCTATTGGATCAATAATTGGCTTTATGTCAGGTATAGTAGGAATTGGTGGAGGAATTTTTTTAAGCCCTATTCTATTTTTAATGAAAGCTGGATACCCTATACATATCGCAAGTAGTGCATCTTTATTTATTTTAATTAATTCTATCTTTGGAATAGCTGGACAACTGACAAAAGATCAAGCCTTAGATCAGATTATTAGCTATTGGCCATTGTTTTTAACAGTAATTGTTGGAGGACAAATTGGTAGCTTATTAAACATTAAATTCTTATCGAACAAAATATTAGCTCTACTAACTTCTTTTCTTGTAATTTTTGTCGCAATAAGAATGGGAATTAAACTTATTGCTTAATATTGAATAAATTTGCTTTTAAGATATTTAAAGAATTATGAAAAATATTAAGCCTTTTGGTCCATCATTAGGAAAGACAAAAATTTCAAAGAAATTTTTAAATATCTTGAATAAAGAGATTGATAATAAAGTTTTAACAAAAAATAACGATTATAGTTCTAAACTTGCTAGTCAAATTAAAAAAGAAA
>CACKDY010000039.1:0-2676 GCA_902599105.1 uncultured Pelagibacteraceae bacterium | reverse complement strand
AAAGTTGGTGACAAAGTTGAAAGCGGTTCTAAAAAAGAAATTAAAGTAGGTAATTGTATGCCATTACAAGATATACCAGTAGGTATCAATATACATAATGTTGAAATACAACCAGGTGGTGGTGGAAAAATTGCTAGAGCAGCTGGTTCGTCAGTTACTATTAGTGGTTTAGATGGAAACTATAGTTTAATAAAATTAGCCTCAGGTGAAGTGAGAAAGATAGATTCAAGAGCTTTAGCTACAATTGGAATTTTAAGTAATCCAGATCAAAAAAATATTAAAATTGGAAAAGCAGGTAGATCAAGATGGTTGGGTAGAAGACCTCATACTAGAGGTGTTGTTAAAAACCCAGTTGATCACCCACATGGAGGTGGTGAGGGTAAGTCCGCTGGAGGAAGACATCCAGTATCACCTACAGGACAATCTGCTAAAGGTTTAAAAACTCGAGATAATAAAAGAACAGATAAATTTATAGTTAAAAGAAGAAATAAGAGGAAGGACACTAAGTAATGGCTAGAGCAGTTTGGAAAGGACCGTTTGTAGAAGAAAGCTTAATGAAGAAAGTAGATAAGTATAAAGACGATCCAAAAAAAATTCCTATTAAAACTTGGTCAAGAAAATCTACGATTTTACCTGATTTTGTAGGTGTCAGTTTCCAAATTTATAATGGCAAAAAATTTATACCAATAACTGTATCAGAGGATATGGTTGGACATAAACTAGGTGAATTTGCACCAACTAGAACGTTCTTTGGTCATACACCAGCTGATAAAAAAGCTAAACCAGCAACAGCAGAGAAGAAATAATTATGGGTAAAAAAAAGAAGATTGTTAAAACTAACGACAAAACAGTAAAGTCTGTTAACAACGGTATTAGATCAAGTGTCAGAAAGCTAAATCCAATACTAAAAAGCATTGTTGGTAAAAAAGTTGATGTTGCAATTAGAGATTTACAGTTTTCAGAAAAAAGAGTTACTAGAGATGTTAGAAAAACTATCAGCTCAGCTGTAGCCAATGCCGAAAATAATTTTCAATACGATATTGATAAATTAATAGTTAAAGAGGCATATTGTGGAAAAAAAATAGTTATGAAAAGATTTAGACCAAGAGCCAAAGGTAGAGCGGCACCAATCTTAAAACCTTGGTCAACTGTGACAATAATTTTATCAGAAGCAACACAAATGGAGAAGCATGGGGCAAAAAGTTAATCCTGTTGGTTTTAGATTAGGTGTCAACAGAGGTTGGGACTCTGTATGGTATGCTAAGAAAAAAGATTTTGGAAATTACCTAATCGAAGATTTTAAAATTAGGGAATATATCAAGAAAAATGTAATTAACTCTGGTGTATCCAAGGTAATGATCGAAAGAACATCTAATAAATGTTATGTTACAATCTATACTTCTAGACCTGGATTTGTTATTGGAAAAAAAGGAAGTGATATAGACAAAATTAAAAACAATCTTTCAAAATTCACAACAAATGAAGTTAATTTAAATATTAAAGAAGTTAAAAAACCTGAAACTAATGCTTATTTAGTTGCTGAAAATATAGCTCAGCAGCTCGTTAAAAGAATTTCTTATAGAAGAGCTATGAAAAGAGCAATGCAATCATGCATCAGACTAGGAGCTAAAGGAATTAAAGTTTCTGTAAGTGGAAGACTCGGAGGAAATGAAATAGCTAGAACAGAGTGGTTAAGAGATGGAAGCATTCCATCACACACTTTAAGAGCTGATATAGATTATGCAGAGGCAGAGGCTCTTACGACATATGGAATTATTGGTATTAAAGTTTGGATTTATAAAGGTGAAGTTTTTGCTAGAGAATTTAGCCAAGAAACTAACAAGGTAACACCAAAGGAAGGTAAATAATAATGCTTCAACCAGTAAGAACAAAGTGGAGAAAAGCGCATAAAGGAAGAATTCATGGTAATGCTACTAGAGCAAGTACTATTAATTATGGTGCTTACGCTCTAAAAGCTTTACAGCCTGAAAGAGTTACTGGAAAACAGATTGAAGCTGCAAGAGTTGCTTTAACAAGACATATGAAAAGACAAGGAAGAGTTTGGACAAGAATATTTCCAAATATACCAGTTTCAAAAAAACCAATTGAAGTTAGAATGGGTAAAGGAAAGGGGTCGCCTGAGTACTTTGCATGTAGAGTAAAACCAGGAAGAATATTATTTGAAGTTGATGGTGTTTCTGAACAAATTGCAAAAGAAGCTTTATACAAAGCGTCAGCAAAATTACCTATCAAGACTAAAACAATTAAGAGGTTTGCATAATGAAAAAACAAGAAATTAAAAAATTATCAAAGGACGAAATTGTGAAGAATATAGATAAGCTTAAAAAAGATCTTTTTAATTTCAGATTTCAAAAAATGAATTCACAAGTAACCAACCCAGCTAAAATTGGGGAAACTAGAAAAACAATTGCAAGATTAAAAACAATTTTAAAAGGAAAAGCAAATGCCTAAAAAAATACTTACAGGTGTAGTTATAAGCGATAAACCAAATAAAACAGTTACGGTTATGGTAGAACGTAAATATTCTCACCCAGTTTTAAAAAAAGTAATTAGAGTTAGAAAAAACTATAACGCTCATGATGAAAATAATAAGTTCAAAACTGGTGACAAAGTTTCAATTATTGAGAGTAAACCTTTTTCTAAAAATAAAAAATT
>CACKDY010000038.1:0-2700 GCA_902599105.1 uncultured Pelagibacteraceae bacterium | reverse complement strand
ACCAACACCTTCCCAGCCAAAAAATAATTGAATAAAATTATCTGATGTTACAAGCATCAACATAGCAAAAGTGAATAATGATAAGTAAGCCATGAATCTTGGCTTATGAGGATCATGAGACATGTAACCAATTGAATAAATATGCACTAAAGCAGATACGGAAGTTACAACTACTAACATTACTGCTGATAATGGATCAATTAACATTGACCAATTTACATCAAGTGAACCCGAGCTTATCCATGTAGCTATGACAATATTTTCTTCATATTGATTTACGATTACTTGATAAAGGACATAAATTGATAAAAGTGCAGAAATTGAAACCAGAGCACTTGTTACTATTTCAGAATTTCTATCACCTATTTTTCTGCCAAAAAAACCGGATACAATTGAAGCAATAAGTGGAAGAAATATAATCGATAATTCCATGGTTATCCTTTTAACTTATCTATTTCTTCAACTCGAATTGTTCCAGAGTTTCTGAAATACACGACAATGATTGCTAATCCAATAGCTGCTTCTGCTGCTGCAACAGTAAGAATGAATAAAGTAAAGACTTGTCCTGCCAAATCTCCTAAATAAATAGAAAAAGCAACTAAATTGATATTTACAGCAAGTAATATCAATTCAATACTCATTAATATAACAATGATGTTCTTTCTGTTTAGAAAAATACCAATGATTCCAATTGAGAAAATCACAGTACCTAGAGTTAAATAATGTCCTAAACCTATCTCAGTCATCTATTTTAACTCCTTTATTACTTTGAACCTCTAGAACCTCAACACCTTCTGCTCTTTCTCTAGATATTTGCTTGATATAACTTTGTTTTTTAACACCTGATCTTTGTCTAAAAGTTAATACTATGGCCCCTACCATGGCAACTAAAAGGATCATTCCACTTATTTGAAACACGTGGATATAATCAGTATATAAAACTTGACCTAATGAATGGGTATTACTTACACTTGTACTAGCAAGTGAATTATTAATATCAAAAATTTCTGGTTTATATTTCCAACCACCTATTACAATTATAATTTCAAAGAAAATTAATGTACTTATAATTAGACCAACTGGGATATGTTTTGAGGTTGCTTGACCTGCAAACCATTGGTTTTTTTGTTGGGCTACATTTAACATCATCACTACAAATAAAAACAAAACCGCTACAGCTCCAACATAAACAATTAGCATTATCATTCCCAAGAATTCAGCACCAATCATTATGAAAAGACAAGAGATACTTATGAAATCAAGAATTAAGAAAAATACTGAATGAACAGTATTTTTAGACGCTGTTACCATTATAGCTGAAACAACAGCAATTATTGAAAATGTATAAAAAAAAATAGCGTGTGCAATCATTTTTATCTATGGATATTATCAGCTTTAATATTTGCCTCCAAAACATTCTCCCATCTATCACCGTTATCTAATAACTTTTCTTTAGTGTAGTAAAGTTCTTCTCTTGTCTCCGTTGAAAATTCAAAATTTGGACCTTGTACAATTGCATCTACAGGGCAGGATTCCTCACATAGACCACAGTAAATACATTTCATCATGTCAATATCGTAACGTGTAGTCTTTCTACTTCCATCTTGTCTCGCAGCTGACTCGATAGTTATTGCTTGAGCAGGACATACTGCTTCACATAATTTGCAAGCAATACATCTTTCTTCTCCGTTTGGATACCTTCTCAAAGCATGCTCACCTCTAAAACGAGGGCTAATTTTACCTTTTTCAAATGGATAATTAATTGTTTTTTTTGGTTTAAATAATTCTTTTATAGCAATAAACAAACCACCAATGAAGTCTGTCATCAATATTGTTTTAAAAAATCTCGAAATATTCATTATTAATTGACAGGTAAAAGATTAAAATAAAATAAATAGCTTGCTGTTAATACCACCCAAGTTAAAGAAAGAGGAAGAAAAACTTTCCAACCAAGTCTCATTAATTGGTCGTATCTATATCTTGGTACTATCGCCTTAACTAAAGCAAAAAGGATGAATAGAAGAAGAATTTTTAATATTAACCATATTGCACCTGGAACTAATGTAAATGGATAAACATCAATTGGGGACATCCAACCACCTAAAAATAATATTGCTCCCATTGCACACATCAATAAAATATTTGCATATTCACCTAACCAAAACATTGCGTACATCATTCCTGAATATTCTGTTTGATAACCAGCAACCAACTCTGCTTCTGCCTCCGGTAAATCAAAAGGTGGTCTGTTAGTTTCAGCTAAAGCGGAAATAAAGAATATTACAAACATTGGAAATAATGGAATTACAAACCACATATTTTGTTGAGCAATAACGATGTCGTTTAAGTTTAATGAACCAACACAAAGTAAAACATTTATAATTATTACCCCAATTGAAACTTCATAAGATACCATTTGAGCAGCAGAACGAATTGCTCCTAGAAAAGGATATTTGGAGTTTGATGCCCACCCACCCATGATTATTCCATAGACACCTAGTGAAGAAACGGCAAATAAGTAAAGAATTCCAACATTTATATCAGCCAAAACTTGAGTTGCACTAAATGGGATTACAGCCCAAGCAATTAAAGCTAAAGTCATAGTCACTATAGGAGCTAATATAAAAATTACTTTATTTGAGCTAGAGGGAATAATAATCTCTTTAAAAATATATTTTAAAGCATCAGCTAAAGATTGTA
>CACKDY010000037.1:0-2797 GCA_902599105.1 uncultured Pelagibacteraceae bacterium | reverse complement strand
GCAGAAATAGAAACAGAAGATAATATCGAAGGTGTTATTGAATATCAGAGTATTTCATGGACAAAAAAAGAATTTAATAAATTATTAAAACCTGGTGATATTATTTATGTTAAAAATCTAAGAGAAAATATTTTTAATTTAGAACAATTACCAAAGATAAATGGTGGAATTGTTGTGATGGATCCATTTACTGGCAGAGTTTTAGCACTAAGTGGTGGTTTTAGTTTTAAACAAAGTGAATTTAACAGAGCAACCCAAGCTAAAAGACAGCCTGGATCAGCTTTTAAACCATTTGTTTACGCATTAGCCTTAGAAAACAATTTTACACCAACATCATTAGTTCTAGACGCACCACTGGTTTTAGACCAAGGAGATGATTTAAAAATGTGGAAACCAGAAAATTATGGAAAAAAATTTTATGGGCCTTCGACTTTAAGGGTTGGTTTGGAGAAATCTAGAAATTTAATGACAGTAAGAATAGCCCAAAATCTTGGTGTAGAGAAAATAGTTGATTTTTCAAAAGCTTTAAAAATTTATGATAATCCAGAGGAACTTTTATCCATATCTTTGGGATCTGCTGAAACAACTTTATTAAAACTTACATCTGCTTATTCAGTTTTTGTTAATGGAGGAAAACTTGTTGAACCAATACTTATAGATAGAATCCAGGACAGTGAGGGAAATACTATTTTTAATAATGATAAAAGAAAATGTATTAATTGTGATCAAATTTCATATTTAACCAACGATTATCCAGAAATTAAAAATAATTATACGCAAATTTTTTCTCCAGAAACAGCTTTTCAAATGACATCAATTTTAGAAGGAGTTGTTCAAAGAGGTACAGCTAAAAAACTAAAGGACTTAAATTTAAATATTGCAGGTAAAACTGGAACAACAAATAAAAATACAGATACTTGGTTTATAGGTTTTACCTCAAATGTACTAGTTGGTGTTTATGTTGGTTCAGATAACCCAATTCCATTAGGAAAATATGAAACAGGATCTAAAACGGCTTTGCCAATATTCAAAAGTTTTATAAGTGATTCTATTAACAAAAATGATGCAAGACCATTTAAGGCCGCTAAAGGTACAGTGATGATGGTTGTTGACCCTTTAACAGGTCAAAAAGCAAAATTTAACTCAAAGAATACTATTATTGAGGTGTTTAAAAAAGAAAATGTGGTTGATGGAAAAGTACTTTATACAAATTCAGATAGATTAGATTCAAATAATATATTAAAGTTTTACTAATGGAGAATAATTATCAAAATTTAAAAGAAGAGATTGAAAAGATAAATCAAAAAATACAGGAGTATCTTTGAAAAAAACAATATCCATTCAAAACTACAATCTTTAAATTCACAAATGCTAAGTGCCGATTTTTGGCAAGATAAAAATAATTCTCAAAGAGTAATAAAAGAAAAGAAATTTTATGAAGATTTAACTAATTCTTTAAATAATAATGTTGAAAAACTTAAAGATTTAGATGATTTGAGTCAGCTGGCGCATGAAGAAGAGAATTTACAAGTTCAAAAAGAGGTTCTCCAAAATATTATAGAATTAAGAAGTGAAGTTAAAAAAAATGAAATTAAATGTTTTTTATCTAATGAAGCAGACCCTTTAAATTGTTATATAGAAATACATGCTGGTGCTGGAGGCACAGAAAGTCAAGATTGGGCTGATATGTTAAGAAGAATGTATTTAAAATGGTCTGATAAAAAAAATTTTAAATCAAGTTTGATTAGCGAACATAGAGGTGACGAGGCTGGAATAAAGTCTGCAACAATTAAAATAGATGGTGACTATGTTTTTGGATGGTTAAAAAAAGAGTCAGGAATACATAGATTAGTTAGGATATCTCCATTTGATTCTGGAGCAAGAAGGCACACAAGTTTTGCAAGTGTTTGGATTTATCCAGTTGTAGATGAAAATATAAATATAGAAATTTTAGAAAAAGATTTAAGAATAGACACCTATCGTTCCAGTGGAGCAGGTGGCCAGCATGTTAATACTACTGATAGCGCAGTTAGAATAACACACATTCCTTCAAAAATTGTTGTTCAATGTCAAAATGAAAGATCTCAACATAAAAATAAAGAAACATGCATGAATATGTTGAAAGCAAGACTATATGATTATGAAATTAAAAAAAGAGAGGAAGAAAATCAAAATGCTGAAAGTTCTAAATCTGAGATAGGGTGGGGCCATCAAATTAGATCATATGTTCTCCAACCTTACAGACTTGTAAAAGATAATAGAACTAGTTTTGAAAGCACTAGTCCTGATAAAGTATTAAATGGTGATATTGATGAGTTTTTAGAACAATCGCTTTATAAATTAAATGAAAAATAATATTTTAAAATATTTTATTTTGCTTCTATCGGTGTTTGTTATTTTTACAATTTACCTTAGCACTGTAGGTATAGAGACAGATAAATTTAATGATCAAATTAAAAAAAGAATTTTACTAATAAATAAAAAGATAGATATAGATTTAAAAAAAATTAAATTAACTCTAGATCCTTTTAAACTAAAAATTTATGCAAAAACAATTGGTACCACAGTATATTTTGCAAAAAGACCTTTAACATTAGAAAGCATTAAAACACAAGTTTCGCTCAGTTCTTTAATTAAAAATAAGATTTCATCATCAAATATAGAGGTAAAAACAGATTCTATATTATTAAATGATTTTATTAAATTTCTTCGTACAACAACCAACAAGCCTGAATTATTTATATTAGAAAAAATTGTAAAAAAAGGTCATGTAATTATAGATCTGAGTTTGAACATC
>CACKDY010000036.1:0-3337 GCA_902599105.1 uncultured Pelagibacteraceae bacterium | reverse complement strand
TATGATTCCATTCATCTGAAGCTAATTCAATGTCAGTGTGAGGTGCATTTTTAATAGGATTATCAACTTTATCAAATTTGCCTGTCTGGACCATATCTATTTCCTCTTTAATACTAATTAAAGTGTCACAAAATCTATCCAGTTCAGATAAACTCTCACTTTCAGTCGGTTCAATCATCATTGTGCCAGCAACTGGCCATGACATTGTTGGTGCATGAAATCCATAATCTATCAATCTTTTTGCTATATCTTCTTCTGAAATACCTGTTTCGCTTTTAATTGATCTTATATCAATAATGCATTCATGTGCTACATTACCATTAGAACCTTTGTAAAGGATTGGAAAATGATCTTTTAATCTATTTGCTATGTAGTTTGCATTTAGGATTGCAATTTGCGTTGCAAGTTTTACTCCCTCGGATCCCATCATCTTAATATACATCCAAGAAATTGATAAAATACTTGAGCTTCCCCAAGGGGCAGCTGAAACGGCACCTATTCCGCTTGCAGGTCCACAATCTTTTACAACTGGATGATTGGGTAAGTAAACTTGTAAATGTCTTTTACATGCGATAGGTCCCATTCC
This sequence comes from uncultured Pelagibacteraceae bacterium, assembly GCA_902599105.1. Taxonomy (GTDB): domain Bacteria; phylum Pseudomonadota; class Alphaproteobacteria; order Pelagibacterales; family Pelagibacteraceae; genus Pelagibacter. Next base: position 2,751 of record CACKDY010000036.1, on the reverse strand, counting down.
AGGCCCTCCTCCACCATGTGGGATACAAAATGTTTTGTGCAAATTAATATGACAAACATCTGGACCAAAATTTCCTGGTTTTGCTACACCAACAAGAGCATTTAGGTTTGCTCCATCCATATAAACTTGACCACCATGTTCATGAATTACTTCACATATATCTTTAATTTTTTCTTCAAATACACCGTGTGTTGATGGGTAAGTTACCATTAATGCACCAAGATTCTCTGAATGCAGTTCTGCTTTTTTCTTTAAATCTTCAAAGTCAACATTTCCCTCTTTATCACAATCAACAACGACAACTTTCATTCCAACCATCTGTGCGCTAGCAGGATTAGTTCCATGTGCTGAGCTTGGTATTAAACATATATTTCTATTTTCATCCCCTCTATCTAAGTGATATTTTCTTATTACCATTAACCCTGCATACTCACCTTGAGCTCCTGCATTTGGCTGAAGTGAAACACCAGAAAAACCAGTGATAGATCTTAACCAATTTTTAAGATCTGTGAACATTTCTCTATATCCTTCCATCTGTTCAACAGGTACAAATGGGTGAGGCTCTGCCAATTCCCTCCACGAAATAGGTATCATTTCTGCAGTAGCATTTAATTTCATAGTACATGAACCTAGAGCAATCATTGTTCTATTAAGAGCTATATCCTTATCCTCTAACTTTTTAAGATATCTAAGCATCTCTGTCTCTGAGTGATATGAGTTAAAAACAGGATGTTCTAAATATTTTGAAGTCCTTAATAAATTCTTAGGTAAATTTGGTAAACTTACAGTAGGATCCTCTTTTTTAATAGACTCCGCAGCATTAAAAATTTTCAATAGTTGATTTACTCTGTAAACATTTTTTCTTTCGTCAAAAGAAACAGACAGCATTTCTGAATTTACTTTTCTAATATTTACTTTTTGATCTAGAGCATTTTTGAAAATCTGATCAGTCTTTTCTTTAGTAATAATAGTTACTGTGTCAAAAAAATAATCTGAGTATAATTCATATCCAGATTGCTTTATTTTATCGGCAAAATTTTTTGCTAGTTGAGATACTCTTTCAGATATACTTTTAATTCCATCTGGACCATGATAGATGGCATATGCTGCTGAAACAATCGCCAGTAAAGCTTGAGCGGTACAAATATTACTTGTAGCTTTGTCTCTCCTAATGTGTTGCTCTCTAGTTTGTAAAGACAATCTATAAGCCTTGTTTCCATGCCTATCAACTGAAACCCCGACAATCCTACCAGGCATAGATCGTTTGTATTCATCTTTTGTCGCAAAAAAGGCCGCATGAGGCCCTCCATAACCCATTGGAATACCAAACCTTTGGGAGCTTCCCACTGCAATATCTGCTCCAAGCTCTCTAGGTGTTTTTAGCATAGAAAGCGCAAGAAGATCACAAACTAAAATTGCTTTTCCATTTTTTTTATGAATTTTGCTTATGGCCTCACTAGGGTCTTTAATATCACCTAAAGTTCCTGGATATTGTAAAACTCCGCAAACAATATCTTCTTTTAATTGCTCTAGAACTTTATCCTCGTTTCCAACAAGGACTTTAAGACCCATTGGTTCTGCTCTAGTTTGAATAACGTCAATTGTTTGTGGATGACAATTCTCTGAAACAAAAACTAAATTACTATCACTTTTATTAAGTCTGTGACTTAAACCCATTGCTTCGGCAGCTGCTGTTCCTTCGTCAAGTAAAGACGCGTTTGCTATATCCATTCCAGTAAAATCAACAATCATTTGCTGAAAGTTTAATAGCATCTCTAATCTACCTTGGGCTACTTCAGGCTGATAAGGTGTATATGATGTATACCAACCAGGGTTTTCTAATATATTTCTTAAAATTACATATGGTGTGTAGGTTCCATAATAACCCATGCCTATAAAATTTGAGTAAATTTTATTTTTTTTTGAAATTGCTTTTAATTTTCTTAAAGCTTCATATTCTGAATTCGGTTCACCAATATTTAATTCCCCTTTAAACTGAATCTTTTCTGGTATTGTGCTATTAATAAACTCATCTAATGACTTAAAGTTAAGGTTTTTAAGCATTTTTTCTTGGTCCTTTTCTGATGGACCTATGTGTCTTCTAATAAAATCTTTTTGTGAATTATGTAACATTAGTTTGATGTCTCCTTTGCAAATTTATTGTATTCTTCTTTATTCATTAACGTATCTAACTCAGATGAGTCTTTAATTTTCAATTTAAAAAACCATGCACCACCTTCAGGGTCTTCATTAATTTTGGCAGGATCATCTACTATAGACTGGTTAGTATCTACCACTTCACCACTAACTGGAGTATAAACATCACTAGCTGCTTTTGTAGATTCTACTACTCCTGCAGTTCCATCTTTTTCAACATTGGATCCTTTTTCAGGAAGTTCCGCAAAAACTATGTCACCAAGCATTTCTGTTGCATGTTTTGTAATCCCTACTGTAGCTACGTCTCCCTCTAAAGTTATCCACTCGTGTTCTTTTGAAAATTTTACTTCACTCATTAATTTACTCCTTTCACATAATTTTTTTTATAAAATGGTAATGCACAAACACTTGCTGGGTGTTTTTTTCCTCTTACCTCAATTAAAATTTTAGTATCAACTTTTGAAAAGTCTTTATCAACATAACCCATTGCTATGGGACCATTTACACTTGGTCCAAACGTTCCACTGGTTATCTCCCCAATTTGTTTATCTTGATCGTCAAATATTTTAGTTTTTTCTCTTGCAATCAATCTAC
>CACKDY010000035.1:0-3721 GCA_902599105.1 uncultured Pelagibacteraceae bacterium | reverse complement strand
CGAAATGCAAGAAGCCATCTTAGAGTTTGATGAATTGCAAAAAAAAGAACAAGGTGGATTAAGATTAATTGATATCCTTTTGTTTCCTTCAGGAACAATTGTAGCAAGTGGAGCAACTTGTTCTGAGCAAGGTTCAGGTAGATGGCTGCCTAAACCATCTGATACATTTAATAAATTTGTGGAACTATCAAAACCAAGTGTTGGATACAAAAATGTTCCTCTTTTATGGATTGAAATGGTTGATGTCAGTAAAATGATAGGCTTTATTTTACCAGATTGGATAGCTGATATATTGCCTGGTGAATATCCAGTTCATACAAAAGATGGGATTGTAAAAGAAAACTTTAAAAGTAATGTTTTAAAAGTTGTAACAGGTGACTTTAAATTACTGAAAGTTCCCGTTCCGTACGGACATATCTGGGACTCCTTTATGAGAGTGTTTTTAGGATTAGTTTTTGGAATAATTATTGGTGTTCCATTGGGATTATTTATGGGTCTAAACAGATTTGCCAAAGGTTTCTTTGATCCGTTAATTGAACTTTATAGACCGGTCCCTCCTCTTGCATGGGCACCTTTAATTATTTCTGTGCTTGGAATTGATAACTCTGGAAAAGTATTTTTATTATTTATGGTCTCGTTATCTATTATGATTATTTCTGCAAGAGCCGGTGCTTCAGGAACACAACTCTCAAAAATCCATGCAGCACACTCATTAGGGGCTACTAAAAAACAAATTTTAAGACATGTAATTTTCCCAAATTCACTTCCTGAAATTCTTACAGGAATTAGAGTTGCTGTTGGTATGTGTTGGGGAACACTTGTTGCTGCAGAGTTTCTAGCAGGTACAACTGGTATTGGTTTTGTTGAAAATGTTGCAAAAAAATACTTCCAGTGGGAAGTAATTTGGATAACGATAATTATTATGGGTCTACTAGGTCTTTTATTTGATATTACATTAAGAAAAATAATTGATAAAACTATTCCTTGGAGAGGCAAAGGTTAACAGGAAACATTATTTTAAGATTAGACCTTCTTTATAAAACCAATGGCAGCACCAATGGTAGTTAAAAATCCTGCTAAAGGTAGGATAGCAACTGCATATTTTTTGGGCATATAATTCGGTTTGAACTCAATACCTTGCATACTAATTTCTAAATACCACATTTCCCAATACTTTCCTCGCATACCCTCTACAAGTTCAATTCCATAAATTATTAAGACTACACCAATTATCATAATCATAATTTTCCAGAACTGGCGTATGTATAATGAAACTCTCTCTGGTAATTTTTCATAAATTAAATTTAATGCTACGTGTTCATTGTCTCTTGCTGTAAGAGAAAGTGCAATAAACATCAACCAAATATTACTTAATACTGTTAGCAAATCCCCCCAAACAGGAGGGTTATTAAAGACATATCGCATTGTAACATTGTAAAGAGTAAAACCAACCATAGCAGCCAACAAGAGTGAGCACATAGCTTCCAACGTACGGTGAATAAAACGATCAATACTGTTTAAAAATCTTATCATTTTATTAATTGCTCAATAAGTTTGGAAGAAACATTGTTAACTCTGGTACAATAAGAATAAAAAATAAAAGTAAAAACAATCCAACGAGATAAGGAATTAAAGCTATAGCAACCTTTTCAAGACGGACTTGTGCAATTGTTGCAGAGGTAAAGTAGGCAACACCAACAGGAGGAGTTACTGATCCTATCAAGAAACCAACTATTACAACCATAGCCGCTTGTACTTCAGGAAATCCAGCTTGAGACATAACATTTACTAATACTGGGCCAACAATGATAATATTAACTGCGGAGTCCATTACTGTTCCAAGAAGAAAAATGAATAGTATTAAAGCTAAAATAAATAATATAGGGGAATCTGCTAAACCTAAAAGCCAGGTTTCAAGATCACCTATTGCACCAAGAGAAGTAAGCAACCAACTGAAAGGTCCTGAAGCAGCTATTATAATAAAAACCATTGCTGAATTACGAAATGCTCTACGAAAAGCACCTGTACAATCTTTCCATTTAATAGTTCGATAAACAAATACTCCTGTAAATAACGCAACCAAAGCCGTAATAGCTCCAGCCTCAACAACTGATGCTACCCCACCCATAACTGAACCTACTAAAACTAAAGGTATTAAAAGGGCAAATGAGGATCTATATAATTCTTTTCCTGCTCGACGTACTGAAAAAGGTTCATCACTTCTTTCAAAGTTATATTTAACTGCGAAATAATGGTTGATTACCATTATTACAACACCGATCAAGATTCCTGGAATAATTCCAGCTGCAAATAAAGATGCAATTGAAATCTCAGTTGCATTAGCAAGCACAATCATCATGATACTAGGTGGAATGATACCCCCTATTGTGGAACTTACCCCTGTGACCGCTGCAGAAAATGCAGCAGGATAACCTGCTTTCTTCATTGCTGGTAAAACTAATGCTCCAACCGTGGCAGTATCAGCTACTACAGAACCATTCATGCCAGCAAAAAACATACTCACAAGAACATTCACTTGAGCTAATCCTCCTCGTATACGTCCAATTAATGCCCTGCTCAAAGCTACTAACCGGTCTGTAATCGTGGCACTTGTCATTAATTCACCTGTCAACATGAAGAATGCGATTGCAGTTAATGGAACCGAGTCAATGGCTGTAAACATTTGACTAGGGATTAAAACAAGAGGAACAGCATCTGTTAGAAGAATATAAACAAATGGAATCAGTATTAATATAAAGCCAATTGGAGCACCTAATAAAATTAGAAAAAGGAGTACTACAAGTAAAATAATACTTTCCATAAATACTTATAAGTTATGATTTGTTTTAGGTAAAGACCATCTAATACTTTAGAATTAAACGGTCTTTACACAATTTTTTCTTAAACGAATTATAGAGCGCCAGCTGCTTCCAACTGAGCTACAAATCCATCCATACCTTGTTCTAGAAGTACTCTTTTAGCAACTTCTGGTTCAAAAGTACCTTTAGCGTCTAACCATGCACCTATTGCACCTGCTCTCCACTTAGTCATTTCCGCTTCTGTTGGTACATACCACTCTTTAGCAGATGCTTTAATTGCATCTTCGCCATTTTTAATCCAAGCGTTATCTAACTCGTTTACTTTCTCTCCATAAGCATCAGCTGCTTCGTGTAACCATTTTCTTTGTTGGTCAGTCAAAGCATTATACTGTTTAGCATCCATCGCCAAAATATTTCCAGACCACATTCCTCCGATCTCAGTGAAATATTTCGCAACTTCATGAAGTTTTGCTACATGCTGCCATGGACTAGCAACATACTGACCTTCAACTACACCTGATTGAAGACCTTGATATAATTGACTCCAGTCATAAGGTGTTGGTGTTGCACCCCAATTTTTAACTAGCATGAACTCAACTGGACTTTTAGTAGTTCTCCATTTAAGTCCTTTCATATCATCTGGTTCATGAACAGGTTTAGTTGCGTTTCCAAGCTGCCTAAATCCTCCACTTGAATATACAGAAAGGCAAATGTGACCAGCATTCTCAAGAGCTAGCTTGCACTGTCTTTCAGCTAGCCATTCATCTGATATTCTTTTAGCATCCTCTAATGATTTGAAAATAAAAGGCAAATCGAAAATTGCTAATTCAGGCCCAAAGTTACCGTAGTTTGCAGTAGAACTAGTCCACAAAGCTATAAGTCCTTGGTTAGCTTGTTCACCA
>CACKDY010000034.1:0-3936 GCA_902599105.1 uncultured Pelagibacteraceae bacterium | reverse complement strand
CCCAACTAGCAAAGGATGCATGCTAAGCATTCTTCTTAATTTTTCATTTTTTATGTAAGATGAAACAAGTGAGTAAACTGATTTATAACTTTTAAGTTTTAATAGAGCAGGTAATTGTTGCATCATTACAAAAGGTTTATCAAATGGCACATCTGCAAGTTCTAAAAAACCTTTATTAAATATCTTTTTTGTAAAATTAACTAATTTTTCATATCCATTTACATCTTCTTTACTAAGCTTCTCAATTTGGTTTTTCATTTCTCTTTCATCACCATTGTAGTTAAACTTGGTTTTATCTTCGAATATAAATTGATACCAAATTTTAAGTGGGGTTAATTCTATGTAATTTTTGGGATCTTTATTGAATAACTCAAATAATTCATTAATTAAGTAGGGTGCAGTAATTACCGTTGGTCCAGCATCATATATAAATCCATTTCTTTTAAAAACTCTAGCTCTACCACCTAGATCTGGGTGTTTTTCTATTAATTTTACTTTATGTCCTTTTGCCTTAAGTCTTAGTGCTGCTGCGATCCCACCAAATCCTGATCCAATGACTATAGAGTTCATTTTAATAATTTATAGCTTTTTTGTAAAATTGTAAGTGTATTATGAGTTAATTTTCTTTAACTCTTCTTTAGTTTCGTCTAAATTTTTTTGAAACACTGCGTCTAATTTTGACTTATCTACTGATGTAGTTATTATTTTTTCAACTGAGTCCACCGCAATCTTTATTGACGCATCTTTTATTTCTTTTATAGCAGCTTCTTTCATTTGACTAATTTTATTTTCAGTCAAATTTTTTTTAATTTCAGAGGATTTATGAAACTTATCATTCATTTCAATGATCAATCTGTCAGCATCTTTTTTGGCATTTTCTAAAATTTCATTACTCACCGATTGAGCTGTATCTAGTTTTTTTTGGGAGTTATCTAATAATGTTTTTGCCTCAGTCCTTAATTTTTCGCTCTCATCTATTTCATTCTTAATGTCAGATATCATTTTATCCAGTATTTCCAAAACTTTTTGAGGGACTTTAAAATATATTAATACCCCAAAAAAAATAATAAATGATATAGCCACCCAAAATGTTGCATCAATTACCATAATATTTATCTCCATTTCTCTTAGACAAATCGTCAACAATCGCAGTTATACTGCTATTATTTATTTCAGCTCCAATAAGTTTTTGTAATAACTCAGATGAAGTCTCAATAGCTATTTTATTTATTTTATCTGTTGCATTCTTTCTTAATATATCTATTTCTTTTTCAGCTTCTGCAATCTCATTGTCAATTTGCTGATCAAGAACTGCTCTTTTTGCACTAATATCTTTTATTGCTTTTTCCCTTGCTTGATTGAAAATACTATTAGCCTCAAGTTTGCTTTTAAATATAATTTCATCATATTCTTTTAGTTTTGCATCGCTATCTTCTCTTTGTTTCTCAGCAGCCTCAATATTTTCTAATATTTGAGATTTTCTCGTCTCTAAGTTGTTACTAATTTTTGGTAGTATTAGTTTAGATAAAACTAAATACATAATTCCAAAAGTAAGTATTAACCAAAAAATTTGAGAAACCCAAAACTCTGGATTTAATTGAGGCATACCTCCACTTTCAGCCGCAAAAGCTTCTTTATGAATTAAAAAGCTAAAAAATATTGAATGAAAATATATTTTTTTAACCATTAATTTAAAACGCAAAAAGAATGATTAAGGCAACTACCAATCCGAATAACCCTGTAGCTTCTGCAAGTGCAAAACCTAAAAGTAAGTTAGGAAATTGTTTTTGTGCTGCAGATGGATTTCTCATTGCACCAGACAAATAATTTCCAAAAATTATTCCAATACCAACACCGGCTCCAGCTAAAGCAATTGCTGCCAAACCTGCTCCGATCATTTTTGCTGCTTCTAATTCCATTATATCCTCCTCTGTTATTAATGGTGTAAATTTAATGCATCATTTAAATAGATGCAGGTTAAGATTGCAAAAACATAAGCTTGAAGAAAAGCAACTAAGATCTCCAAACCTGTTAACGCAACCGAAAAACTTAGTGGAAGCCACCCACCAACAATCCCAAGGCTAATTACAAAGCCCCCGAAAACTTTCATCATTGTATGACCAGCCATCATGTTAGCAAATAATCTAACTGATAAACTTATAGGTCTACTTAAATAAGAAATAATTTCTATAACAACAATTAAAGGGAGCAATACCGCAGGTACTCCACTAGGAACAAATAATTTTAAATATCCAAATCCATGTTTAATAAACCCAATTATAGTTACTCCAATGAATATGAATGCTGCAAGCACAAATGTTACAATTATATGACTGGTTACAGTGAAAGTATAAGGGATCATTCCAAACATGTTACAAAATAAAACAAACATGAATAGAGAAAATATAAATGCAAAGTAAGGTTTAGCTTTTGATCCAGCTGTATCACTAATCATTTTGGATACAAAGGTGTAGCTAAGTTCTGCTATTAATTGAATTTTGTTTGGTAGTATTGAATTTTTTTTTGATCCTAAATTAAAGATTACTAAAATAGATACAGTGCTTAAAATCATAAACAAACTTGCGTTTGTAAACGATATGTCGAATGCTCCAACTTTAATTTCTGGTCCAATTCTATAAACGTCGAATTGGGACATAGGATTTGCTGCCATAATACTTATTTATTTTTGCATTTTTTTTGCAGATCTAATCACATTGGTTATTCCAGCAACTACACCAACAAAAAAAAATATTAATATAAACCAGGGTTTAGTACCAAAGGTCTTGTCAAAAATAAACCCAATAATTGTACCTACGGCCACCGCAGACACAAGTTCTGTGCTCAATTTGAATGCAGTGCCAATAGGTGAGGGGTCATTCTTCTTATTATACAGATTTTTCTTAGAAATTTTGCTTTTTGCAATCTCTAAGCGATTTTTGAAAGGGTCTTTTGGCATTTATATAGTTTATGCAACCATACTCTCAGCTTTTTGTAAATCAACAGCCACAAGCTGACTAATTCCTTTTTGAGGCATAGTTACCCCATATAGTCTGTTCATTTTTGACATTGTTAAAGCATGATGAGTTACAATTATGAATTTGGTATTGGTTATTTTTATTAATTCCTCAAGTAGGCTACAAAATCTTGTCACGTTAGCATCGTCAAGTGGTGCATCTACCTCATCTAATACACAAATAGGTGAAGGGTTTGTTAAAAATACTGCAAAAATTAAAGAGAGCGCAGTCAATGCTTGTTCACCTCCAGATAGCAAAGTTATAGACTGAAGTCTTTTTCCCGGAGGACTAACTAACATTTCTAAACCTGCTTCGAGTGGATCATCAGAGTCCACCAATTCAAGTTTAGCATTTCCACCGTTGAAAAGTTTTGTATAAACTTCATTAAATTTTCTGTTAACCTTTTCAAAAGCCTCAATCAATCTTTCTCTTCCTTTTTGATTAAGTTCATTAATACTATCTTTCAATTTTATGATAGCAGTAACAAGATCAGCACGATCCTGTTCCATTTTTTTTATTTCTTCTTCATATTTGCTTGTTTCTTCATCTGCTTTCAGGTTTACAGATCCTAATTTTTCTCTTTCCTGTTTTTTCTTATCCAAAGCATCTTCTTGATCAACTGGATTTGGAAGTTCTTCCACTCCGTTTAAATTTGAATTTTCTAAAATATTATCTTCATTCAAATTTAGCTCAGAACTAATCCTATCAAGCAGATCATTTTTTCTTTTTTGCAGGCCTTCAATTGTTGCTCCTGAACTCGCTTTTCTTTCTCTTATTTGGATTGATTTCTCCTGTATTTCATTTAATTGTGTTCTTAAAATTTCAATTTGTTTGTCTGTTTCATCTATAATTGATTCATTATCAATTTTTTCTTTATCAGAAATTCTTAAATTTTCTGAAATTTGACCTTTTCTTTCTGCCT
>CACKDY010000033.1:0-3969 GCA_902599105.1 uncultured Pelagibacteraceae bacterium | reverse complement strand
AGAAACCAGCAAGGGGCGGGATACCTGCTAAAGAAAACAGTATTACAAGTAAACATAAAGATAATATCGGATGGTTTTTTGATAATCCCGAAAGATCACTAATATCCTCATAATATTGATCCTTTCTTCTTAACATTAATAGACAACAGAAAAGAGCTAAATTCATTACAACATATATTGAAATATAGATTATTGAACTTTGAATTCCTTCATTAGATGCAGTAGCTAATCCTGCTAAAGTATAACCAATATGACTAATAGAACTATAGGCAATTAGTCTTTTAATATTAGTTTGTCCTATTGCAGCAACTGCTCCAAAAATCATTGAAGCAATTGATAAGAAAACAATTATCATTTGCCACTGATCGATTAAATTTAAAAAAGGAACATACAAAAACCTTATAAATACAGTTAAAGCAGCTATTTTGGGTAACATTGTAAAAAATAATGTTACAGTTGTTGGAGATCCCTCATAAACATCAGGTGCCCACATATGAAACGGAACTGCAGAAATTTTAAAAGCTAAACCAACTAAGATAAACACTATTCCAAATGTTAAAACATATTCATTAGAATTTAGTTGATTTGATATTATATCAAAATTAGTTGAACCAGAAAAACCATACACTAATGAGCATCCATACAACAATAACCCTGAGGATAATGCACTTAAAACAAAATATTTTAAACCAGCTTCGGATGATTTTAGTTGATCTCTATTATATGTGGCTAAAACATAAAGAGCTAATGATTGCAATTCTAAACCCATATAAAAAACAATTAAATCATTTGAACTGATCATTACCATCATACCCAGAATAGAGCTCAAAATAAGAATAGGGTATTCGATATTGTATATTTTAAATGTTTTTAAATAACTTGAAGAAATAACTAAAACTAAAAAACCTCCAACCAATGTTATAATTTTCATTAGTGAAGACAAACTATCAATCACAACACTTTCATTAAATAAAGTTTCCCTGCTGACAGAGAAAGTTTCATTAATTGTTATTATCGCTGTAATTAAAATTGCGAATAAAGACAAAATAAATGTGATTTTAGAACTATCTTTTTTAAACACACCCAAAACAAGTAAAAACATTATTGAAAGTGAGATAAAAATTTCAGGTAATACTAAATTTAAATTTTCCATATTATTTACTAGCTATATTTGAGTTATGCATATTAATTAGATCGGTCACAGAAACTTCAATAGTGTTTATTAATGGATCGGGATAAAAACCAAAAAATAAGATTGGTGCAGCTAAGCAACTTAAAATAAAGTATTCAGATCTATTTAAATCTAAAATTTTTTTAAGATCTTCGTTTATTAATTTTCCAAATACTACTCTTTTATATAGCCACAACATGTATGCGGCTCCTAAAATCACCCCAATACTTGCTATAACTGCCACTAAAAAATTATCTTTAAAAGCTCCCATTAATATTAAAAATTCACCAATAAAACCACTAGTTCCAGGTAAACCTAGAGATGCCAAAGCAAATAACATAAATAGTATTGAATATTTTGGAATTACAGAAACTAGTCCGCCATAAGTACTTATCAATCTGGAATGCATTCTGTCATAAACTACACCAACAGTTAAAAATAATGCTGCCGACACTAATCCGTGACTAATCATTTGAATTATACTTCCTTCAATCCCTTGTTGTTGCAAAGTGAATATACCCAAAGTTACAAAACCCATATGCGCAACTGATGAATAAGCAATTAACTTTTTCATATCTTCCTGCATTAAAGCTATCAGTGATGTAAATATGATTGCTATAACGCTCAGAGTGTAAATTAATGGTGTAAATACTTCAGATGCAATCGGGAATAGACCTAAAGAAAACCTTATAAAACCATATCCAGCCATCTTTAATAATATGGCAGCTAATAAAACAGATCCAGCGGTAGGAGCCTCAACGTGAGCATCAGGTAACCATGTATGAACTGGCCACATAGGTGTTTTAACAGCAAAAGAACTAAAAAATGCTAACCACAATAGATTTTGATATTTAACATCAATACCAATTTCATATAGTTGAACTACGTCAGTTGTTCCTGTAATCCAATAAATTGAAATTATTGCAACCAACATTAAAACAGATCCCAATAGTGTATATAAAAAGAATTTGAATGCTGAATAAACTCTTCTTGCGCCTCCCCAAATACCAATAATTAAAAACATTGGGATCAATCCGGCTTCAAAAAATAAATAGAATACAACTAAATCAAGTGCACAGAAAACACCTATCATGAAACTTTCCATGATTAGAATTGCAATTAAAAAATCTCTTAATCTATTTTTGACTGAATTATTTACAGATATAATACAAATGGGAGTTATAAATGTAGTTAAAATAATAAATAAAATTGAAATACCATCTGCTCCAACTTTATAATTAATAAACCCTTCAATCCATACTCTATCTTCTACAAATTGAAAACTAGATGTTGATTGGTCAAAAGAAATCCACAGATAAATCGAAATTAAAAAATTTACTACAGTTGTAAATAAAGCAACATATTTAGCAGTTAAATTATTTCCTTCTTTATCTTTAGTAAAAAATAAAAATAAAGCACCAACTATTGGCAATAATATTAAAGATGAAAGAATAGGAAAATTCATTATTTAACTATTAAAAAAGTTAGTAAAGCAGAGAAACCTAATAACATTACAAATGCATATTGATAGATAAAACCACTTTGAAATTTAGTTGCTTTGATTGAACATTTTTTTATAAAAGAAGAAATTCCATCAGGACCAAAACCATCTATTATAGTTCCATCACAAAATTTCCATAAAAATAGACCTAGTTTTTTTGAGGATTTAATAAACAAAACATCATACAACTCATCAAAATACCATTTGTTAACTAAAAAATTATACAAAGGTTTGTTTATAGTAACTATTGAATTAGGAAGCTCTTTTTTTTTTACAAATAAGTAATAAGCAATTGGAATAGATACTAAAACTAAACAAGGTGTTAAAAGTAAAAACCATAAAGGTGGGTGCTCAGCACTCAAAGGCTCTAAGAACTTAATAGACTCTGCCCAGAATAAATTCTCACCATGACCAATAAATAGTCCTTTAAATAGAAAACCAGCAAAAACAGCTCCTATTGAGAGAATAAATAATGGAACGAGCATAACCAATGGGGACTCATGTGTTTCCTCTATTTTGATCTCTTTGTTATTATACTCTCCATGGAAAGTTTTAAATATCAATCTCCATGAATAAATAGATGTTAAAAATGCTGTAATTATTCCAATTCCAGCTGCATAATAACCAGTGGTATTACCTTTTAAATATGCAAATTCTATAATTGCGTCTTTAGAATAAAATCCTGATAAAAATGGAAAACCTGTTAATGCAAGTGTTCCTATTATCATTAAACTATATGTATATGGTAACTTTTTCCATACACCTCCCATGTTATTTATATTTTGCTCATCTTTAAATGCATGGATTACTGAACCAGATCCTAAAAATAATAAAGCTTTGAAAAATGCATGAGTAAATAAGTGAAACATAGCAACATTGTATGCACCTACTCCAGCTGCAAAAAACATATAACCAAGTTGACTACATGTAGAGTAAGCAATAATTTTTTTTATATCTGTTTGAACTAGAGCGACGGTTGCTGCAAAGAATGCTGTAGTCATTCCAACTATAGTTATAAAATTTAGTATCAATGGTGAATATTCATAAATTGGAGAACATCTTACAACTAAGAAAACACCAGCTGTTACCATCGTAGCTGCATGAATTAATGCAGAAACAGGTGTTGGACCTTCCATAGCATCAGGTAACCAAGTATGCAGTAATATCTGTGCAGATTTACCCATTGCTCCAATAAATAAAAGTAAACAAATTAGATCTATTGCTTTAACTTCAAAACCTAAAAAGGATAAATTTTTATCTACAACAGTTGGAATTTGTTGAAAAACTTCAGAGTAAT
>CACKDY010000032.1:0-4194 GCA_902599105.1 uncultured Pelagibacteraceae bacterium | reverse complement strand
TAGGATATGTTCGTCCATTTATATTACAGTGCCAAAAAGTCCATCCATTGCAACTTTCAGCTCCTAAAATAGTAGCCGCAACTTTGTGTATAGAACCCTCTGCTTGATTATGTTTTATACTACCATCAGCCATAATTCTGGCTGTTATTTTTTTCTTATTATCAAAAATATTAGTTCCAGGTTTAATTATTCCAAGCTCAACTAATGAACCAAAAGGAATTCTTGGTTTTGATCTATTGTTTTTTAGCGTATCTAATAAGTCGTCCTCAATAGGCTTTGTAGCTTTTATGCGTTGCTCAGCAGCTCTAAAATAATTTTTTTCCTTTTCTATTCCAAAATAATTTCTTCCTAGTTTTTTTGCTACTGTAGCTGTTGTCCCTGATCCTAAAAAAGGATCAAGAATGAGGTCATTTTTATTAGATGTAGCTAGTAAAATTCTATGTAAAAGTGCTTCTGGTTTTTGTGTGGAGTGAATTTTTTTTCCATCCTTTTTAAGTCTTTCAGATCCATTGCATATTGGAAGATCCCAATTAGATCTCATTTGCAAATCGTCATTTAAACATTTTAAAGATTGATAATTGAATGTGTATTTCGATTTTTCACTTTTAGATGCCCATATTAAAGTTTCATGAGCGTTAGTAAAACGTGTTCCTCTAAAATTTGGCATCGGATTATTTTTATTCCAAATAACATCGTTTAAAATCCAGAAACCTAAATTTTGGATTACTGTGCCAACTCTAAAAATATTATGGTAGCTTCCTATAACCCAAATTGCTCCATCTTTTTTTAAAATTCTTTTGCATTCACTAAGCCATTCATTTGTGAAATCATCATATTTTTTAAAATTTTCAAATTGATCCCACTTATCATTTACCGCACTAACCTTTGATCTATCTGGTCTAGTTAATTCACTTTTTAATTGTAAGTTGTAAGGAGGATCTGCAAAAATTAAATCAAAAGTTTCACGTGGAATTTTTTTTAATTCTTCGAGACTATCTCCGTTAATTATTTTATTTTTGAAATCAGTTTTCATTTGTAAAAATTAATTAGACTCCAAATGGATTCTACGGTCAACCTGAGATTGAAAAATTTGGATTCGATTAGTGTTTCTAAATTAGAAGGTCACTAGATGTAGTGTTAATTTATTTTAGATATTGGTGAAAAAGTTTTTCTATGATGTTTGGTAATACCTAATTTTTTCAATGCTTTTAAGTGCTGTTTTGTTCCGTAACCAAAGTTTTTATCCCAATCATAACCTTTATTTTTTTTTGATAAGGTGGTTATAAACTTATCCCTTGATACTTTTGCAATTATAGAAGCTGCCGAAATAGAGGGGATTTTTTTGTCTCCTTTAATAACTGATTTTAAATTATAATTTTCTAATTCTGGAGTTTTGTTTCCATCTATAAGAACGTGTGTTGGTTTTTTCTTTAGATTTTTGATAGCTCTTTTCATAGCTAGCAAACTTGCTTTAAGTATATTCAGCCTTTCTATTTCTTTGACAGAAGCTTTGCCTATGGACCAAGTAGAATTTTTTTTTATGTATGTACATAGATATTCTCTCTCTTTTTTACTTAATAATTTTGAATCTTTTAATAATTTAAGATTAATTGATTTTTTTAAAATTACTGCTGAAGCATAAACAGGCCCAATCAAACTTCCTCTGCCAACCTCATCAACCCCAGCGATTACCTTCATCAAATTTTTAACTTTAGATCTTTAATTTTGTCTCTAATTTTCTTTAAATCTTCCCATGAGTGTTTTTTATTTTCTGGAAAACGGATTAAATAAGACGGATTAAAAGTTATCATTATAGGAAATGTTTTGTTTTTTAAAATCACTTCCTTCCAATGTCCTCTTTCAGTAGTTATTTTTTCACTTATTCCTGTTATAGCCTCCATTGACGAACTACCCATCAAAACAATAATCTTTGGGTTTATAATTGATATATGCTTCTTCAAAAATACTGAGTATCTTTTAATTTCAGTTGAGGTTGGTTTTCTGTCATCAGGTGGTCTAAAATTGATTGCATAACTAGTGTAAATATTTTGTCTCTTAATATTGATGGCTATAAGCATTTTGTTTAGAAGTTCGCCAACTTCACCTCTAAATGGGGCACCTAATTTTTCCTCTTCAGCCCCAGGAGACTCTCCAATTAACATTAAAGGGCTATTTATATTTCCCTCACCTAAAATAATTTTGTTTGAATTTTCTTTCAATTTACAATTTTCAATTGAATTTATTTGATCTTTTAAATTCTTTAGTAATTCTTCTTTATTAATTTGCAGGGTGCCATTGTTCGTTTCCAAAATATTAAATCTATTTATTGGCTTATCAGCGAATATAAATTTCGGCTCAATAGTATTAATTAGTTCTTGGTTTAATTTGGTATTTTGATTTATCACTTTTTTAGTCATACTATGGTCACATGTTCCTAAAATTTTTAAAATTATTACTATTAATATTCATATCTTATCAGACACCTTTGTATTCTAAAAGTGCTACTTTTAATGATTTCAACTCAAGAGATTTATCAAATTATTTTTCTGGAATTGTTGCATTTGAACATCGAGATAATACTAAAGCTTTAAAATTTTTTAACTTAACTAAAGTATTAATTAACAAACATGACAGTTATTTAAAAAGATATGTTAACTCTTTAGTTTTAGATAATAAAGTACCTCAAGCAATTAATGTATTAAATAACAACCTAAACAAATCTAATTCAGATTTTTATGATGCTTATATAATTTTAATAATTGACAGTTTAAAGAAAAATAATTTTAAAAAAGCTGATGAATTTTTAACACAAAGTTCAAAATTTCAAGATGAAGATAGGATAAACCTAGTTATATTTGAAACTCTAAAACAGTACATTTATACTTTTAAAAATAAAAAAATATTAGATAACAAAAAAAATTTTGGAAACCTGTCTCTTGTAGCCGAGACATTCCAAAGATGTTATATTGAAGATAAAAGAACTTCATCATTTTTTCTTAATTTAATAAATAATCAACAAGGCGACTATTCAAGATACATTTTCTTTTATCTTAATTATTTAATTGATAACAATAAATTAAATGAAGCAAGATTAGTTGTTGAACAAATTGATTATATAAATTCAACACTTTTACTTTCACAAAGTAAAAGTTGGGTAGACAAAGAAAAATTCGATGATTTTGGTAAAATTTTTTCATGCAAAGATCATAATGATCTTGTGAGTGAGTTTTTATTTTTAATCTCTAATCTTTATTCTTCTCAGAATAATTTTGAGAAATCAAATTTTTACTTAAATTTGTCAAACTATTTAAATCCTAAATTTGAATTTAATCTGTCGTTGGTTGCAGAAAATTTTTATCTTAATGATGAATTTGATAAAGTACAAAGGATTTTAAAAAACTTTAAAAAAGAAGATGAATTTTATTATTGGTTTAGATTAAAAAAAGAAGCTCAAATAATAATTCAAGAGCAGGATTATGAAAATGGAATTAATTACATAGATTCAAAATTTAATAAAATTGAAAATCCAAATATAAAAATGATTTTTGATTTAGCCAACTTATATAAAAATTCTAAAAATTATGAAAAGGCAATAGATACTTATACAGAAATTATTTTAACACTGGATGACAATTCACTTATTAAATCAGATGTATTGTATCGTAGAGGCGGTAGCTATGAAAGAATGGGCAATTATGAAAAGTCAGATGAAGATTTATTGCATGCGCTTAAAATTGATCCTAATGATGCATATATTTTGAATTACCTTGCTTACTCCTGGTTAGAGCGTGATTATAAAATTAATGAAGCAATGGATATGTTGAAAACAGCATATGATTTAAAAAGCAATGATCCATATATTATTGATTCAATTGGATGGGCGTATTTTTTAATAGAGGATTATCTAGAAGCAGAAAAGTATTTAAAAAGAGCTGTAGAATTAATGCCAGACGACCCAATCGTGAATGATCATTATGGAGACATTTTATGGAAATTAAATCGAAAAATTCAAGCAAGATATTTTTGGAACAATGTATTAACTTTTGATGATACCGAAGACGATATGAGAGAAAAAATTAATATTAAAGTAATTGAGGGTCTTAAAAATTCCTAAATGAAAAATAATAAAATTAAATCTAATGCAAAGTTAAATTTAGCACTAAATGTCACTGGAAAAAAAAAGGTTTTACATAA
>CACKDY010000031.1:0-4738 GCA_902599105.1 uncultured Pelagibacteraceae bacterium | reverse complement strand
GATATAATTTAAAAGACTATATTTTTTATTATTTAAATTCCAGTTAGTAAATAATATATTTTCTGAAAACATTAAAACTTGATCTTTATTTTGATCAATAAAAACCGGGATAAATAAAAAATTTTTTTTTAAAGGCAATGATGGAAACACACTTTTTGACTCTAATAAATCAAATATATTTTTTTTATTAAATGAAACATTAAGATTTAAATAATATATCTCATCTACAAACTTTTCCTCTTTTATCGAGAAGGTTTCAATCATTCCTTTTATTTGATTAATTGAGGTATTTTTCAATTTGATTTGATCTTTGCTTTGTACAATTGACAAAATAAGTTCATTATATGCTTTAACAAATCCTTCATCAATAATTTCATTTTTATTAAAATTTATTTCAAAAGGTGTTGATATTTCAATATCATTTATAGCAAATGTCTTTGCAAGACTTTTTCCTGTGGAAAAAAAAATATTTATTAAAGCAAGAAATAAAAAAAAATTATATAAAAGCCTTAAATTACTTAATAGAGAAATAAATTTCATAAAACATATTAATGAATAAAAAAAATTTTACATATAAAAAAAGTGGAGTTAATATCAGGTCTGCCGACAAGTTTATTGATTTCATCTCTACAGTTTCACCAAAAAAAAGAGGCAAAAAAAAGTTTTCTAATATAGGAGGTTTTGGCTCAATCACAAATATACCAAGTAATATTAAACGACCTAAAATCGTAGCTTGTACTGATGGTGTGGGAACTAAAATTGAAATTGCTAATACATTAAATAAATTTGATACCATTGGAATTGACTTGGTTGCTATGAGTGTAAATGATTTAATCGTTCAAGGTGCTAAGCCTTTACTTTTTTTAGATTATATATCTATAAATAAAATTGATCTAAAAAAACTTAAAGCAATAATTAAAGGAATTAAAAAAGGTTGTGATCAATCAAAATGTGAACTTGTTGGTGGAGAGACTGCTGAAATGCCTGGTACTTACGAAAAAGGAAAGTTTGATATTGCAGGTTTTGCTGTAGGTGTTGTAGGAAAGAACAAAATTTTAAGTAAAAATAAAATCAAAAAAAATAATCTAATATTAGCGATTCCTTCTAATGGTTTACATTCTAATGGGTATTCTCTTGTGAGATATTTATTAAAACAAAAAAAAATAAATATTAAAAAAAATAAATTTTTAAGATCTGAGCTTTTAAAACCAACTAAAATATATGTCGAAGAAATAATGAATTTAGTAAATAATAAATTAATTAATGGTTGTGCAAATATAACTGGTGGAGGATTATCAGATAATATTAAAAGAATTATACCAGATAAACTTTCTGCAAATATTAATTTAGATAAAATTAAAACTTCTAAAATATTTAATTGGCTCAAAAATAATGGGATTTCTAATAAAGAAATGATCAAAACATTTAATTGTGGAGTTGGTTTTTGCCTAATTGTAGAAAGTAAAAATCTAAAAAAAATAAGTAAATTTTTTTCAAAAAAATATAAACCATATGTAATTGGCGAGATTTCTGAAGATAAAAATAAAGTTAAACTAAATGGATCTATCAACTGGTTATAACAAAATTAGAACAGCTGTATTTATATCTGGTACAGGAAGTAATCTTAAATCTCTAATTAAATTTTCAAAAACTAAAAAATCTCCTATATCTATTGAGTTTGTTGTTTCAAATAATCCTAAAGCAAAGGGTTTAAATTATGCAAAAAATTATAAAATAAAAAAAAAAATATTAAATTTTAAAAATAAAAATTTAAGTGAAAAAGAGTTACTTTTTGTATTAAAAGTAAACAATATTGAAATGGTTTGTCTTGCTGGATTTATGAAAATTTTATCAAAGAATTTTATTAAAAAATTTAAAGGAAAAATTTTGAATATACACCCATCTTTGCTTCCTAAATATAAAGGGTTAAATACACACAAAAGAGTGTTAAATAATAAAGAGAAATACTCTGGATGCACTGTTCATTTTGTAAATGCTAGATTAGACTCTGGTAAGATTATTCTCCAGAAGAAAGTCAAAATTTCAAAAAAAGAAACTGAGGCTTCACTTGCTAAAAAAATATTAGTACAGGAACATAAGCTCTATCCTAAAGCTATATTAAAAGCTTTTAATCTTTAAAGAAAAAATCTATTTCAATTTTAGCATTTTCAATACTATCTGATCCATGTACAGAGTTTTTATCTATTGAAATTCCATATTTTTTTCGGATAGTACCTTCTTCTGCATCTTGTGGATTTGTAGCACCCATTAATTCTCTATTTCCTAAGACTGCGTTTTCTTTTTCCAAAATCATAACTAAAATTGGACCTGATGATAAATAATCACATAAATCATTATAAAATGGTTTAGTTTCATGGACTTTATAAAATTTTTCTGCTTCTGTTTTTTCAATTTGAATTTTCTTTTCTTTTTTTATTGAGAATCCATTGCTTTTAAACATTTCTTTAATCTCATTTTCTATATTTCTTTCAACAGCATCTGGTTTAATAATTGATAAAGTTTGTTCAATGTTACTCATAATTATCCTCTATTAGTTTATTTAATAGTCTTACCCCATAACCCGTAGCTCCACCTGAGTTTAATGCTCCTCCATATTTTGAGAATGCCATACCAGCTATATCTAGATGTGCCCAAGGTGTTTTGTTTAAAATAAATCTTTGTAAAAATTGTGCAGCTGTCGTAGATCCTGCTCCACCAACATAATTTATATTTTGCATGTCTGCATTTTTAGAATCAATTAATTTGTCAAAATTTTTATTCAGAGGCATTCTCCAAACCTTCTCTTCAACTTTTTCTCCAGCATTAATTAACTGATTTGATAATTTATCGTCATTTGAAAACAGACCTGCATATTCAGATCCAAGACTAACAATAATTGCTCCAGTTAAAGTTGCTAAATCTATAATAAATTTTGGTTTAAATTTTTCTTCAGTATAAGTAAGTGCATCTGCTAAAACCAGTCTTCCTTCTGCATCAGTGTTTAATATTTCAACAGTTTTACCACTGTATGATTTTACAATGTCACCAGGTCTTTGTGCATTACCACCCGGCATATTTTCAACTAGACCAACTACACCTACAGCATTTATTTTTGCTTTTCTAAGTGCTAAACTTTTCATTAATCCTACTACAACAGCAGAGCCTGCCATATCATATGTCATGTCTTCCATAAATTTTGCAGGTTTAAGAGATATACCTCCAGTATCAAAACAAACTCCTTTTCCGACAAATCCCAATGGTTTAGTTTTTTTATTCAAACCATTCCATTCCATAGTAACAAGGTATGATCCTCTAATACTTCCTTGACCAACACCTAACAAAGTATTCATTCCAAGTTTTTGTAACTTTTTTTCATCATATACTGTAACTTTTAAACCATACTTCCTTAAGGAATTTAATCTTTTTGCATATTCATCAGGATGAAGAATATTTCCAGGTTCAGAAACCAAATCTCTTGTACAAAAAGTTCCTTGTTCGATTGATTTGAATTTTATTTGATCTTTAGCTGATGGTTTATTCGTGCCTGAAACATTAATCGTAATATTTTTTATATTTTTTTTTGTCTTATATTTCTCAAAAGTATAAGATTTTAATTTCAAACCATGTAAAAAATTACCAACTAAGTTTTTATATTTAGCAGAAATAGTATTTGAATTTAAATTGTAAGTATTTTGTTTTGCGTCTTTAAATAAATCATAAAATTTTGCTCCCAAATTTTCTAAATCAAAACTTTTAATATTTTTTTTTAGAGATACTAAAATTATTTTTCTCTTTGAGCTTATCTCGAAAGATAATATTTTTTTCTTATTATCCATCGTTTTAATCAGATCTTTTACAAAATTATACTCAGAGCTTGAAATATGTTTTTTTAAGGGCGAAATATTAAAATTTTCATCTGAAAACATTATAAGATTCAAGGAATTATTTTTGGATGAATTATTTTTATAATTAATTGTTACTGACATAAATTTTAAATACACTCTATACGAGATGGATGCTATATATGAATAAAAATACCGAATTTCAATGAAAAAAATACTATTCAGAAAACTAAGCAGTGATTGCGCTCTTTTCTTTTTGATTTCGTTGATATCAGCTTCAACAATAGTCTGGGTATTTCAAGCAGTGAATTTTCTTGATTTAATGGTAGAGGATGGAAGAGATTTTTTACTTTATTTTAATTATACTTTATTAAACTTCCCAAAAACTATTAGTAAACTTTTACCATTTGCCCTTTTTTTTAGTTTTTTTTACGTAGTATCTAAGTATGAATTGAATAATGAACTAATGATTTTTTGGAATTTTGGAGTAAGTAAAATTCAATTAATAAATTTTTTTCTTAAAATTTCATTAATATTTACTGTTTTTCAAATAATATTAGTATCATTCATAGTTCCAACTACTCAGAATATTTCAAGAGAACTGATTAAAAGCTCAAACATTAATTTCTTTGAAAGTTTTATTAAACCAAAGAAATTTAATGACAATATAAAAGGATTAACAATTTTCGCAGATGATAAAAGGGAGAACGGTGAACTTAAAAATATCTATTTAAAAAAAGAGACTGGGAACGCAAACTTTCAAATTACTTATGCAAAAAGTGGTTATTTTAAATCAGGTAATAATCTTCAAATTTTAGTTTTAAAAAATGGTCAAACAATAAATAAAGTAAATGATGACATAACGACATTTAGCTTTACTCAATCAACACTAAATA
>CACKDY010000030.1:0-5307 GCA_902599105.1 uncultured Pelagibacteraceae bacterium | reverse complement strand
AAACAATTCTAATAATATTAAAATCAATAAGTTTGAAAAAATTCTATCTGATATTGATTTGATATATAATTTTTATATTTATAAATTTGATAATAAAAACAATTTTTATAAAGTTATTTTTAATGGAACACCTGATAAATTTCTAGAGGTTATGCGCAACCAAAATTATGATTTTGAAATTAAAAATAAAATTTGGGTTTTAAATGACAAATCTTAATCAGCAAATATTAAAATTTGATTATGACCAAAATTTTAAAGATCAGGATTTTTATGTTTCAAACTGCAACGAACATTCTTTTAGCCTTCTAAATAGTTGGCCAAAATGGGATAAAAATTTTATAAATTTAATAGGTGAAAAGTTTTCAGGAAAAAGCCATTTAATAAATATATTTTTAGAAAAGCATAAAGGGATTAAAATTAACGCACAAGATATCAACAATGATTTTCTTCAAGAAATAAAAATATATGAAAATATTATTGTTGAGGATTTAACTGAAAAAATAAATGAAAACTTATTATTTACGCTTATTAATATAATAGATCAGGATAATAAGTATTTAATAGTAACCTCAACAATACCAATAGTTAATTTTAAATTTAAATTAAATGATCTTAACTCAAGATCTACTAATTTTATTTTATCTCAAATTGAAAAACCTGGTGATGATTTAATTTATGCTTTAATATTAAAAAATCTTTCTGATCGTCAAATATCAATAGATCAAAAACTTATTGAATTTATAATCAAGAGAATTGATAGAACTTATGGCAAAATTTCTGATTTTATATATAAAATCGACGAAATAAGTTTAAAAAGAAAAAAACCGATTGACTTTAAAATTATTAAAGAAGCATTAGAGGATTAATTGAAAAAGTACAGAACACATAATTGTAATGAATTAAGAAAAGAGGATGTAGATAAAAAAATTTCTCTTTCAGGTTGGGTAAATAAAAAAAGAGACCATGGGAATTTATTATTTGTTGATTTGAGAGATAATTATGGAATTACACAATGTATAATTGATAAAGATAATAAATATTTTTCTGATTTAGAAAAAATGCAATTAGAAACCGTAATTAAAGTTGAGGGAAAAGTCGTTAATAGATCTAAAGAAACAATTAATTCTGAAATTGATACGGGTGAAATAGAAGTTGTTATTGAGAAACACGAAGTTTTAGGAACCTGTAAAGAATTGCCTATGCCAGTCTTTAGCGATCAAGAGTATGCTGAAGAAATAAGATTAAAATATAGATTTTTAGATTTAAGAAGAAAAAAAATTCATGAAAATATTATTTTAAGGTCAAAAGTTATTTCATATATCCGAAATGAAATGACTAAATTAGGCTTTTTAGAATTTCAAACACCAATTTTAACTTCATCTAGTCCAGAGGGTGCTAGAGATTTTTTAGTACCTAGTCGTTTGAATCCAGGAAAATTTTATGCATTACCCCAAGCACCTCAGCAATTTAAACAATTAATAATGGTCTCTGGGTTTGACAGATACTTTCAAATTGCACCTTGTTTTAGGGATGAAGATGCTAGAGCAGACAGAAGTCCTGGGGAGTTTTATCAATTAGATTTAGAAATGTCATTTGTTGAACAAGAGGATGTATTTAATGTTGTTGAAAAATTAATGGTTAGTACATTTAAAAATTTTTCTACCAAAAAACTGATGTTTGATAAATTTCCTAAGATTTCATACAGGGAGGCAATGCTCAAATATGGTAATGATAAACCAGATTTAAGAAATCCACTCATTATAAATGATATAACTGAAATTTTTAGAAGAGAAGATGTTTCATTTGAAATATTCAAAAAATTAGTAAAATCTGGATGTAGAGTAAGATGTATTGTTACAAAAAATACGAGAGATAAACCAAGAAGTTTTTTTGATAATATTGATAAATGGGCAAAAGAAGAAGGTGCTTCTGGTTTAGCTTATTTTACTTTTGAAAAAGATAAAGATATTTCAGCAAAAGGGCCTATAGGAAAATTCTTTTCTAAAGATGCATTAGCTGAAATCATGAAAAAAACAAACTGTGAAATAGGGGATAGTATTTTCATGGCTTGTGGAAAACAAGACGAGTTAGAAAAAATAACTGCACTAGCAAGAGATAAAATTGCAAAAGATCTAAATTTAATAGATGAAAATATTTTTGCATTTTGCTGGATTGTAGATTATCCAATGTTTGAAAAAGATGAGTCAACAAATAAAATTGAATTTAGTCATAATCCATTTTCAATGCCTCAAGGTGATTTAAGTAAAAAAGATTTTGAAAACCCGTTAGATATACTTGCTTATCAATATGACATAGTTTGTAATGGAATAGAGTTATCTTCAGGAGCAATTAGAAATCATAAACCAGAACTTATGTATAAACTTTTCTCGATTGCAGGATATAATAAAAATCAAGTAGACGAAAAATTTAGTGGTATGATTAATGCACTTAGTTATGGCGCACCACCACATGGAGGAATAGCTCCTGGTATTGACAGAATCGTAATGTTATTAGCTAATGAGAAAAATATTAGGGAGGTTACCATGTTTCCAATGAACCAAAACGCACAAGATTTAATGATGAATGCACCATCTGAAGTAAGTCCAGACCAACTAAAAGAATTAAATTTAAATTTAAAAATTAAAAAATAAATTATTTTTTACCTTTTAAACTTATTTTTACATCTGAAAGATCAACTAGATTTTTTTTATAATTATTTCTTACGAAACCTTTACTAGTAATATCTTTTACAATTTTTAACAGTTGATTTTGATCTTCTGAGCTTTGATCTTCTAAATTAATGGCATCATTTCCTCCAATAGCTGGAGTGTGAGCTAGATCCTCTCTATTTTGATATGAAATAGCTAATTCTCTGAAAATATAATCTAAAATTGATGTGGCACTTAAAATTCTATCATTACCAAAAACTTTGCCAGATGGTTCAAATTTTGTACCAACAAATGCACTTATAAACTCATCTAATGGGACACCATATTGAAGTCCTAAAGAAACAGCAATTGCAAAGTTATTCATCAAAGCTTTAACAAGTTCGCCCTCTTTACTTGTATCAATAAAAATTTCTCCAATTTTTCCATCTTCATATTCTCCTGTATGCAGATAGACTTTATGATCACCAATAGTGGCTTTTTGAATATACCCTTTTCGTCTATCAGGCATGCTAAATCTTTTACCTGACTTTTCATTAGTTGTATTTATCCTTGTTATTAAACTTTCTTTGTTTATTGGGTTTTTATTATTATCTATTTCTTTAACTGCTTCTACTTTGCTATTTTCTAAAACTTTGTTATTTTTAGGATCTAAACTTTTCGTTTTTCTGTTATCAAGTTTTACATCTAAAACTTCGAATTTCCCATCATCTCTTTTTTCTAAATTTTTTAACTCTGCCTCGTTAATATCATCTAAGTAATGATTTACCTTGAAAGTACAGGTATAATAAGTTTCAACTAAATACTTTGCCATTTGCCCTCAATTTAAATTTTAATTTGAATAATGAATCATTTAATTTATATACATATTCATATTTTAGTCTAATTTAAATTTTACAATTTTTAATTGAATAAATAAAAAAATATTATGTTGACACTCTTGAGAAAAATTTTCACATGGTGGAATCGAGATACTTTTGGAACAAGACTAAAAACTATTTTTTTTGGAAAACTAGTTGGTACTGATCAGTTAGGTAATAAATACTATGAGAGTAAAAACGGAAAAAGATGGGTTATCTATTCTCACACTATTGACGCATCAAAAATTCCTGTTGAATGGTTTTCTTGGATACATTTTACAGCTAATAAAATTGAAAAAAAACACACTTTAGAAAAATATGAATGGCAAAAACCACATCAAGAAAATTTAACTGGAACTGATTCAGCATATTATCCTAGAATAAATAATGTTTAAAAAAATTTTAATTGCAAACCGTGGGGAAATTGCAGTTAGAATTGTTAGAGCATGTAAAGAATGGGGGATATCTACTGTTGCTGTTCATTCCGATGTAGATAGAGAAAGTATGCATGTTAGAATGGCTGATGAAAGTGTATGCATCGGTTCTCATCAACCATCAAATAGTTATTTAAATATTCCAGCATTAATGTCAGCAATCGAACTTACAAATGCTGATGCTGTTCATCCTGGCTATGGATTTCTTTCAGAAAATGCAAATTTTGCTAAAATTTTAGAGGAGAACAAAATTAATTTTATTGGAGCCACATCAAAACATATTGAAATGATGGGTGATAAAATCCAGGCGAAAAGAATAGCTAAAGAAAATGGACTGCCTGTTATTGAAGGGTCTGAAGGAGGTGTAAAAGATATTTCTGAAGCAAATGAACTTTGTAAAAAAATTGGTTTTCCTATCTTAATCAAAGCCTCAGGTGGAGGTGGCGGGAAAGGTATGAAAATAGTTTATAAGGAAGAAGAATTTGAATCTTTGTTTTCAACAGCTAAATCTGAAGCACAAAAATACTTTGGTAATGATGAAGTCTATATAGAAAAATATTTTCAAAATCCAAGACATATTGAGGTTCAAATATTAGCTGGAAAAAATAGAGTAGTTCACCTTCATGAAAGAGATTGTTCAGTTCAAAGAAGACATCAAAAATTAATAGAAGAAACGCCAAGTCCAGTTTTGAATGATGAAATAAGGAAAGATTTATTTGAGAGAACAATAAAAATGGTAACAAAAATAGGTTATATGGGAGCTGGAACAGTCGAATTTATATATGAAGATGGTAAATTTTATTTCCTTGAAATGAATACAAGAGTTCAAGTTGAACATCCTGTGACGGAAATGGTTACAGGCATCGATATAATCAAAGAACAAATTTGGATTGCTTTTTCAGGAGAAACAGCTTTAAAACAAAGTGATATAAATCCTAGAGGACATGCAATTGAATGTAGAATAAATGCTGAGGATGCAAGTAAAAACTTTCAGCCTTCACCTGGGGTTATTACTATGTGTCATCAACCATCTGGTTTTAGAACCAGAGTGGATGGTGCAATATTTCAAGGATATAAAGTAACACCTTATTACGACAGTATGGTTTGTAAATTAATTTGTCATGGAAGAAATAGAACAGAAGCAATTCAAAGAATGAATAGATCTTTAGACGAATTTGTTATTGAGGGAATAACAACCACAATACCTCTTCATAAAAAATTACTTAATCATAAAAAATTTTTAAATTCGGATTTTAATGTAAGTTGGTTGGATAAAGATTCAATTATTTAATAACAGCTTACCAACCATACATCATAGACAGGGTGATCAAATGGTTCGATTGAAGG
>CACKDY010000029.1:0-7449 GCA_902599105.1 uncultured Pelagibacteraceae bacterium | reverse complement strand
AAATGCATCTTTAGATAAAGCAAGTGAGGATAATGAAAGAAATTATTATAAAATAAAAGATAACCATGGAAATGATATTATAGTTGTTCAAATTGCAGGATTAGTTGCAAGGAGAATAGTTTGTGAAACAAATAACAATCAACAACTTAATCAAGGTGATAGAATTGGTATGATTAGATTTGGTAGTAGAGCAGATGTTTATTATGAAAATTATGAACCTTTAGTAAAAGTAGGTCAACTAGCAATTTCTGGAGAAACGTTATTAGCCAAAAAATAAATATGGAACAGCCGAAAAATAATTTGAAACTTGTTACTGATAAAAAGAATAATGCAAGAGTAATTTTGCCAAACATGCTTACTTTAATTGGAGTTTGTATAGGTTTGTCTTCAATTAGATTTGCTTTAGATGGCAAGTTTGAATTTGCAGTTATAGCAATCATATTGGCTGCAATAATTGATGGGCTAGACGGAAGAATAGCAAGATTAATTAAAGGAACATCTAAAGTTGGAAAAGAATTAGACTCATTAACTGACATGATAAGTTTTGGAGTAGCTCCTGCCTTCATAATGTATTTTTGGAAATTAAATACATTAGGTAGATTTGGATGGTTATTGTGTCTTATTTATGTAATTTGTGTAGCATTAAGATTAGCTCGATTTAATGTCAATACTGGTCAAGCACCATCATGGAAAGATAATTTTTTCGAAGGAGTTCCATCTCCTGCAGGAGGTATTTTAGTATTAACTCCATTAATATTTAGTATGACTAGTTTTGAATTTATTCAAATCAATTATAACATTGTTGTTCCAACTTTTTTTATTATAACATCTTTATTGCTTATTAGTAAATTTCCAAGTTATTCTTTTAAAAAAATAGTTATACAAAGAAAAACAACAATTTTTTTATTATTTGGAATAGTTTTATTTTTTGGTTTACTGCTTGTTTATCCATTTAATGTAATATCTATTAGTGCAATCATATATTTGAGTATGCTTCCAATAAGTTTTTTTCATTATCGAAACTTGAAAAAACAAAATGAAGATCAAAACCTTAAAGATGATGAAGAAGATCTTGAAGATATTCTCTGATGAAAGAAAATGTTATTATATCTTTAGCAGACTCTAATTATTATGAGTTATTGGATGAATTAGTTGACTCAATTAAACGTTTTAAAGAAAGTGAAAATACTGCAATCTGTATTTTAGATGCAGGTTTATTAGATGAACAAAAAAAACAACTTTCACTGAAGGTTGATAAAATAAAATCAGCTGATTGGGACATAGAGGTTTCTGAATTTAAAGTTAAAGGAAAAGAATGGCTTAAAAGTCAAGTATCAAGAGCTTTTTTACCAAAATATTTTCCTGGTTATAAGAAATATTTATGGATAGATGCGGATGCATGGGTTAATTCTTGGAGTGCAGTTGAGTTATTCTTGAAAGGATGTGAAAATAATAAACTTTCTATTTCAACTTCAGCAGATAGAGCATACGGTAGAGTTCTAAGAGCTGAATGGGTCTTTGGAAGTTTTGCCAGGGTTAAGTCGCAGAATTACAAACATGCAAAATCTTCTGGTTTCTCAGAAAAAATCGCGAGAGAAGTGGCTTTAAAGCCCCATTTAAACATAGGAGTGTTTGCTTTAGAAGCAAATGCATCTCATTGGGAAGTTTGGCAAAAAAATTTAAGAGCAGCATTAAAGTCTGGAAAAATTTGGGGCTCAGAACAAATTGCAATGAATATTACAATTTATCACGATGGGTTAAATGTAGAGATTTTACCAGCTTATTGCAATTGGACACTAATAGAGGCACTAAAATTTGATAAAGAAAAAAATACATTAGTTGAACCTTACCTTCCAAATCATCAAATAGGCATTTTACATTTTGCAGGAAAAAATAACGACCAAATTAGAAATGACAAAAATTTTATTTCAAAAGTAAAAGCTACTGATGGTAGTTTAGTTGAAATGAAACTTAGGTTTAATAGTTAATTGAAAAAAAATAAAATTTCAAAAAATTGGGTAAATAAACAAAGAAGAGACATTTATGTCAGACAATCGAAAGTAGACGGTTACAGAGCTAGATCTGCTTATAAATTAATAGAAATTGATGAAAAATTCAAAATTTTTAAAGGCGGATTATCAGTAATTGATATTGGAGCTGCACCAGGAAGCTGGTCACAATACGCTCTTAAAGCTACTAAAAGTGGCAGATTGATATCTATAGATCTAAAAAAAATGGAACCTATAGGTAAAAGTATTCAAATCAAAGGCGATTTCACTGAAAAAAAAACTCAAGAGGAAATTAAAAAAAATCTTAGTGATAAAGTTGATGTTGTAATGTCTGATATGGCTGTAGACACAACAGGTATTAAAAACGTTGACTCCATACAAACAGGAGAACTATGCAAAGAGGCGATGTTTTTTGCTAAAGACTTAATGAAAGATAATGGATGTTTTGTTTCCAAAATTTTTATGGGAGGCACATTTAACGAAATCGTCGCAGAGGGAAAAAAATATTTTAAAGAAGTTAAGGTTTTTAAACCTAAATCTAGTAGAAAAGACTCAAAAGAAAGTTTCATTATTTGTAGAAAAATTCGATAGAGACTTTTAATTTTAAAGGAATCGTATATAAAAGAATATGGTTCCTATAAAAGAAGCACTTACCTTTGATGATGTTACATTAGCACCAAAATATTCAGAAATTTTGCCTACTGATGCAGATACAAGTGTGTCATTAACAAAGTATTTAAAACTTAAAATTCCACTTTTATCATCAGCAATGGATACCGTTACAGAGAGTAGAATGGCAATAGCTATTGCAAAAGCTGGTGGTATAGGAGTAATTCACAGAAACCTTGATATTAAAAAACAATTATCAGAGATAAAAAAAGTTAAAAAACAAAAACTGATTGTTGGAGCGGCTGTAGGTGCAGCACCTAATGAGTTCATTAGAGCCAAAGAAATTATCAAAGAAGGTGTAAATTTAATCGTAGTCGACACAGCGCATGGCCATACAAAGAAAGTCGCAGAAATAATTAAATATATTAAAAAAATAAAAAACAACAAAATTGCTTTATGCGCAGGAAATATTGCAACGCCAGAAGCTGCAAAATTCCTAATAAAATTAGGTGTAGATATAATTAAAATAGGTATAGGTCCAGGTTCTATTTGCACAACAAGATTAGTTGCTGGAATAGGAGTTCCTCAGTTAAGCGCAATTTTAGCCGTAAGAAGTGGTTTAAAGAGTAAAAATGTTAAAATAATTTCAGACGGTGGAATAAAATATTCTGGTGATTTAGCAAAAGCTTTTGCTGCAGGGGCAGATGCTGTAATGATCGGTTCGTTGTTTGCAGGTACAAACGAAACTCCAGGAAAATTAATAAAGAAAAATGGACAGCTTTTTAAAAGTTTTAGAGGAATGGGGTCAGTTGGAGCTATGAACAAAGGATCAGCTGATAGATATTTTCAAAAAAAACAAAAAGATACGTCAAAATATGTGCCCGAAGGTGTTGAAGGTTTTGTAAAATATAAAGGAGATGTTGGAAGAATTATTTATAAATTAATTGGTGGATTGAAATCTTCAATGGGTTATCTTGGATCAAAAACAATCGTGAAATTAAGAAATAAACCACAATTTGTGAAAATTACAAAAGCTGGATTTTATGAAAGTATGGTTCATAATGTGGATGTGGTAAAAAACGATAGTAAATATTGATGAGAAAATTTTTTAAATTTATAATTTTAATACTTTTAACAGCTTCTTTTAACAATATATCTTTTAGCAAAGAAAATTTTTTCAATGAAGCTTTAGAACTATTTAAAAAAGAAAAATACGAGGACGCACGTTTTTTATTTGAAAGAAATATAGTTTTTAATCCAAAAGATGCAAATTCATATTTGTACTTAGCAAAAATTTATAATCAGGAAGAGAATCAAAGAAAAGAAGAATACAATCTAGAAACAACACTTTTAATCGAGCCTAATAACGAGGAAGCTTTATTAATGTTAATGAAAATTGCATTAGAAAAATCTAATTATGAAAAAGTCAAAGACCTTTCAGGCAAGTTTGTAAAAGTTTGCATAAATTTATGTGATGAAAATAAAGATATTCAAGAGTCATTAAAAAATATAGAACCAGAAAATAATGAGTCTTGATCAAAATTTGAATAAAATTTTAATAATAGATTTTGGTTCACAATTTACCCAATTAATAGCAAGAAGAGTAAGAGAATTAGGTGTTTTTTCAGAAATAGTTAGTCACAAAAAGATAAAACCAAAAGACATAAATAACAGCATTAAAGGAATAGTATTATCTGGTGGCCCTTTAAATGTTTATCAAATAAATAAGTATTCATTTGACAAAAAAATTTTACAACTTGATGTACCAGTTCTTGGAATATGTTTTGGGCATCAAATTTTATCAAAACTTAATGGTGGAAAAGTAAAACAATCAAAACATAGAGAGTTTGGTCTAGCCAATGTTTTAAAAAAAAATAGCAGTCTTTTAACATCCAATTTTTTTGGAAATAAAAAATCAAAACAGGTTTGGATGAGCCATGCTGATCAAGTTTCAAAACTGCCTAAAAATTTCAAAGTTATTGCATCAAGTACTAATTCAAAATTTGCAATCGTTGAAAATAAAACTAAAAAATATTATGGAGTGCAATTCCATCCTGAAGTTACTCATACTGAGAATGGTAAGAAATTAATAAGTAATTTTATATTTTTAATTTGTAAAATTAAAAAAAATTGGTCATCTAAGGATCAAAAAAATCAGCTTATTAAAGATGTTAGGAAACAAGTTGAAAGTAACAAAGTTATTTGTGCTTTATCAGGAGGTGTGGATAGTAGTGTAGTTGCTCAGCTATTGAATAAAGCTATTGGAAAAAAACTTCATTGTATTTTTGTAAACACTGGCCTTTTAAGAAAAAATGAGGAAATACAAGTGGTTCAGACATTTAAGAAACGTTTAAAGATGAATTTAACTTATGTAAATGCTGAAAAGGAATTTTTAAAAAATTTAAAAAATGTTTCTGATCCAGAAAAAAAAAGAAAAATAATTGGTAATTTATTTATTAAAATTTTTGAGCGATATGCCAAGAAAATTAAAAATGTTAAATTTTTAGCTCAAGGTACTCTATATCCAGATTTAATTGAGAGCAAATCCGTTACTGGAAGTCAAACCTCAAAAATAAAATCTCATCATAATGTTGGAGGGTTACCAAAAAAAATGAATTTAAAGTTAGTAGAACCACTTAAATTCTTGTTTAAAGATGAGGTGAGAAAATTAGGATTAGAGCTTAAATTAAGTAAAGAAATTATTTCAAGACATCCTTTTCCTGGACCAGGCTTAGCAATTAGAATGCCAGGCATAATAACTAATGAAAAAATTAAAATTTTAAAAGAAGCTGATTATTATTTTATTCAAGCCTTAAAAGATCATGGTCTCTATCATAAGATTTGGCAAGCTTATGCAGCCTTGCTGCCTGTAAAAACGGTTGGAGTAATGGGAGATAATCGTACTTATGAATATCTTTGCTTATTAAGAGCAATTACCTCTGAAGATGGGATGACAGCAGATTATTATGAATTTAAAAAGTCATTTATGCAATCTATATCAAATAAAATAGTGAATAGTATTAGAGGCATCAATAGAGTTGTATATGATGTTACATCAAAACCACCAAGCACTATTGAATTAGAGTAATTTTTAACTATAAATGTTGATATGAAATATTTACATACCATGATTAGAATTAGCGATGTTGATGCATCTCTAAGGTTTTTTTGTGAAGGTCTTGGACTTAAAGAAACGAGAAGAAAAGATAGTGAAAAAGGAAGATACACTTTAATTTTTCTTGCCCCACCAAATGACAAAAATGCAGAGATTGAATTAACATATAATTGGGATGGTGATGATCTAGGTGAGGGATCAAGAAATTTTGGTCATCTAGCCTATAGAGTAGATAATGTTTATGAGACATGCCAAAAACTTATGGACATGGGTTACACTATCAATAGACCTCCGCGAGACGGTCATATGGCTTTTGTTAGATCACCGGATAAAATTTCAATAGAATTACTTCAAGATGGATATTTAGATCCTCAAGAACCTTGGTCTTCAATGGAAAATACTGGCATTTGGTAATTTATACCAATGTGAATGAGCAAAATTAAAAAAATAATTTCTAAAAAAAACAAGACTAAAATAGTTAGTCTTTCTGCATATTCAAAAAATGTTGCATCTATTTTAGATAATTATTGCGATATTATACTTGTTGGAGATTCTCTTGGATCTGTTTTGTATAATTATAAATCTACTAAAGAAGTAACTTTGAATACAATGATTGAACATTCTAAAAGTGTCAGAATGGGTATAAAAAAAAGTTTAATGATTGTTGACATGCCGCATAACACCTATCGAAATCCTAAAGAAGCTTTGAAAAATGCAAAACAGATAATGAAAAAAACTAGATGTGATGGAGTAAAATTAGAGGGTGGAAAAAAAATTTATGAAACAGTTAAAACTTTAGTTAAAAATAAAATTCCAGTTATGGGTCATTTAGGTTTACTTCCTCAATCAGATAAAACTTTCAAATTTAAGGGTAAAAATGAACTAGAGAGAAATAATATTATCAGGGACGCACAATTATTAGAAAAAGCAGGAGTATTTTCAATTGTTTTAGAATGTGTGGAAACTTCTCTGGCAAAGCTTGTAACTAAAAGTTTAAATATAATAACTATAGGTATTGGATCTTCTAAATATTGTGATGGTCAAATATTAGTTTTTGATGATTTAATCGGTTTAAATCCAATGAATTATAGGTTTGTAAAAAAATATGCCAATATTAGAAATAATATTTCTAAAGCTGTCTTAAATTATTCAAAAGAAGTTAGAAAAATTAAATTTCCAAATAAAAAAAATTCTTATTAGTTAAAAGTATTTTTTAAATTCCTCATTAATATTTAATATTTCAAGATCAACCAATCCACCAATTACTAGTTGGAGACCAACAATTAAGATAAATACCAAACCAACATAAGCTATCCAAATATGTCTTTGTATGTAATTAGCCATATATGTCGCTAAAGCGCCAGTTAAAACAACTGATAACATAAGTCCAAATATCATAAATCCAAAAAAGCCTTTTGCAGCTGCAACTACACCAATCACATTATCAAAACTAATCATGATATCTGCAAACAAAACTTTTCCAATACTGCTTATGTATGAAGGTTCTTTACCCTTTTTTGTAGTGGGTTTTACTTTTTTTATGTCTAATAAATCTTTCCTTAAATCATTTACAATCCAAATTAATAACAAACCACCTAAAATTTTTATAAAATAAAATTCAAATAAAAAAGTTGCAAATACAGCAAAAATTATTTTAAAAACAAAAGCTCCAATTACACCCCAAAGAATAATTTGTTTCCTATTTTTAGGAACAAA
>CACKDY010000028.1:0-7511 GCA_902599105.1 uncultured Pelagibacteraceae bacterium | reverse complement strand
AAAAAATCTTCAAATAGCTATGAATAATATTAATAATCAAGAAATTAATAAAACATCGAAATTGATGTGGAATAATTATGGAAGGGTTTTTGCAGAATATATGTTCATTAAAGACTTTAGATTTAACAGACTAAGTTCAAATATTCAGGTAGAAGGTCAAGATATTCTGGAAAATTTAAAAAAAAATAATAAATCAGCCGTCTTTATTTCTGGACATTTTGCAAATTTTGAACTGATGGCTATGCACATTGAAAAAAGCGGTCTGAATCTTTGTGCAATTTATAGACCACTAAATAATATTTTTATTAATAAAATTATGGAGAGAATAAGAAAAAAATATATTTGTAAAAATCAAATTAAAAAAGGTATTGGAGGAGTAAAAAACTTAATTAGTTTTACAAAAAAAAATTATTCAACAGCTCTAATGATAGATCAGCGAGTTTCAGAAGGAACCTTGTCAAATTTTTTTAAAAAAAAAGCTTACACAACAACAATACCTGCACAATTAGTGAAAAAATTTAATATGCCTATAATTCCAGTGCACATAGAAAGGTTTAATAATTTAAATTTTAAAATAAAAATTTTCAAACCCTTATATTTTGAGAAAAATTGCTCAATTCAACATATTACAGATGAACTAAATCTAGTTTTGCAAGAAATGATAAAATTAAACCCTTATCAATGGATTTGGTCCCATAATCGTTGGAAATAAATTAGTTTTTATCTAATAGTTCTCTTTTTTGAAAAGCTTCCTTATAAGAATAATAAGGTTCTTGTAGCTCAACGCTCCAGTATGTCAATTTTTCAAGCTCAATTTTTTTTCCAGTAACTGCACATTCCACATAATCACCATCTTCTAGAATTTGAAAGTTATTTGGTAAATATTTTATTTTAGCTAATTTTTTTATCATTTTTAGTTTATATACTTTTATATGAAAGTTGGAATAATTGGAAGTGGTGGTAGAGAACATGCAATTTGCTCCAGTTTAAATAGTTCAAAAAAAATATCTAAAATTTTTTGCTTTCCAGGTAACGCTGGAACTGCTGAAATTGCAGAAAATATTAATTTAGATTTAGATAATTTTGAATTATTAAAAAAATTTATAAATAAGGAAAAAATTGATCTAGTCATAATTGGTCCAGAAAAACCTTTAGTAGATGGTTTAGTAGATTTTTTAGAGAATAATAAAATAAAAGTATTTGGTCCAAATAAGTTATGTTCACAACTTGAAGGGTCAAAAATTTTTACAAAGAAAATTTGTGAAAAATTTAAAATACCAACGGCTAAATTTGGGGTATTCCAAAATGAAACTCAAACCAAAGAATTTTTAAAAACAACAAACTATCCAACAGTAATTAAAGCAGACAATTTAGCTTCAGGCAAAGGTGTATATATTTGTAACAATATTAAAGAAGCTAGTTTTGCAGTAGATGAAATTTTTAACGGTAAATTTGGAGAAGCAAAAAATATACTAGTTGAAGAGTTTCTTGATGGAGAAGAAATGAGTTTCTTTATAATAAGTGATGGAAACACTTTTAAAACATTTGGTACCGCCCAAGATCATAAAAGGGTTTTAGAGGGAGATAAAGGAAAAAATACTGGAGGAATGGGGTGTTACTCGCCCTCAAGATTAATAACTAGTGAATTAGAAAGAAAAATTATTAATAAAATAATTAAACCTACTCTAAGTGGATTAAATGAAATTCAGGAGAAATTTAAAGGTTTTTTATATGCAGGATTAATGATTGTTAAAAAAGAGCCTTATCTAATAGAATATAATGTAAGAATGGGTGATCCTGAGTGTCAAACTATTTTACCAAAACTCAAAACAGATCTAATTGATATTATAGATTCTTGCTGCGAAGAGAGACTCAAAGAAATAGAAATAGAATGGCATAATAAAAAGAGTTTGTGTGTAGTGCTTTGCTCTAAGGGATACCCAGATAAATTTGAAAAAAATGTAGAAATTAAAAATGTTAATCAAATTCAAAATACTAAAAATGACTTTTTATTTCACGCAGGGACAAAAATAGAAAATAATAAAATTTATGCAATCGGAGGAAGAGTTTTAAATTTTGTTTCAATTTCTGATGATTTTAATTTAGCTAAAGATAATATAATGAAAAATTTAGATAAACTAAATTGGTCTGGTGGTTTTTATCGTAAAGATATTGGTTATAAAGTTTTAAAATAATGAGAATAATTTCTGGAAGCTTTAAAGGTAGAAAAATTCTTCAACCAAAAGACAAATTAACTAGGCCTTTAAAAGATTTAACAAAAGAGTCAATATTTAACTTAATCAATCACTCAAATAGGATTAATTTAGATTTTAAGAATTCAATAGTTCTTGATTTATTCTCAGGAGTTGGTTCTTTTGGAATTGAATGTATATCAAGAGGAGCAAAACAAGTTGTATTTTATGAAAATTATTATGGTGTTTTGCCAATTCTAAAAAAAAACTTAAAATCTTTAAAAAATGTAGAAAATTTTAAAATTTTTGAAAATGATATTTATGCAAAAGATGCTTTTTTAAATTTAGGTATTAAATTTAATATTATTTTTTTAGACCCACCTTACAAAGATAAAAATCTAGTCTCACTTTTAACAAAATTAAAAAATTCAGATATAATTGATCAAGATGGAATAATTATTCTTCATAGACATAGAAATGAGGAAATTGATTTGTCTAATAATTATAAAATAATAGAGGAAAGAAAATATGGTATATCTAAAATACTTTTCTTTTCTTTAGTTAACTAACTAACAACTTTTTAGTTTCTTTCTTTATTAGTTCAACGGCTGGTTGATTATATGGATCAATTTTAAGTGCCCTACCAATTAAAATAGTCTCCAATATAAAAAAACAAAATAGTTCTCCAAGAGATTTTTCATCTCTGTTATCCAATTCAAAACTTCTAAAAGGAATATTTTTTTTCTTAAAAACATTTTCTGTAGCTTTTTTTTGAGCATATATGATTTTATTTACATCCTTGTTTTTCAAATAATTTTTAGCAGATAAAATATTATTATTGAATAATCGGTCAGAATTTTTTTCTTTAACATAAAAAAAAGTAAAAAAATTATGTTTAAAACCATCCAAATATAATTGCATTACACTATGATTATCACGAGGCATAATAGAAACTATCGGTAAAATACCTTTATTTTTTTTTCCTAAACTTTCTGCAACTAACTGCTGGTACCACTTAAATAAATTTTCTGATTTTTCATCATAATTTATAATAATTGAATTAAATTTTTTTTTTTTTAAATAATATAATGATGCAGCAACATTTGATAATAAAGAATTTTCAAATTGTTTATTTTTGATTAATGAATTTATTTGTTTAAATTTATTTGAATTTAATCCCATCAATTCAGCTGGCAGCATACCAACTTCTGATAAAACCGAGTATCGGCCACCTATAAAATTATTATGATCAATTATTTCAGCTTTAAGTTTGTTTGCTAATAATTTCAAATAGCTATGTTTATCTTCAGTTATAAAAATATTTTTATTTTTAATAAGTATATTTGCATTTACTATTGTTTCAATTGTATTACCTGATTTTGAGATAACAAGATTTGTAAAATTTTTTTTTTCATTTTTTTGTGATAATTTGAGATTATCAATAAATAGAAAATTCTTTTTAATTCTATGTTTTAAAAAATCATAAATAGCTTGAGATCCCAAGGTTGACCCACCCATGCCAATTACTCGAAAATATTTATTTTTTTTGTATTTAGATAAGTTTTTTTTATTAAAACTGTAATGATAATTTAAAGAAAGTGAGTTTAATACCTCTGATTTACTGTTTAATAGTTTTTTATAAATTGTCTTAATTTTTTTTGATGAAATTTTTTTTTTAAAACCTTCTAGTCTAACACTTTTGGATAACATTAATTTTTCTTAATCTTCTCTAATAAACTATCTTTTGTATCTTGACTAACTTCCTCTGATTTTGACTTTTCATTTGTACTATTTTCACTTTTTGATATTAAAGATTTTATTTTGTTATTTTTGGCCTGATTATTTTCTCCAGGTACTGGCAGCTTGTTAAATGCAGGTGGCATTTTTAGTGGCATTTTCTTTTCTATTAAAAATTCATCACTGTTGTCTTTTTTTGGGTTCTTAAAAGCCGATCCACAAGAACTTAAAAATAAAACAATTATTATAAATTTAGTAAAATTTAATTTAGTCATGCTTCTTCTTATTACCAATTATTTCAATTAATATCATGAAAATTACACCTATGCTGATAAAAATATCTGCTACATTAAAAATAAACCAATGAAAATTATTAACATGCACATCAATGAAATCTGGTACAGCTTTATAAAAAACTCTATCATATAAATTTCCTACAGCTCCTCCAAGTATCATCAATAAAGGGTATTTTCTTAAATCATTACTTTTAATAAACATAATTAAAATAACAATAATCACTAGTGATATAAATAAAGTTAATAAATCGTACATAATTGTCTGGGAAAAAGAAAATAAACCAAATGCTATTCCTTCATTCCAGATCAAACTTATATTTAAATAATTTGAAGAAAATATTTCAGATCCAAGCAATTTTTGATTTAAATAAATTACATAAATTTTAGAAATTCTATCAATTAAAAAAATTGCCAGAATCAAAGAAGAATTAATAAAGAATTTTTTTCCTAGATTTTTTATTATCATTCCTTATTCACAGCACAATTAGCTCTATCACAGGCTATTTCTTTAATCTTCCAGCATATAGAGCACTTTGCTCCTTTTGCTTTTATGGCTAGTGCTGCTGTCTCAATATCATCCTTATAACTAACCACAGCCTTTGATGTAATACAAAGTTCAGAAAAATCTGTATCTTTAGTAAGTTTTTTTAATTTTTGACTTAATTGTATTTTTAAATCTGCTTCTAAACTTGACCCTATTTCTTTACTAGCTCTTTTTTCCTCAATGCTGATATTACAAATATCTCTGATCTTAATTAATTCGATCCATTTTTTACTAAGTTTTTCATTTTTAAATTTATCAGGAAATTCTAAAAATTTTTCAAGATGAATACTTTTTTGGTCTTTAAACAATAATTTAAATATTTCTTCTGTTGTAAAAGAAAGAATAGGAGCAAACCATTTTAGTAATGCGTTTAAAATTATATTAAGAAGTAAAATTGTTGATTTTCTTTTGTTTGAGTCTTTACCATCACAATAAAGATTATCTTTTCTAATATCAAAATAAAA
The DNA here is from genome assembly GCA_902599105.1 of uncultured Pelagibacteraceae bacterium. Lineage (GTDB taxonomy): Bacteria > Pseudomonadota > Alphaproteobacteria > Pelagibacterales > Pelagibacteraceae > Pelagibacter. Next base: position 2,278 of record CACKDY010000028.1, on the reverse strand, counting down.
AGCGGATAAATCAACAGTACAAAAATTTAACAATTCTTTATACAAATTATGGAAATCATAATTACTAAAATATCTTTTAAAATTAGTATTTAAAACATGTAATTTATGTAGCATTAACTGTTCTAACTCAGGTAAATCATCCAAATTGAGTTTTTCAAAGTTAATTATTTCAAAATTATCATTTATATTTCCAAGTAAATATCTGAAAGTATTTCTAATTTTTCTATAAGATTCTGCATGCTGATCTAGGATTGAATAATCAATTCTTAAATCCTCTGCATAATTTGATGATGCTACCCAGATTCTTAAAATATCTGCACCATACTTTTTTAGGATATCATCAGGCGCAATTACATTTCCTAATGATTTAGACATTTTTAACCCTTTACCATCCACAACAAAACCGTGGGATAATATAGACTCAAAGGGTGCTCTACCCCTTGTTCCACATGACTCTAGAAGTGATGAATGAAACCATCCTCTGTGCTGATCAGATCCCTCTAAATACATTGATGCTGGCCATTTTAAGTCTTCCCTTTTTTCTAATACAAATGAATGAGTTGAACCACTATCAAACCAAACTTCCACAATATCGCTTAATTTATCAAACTCTTCAGCTTTATATTTATCGCCTAAAAATCTCTGAGGATCGTCCGAAAACCAACAATCTGAACCCTCTTTCTCATAGATTAAAGCAATATTCTCGATAACATCATCATCTATCAAAATTTCTTTAGTTTTTTTATTTACGAAGATTGGAAGAGGAACTCCCCAAACTCTTTGCCTTGATACACACCAATCAGGCCTAGTTTCGATCATTGATTTTAATCTCTCCTTACCTTTGCTTGGATAAAAAACTGTATCATCAATTGCTTTTAATGCGGTATCTCTCAATTTATGACTTTCCATAGAAATAAACCATTGAGGTGTAGCTCTATGCACAAGTGGTGCTTTAGATCTCCATGAATGTGGATAAGAATGAATTAAATCACCATTAGATAATAAATTTTTTTGCTCCTTAAGTTTTTCAATTACAATTGAGTTTGCTTTGAAAATATGGATACCCTCAAACAGTTTTACATTGTTTGTATATTTTCCGTCTCCATCAACAGTTTCAATTGCTTTAATTCCATTGTTTAAGCATAAATTAAAATCATCAGGTCCATGACTTGGAGCACAGTGAACAATTCCAGTTCCTTGCTCGATTGTAACAAATCTTGCCTCAAGCATTGGAATATCATGCTCATATCCAATTTTAATAAAAGGGTGATTGCAAATAGTATTTTTAAATTCCTGTCCTTTAAAAGTATGAAGTTTTTTATAATCTTTGATTTCACATTCTTTAATAACTGACTCTAATAAGGCTTCTGCAACAACTATTTTTCTATTTTTAAAATCACCATCATCTCCTAACTGTAATATCACGTAATTAAGAGACTCATTGTATGCTAGAGCTTTATTAGCTGGAATTGTCCATGGTGTTGTTGTCCAAATTATAATGTCACTTCCAACTAATTCTTTTAAATTAGAAGATTTAACTGAAAAAGATGTATAAATTGTATCAGATTTATGATCTTGATATTCTACTTCTGCATCTGCAAGAGCTGTTTTTTCAACTGTTGACCATAAAACTGGTTTGAAACCTCTGTATAAACTTCCCTCTTTTAAAAACTTTCCTAATTCCCTTACAATTTGAGCCTCAGCTCCATAGCTCATAGTGGAATAGTAATTTTCCCAATCTCCAACAACACCTAGACGCTTAAATTGGGATTTATGAACCTCAATCCATTTTTCTGCAAATGATCGACACTCTTTTCTAAACTCAACGACAGGAACTTCATTTTTATTTTTTTTATTTTTTTTGTACTGTTCCTCTATTTTCCATTCAATTGGTAGACCATGGCAGTCCCATCCAGGTACATATATGCTATCTTTACCATCCATTTGATGAAATTTAACAATAATATCTTTCAATATTTTGTTAAGAGCAGTGCCCATGTGAATATTTCCATTCGCATAAGGTGGGCCATCATGAAGAACAAATTTTTCTTTTCCTTTACTTGAGTTTCTTATTTCATCATAAAGATTTATTTTTTGCCAATAATCTAAAATTTCAGGCTCTCTTGTTGGCAAATTGGCCTTCATAGAAAAAGCTGTTTTAGGTAGATTAATTTGTGATTTACTCATTTGGTATTTTTTGCAATTTTTAAATCAGATTTTATTTGAGCTTTTAATTGATTAACATTTTTAAATTTTTTTTCTTTTCTTATAAACTTTA
>CACKDY010000027.1:0-8221 GCA_902599105.1 uncultured Pelagibacteraceae bacterium | reverse complement strand
TCATCTTTAATTTTTTTTGTAACAGCATTTTCACTGTAAAAAGTAGGTAATAATAAGTAAGATACAAAAGTAACAAAAAGTGCGACAAAAATTAAAATTATTTTATTATTTTTAAATAAAACTCTTAAATTTTTAGAATTTAACTTGTTTAAATTTTTTTCTAAAAGATTATTAATAAAATAACTAAAATTATTTATAGATTTAACAAAAAAGTTTTTTTTGCTCATGATAATCAAAAAACTTATAAAGTATTATTTTAAATGATAAACAGAGATTATTTAAAAAATTTAAATGATGCCCAAAAAGAAGCTGTTCTGCATATAGATGGACCTCTTTTGATTGTGGCTGGAGCTGGATCCGGAAAAACTAAAGTTTTAACCTCTAGAATCGCCAATATTATTAAAGAAAAGAAAGCTTTTCCTAATCAGATCTTAGCAGTCACTTTTACAAATAAAGCTGCTAAAGAAATGCAAAATAGAGTAAGTAGTATTCTAGGTTCTACCGCAATAGGACTTTCATGGCTTGGAACATTTCACTCGATTTGTGCAAAATTATTAAGAAAGCACGCATCAGCTGCAAACCTCAATTCTAATTTTACTATTGTGGATACTGATGATCAGATCAGACTGATAAAAAATATTTGTAAAGCTGAAAATATTGACGTCAAACAATTGTCCCCGAAGTTTATATTAGCAATAATTGATCGTTGGAAAAATAAAGGATTTTATCCAAAAGAAGTAGTGATAAATAAAAAGGATCTTTATGAAAAAACAATTCTTCCTCTTTATAAAATTTATCAGCAAAAATTAACTGACTTAAACTCTTGTGACTTTGGTGACCTTATCTTGCATACTGTAAAAATTCTTGAGTCAAATTTAGACATAAGAGAAATATATTCAAAAAATTTTAAATATATACTTGTAGATGAATATCAAGATACAAATTTCATTCAAAGTAAATGGCTTAATCTTTTATCAGAAAAAAATAAAAATATTTGTTGTGTTGGAGATGATGATCAGTCGATTTATAGTTGGAGAGGAGCAGAAATAAAAAATTTTTTAGAGTTTGATCAAGTTTATCAAAATACAAAAGTAATAAGGTTAGAGCAAAATTATAGATCTTCTCAAAATATTTTATCAGTAGCCTCAAATCTAATTTCCAATAATCAAAATAGAGTCGGTAAAACATTAATTACTACTATGGATGAAGGTGAATTAGTTAAACTTAATTGTTTTAAAAATGGTAAAGATGAAGCAGTTGGAATTACAGACGAAATAGAAAAAAATATAAAACAAAAATATTCTTATAACAATATTGCAATCCTTGTAAGAGCCATCTTTCAAACTCGTGAATTTGAAGAACGATTTCTTAAAATTGGAATGCCGTATAGAATATTAGGTGGTACAAAGTTTTATGAAAGAGCTGAAATAAAAGACTGCGTCGCCTATCTTAGATTAATATATCAAGAAAAAGATGATCTTGCTTTTGAGAGAATTGTTAATAACCCAAAAAGATCTATAGGAGATAGCACTTTAAAGAGTATTCATGAATATGCAAAAAAACACGGTTTAAATTTAGAGAGAGCTTCAATTAAAATGCTGGAAAATAATTTAGCTAAACCAAAAGCAAAAATTGGTTTAAATTTATTTATAAATTGCCTAGCTAAATGGAGAAATGATCTAGTTTTAAAAAAATATAATCATATAAAATTATTACAAATTGTTTTAGATGAATCAGGCTATTCAGCAATGTTAAAAAATAAAAAGGATGTTGATAACGAAAATAGATTAGAAAATATTAAAGAGTTATTAAGTGCTATGAAAGAATTTGATAACTTAGAAAGTTTTCTAGAACATGTCTCGTTAGCAACCTCAGTAGATCAAGAATGGGACGGTGAAAAAATTAACATGATGACAATGCATGCTGCAAAAGGTTTGGAATTTGATGTCGTTTTTCTTCCAGGTTGGGAAGAAGGCTTATTTCCTCATCAAAAATCTGTTGAGGAAAAAGGGCAAAATGGGCTAGAGGAAGAAAGACGCTTGGCTTATGTAGGAATTACCAGAGCAAAAAAAAAAGCTATAATATCTTTTTCGATGAACAGATTTTATCAAGGAGATTGGATAGATAGTATGGCATCGAGATTTATAGATGAATTACCAGAAAAAAACATAGAAAAAAATTCATTCTTTGATGATGAAATAAATAATGATGATGATTTTGAATTTAATCAAGATTTCGAAATAGATGAAAATACTAGAAGTCCTGGTTGGTTAAGATACCAAAAGAGAATCAAGTGAAAAAATATATTAACACGCTAAGAAGAAAATTTAAAAAATATAGTATTGATGGTTATGTAGTACCAAAAAATGACGATTATTTTACTGAATACTCAAAAATCAATAGACTGAAAATTATATCAAACTTCAGTGGTTCTGCTGGATTAGCTGTAATATTAAAAAATAAAAACTTCTTGTTTACAGATGGCAGATACACAATACAAAGTCACCAAGAAAGTGGAAAAAATTTTAACATTTATGGATTTGAAAAGTTAATAAACTGTAATTTATTTAAAAATTTAACTTTAGGAATTGATCCAAATCTTTTTACAAATACCCAAGTCAAAAATTACTTTTTAAAGAACAATCATATAAAACATATATATAAAAATTTAATTGATGAAATAAAAAAAGACAAAAATAGAAAATCCATTCCATTTTTCTCTTTGAATAAAAAAATAGTTGGTGAAAATATAAGTTCTAAAATAAAAAAAATATCTAAATATTTAAAAAAAAATAAGTCAGATTATATCTTTATAAGTGCTCCAGAAAATGTTGCGTGGATATTAAATATCAGAGGTGGAGACAGTCCAAATAGTCCAGTTCCAAACTTAAGGCTAATTATAAGTAAAACAAAAAAAATATTTTTAATAAGTAAAAAAGATAAATGTAAAAAATTAATTAAAAACAAAATTATTAAAATGAATCAATTAATTGATATTGATAAATTTCCAAAAGAAATTTTAAAACTCAGTGGAAAAAGTTTTATTATTGATGATAAATCCTGTTCAATATTTTATGAAAATTTAATTAAATCAAAATTTAAGATTATTAAAAGAGAAGATCCTACTTATTATTTGAAAGCAATCAAAAATAAGACTGAGATTAAAAATATGATAAATGCGCATATAATAGATGGTGTAGCTTTAACAAAATTTATTTACTGGATTAAAAAAATTAACAACAAACAAATTAGTGAAGTGATGGCAGCTAAAAAGTTAGAAATGTTTAGAAAAATTAATAAAAGTTTCCTTTACCCTAGTTTTGATACAATTGCTGGAACAGGTAAAAATGGTGCAATTGTTCATTACAGAGCAAACAATAAAAATTGCAGAAAAATTCAAAGAAAAGATATTTTTCTATGTGATTCTGGTGGTCAATATAAATATGGTACTACGGATGTAACAAGAACACTTTGCTTTTCAAAACAAAAGCAAAGTATCAAAAATATTTATACAAAAGTTTTAAAAGGCCATATTGCTGTAGCTAGAACAAATATCAATAAAGATAACATAGGAAAAAAAATTGATAAGAGGGCTAGAAAATTTTTAAAAGAGAGCAATTTGGATTATGCACATGGAACAGGTCATGGAGTTGGTTTTTTTTTAAATGTTCATGAAGGGCCACAGTCAATAAATAAAATAAATAATGTCAAAATAAAAGAGGGCATGATTTTAAGTAATGAACCTGGTTATTACAAAAAGAATAATTATGGAATACGTATAGAAAATTTAGTTTATGTTAAAAATCAAAATGGTCATTTATTTTTTGAGAATTTAACAATGGTACCAATTGAAAAAGACTTAATTAATTATAACTTACTTACATATTACGAAAAAAATTACCTTTTTAAATATCATCTTGATGTTTATTCAAAAATATCAAAGTATTTAAATTACGATGAAAGAAGATGGTTAGCTAGTTTTATTTAGCATATCCAAAAATTGATTTTGATTGATAATTTTAATATTTAGCTGTTTAGCATTTTCCACTTTTCTTTTTGTTGGTTTTTCTCCAATAATTAAATAATCTAATTTATTAGACACAGTGCTAACTGTGTTACCTGAATTTTCTTCAATTAATGATTTAATTTCAGCTCTACTCATACCATTTAATTTTCCTGTTACTAAGAAGGATTTGTTATTTAATATTCCATTATTTTGTTTTACCGATGCATTGTTTATAACCAAATATTTTTCTAATTCTTTTAAAACTTTAGTGTTTGTATCGTTTGCAAAAAAACTTTTAATTGAATTTACTTGTGTTTCACCAATTCCATCAATATTTAATAAATCATCATAATTACTTTTTTTTGACAAATTTTGAAAATTCGAAAATGAAGTAAAGTGTTTAGATAATAATTTTGCATTCTCTAATCCTATATGTCTAATGCCTAAAGCAAATATAAATCTTTCGAAAGAGATATTTTTTTTTTGATTTATTGAGTACTTTAAGTTTTCAACTGATAATCGACCCCAACCCTCAAGTTTTTCAATTTTATCATAATCTAATTTAAATATATCATAAGGAAATTTAATTAATTTTAATTTCCAAAATCCTTCGATTATTCTTTTTCCCAATCCATCAATGTTAAAAGCATCTTTTGAGATAAAATGCTTTAATTTCTCAATTGCAATTTTATCACAATAATAACCTTCGCTCGAACATCTCCTTACTGCATCTTTCTTTTTTGTAAACTTATTATATTCTTTAATCGTCTTGGAACCACATGAAGGACATTTATTAGGAAATATGAACTTTAGACTTTTCTTTGGTCTTTTTTTAAAATCTACCGAAAGGATATGGGGAATTACATCTCCAGCTCTTTCTAATGTTACTGTGTCACCAATTCTTATATCTTTTCTATTTATCTCGTCTTCATTATGCAAAGTTGCATTAGATACTACAACACCACCTATATTTATTGGTTTAATCTTTGCTACTGGCGTTAGGGCTCCAGTTCTTCCAATTTGAATGTCTATATCTATTATTTTTGAAACAGCTTTATTGGAAGAGAATTTATGCGCTATAGCCCACCTTGGTGCATTCGCAACATAACCCAATCTTTTTTGAATTGAAAAATCATTAATTTTATAAACCATACCATCTATATCAAAATCTAAATCAGCCCTTTTTTTTTCTATCTCATTGTAATTTTTAACTAAATTTTTTACTCCAGTTATTAATTTATTTAATGGATTGGTATTAAATCCCCATTTGCTTAATTGATTGAGAAAATCAAATTGATTGTTTACTTTTAAACCTTTCTCATAACCAAAAGTGTAAGCAATAAATTTTAAAGGTATTTTTTTTGTATCTTCAGGATTTTTTTGTCTCAAAGAACCTGAAGCTGCATTCCTTGGATTTGCAAATTTTTCTTTTAATTTTTCAAAATCACTATTTTTTATAAATACCTCACCTCTAATATCAATTTCTTCTGGAAAATCTTTTGAAGTTATTTTTTTTGGAATATTTTCTATTGTCGATAAGTTTGCAGTTATGTCCTCACCTTCCTTGCCATCACCTCTAGATAGTCCTGTTACTAGTTTACCATTTTTATATGTCAAAGAGGCTGAAATCCCATCAATTTTAGGTTCAGTAGCATAAGTTATTAAATGGTTATGATTTTTAGATAAAAAATTGAGTATTTTTTTTTCAAAATTTATTAAATCCTCCTCAGTAAAAGCATTTGACAATGAAAGCATTGGAACTTTATGAAAAACTTTTTTAAAATTTTTTGAGGGTTTATGACCTACTATATTTTTTGGCGAGTCTGCTGATTTTAAATAATTATATTTTTGCTCTAAATGTATTATCTTTACTTTTAATTCATCAAATTCTCGGTCAGAAACAATAGGTTTGTTCTTATTATAATAGTAGTTATTATACTTTTTAAATAAATTTATATAATTATTGTATTTATCTTCTATCTGTTTTTTTTTCATCTCATTCAAAAAGAGATTTAATTTTTTTAATTAATTTTCTATTACTTTTATCTTTATTTTTAATAAATTTTTTGTTTTTTTCATATTTTTTATTAAATACAGAATAAGTTTTTTCATACCACTCTGAGGACTGAAAATTATATCCTAATAAATTTGCATATTTTTGAGCTTCATCATTTAACCCAATAAAATAATGTATCTCAACTAATCTATGAAGTGCTTCTTCAGTATATATTGTGGAATCATATTCATCAACAACTGTTCTAAATCTATTTATTGCAGATATCCATTTTTTTTGTTGGATGTAATATCTTCCAATATACATCTCCTTGGAAGCTAAAGTTTCATCTATTAAATCTAATTTAAATTTTGCATCAATTGCATAATCTGTGTTGGAAAAATTATTTTTTACAATTAAAAAATTTTTTTTTGCATCTAATAAAGATCCAAGGTCTTTTTTTTCATTTATTATTTGTTCATAATGAGCAGTTGCAAGCAAAAAATATGCATAATCTAAATTTTCATGTTTAGGATAAACTTTTATAAATCTCTCTAATTCTGCCACTGCATCACCATAATAATCCTGCAGGTAGTATGCGTATGCTGCCATCAAGGCTGACCTAGGAGCCCATATCGATTGTGGGAATAATATTTCAGCTTCATTAAATTTTTTTGCTGCAAACAACACATCACCACTCTTAAGTGACGACATTCCTTGTTCATAGGCCTCTATCATTTGTAGATCTAAGCTTCTTTCTTTAAGCGCGTCTTCAGTTTCAATTTTTTTTGAGCAGGATAAAAAAAATAAAAATATAACAATTATATAAAAAAACTTATTTATATTCATAGTAAGTTTATACTTATTTAAAACTAACTTTTAAAGTTATCTTTGACTAAGCAATAGATCTTAATAGCTGTCTATTTATAAGTGTGTGGGGTAGATTTTTTTCCTTAATTTCTAATATTGTGAAATTTTCTTTATTTTGAAATACTTTTCTTAATAATTGATTGGTAAGGAAATGACCACCTTGTGAACATTTTATAGAGGCAACGATTCTGAAACCAGTAGTATACAAGTCACCGATACAATCAAGTATCTTATGATTTACAAATTCTTTTTCATTTCTTAATCCACCTGGATTTAATATCTCATTTTCTTTTACAACAATCGCATTATCTAAACTTCCACCTTTTCCTAGACCATTTTTTTTTATCAATTCAATATCTTCAAATAGGCAGTAAGTTCTTGAATTATAAATATCTTTCAAATCATCTTCGTAAACTTTTACTTTATTATTTTGGTTTCCAATGATTTGATTTTTATATTTCAATTCAAAATCAATTTCTAAACTTAAAGTCGAAGGTTCGATCGATATAAATCTCTCTCCATCAGAAAATTCAATTTTTTTGTTAATCTTTATTATTTTAATTGGAGAATCACTTACGTCTATTTTTGCTGATAAAATTTTTTCAATGAATACTTTTGCAGATCCATCTAAAATAGGTACCTCTTCGTTATCAATTTCAATTAATGCATTATCTATACCTAGACAAAATAATGCCCCCATTAGATGTTCAATTGTTGATACTTTTATTCCAAATTCGTTTTCAACAGTAGTATTTAAAGATGTATTGGTTACATTATTGAAATTTGGATAAATAATATTGTTATAATTTAAATCTACTCTTTTAAATACAATTCCAAAGTTTGGTTTTGCAGGTTTGATACAAACGTTCACATTCAGTCCACTATGAAGTGCAACTCCAGAGAATGAAATATTATTTTTAATTGTTTTTTGAGTTAAATAAGACACGACTTGTTTTAAGTCAGAAAATTAAGAATTAAAAAACAAGAAATATTACTAATAAAAACAAAATTAACTGAAAAGTTGAAAAAATCTCTCAAAAAATCCTGGTTTTTTAATATTTTTTGGAACCAGTTTTACCTCGTTATTATTATATCCATTTAAGATTTTAAGAGCCATTGAGGGAATGCCTTTTTCACTTTCCGAACAAAAATTTTGAACATATCTTTTATCCAAATATGAAGTGATCTTTATTTGGTAATTTTGTAGTATTTTCTCAAACTTTAAAGAAAGTCCTTTTGGAATAGCTATAAACCGTATTTCTAGAGAAATATATTTTGCCTCTATACCGCTTACAAATTTTGGATGGTGGTTTCCATCAATTAAAATTTTATTAATTACTATATGCATAATT
>CACKDY010000026.1:0-9233 GCA_902599105.1 uncultured Pelagibacteraceae bacterium | reverse complement strand
TGGTTTTGAATAACCAGTTACATAATTAAAAAATTTTTCTACATCAGTTGCTATTTTTTTATCAGAGCTAAATAAAGATAAGTCAGTATAAATTTTTGCATTAACTGGGTGATAATTACCAGTTCCCAGATGTATATAAGTTTGAATTTTTCCCTGCTCTTTTCTTAATATTAAAGATGATTTTGCATGTGTTTTATATTTTGCAAAACCATAAACTATTTGAATTCCTGCCTTTTCTAAACTTCTTGAAAGTTGAATGTTTGCTTCTTCATCAAATCTTGCTTTGATCTCTATTAAAGCGGTTACTGTCTTTCCATTTTCAGCTGCTGTTATTAAGGCTTTAACAATTGGAGAGTCTAACGTTGTTCTGTATAGAGTTTGTTTAATTGCTATAACTTTTTTATCATATGCAGCTTGATTTAAAAACTCAACGACAGCATCAAATGTTTCAAAAGGGTGATGAACTATTAAATCCTTTTTTTTTATAGTATCAAAAAAATTATTATTAAATTCCTTTAATCTCTCAACCTCTCTGGGATTAAAATTTTTAAATCTTAATTTAGAATTTTTAATTTTACAAACTTGGTCGATATCTTGAATTCCAACAATGCCTTCAATTTCATAGATGTATTCAGATTTTACGTTTAACTTATTGGTTATAAACTTAATTAAGTCATTATTACTATTTTTTAAAATTTCTAAACGTACGATGTCACCTGTTCTTCTTCTTTTTAAAGCCAATTCAAAAGATCTTACTAAATCTTCGGCCTCCTCTTGAATTTCTACATCACTATCTCTTATAACTCTAAATAACATTTTTTTATCTAAATCATGATCAGGAAATATTTCAGAAGCAAAAAAACTTATAACATCATCAATAATTAAAAATTTTTTAAAACTTTTATTTCCATCTATTTCAATAAATCTTGATAAAGCTTTTGGAATTACTATTATTGCATTTAAAACTCTTTTTTTATTTTTCTTATTTAATCTCATAACTAATGCTCTTCCTTGATTTGCAATAAATGGAAAGGGATGAGCTGGGTCTATTGCCGATGGTGTTAGCAGAGGGTAAATTTCTTCATTAAAAATTTTAAATAATCTTTTTTGATCCGATTTACTTAAATTTTCAGGTTTAACTATACTTATATTTGCTTTTTTTAATTGAAGAATTAAATCTCTATATATTTTATTTTGTTTATTAAGAAGATTATTTGTTTCCAAAATAACTTCACTCATTTGTTCATCAGGAGTAAGACCATCAGAGCTAAGAGAATCTACCTCTTGCTTGATTTGACTATATAAACCCGCGACACGTACCATAAAGAATTCATCTAAATTTGATCCAGCTATAGATAAAAATTTAATTCTTTCATAAAGTGGGTTTTCAATATTTTGGGCTTCTAGAAGAACTCTGTCGTTGAATTTGAGCCAAGACAATTCTCTATTTATGTATTTAGATCTAAGTATTTCTTTATCTTGTTTTTTTAATGCAGTCATATATTTAAACTTTATGCTCAAATTATACGTTATGCGTCATGCAAAATCTAGCTGGGACCATCCAAATCTTGAGGATCATGAAAGACCTTTAAGTAAGCGTGGCAAGAAAAATGCAAAAAAGATTTGTGAATTTTTTGTTAAAAAAAAATATAAGTTTGATTACATATTACTTTCATCATCAAAAAGAACAAAGAAAACGTTAAAAATTTTATTAAAAAAAATAGAAAAACCAAAAAAAATTATTTCTTCAAAAAAATTATACCTATCAAGTGAAGATAAAATTATAGATATAATAAAAAAAACACCTAAAAAATTTAAATCTGTGCTTTTAATTAACCACGAGCCTGCTGTTAGAAATCTAGTACGATCACTGACAAAAAATCATAACAACAATCATTTTAAGTTATTAAACTATAAATTTCCAACATCAGCTTTTGCAAAAATTTATTTTGATTTTAATGAATGGAATAAATTAGATGGAAGTGGTTTAATTAAGGAATTTATGAGACCTAAAGACCTTCAAGATTCTAATGAATAACCTGCTGATCTTACAGTTCTAATTAATGGTTTGGTTTTATCTATATTAATAGCTTGTCTTAACCTTCTAATATGTACATCGACTGTTCTAGACTCTACATAAATATTTTCACCCCAAACATTGTTTAATAGTTGTTCTCGTGAATATACTCTTTTTGGATTTTTGATAAAAAAATCTAATAATTTAAATTCTGTAGGACCTAAATTTATTTCAACATTATTTCTATAAACTCTTTTTGTTATTCTATCTATTTTTAGATCTGTAAACTCAACAACATCTGCAGATGATTGTGGTTTTGATCTTCTAAGTAGTGATTTAATTCTTGCATTAAGTTCTTTTTGACTAAATGGCTTTGTTACATAATCATCTGCACCTGTATCAAAAGCTCTTAATTTGTCCTCTTCCTCACCTTTTGCTGTCAACATTATTACAGGTATGTCGTTATACTTTTTGTCTTTTTTTAAATTCTTACATATTTCAACACCTGACAAATCTGGCAACATCCAATCCATTAATATTAAGTCAGGATGCTTATCTTTGATTTGTTTAAGTGCATCTTCACCATTTTCGGAATAGCTTACTTTGTGACCTTCTTTTTCAAGATTATATTTTAGCAGCGTTACTATTGAAGTTTCATCTTCAGCAATAAACACGTGAGCAGACATTTATTACTTTTCTCCTGTTACTATTGGCTCTGTTCCTTTTGGACGATCTCCTTCTAAATACTCTCCTGTAACTAAATAATATACCTGCTCTGCAACGTTTGTTGTGTGATCACCGATACGTTCAATATTTTTAGTAACAAATAATAAATGAGTACCATCATCTAGATTTTTTTCGTCTTCCTTCAAATATTTTATTACTTCTTGCATACATAAATTTGTTAAATCATCTATTTGTTCATCACCTTCCCAGACATTTATAGCCATAGCAGATGACCTATCTAAATATGCATCCAAAATAGATTTGAGTTGTTTTTGAACATTAGAAGAAACTCTTACCAAAGCTTCGGTCAAATTTTTTGGTAAATTTTCATTTAATAATAATGTTCTTTTTGAAATATTCTTTGCCAAATCACCTATTCGTTCTAAATCAGATGAAATTTTCAATGCGGTTACAGTTTCTCTTAAATCTATTGCCATTGGTTGTCTTAAAGCAATTAGATTTACCACCTGTTGCTCTATTAAAGTTTCAAACTTATCTATTTTTTCGTCATCTTTTATAACAGCTTCCGCATTATCACTATTTCTTGTGGTAATGGCTTGAATAGCCTTGCCTAATGACTCCTCGCAAAAACCACCCATTTTAATTATATTACTATTTAAATTTTTAAGTTCTTCCTCGTAAGACTTAACCGTGTGTGGTGCTTCAACCATTATCCAAACCTCCCTGTAATATAATCCTGAGTTCTTTTATTTTCAGGATTCTTAAATATTTTATCAGTAGAACCATGTTCTATCAATTCTCCCAAATGAAAAAAGCCTGTGTTTTGGGATACTCTTGCTGCTTGAGCCATTGAATGAGTAACTATTATAATAGTATGGTCTTTTTTTAACTCATCAATTAGTTCTTCTATTTGAGCTGTAGCAATAGGATCTAAAGCAGAACAAGGCTCGTCCATAAGAATAACTTCAGGTTTAACTGAAATAGCCCTTGCTATGCATAATCTTTGTTGTTGTCCACCAGACAAACCAGTTCCTGGTTCATGAAGTCTATCTTTGACCTCTTCCCATAACGCTGCTTTTTTTAAGCTATTTTCAACTATTTCATCCATTTCATTTTTTGATTGAGCCATGCCATGAATTGTTGGGCCATAAGAAATGTTTTCATAAATAGTTTTAGGAAAAGGATTTGGTTTTTGAAAAACCATACCAATTTTTTCTCTTAATCTAACTACATCACAACTCTTGTCATTGATATCAAAATCATTGATAATAATCTGACCTTTAACTCTGCATATATCAATCACATCATTCATTCTATTAAGACATCTTAAAAAAGTAGATTTACCACAACCTGAAGGACCAATTAGTGCTGTAACCTGATTTTCTTCAATATCTAAGTTTATATTGAATAGAGCTTGTTTCTTTCCATAGAAAACATCTACATTTTTTGAATTTATCTTTATCATCTTAACTCCATTTTTTTTCAAATTTATGTCTAATTATTTGTGCAAACAAATTCATTATGATTAAAAATCCCAATAGGACCATAATACAAGCAGAAACTTTCTCGACAAATCCTCTTTCAGCACTCTCTGCCCATATATAAATTTGTACAGGCAAACTTGCAGCTGGATCTAAAGGAGATCCTGGAATTGTATTTACAAAAGCTACCATACCAATCAATATCAAAGGTGCAGTTTCACCTAAAGCTTGAGCCAAGCCAATAATTGTACCTGATAAAGTTCCTGGCATAGATAATGGCACTGTATGATGCATTGTAGTTTGCATTTTACTAGCGCCCATTGCAAGTGCAGCCTCTCTTATACTTGGAGGAACTGCTTTTAAAGATGCTCTACAGGCAATAATTATTGTTGGCAATGTCATCAACGATAAAGTTATTCCACCAACTAGAGGTGTTGATCTAGGTAACTGAAATACAGCCAGCAAAATACCTAGTCCCAAAAGACCAAAAACAATTGATGGAACAGCTGCTAAGTTATTTATATTTACCTCAATAAAATCAGTAAATCTATTTTTTGGTGCAAATTCCTCTAAATAAATAGCTGCTAGCACTGCAACAGGAAATGCAATAACTAAACAAACTAAAATAGAAAAAATCGATCCCATAAATGAGCTTGCTATACCAGCTAATTCAGCCTCTCTTGAATCTGGGTATGTAAAAAAACTTAAATTGAATTTACTTTCAACTCTTCCCTGTTCTACAAGTTGATCAAAAATCTTTAATTGATAATCTGTAACTCTTCTTTGATCTTCGGGTAAATCCCTTGGATAATTGCCTTTAAATACTTGATCTAAATCATCTGAAGCAGTTAAGTAAACATCTTTTGTTTTTCCAATTAATGAAGGGTCATTTAAAAGCTCCCTTTTAATCTCTCTTTCAAAAAAGTAAGAGACCATTCTCTTCAGATCATTTTGTTGTTTTTCTGAGGCACTTTTATCTAAATTAAACATTGTTTGTAAAGCTAGATCAAAATAATCTGCATCCTCTAAGTCTTCTTTAGAAGGATTTTCGTCAAGGTACATGGTTTCAGCATCAAAGGTGACTGGTACAATCAACCAAGTTTTCTGAAACGCTGTATAGCCAGTAGAAAAGATTTTAAAAATAAAAATTGTTAAAAATAATAGAGCTAAAAAAATTGCGCTTTTCCCGTAAAATTGAAATCTTTTTTCGGCCCTATATCTAGAATTTAGGAGTTTTTCTTTATTTTTATTCATATTTTTCCCTATATTTTTTAACAACTCTTAATGCAAAAATATTTAAACTAAGTGTTACCAAAAACAATGTCATACCTAGTGCAAATGCTGCCTGGGTTTTAGGATCTCCAAAGGCCTGATCTCCAATTAATATTACGACAATTTGAGCAGTGATAGTTGAAGTAGATTCTAAAGGGTTAAATGTTAAGTTGGCTGCAAGGCCTGAAGCCATAACTACAATCATTGTTTCTCCAACAGCTCTGGAAACACCTAGCAAGATAGAACCAACAATTCCTGGTAATGCTGCTGGAAAAATAACTTTTTTTATTGTTTCTGATTTAGTAGCCCCCATTGCATAACTACCATCTCTTAAACTTTGAGGAACACTAGTAATTACGTCATCACTCAAACTAGATATAAACGGAATAATCATTATCCCCATTACACCCCCTGCAGCTAGAGCACTCTCTGCAGATACTTCTAATCCCATTGCCGTTCCTATATCTTTAAGGAATGGTCCAACTGTTAAAGCTGCAAAAAAACCATAAACTACAGTTGGTATGCCTGCTAAAATTTCAATTAAAGGTTTTGCATATTGTCTTACTTTGGTTGAAGCGTATTCAGCTAAATAAATTCCACTCATCAATCCAATTGGTATAGCAACACACATTGCAATTAATGCTATAAAAAATGTTCCGGCAAAAATTGGTACAGCCCCAAATGTATCAGAATACATTGATGGATCCAAAGGCTCAGAAGCATCTCTCACAAATGCTTTAGCTGGATACCAATGAGTTCCAAAAATAAAATCAAACAAGGGAATTACTTTAAAAAAATCGATAGTTTGAAATATTAATGAAAAAACAATTCCAATAGTTGTTAATATAGCTGCCAAAGAAGCTGTAAATAAAACAGCATTTAAAAATTTTTCAACCGGTTCTCTTGTTCTGTTGTTTGAAGAAATTCTTTTATAACCATAAACTATAGAAGCTATAATTATTGCCAAAATTAAAACAACTTTAGAGTTTTGGGCTATAGATCGAAGATTTAAATATTTTTCTGCAGATGTTTCAAGATAAGTAGTAATTTCTCCACTAAACTGACCACGAGATAATGATTTAGTTTTTTCATAAATTAGATTTAGTTCGTCATCAAGATATCCTTGATTGCTATAATCACTTAAAATTATTAACTTAACTATACTCGGCTCAAATATTGCCCATAAAGAATAAATAATAAAAGCGGGTATTGCGCACCATATTGCTAAATAATACCCATAAAATTGTGGAAGTGCTGTTAATCTAGTATTTGTTGCTTGAATTGAGTAGGCTTTTTTTCTTCCAAAATAGTAACTAGTAAAACCAAGAAGTACAATAAAGATGAATATAACTAAGTTCAAAGAATCTCCTAATGTTTTACTTTACACTTTCTTAAAAAAAAAGGGGTCTAAAAAGACCCCTTATCTTTATTTGTTAACCAGCTTTATTAGTCAGCCATTGCAACAAGATCTTTCGCATTAGTTCTAGTTGTCTTGTACAACTTCTTATCTAATGGTACTAAACCAATATCAGCCAAATAGCCATTTTTACCTATAGCTTTAGTTGTAGTGAACTCTTTTACAAATTCATGTAATCCAGGGATTACACCAACGTGAGCTTTTTTCACATAGAAAAATAATGGTCTTGCAACTGCATAACTGTAGTCTTGAATACTTGCAAGAGATGGTTGACCACCATCAATGCTAGCAGCTTGCAATTTGTCTTTAGCAGCTAAGAAATAACTAAATCCAAAGAAACCAAACATGTCTTTATCTTGTACTAATTTTTGAATGATTAAACTATCGTTTTCACCAACTTCAATAGCAGCACCATCTTCTCTATAAAGTTTTTGAGGTTTTTTGTATTTTTTATTTCCAGCCTCATAACCAGCTTTATAAAGAGCTTTAGCTTCTTTAGTCATACCTTTTTTCATTACCAAAGAATTCCAAGCATCTCTTGTTCCAGAAGTTCCTGGAGGGATCATTACAGAAATTTTCTGTTTAGGTAGACTTGGATCAATTTGGTCCCAAGTTTTATAAATATTTGGAACTAATTTACCATCAACAACTGTATGTGCAGCTAATGCTAAATATAATTGCTCTTTAGTAAAGTTAATTGGTTTTGCATCTTTACTATAAGCTAATGTAATACCGTCATTACCAATAACGATCTCAACGATTTCATTAACTCCATTTTTTTTACATAGAGCTTTTTCTTTATCTTTCATGGCTCTTGATGCATTCGTAATATCTGGATGTTGCTCACCAACACCAGCACAGAATAGTTTAGCTCCTCCACCAGTACCAGTCGACTCGATTACAGGAGTTTTAAATCCTGAACCACCGAATCTTTCAGCAACAACAGTCGCGTAAGGGAATACTGTAGATGAACCAACTATTTTAATTTGATCTCTTGCTTGAGCAACTGTCGCAATTGTTAAAGCAACAAGCGAAGCAATTATTATAGTTAGTTTTTTCATTATCTTTAATCCTTTCATTATTAATTAAAAGATTTCAGACTCGTATAAATTTATTGAATCTTTAATATTACAGAATTGTTACAGTTTTGTTAAAAAGGTAACTTTTTAGTTGTATTTCATTGAGATAATAATCTCATTTTTTTCGGTTTCCAAACCACCTTTGCATGAAACTGGATTAACATTATCCTTAAAAGCAAGTTCTGTTGTAGGCCTTAAAATAACTTCCAATTTCACGAGATTAACTAATTCCTCAAGAACACTTTGATCATAACGCCATTTGGGCCAACTACTTGGAGTTGAAAATATAGATGTTAAATAACTTGTTGCCATAGTAAATCTATAATTACTCATATTTTCATTTCTTAGTAAATGATCTCTGACAGAATTAAATATATTTCGACATCTAAATGAATCTGACATGTAGTTTTCTTTTTTTAAATTTTCATTTACGGGAATTGAAATAATTAGATCTACTGAATTGTTTCGATATGAAGTAAGAACATCCATGTAAATATCTTCATATGGGACATCTTTATGTTTTTTAATTTCAGGATAAGTGCTTTTTAAATCTTCTTGTAATCTAAAAACACCAATATCGAATACAGTTAATTGTTGATTCCTTAGAATTGTAGATATATCCGATGATATACTTTTAGTAATCATCGACATAAAAACAAATAAGATAATTAAAATACTATGCAATACCTTAATCATATTAAAAATTTAATTAAAATAGGATACGAATCAACAAAAGATTTGTTAAATATTGATCGAATAAGAGTTAATTTTAAACAACTTTTTAAATTAATTATTTTGTTGGAAGATATATTTTAATTTCAGTACCTTCATTAAGTTTACTAAGAATCTCGTAATCACCTCTGTGTTGAGATATAATATGTTTCATGATAGCTAAACCTAAACCTGTGCCACCAACTTTTTTACTTTTTTCTGTATCTACTCTAAAAAATCTTTCAGTTATTCTTGGAATTAACTGTTGAGGTATTCCAATCCCTTCATCTTTAATACTAATGACAATATTTTTACCAATTAATTTACCTTCACTGTTTTGACTTTTGACATATATATTTTTTCCACCTTGAGAATATTTAATTGAATTATCAATTAAATTTGAAAATACAGTTAACAATTTATCATTATCACCAAAAACTAAAGTTGGTTCAATAAGTTCAAGATGTAAATTAATTTTCTTTTTTTTAAGAATTAATTCAAAGTTACTTTTAATATTTTTAAAAATATCATTTAGATTAATGATTTTATTTGGTTTAATGTGTTCTTCA
>CACKDY010000025.1:0-9261 GCA_902599105.1 uncultured Pelagibacteraceae bacterium | reverse complement strand
TGTTTTTGTTGTTGATGTATTCATTTATAAAAGACTTATTAATTGTGTTAAAAAAAAAGGGCCGATTGAATAATCGACCCTTTAAATTATTACAGACTATCTATCAATACCTGCTAAAGCAGCAACTGAAGAAGCGTTAGACTTGTCAACGAAGCCAGGTCCTGAAGGGATGTTAGCTCCTGGTAAAAGTCCAGCACTGTTATTGTACAAGTGTAATACGATAACTGGCATATAACCTTGTAATCTTTGTTGTTGATCGATAGTGAAAGAAACTCTTCCAGATCCAATTAAGTCCATAACTGCAGGACTCAAGTCGAAGCAAGAGTGGTGTACTGTCATACCAAGATCAACTAAAGCTTTATCAACAGCTTCACATACGTGTGGTCCTACTGAAAGGATCGCATCGATATCAGTGTTAGCTTGTAAAGCAGCAGTTGCTCTAGTTTGAATAGTTGCAGGGTCAGATGTAGTATCAGTCATTTGCATAGGGACAGCTGCACCGTAACCTTCACATCTGTCTACAAGAGCTGTGTTGTATGCTTCTTGAATCATACAAAGTGCTTTAGTAGCACCTTCAGCTTTTGCTCTTTCACCAGCTTTTTGACCAGCAAGTAATTCAGGCTGACCAACGTGCATTAAAGCACCTAGGCTAGCAGAAGACTCTAAACCAGAGTTCATTGTAATTACTGGAACACCAGCAGCAACGGCAGCTTTAATAGCTGGGCCTAATGCATCTGGATCTGGTAAAGAAATTACCATACCGTCTGGTTGAGTAGCTGCAGCAGCTTGAATTGAGCTTGCCATATCAGCCATATCAGCAGAAGGGTTATAGATATATTCAAAGTCAGCACCGATTGCTCTAGCTGCATCTTCACCACCTTTTTGAACTACTGGCCAAAAAGGATCTTTACCTTCACCATGAGTAATCATGACATATCTTTCAGCGAACGCAGAAGTTGCAAATAATGCAAGAGCTGCAATCGAAAGTATAAGTTTTTTCATTGTTTCCCTCTTAAGTTAATTGAATTAATATATATTAATTTAGTGTGAATATAATCATACTCAAACGTAATTCGTAAAGTAAAAAGTGATAAAAATTCTATTTTTATTTTATATATAAAATCTAAACATAATTTGACTTTGCAAAATTATTTTGAGTTCAACCTCTGGTTGATTTTAATTTTTTTATAATTTTTTGTTTGTTTTAGTTATTTTTAAAAAAAATTTTTTTTTTTAAATTAAATTATGAATAGAATTTTCTAGTATGTCGCACTTCTTCCCAATCTTGCGGCACCTCGAACACCACTAGCATCACCATATCTTGGTTTTAAAAAAACTCCTTCGTACTCTCTGCCAATAACAAATTTTCTAACTAGTGAATCTATTTCATGTAAAAAATCTATTTCATTTGAAACTCCACCTCCAAAAATAAATGCGTCAGGATCTAAAATATTTATAATACTTGATAGAGACATTGCTAGATTTACTTTAAAATCATCTATAAATCTTTCAGCATCTAAATCATGTTTTCTATTCAATTCAAAAATTTCGTTTGCTTTTAAATTTTTTCCATAAAGCTTATTAAATCTTTTAGCCAAGCTTAAGCCAGATAAAAAACTTTCAATCTCTGCTTCTCTAGGATTACTTGAGTCGAAATTTTCTTTTTTAGCAGCAAAATAAGGGATTTGATTATGCCCCCATTCTCCTGCAACACCATTAGGACCACTTACTATTTTTTTATCAATCACTAAACCACCCCCTACTCCGGAGCCAAGAATTATGCCATAAACAATTTTATAATGTTTGCCCGATCCATCTATCGACTCTGAAAGGGCAAAACAATTTGCATCATTTTCACAAAATACTTCTTTCCCAAGTGCTTTACGTAAATCATTTTGAAAAGGTTTTTTTTCTAACCAACTTATATTGGGAACATTTTTAACCAAACCTGTTTGAGGAGAGTGAACTCCTGGATGACAAACACCGATAGGAAGATCCTGTTTAAATTCTTGCTCTAATTTTTTATGAATATCTTTTATTGAATTAATAATCTGAGTGTAATTTTTTGGGCATGATATTCTGGATCTAAATCTTTCTTGTCCATCTTGTTCAAGCAAAACAGTCTCTATCTTAGTTGCACCAACGTCTATACCTACTTGCATAATTATTAGTAAGTTGCTCTTCCTCCACTAAGATCAAAAACAGCTGCAGTTGAAAAAGAATTTTCTTCACTAGCTAACCAAGTTACCAATGATGCTAATTCTTCAACCTTTGCAAATTTGTTTCTCGGAATTTTTGATAGCATATAATTTATATGCTCCTCCGTCATTTGATTAAAAATTCTAGTTTTAGCTGCTGCTGGTGTTACACAATTTACAGCTATATTTTTTTGCGCAAGTTCTTTACCTAGGGATTTTGTTAAACCTATAACACCTGCCTTAGATGTACTGTAAGCACTTGCATTTGGGTTTCCTTCTTTACCTGCAATAGACGCAATATTAACAATTCTTCCATAATCATTCTTTGTCATAAATGGAACAACTGCTTTGCAACAATAAAAAACAGCATTTAAATTCAAGTTAATTACCTTATTCCATTCCTCAATTGGATATTCTGCAACTGTGGTGTTCATACCAGCTACACCCGCATTGTTAATAAAGATATCAATTTTACCGTGTGATTTTTCAACTTCAGATAATTTTGAATTTATTGTTTCATAGTTGCTTACATCAACTATTTGATAAGTTAAATTTTCAGAATTTACTTTTTCTAAAGCTTTTTTTGCTTCACCTTCATCTATATCCCAAATTACTACTTTAGCACCAGACTCGATAAATCTTTCAGTAATAGCTAACCCAAAACCTTGAGCTCCACCTGTTACAATTGCTACTCTGTTATTTAAATCAAATTTAATCATCTTTATTTTTTAATTTTTTTTGCTCTTATTAAAGGAAAAGCTAAAGCAATTAAAGATAAAATAAAGAATGTTAAAGCTATTGGTCTTGTGAAAAAAATTAACCAATTTCCATCAAATATAACTAGAGATTGTCTTAAGGTACCTTCAACTAGCTCACCTAAAATTAGTCCAATTATAACAGGTACAACTGAGAAGCCGTATCTTCTCATAAAAAAACCAAGCACACCAAAAAATAACATTATCCAAACATCAATGATAGATTGATTTAATGAATAGGTTCCGCAAACTGAAACTGCAAAGATCATTGGCCATAATATTTTATTAGGTACCAACGTTATTCTAGCAAAAATTTTTGCACCAAAAAAACCAAATATAAAAAATAAAACATTAGCAATAAGCATTGCTCCAAAAATTCCATATAGAAAATCAGGTTGTTCTCTAAATAAATCAGGTCCAGGTCTAACCCCATGTATAATTAATCCTGTTAAAATAACAGCTGTTGTTGCACTTCCAGGAATTCCAAGTGCAAGAGTTGGAACCATTGCTCCACCTGTTGCTGCATTATTTGCAGCTTCTGCACCAGCAATACCTTCGATGGAACCTTTTCCAAATTCCTCTGGTTTTTTTGAAAATCTTTTTGCTTCTGAATATCCAATTAAAGAGGCAACCGTTCCTCCTTCTGCAGGCAACACTCCAATAAATGAACCAATACCACTAGATCTTAAAATTGTTTTCCAAGTTTTTTTATAATCTTCTTTACTTGGAAGCTTTATTGCCTTTAAAGCTATTCTATTAAATACTTGGTTGATTAAAGTTGATTGAGTTAACATTTCGCTTATTGCAAATAAACCAACTACTACTGGTATGAAACCAATCCCTTCTGTTAATTCATTAATTCCAAAAGTAAATCGATCAATTGAAGTCATAAAATCTTTACCAACTGTTGAAATTAAAATTCCAAATGCACCTGCAATTAAATTTTTAATTGGACTTCCTTCTCCTATTGATGCAAGCATCGTTAAACCAAAAATAGCTAATGCAAAATACTCTGGTTGACCAAATTCATAAGCAAGTTGAGCCAGAATAGGTGCAAAGAAGACAAGAATAATAACGCTAAAAATACCCCCAACTGTACTAGAAACAGTTGCCATTCCTAAAGCTCTTCCAGCCTCTCCCTTTTGTGCTAAAGGATACCCGTCTAGACAAGTTGCTGCAGCAGCTGGAGTTCCAGGTGTATTAATTAGAACTGCAGTTATTGCACCTCCATAAGTACCTGCGCAGTAAATTGAGGTTAACAATACTATTGCTGATAATGGATCAAGCGTCATTGTAAAAGGTAAAATTAATGCTCCACCAGTTGTTGGTCCCAAACCAGGAAGAACGCCTAATATCAAACCAAACAAAGTTCCAAAAAATAAAACTAACAACAGCTTTGAGCTAAATAAAGGAGCCATCATTAATAATAAATTGTCCATCTAGCTATAATAAATATTGGTTAAAATTCCAGGTGGAAATCTTAAACCCAGAATTGTTTCAAAAAAAATAAATACGATAATTGGAAAAATAATTCCAACAAGCAATAAATAAATTATTCTTTTCTCCCCCCAGTAATAGGAAACAAAAATAGATAAAGCTGAAATTGCCAAAAAGAAATCCAAAGTCTTTGAAACCACAACGAAAATTAAAAAACTTAGAAGTGTTAAAAAGAATGATTTTGGTAATTTTTTTTGAACCTTCCAAGGATTTTTAGTTGCTAAATAATAAACCAATAAAGTCATTATTATTATTAAAACCAAAAGAGCTTTTGGAAATGTTGCTGGTTGAATTCCTCTATTTAAAATAGGAGGAACTATATCGAAAGTAAAAGTGGTTATTAATAATGCTAAAGATATTAAAATAATTATTAAAGAAACTCTAAATTCGTCTCTAAAAAAAAAGGGCAAACTTTTGTTTGCCCTTTTTTGCTTCTGTACATTTTTCATATGCAAATGTACTTTTAATTAGATTAATTAATATAACCTAAAGCTTTAAGCTGAGCAGTCATTTCAGTAAGCATTTCTTCCATTTGCTTACCCCACTCGTCAGCACCAACTACACTACTGTCATCTAGACCAATTTCTGTTAAGAAATTTTTGTAATAGTTGTGGCCCATTGCTTTAAGCATTCCAGCTTCTAATTGTTTTACTCTGTCTGCTGGAGCACCTTTTTTAGTTACGAAACCTCTGACAGTAGATAAAGAAACAGGAATTCCTAATTCTTTAGCTGTTGGAGAATCTCCAATTTTAGCCATTCTTTCATTTGCTAACACAACTGATACACAAAGTTTACCCTCGTTTATTTCAGTCAATGCTTCACCTAAGTTTAAAACACCTACATCGATATCACCTTTGATTAGGTTTGTTTTAATTGGTGCTACACCTTTGTAAGCAACAATAGTTGGATCTGTTAATCCACCTTTTTTAGTAAATGCAATTGCACTAACGTCATCAATACCACCAGTATGTGTTGTTCCATATTTTAGTGATTTTGATTTTTGTGCACTAATGAATTTCTTAGCATCTTTAATTTCATTATTACAGTTTACTACAAATAATTGAGGATCATCTGTACCTCTTGCTAAAGGCTGCATATCACTTAATTTAACTTTAGTTTTTCCTAAGGCCATCGATACAGCATGACCAGTAGTCCATGTTAAAGTATGATTTCCATCAGCTGGTAAAGACATCATATAATCCATTGATGCTGCTCCACCACCACCTTTTTTGTTTACTAATTGCATATCCTGCTTAAGAACTCTTCTAGCTCTTAATAACATCATTCTAGTAGTAACGTCTGTTCCACCACCAAAACCAGCATGAGTAATTGCTTGTATTGGATGTCCATCAGCTTTAGCTGAAGTGATCATTAATGGAAGAGCTACAACAAAAAATTCAGTTACTAAAAAAGCGGCTGCTAAAAATAGTTTAAAACTTTTTTTCATTATTTCCCTCTTAAGTTAATTTATATTTAATAAATTAAACATAATCTGATACAAGACGTAAAGAAAAAAATGACTCAAAACAAATCTAACATTGCTTTATTGCTAGGAGATCCTGCGGGGATAGGTCCAGAGTTAATTTCAAAACTTTTGAATGATGATATTACTAAAAAAGCAAACATAGTCATCATTGGTGAAAAACAAGTATTTGAAAACGGAAATAATATTACTGGTATTTTTCATAAATTGGATGTTGTTGAAAATTTTGATGAAATAGATTTTAAAAAATCTAATAGATTTTTATTAGATATTTCAAAAGGAAAAAATCATAAATACAAATTAGCTGTACCTTCCAAAGAATCTGGTGAAAGTGTATTAGAAGCTTTAAATTTAGCTTTAACACTTGCTAAAGAAAAAAAAATAGATGCAATTAATTTTGCACCCATGAATAAAACAAGTTTAAAACTTGGAGGAAACAAGCATTCAGATGAGTTGCAGTTAATGGCTGAAAAGCTTGGAGTAGAAAGCTTTTGTTGTGAATTTAATGTCATAGATGATTTTTGGACGGCAAGAGTAACTTCCCATATTCCAATAAAAGAAGTTGCTCAATATATTACAAAAGAAAATATCATAAAGCCGATAAAACTTATAAATGAAGTTATGGAGTTGAATGGTGTAAAAAATCCTCGAATTGCTGTTCAGGCACTTAATCCTCATGCTGAGTTTGGTACAGAGGAAAAAGATGAAATTATACCTGCAATTGAGGAAGCAAAAAAACTTGGTTACAATGTTGATGGTCCTTTACCATGCGACACATCTTTTGTGGTTGCATATAAAAATAAAAATCATGATTGTATGGTTGGCATGTATCATGATGCACTTCAATCTGGGCTAAAAGCATTTGGCTTCGACAGAGGCGTAACAGTTCAAGGAGGATTAACTGTACCAGTAACTACTACAGCTCATGGTTCTGCATTTGCTATTGCAGGAAAAAATGAGGCTAATTTAGCACCAATTTTAAATTCTTTTAAAATTGCTTTGTCTATGGCTGAAAATAAAAATAAATCTATTAATTAAAATTTAACTATTTTTTAGTTTAATATTTTTTTAATTTCTTCAAGTGTAAAAGGTTTTGGTTTTTTACATGTGGTTTTTATTTCTTGAGGAACTCCAGTTTGTGAAGCTCTCATTGTGGAGTCTATTATATCTAATACATGCAGTGATAACTCTCCGTTACATCGATGCTCTAAATTATTTTCAATTGCATACGCCATTTCTGATAATCCAACCCCTCGGTAATTTGCATTAGTTGGTGATTCGTTTGCTCTGGAGCTTTGACTCTTTATATTAATCTTTCCTAAAGGCATCATATCTGTTTTATGTTCTCCCCAATTACCTCCAGCTGTAACTGAGACAAAAGCAGAGCCACCAAACATGTTTGGATCTGGAACAATAATTGATCCTTTGTTTCCATAAAGCTCAATATGGTTTCTTTGATGTGCTACCACATCAAATGATAAAGTTATTTGAATTATGCAATCATTTTCAAACTGTATAGTTGCTAAATAAGTTGTTGGAGTATCAACTTTAAATTTTTGACCTTTTTTGTGACCAATTCCAATTTCTCTTTCTTCAAAAACTTTTGTACATCTTCCTTGAACCTGTTTTGCTGGACCAATTAAATTTACTAATGCTGTTAAGTAGTATGGTCCCATATCTATAACTGGTCCACCTTCATTTTTAGCAAACCATGGTTCTGGATTTGGATGATAAGATTGAATTCCTGGATAAGCAAAAATAGCATTACCTAACTTGATATCTCCAATAACTCCGTTATCAATTAATTCTCGGGTTTTTTGTATTCCTCCTCCTAAAAATGTATCTGGCGCATTCCCAAGATATAAATTTTTATTTGAAGCAATCTCTATTAATTTTTTTCCATCATCAAAATCAACTGACAAAGGTTTTTCAGCATAAGAATGTTTGCCGTTTTCTAAAGCCATTTTAGAAACTTCAAAATGTGCTGCAGGTATTGTTAGATTGAGTATTATTTCAATTTCCTTATCATTCAAAATTTCCTCAACGGTTACAGCTTCAATATTGTAGTGTATTGCACATTTTTTTGCTGCATCCATATTTATATCAGCACATTTAACTATTCTAATATTATTAAAATACTCTTGTGCTCTAAAATAAGTTTCTGAAATATGCCCACAGCCAATAAGACCGACTTTAAAAATTTTATTCATAAAGGTTTATACACCTTGTCTTTGTTTGCCTTTTCCTTCTTTATAAAGTTTTAAAGCCTCTTCATTTTCTTTAGTGGTTGAAATTTCTAAAGTTGGACTATCCCAAAAAGATGAGCCTTCAACCCATTTGTAAGCATGAGTTTTAATTGAAATAACATAAGTCACATCAGATGCTTTTGCTCTTTTAAATGCAGCTTCAAGATCTGAAATTGAAGTAACATGTTCAGATTTTGCACCCATACTTTCCGCATGTTTTGCAAAATCTACATCAACTAAGCCAGGTGTGTTAGAACTCTTTAATAAGTTGTTGTACTCTTTACCACCTTTAAATAATTGTAATCGATTAATAACTGCAAAGCCTCCGTTGTCACAAACAATTATAATCAATTTTTTTTTTGTGATAACTGAAGAATAAATGTCGGTATTATTTAATAGATAAGATCCATCTCCTACAAAAGAAATTACTTCTTTGTCTGGATTTGCCATTTTGATTCCCAAAGCTCCAGAAATTTCATAACCCATACAACTAAAACCCCATTCTGTTTCATGAGTATTTAGTTCTCTTGGTCTCCAAACTTGAATTACCTCACCAACTAAACCTCCAGCAGCTGTAACTGCAATATCTGTTGGATCAGAATTTCTATAGATTGCACCAATTGCTTGAACATAACTTGGGACTTCCTGATTAGTTGGAGCACTCTCTTTATCTATATGCTCATTCCACGACTTAAGCTCAATTTGAGATTTTTTATTCCAATCTTCTCCTACTTTCCAGTCACCTAAAGCTTGAGAAAGTTCAGTTAATGAAACTTTTGCATCTCCAACAACTGCTTGTGCTAAATGTTTATTAGCATCATATCTTGATACATTGATAGAAACTAATTTGAAATTTTCGTTTTCAAAATTTGCCCATGATCCTGTTGTAAAATCAGCAAGTTTTGTTCCAACCGCAATAGCAAGATCAGTTTCTTTAGCTAATGTATTTGTATTTTTTCCTCCTAGACCTCCAATTTGACCTGCAAAATGAGAATGGTCTCTCTTCATTGTTGAGTAGCCCATTACAGTTTGTGTAACTGGGATGTTGTGTTTAATTGCAAACTGACTTAATTCTTCCATTG
>CACKDY010000024.1:0-9339 GCA_902599105.1 uncultured Pelagibacteraceae bacterium | reverse complement strand
CAGATAATATAAGAGATACATTTAAACTTATGTTGCAAATGTCATTAGTTTTGACTTATTCAGCATCCTTACCTGTTGTTAAAGTTGGAAGAATAGCAGGACAGTTTTCAAAACCTAGAAGTGCTCCAACAGAAATTAAAGATGGTGTAGAACTACCAAGCTACTTAGGTGATAATATAAATGCAATGGAATTTACAGAAAAAGCTAGAGTTCCAGATCCTAAAAGATTATTTAAAGCTTATTCACAATCAGCTGCAACTCTTAATCTTATTAGAGCTTTCTCCAAAGGAGGTTTTGCAGATTTAAACAAAGTCCACTTATGGAATTTAGATTATATTAAACAAAGCCCACAAGCTAAAAAATTTAAGGATCTTGAGGACAAAATTGCTGATGCTATAGCTTTTATGAGAGCATGTGGAATTACCTCAGATTTTAATAATCGATTGTACACAGTAAATTTTTGGACATCACATGAAGCTTTACTACTACCTTTCGAGGAGTCAATGACTAGAACAGATTCCACCACTGGTGAAAATCATGATACTTCGGCTCATTTTGTTTGGATTGGAGATAGAACTAGACAATTAGATGGTGGACATGTTGAATTTTGCAGGGGTATAGAAAATCCAATTGGAATTAAATGTGGACCAACTTTAAAAGCTGATGATTTGATTAATCTTTGTAATAAAATTAATCCAAAAAATGAAAAAGGTAAAATTACTTTAATATCAAGATTTGGCGCAGATAATGTATCAAAATTTTTGCCAAAATTAATTAGAGCAATAAAAAAAGAGGGATTAAATGTAATTTGGTCGTGTGATCCTTGTCATGGAAACACAATTAAAGCAGCTACAGGTTTCAAAACAAGACCATTCAATAGTGTTTTAAAAGAAGTAAAAGAAGTTTTTGCATGCCATCAAAGCGAGGGAAGTTATGCAGGTGGTCTACATATCGAATTAACCGGTCAAGATGTAACTGAATGTATAGGTGGTGCTCAAAAAATATCAGAAAAAGATTTATCTTCTAGATATCATACTCATTGCGATCCAAGACTTAATGGAAATCAAGCATTAGAGCTAGCATTTTTGATCTCTGATGAGATTAAAAAGAATAGCTTATATTCAAAAAATGCAGACAGAGCGGCATCTTAATACATTGTAAAATTACAGATAATAAATATTTTAAAGACATGCTACCCTCTGAAAAAGTAAAATTTATCTCTAATTGGATTAAAGATTATGTTAAAAATATGCCAATAAAGGCAGAGTCATTAGTAATAGGAATTTCCGGAGGAATTGACTCATCAGTATCAAGTACGCTTAGTGCAATGACTGGTTTAAAAACGATTGTTTTATCAATGCCAATAAAACAAAAATCTCATCAACATGATTTGAGTTTAAAACATCAAGATTGGTTAATTAAAAATTTCAAAAATGTTGAAGCTCATACAATTAATTTAGATGAATTATTTTTAGCATTTAACGCTAGTTTATCTAAATTTGATAGTGAACATGGTATGGCTAACTCAAGAGCAAGACTTAGAATGACTACTCTTTATCAAGTAGCTGCTGCCAACAAAGGAATTGTTGTGGGAACAGGTAATAAAGTTGAGGATTTTGGAGTAGGGTTTTATACAAAGTATGGTGATGGAGGTGTAGATATTTCACCAATAGCTGATTGTAATAAAACTCAAGTATGGGAATTAGGAAAAGAGCTTGGAATTTTACAGGAGATTATTGATGCACCTCCAACTGATGGATTATGGGATGATGGTAGAACTGACGAAGGTCAACTTGGGTTAAAATATAATGAATTAGAAGAAGCTATGGAGAATCCAAATTCTCCGAATCGTAATAAATACGAAAATATTAGAAAACAAAATATGCATAAAATGGAGCCAATTCCTGTATGCATAATTCCAAATTAATCAAATAGATTCACAAATCTATAATTTAAGTATATCTCTTCAACTATGAGTTTAGATATTTTTTTAACAAATAATCTTACTAAAAAAAAAGAAAAATTTATTCCTCAGGATAAAAATAATGTGAGAATGTACGTTTGTGGCCCAACAGTTTATGATGATCCACACATTGGTAATGCCAGACCAGTAGTTATATTTGATATTTTATTTAAAATTTTAAAAATAGAATATCCAAATGTAACTTATGTGAGAAATATTACAGATGTAGACGATAAAATAATTAAATCTGCAAAGGAAAATAAAATTACCATTTTAGATCTTACAAAAAAAATTACTCAAAACTTTAACGAAGATTGTATTTATCTAAATTGTGAAAAACCAAATCATGAGCCTAAAGCAACCGAACATATTTCTGAGATGATAGAAATGATCTCTGAATTAATTAAAAAAGGATTTGCATACGAGAATAAGAACCATGTTTATTTTGAAGTCAAAAAATTTAAAGATTATGGACAGTTATCAAATAAAAAATTAGATGAATTAGTTGCAGGATCAAGAATTGAAGTAAGTGATAATAAAAAAAATCCTGAAGATTTTGTTCTGTGGAAACCATCACAACCGGAAGAACCATCATGGGATTCACCTTGGGGAAAAGGAAGACCTGGTTGGCATTTAGAATGCTCAGCTATGTCAAAAAAATATTTAGGAAAAGAATTTGATATTCATGGAGGAGGTATTGACTTGTTATTTCCTCATCATGAAAATGAAATCGCCCAATCTAGATGTGCAAATGATAGCAAGGTATTTGCAAATTATTGGTTACATAACGCCTTCATCACAATGTCCAATGAAAAAATGGCAAAATCTCAAGGTAATATTTTAAAAATTAAAGATTTTAGAAATAATAAAAGTGGTCAAGTTTTAAGATTGGCTTTAATGAGCGCACATTACCGACAACCACTTGATTGGAATGATAAGCTCTTGGAGGATTGTGAAAATACAATTAGTAAATGGTACAATGTTTATTTAAATAATGAATCAAATGTAAAAATTTCATATCAAATTCTTAAACCCCTTTTTGATGACCTTAACACACCGGGCTACATTGCCAATTTACATAAATTATATGATGAAGCATCAAGAGGGTCTGATGAAGATAAGAGATCATTTGTTTCGGCATGTAATTTTGTTGGATTATTGAATGAAACTAAAGAGGATTGGCTTAAATTTAAGAAAAGCAATGCATCAATTTCTGAAAATGAAATTTTAATAAAAATTAACAAGAGAAATCAAGCCAGATTAGATAAAAAATATAAGGAAGCTGATAAAATAAGAGATGAGCTGTTAGACAAAGGTGTTTTAATAGAAGATAAAGATGGTAAAACGATCTGGAAATTTAAATGAGTAAAGATCGCTTATATATATTTGATACAACACTACGTGATGGTGCACAAACTCAAGGAGTAGACTTTTCACTTGATGATAAAGAAAAAATATCATCTTCTCTTGATACTTTAGGTGTTGATTATATTGAGGGTGGATGGCCTGGAGCAAATCTTACAGATACTGAATTTTTTAATAAGGATCATAATTTTAAATCTGCAAAATTAACATCATTTGGTATGACAAAAAAAACTGAACATAGTGCTGATAATGATCCAATGCTTTCTGCATTAATAAATTCAAAAAGTTCATCAGTTTGTTTGTTTGGTAAATCATGGGATTTTCAAGTAGATGTTGCCCTAGGTATTTCAAATGATCAAAATCTCTCAAATATTAGTGAAAGTGCAAAACATATAGTTAAATCTGGAAAAGAGTTCATGTTTGATGCAGAACATTTCTTTGATGGATACAAATCTAATCCTGAATATGCAATTTCTTGTTTAAAAGCAGCATATGGTAATGGTGCTAGATGGATTATTTTATGTGATACTAATGGTGGGACTCTTCCTCATGAAGTAGATAAAATTGTTAAAGAAGTGATTAAACATATTCCTGGTAATAATTTAGGCATTCACGCCCATAATGATACTGAAAATGCAGTAGCCAATAGTTTAGTTGCTGTCCAAGCTGGAGTAAGACAAGTTCAGGGTACATTAAATGGATTAGGAGAGAGATGTGGAAATGCAAATTTAGTATCACTTATTCCAACTTTTTTTTTAAAAAAAGATTTTTATGAAAAATATGAACTAAATATTAAACGTGAAAATTTAAAAAATCTAACTCAATGTTCTAGGTTATTAGATGAACTATTAAATAGAAAACCAAATAAGCACCTCCCTTATGTTGGTGCTTCTGCTTTTTCACACAAAGGAGGCATGCATGTTTCTGCAGTTCAAAAAGATCCAAAAACTTATGAACATGTTAATCCTGAGGAAGTCGGAAATTCACGAAATATAGTTGTTTCAGATCAATCTGGACAATCAAATATTATGTCTAGATTAAATCTTATAGGAATAAACGTTGAAAAAAGTGATCCAAAAATTAAAAAACTTTTAGAAGAAGTTAAAGATAGAGAATTTATTGGTTATAGTTATGATGGTGCTGATGCCTCTTTTGAGTTATTGGCTCGAAGATTAATGGGAGATATACCAAGATATATTTCAATTAATGAATATGATGTTTCAGTAAAGAAAGATAATGCAGGAGAAATTGTTTCTTACGCAAAAGCTCAATTGGAAGTAGATGGAAATAAAATTCTGTGTGAGGGACAAGGAAACGGACCTGTAAATGCTTTGGATAATGCAATTCGAAAGAATGTAAATAAACTTGCTAAATACTCAGAATATTTAAAAGATTTAAGACTAGTTGATTACAAGGTAAGAATTTTAAATACTGGTACAGAAGCTGTTACAAGAGTTAGTATTGAAAGCACAGACTCAAAGGGTGTTAATTGGTTTACTATTGGAGTGTCACCAAATATTATTGATGCTTCTTTCAAAGCTCTAGTTGATAGTTTAGATTATAAGTTATTTAAGGATAAAGCTCCTGGAAGTTTGTAAAAATGAAAATTAAAAAATTTTCAGAAAAGCCATCTGACTTTAATAGTAGAGTAGGGGCAAAACCAATAGTTTGTTATCCGAATACTAATATTGAAGAAAAAAATCTAAGTATTTTACATTCTGCCAGAGAACACTTGGTTAAAAAAGATGAGGTTGTAATACCTCCAAGGGATGCAAAAACTTTTGAAGTTAAATTTGGTGAGTTTTTTAGAATTGAGAGTTTAGATGGGCCTCAAGTAGGAGATTTAAATTTATTTAATTTAAATAATTTAGAAGAAAAATTTTATTCAGGAAAAACAAGAGCAATTTATGGAACACATCTTTCGGTTGGAGATAAAATGTTTAGCAGCTTTCCATATCTTAGATCCTTAGCAACAATAACATGGGATACCTTAGATTGGTATGATTATGATAAAGATGGTGGATCCGTTCATGATGTAATTGGCACTCGTTGTGATCCTTATACATCAAAACTTTTGAGTGATACTGACTATCATTATTGTTGTCATTCAAATTTAACAAGAGCTTTAGTAAAAGAAAAAAATGTTGAATTAGAGCATGCAGAAAAAATAGTTCATGATGTACTAAATGTTTTTATGTTAACTGGATTTACTAATGATACTAAGCAATACTTTATGAAAGCAAGTCCTGTTAGACCTGGTGATTATTTAGAGTTTTTTGCTGAAACAGATTTATTAGGTGCTCTTTCCGCTTGTCCAGGGGGTGATTGTGGATCTGAACATTCATCTGATGTAGCAAAATGTTATCCATTAAAAGTTTCTATTTGGACAGTAGATCCAAAATATTTAAATGATATTAAACCATCAGCCATTTCCAATTATAACAGAAATCATGGCATAGATTAATGTCTGTAAATAATATTTCTTTCATTTTACACAAACCTCAACTTTCAGAAAATATTGGAGCATGTGCAAGAGGAATGAAAAATTTTAATTTTGATAAACTTACTGTTATTGATCCCAAACCAATATTTCCTAATGATAAAATTCTAGCAACCTCTGTAGGTGCAAAAAACATAATCAACAAAGCAAAGAATTTTGAAAGTTTAGAAAAATCCTTAAAGAATATCGATATTGTAATTGCAACATCTGCACGTTATAGAAATAAAAATATCAAACATATACAGTTGGAAGATTTAAAAAAACTTAATTATAGAAAAAAAGTGGCTTTTTTATTTGGATCGGAAGCATCAGGTTTATCTAATAACGAGATAAGTTATGCCAATTACACTCTTCAAATTCCAACTAATCCTGATTTTAAGTCGTTAAATTTATCCCACAGTTTAATAATAATTGCGCAATATGTATCTAGTATAATTAGTTCAAAAGTATCTTCTTTTAAAAAATCAAATAAAGTTAAATCAGCATCTAAAAAAGAGATAGTTTCTATGGCAAATCTGTGTATTCAAAATCTTGAAGAGATTAATTTCTTTAAATCAAAAGAGAAGAAGCCAATAATGCTTGAAAACTTGAGGAATATTTTTTATAGGATGGAATTATCAACCAAAGAAATTCGTATTTTATCAGGGGTATTTGCAAGGTTAGGTAAAAAACGTTGATTGACAAAATGATGAGTAAGTTTATAAAGCCCACTATCAAATGACAAAAAGATTAAACTCTAAACACAAAGTCGACAGAAGATTAAAAGTAAATTTATGGGGAAGACCCAAAAGTCCTTTTAACACTAGAGCTTACGGACCAGGACAACATGGTCAAACAAAAACATCTAAGCCATCCGATTATGGAATTCAGCTTCAAGCTAAACAAAAATTAAAAGCTTATTACGGAAATATTAATGAGAGACAATTTAGAAATATTTATAAAAAAGCTGTTATGCTTAAAGGCGATACTGGAGAAAATTTGATTGGTCTACTTGAAAGAAGACTAGATGCTGTGATCTATAGAGCAAAATTTGCAACTACAATTTTTTCAGCCAGACAATTAATTAATCATGGTCATGTGAAAGTAAATGGTAAAAAAGTAAACATTGGAAGTTATCTAGTTAGAGAAGAGGATTCAATTGAGATAAGAGATAAATCTAAACAATTAGCTATAATTGATATCGCTCTAGCAAATAAAGAAAGAGAAACTCCAGAATATATTCAAATGGACGAAAAAAATAAAAAATTAAAATTTGTTAGAATTCCAAAATTTGCTGAAGTTCCATATCCAATCGTCATGGAACCTAATTTAGTAATTGAATATTATTCTAGATAATTAACTCTTAGCTTTAAAATTTATATTCTTGCTTTCAAAAAGTTTTGCTAGCTCACCACTCTCATACATTTCTTTAACAATATCACATCCACCAACAAATTCATTTTTAACATAAAGTTGAGGTATTGTTGGCCAATCACTAAATACTTTTATACCTTCTCTTAGATTTTGATTTTCTAAAACATTTACTCCTTTAAAATTTACTTCAAGAACTTTTAAAATGTTAGAAGTAGCCATTGAAAATCCACATTGTGGAGCATCAGGCGTACCTTTCATAAATAAACAAACTTCGTTGTTTTCAATTTCGTTTTTAATTAAATCATTTGTTTGTTGATCCATTTAACTCTCCTTTGTTTTAATTGCTAATGCGTGAAGTTCGTTACCCATTCTACCTTTTAATGAGTTATAAACCATTTTATGTTGCTCAATTTTACTTTTTCCAGAAAATTGAGACGAAGTAACGGTAGCAGAATAATGATTTCCATCACCTGCTAAATCTTGTATTTCAACAATCGCATCTGGCATTGCCTCTTTTATAAAATTCTCAATTTCTTTTAAATCCATTGCCATTATTTATTCATATAGTTTTTAAGCCAACTTTTATTAGAAGTTGATATTTCGTCAATTGTAACTTTTGTC
The DNA here is from genome assembly GCA_902599105.1 of uncultured Pelagibacteraceae bacterium. Classification (GTDB taxonomy): domain Bacteria; phylum Pseudomonadota; class Alphaproteobacteria; order Pelagibacterales; family Pelagibacteraceae; genus Pelagibacter. Next base: position 1,537 of record CACKDY010000024.1, on the reverse strand, counting down.
TTATCATTAATATACAGTTCATTTTCAATAATTGTACCTAGTTCATCATAATGGACTGCATTTTTATGTAATATATCAGCTACTTTTTTTAAATCTTTTTTGTTTATTTCTATTATATATCTACCTTGATCTTCAGCGAAGAAGTACTCTATTTCATTGATTAAATATTTAGGTTTTTCAATATTTATTCCTTTTTTTCCTTTAACACACATTTTTGCTACTGCAGTAATTATGCCTCCTAAAGAAACATCGTGAGCACTTTTTATTAAATTATTATCAATCAATTTGAGTAATGTTTCTCCATTATTTTTTTCATTAAATAAGTTTACTTCAGGCGGAGGTCCATTTTTTTCATCTAAAATAGTTCTTGCAAATAAACTTTGATCAATATGTCCCTCAGTTTTTCCAATTACTAATACTAAATTATTAACTTCTTTAAAATTCATAGTAACCATATTTTTATAATCTCTGATTAACCCAACACCACCAATTGCAGGTGTAGGTTTTATACCTTGGTCTTTTGTTTGGTTATAAAAAGATACATTTCCAGAAACTACTGGGAATTTTAAATAATCACTTGCTTCACCAATTCCTTGAACACATTCAACAAACTCTCCCATGTTTTCCTCATTTTCAGGACTACCAAAATTTAAACAATTTGTGATAGCAATTGGTTTTGCACCAACAGATATAAGATTTCTAAAACTTTCACAAACTACTTGCTTTCCACCAGTTAAAGGGTGAGCCCAACAATATACTGCAGAAGAATCAACACAAGCAGCAACAGCTTTATCTGTACCATGAACTCTTACAACACCTGCGTCTCCACCTGGCTTTTGTATAGTATCTCCCATTACAGTATGATCATACTGTTGCCAAATCCATTCTTTGCTGCATACATTTGGATTAGCTAAAATTTTCTTTAAAACATCAATAATTTTTAAGTGTTTAATGTCGTCTTTTTTAATTCTATTCTTTTTTGGAAGTTTCGCTTTTTTCCATTTACGATCATACATAGGAGAATTTTCAACTAAGGTATTAACTGGAATGTCTGCAACTTTTTCTTCATCAAAATAAAGTTCTATTTTTTTTGACTTAGTAGTTTTCCCAATTACTGCAAAATCTAAATTCCATTTATCAAATATTTTTTTTGCATGTCCTTCTTTGCCATTTTCTAAAATAATCAACATTCTTTCTTGGCTTTCTGAGAGCATTATCTCATAAGGGGTCATTTTGGCTTCTCTGCAAGGTACTTTATTTAAATTAATTTCTATTCCAAGGTTTCCTTTCGAAGCCATTTCAATACTTGAAGAAGTTAATCCGGCAGCACCCATGTCTTGTATAGCTATAATTGAATCTCCAGCCATTAACTCCAAACAAGCTTCAAGTAAAAGTTTTTCAGTAAATGGGTCTCCAACTTGAACTGTTGGTTTTTTTTCCTCAATTTTTTCATCAAAACTAGCTGAAGCCATGCTCGCACCATGTATTCCATCTCTTCCAGTTTTAGACCCAACATAAATTACTGGTTTATTTAAGC
>CACKDY010000023.1:0-9729 GCA_902599105.1 uncultured Pelagibacteraceae bacterium | reverse complement strand
CTTTCAAATCGATGGAAACCAATTCTCGATCAATTTGATCAAAATGGAGTTGATCTCTGTTACGAGATACATCCAGGAGAAGATCTACATGATGGTATTACATTTGAAATGTTTTTAGAAAAAGTTGGTAACCATAAAAGATGCAATATGCTTTATGATCCTAGTCATTATGTCTTACAAAATTTAGATTACTTAGCTCATATAGATATTTATCATGAAAAAATAAAAATGTTTCATGTTAAAGATGCAGAGTTAAATCCTTCTGGAAAACAAGGAGTGTACGGTGGTTTTCAATCTTGGGTTAACAGAGCTGGTAGATTTAGATCCCTTGGTGATGGACAAGTAGATTTTAAATCAATTTTTTCAAAATTTACTTCATATGGTTATGATGGTTGGGCAGTTCTTGAATGGGAGTGCTGTTTAAAACATCCAGAAGATGGTGCAAGAGAAGGAGCTGAATTTATTAAAAATCATATTATAAACACTACAGAAAAAGCATTTGATGATTTTGCAGGAAGTGGCGCTGATATTGAAGCTAATAAAAAAATGCTAGGTATAAATTAGTGCAAAGAAAAATCCGTATTGGAATGGTTGGCGGAGGAGAAGGCGCTTTTATTGGAGGTGTTCACAGAATAGCGCTAAGACTTGATGGTCATTACGAATTAGTAGCAGGATGTTTTTCATCTGATTTTAATAACTCAAAAGAAACTGGAAGAAAACTTGGATTGTCAAAAGAACGTATCTATGAAACTTATCAGGAAATGGCAGAAAAAGAGTCTGATCGTTCAGATGGAATAGATGTTGTTTCTATTGTAACTCCTAATCATCTTCATGTGCCAGTGGCAAAAATTTTTGCAGAAAAGGGTATTCACATTATTTGTGATAAGCCTCTTGCCTTATCAAGTAAGGAAGCAAATTCTCTTAAAGATATAATAGAAAATAAAAAGATAATTTTTGCTTTAACACATAATTATACTGGATACCCAATGGTAAGACATGGAAGATCTCTTATTAAAAAAGGTGATCTTGGAAAAATAAGAGTTATACAAGCAGAATATCCCCAAGATTGGTTAACTACAAAAGCTGAAGATACTGGTTTAAAACAAGCTGAGTGGAGAACTGATCCTAAAAGATCAGGAGGAGGAGGTTGCATAGGAGATATTGGAACTCATGCATTTAATCTTATTAGATTTATAACTGAGTTAGAATTGGATGAGTTATCAGCTGACATTCATACTTTTGTGAAAGGCCGAAAATTAGATGATAATGCACAAATCATGCTTAGATTTAAAGGCGGTGCAAAAGGTGCGATATGGTCTAGTCAAGTTGCAGTCGGTAATGAAAATAATCTTAAAATCAGAGTGTATGGTGAAAATGGTGGGTTAGAGTGGAAACAAGAAGATCCGAATTATTTGTATTATACAAAATTTGGAAAACCTACTGAAAAAATAACAAGAGGTAGTGGCAGTGCAGATAAAGAAGCTAACGACGTTACAAGAGTTCCGCCAGGTCATCCAGAGGGATATTTGGAAGGTTTTGCAAATATTTATACTGATGTTTCTAAAAGATTAAATGCTCAAATAAATAATGAAAAATATGACGAGTTAGATGATTGTTACCCAACTATTTATGATGGAGTCGAAGGGATGAAGTTTATAGAGACTGTTTTAGACTCAAGCAAAAACAATAGTAAATGGATTCGGTTTAATAAATAAAATTAAATTAATTTTGATAAGTCTCTTTTATTTGTTTTATAAGTTGGCAGTGGATATTTAAAAGCATATTTCCCAACACGACTTTCTTTGGCTTTTTCCCAAAGAGCCAACCACTGTTTGAAATTTTTTATTTGAATATTTTTTTTATTTTTACTTCTCACATAGAAATTTGGAAGAGGTTCTCTACCAGAAGGTTGTCCAGCTATATTATATCTTAGGTCAGCACTTATTCTAAAGTCGTCAGATCTATTTGGTAAAGAACAATGTATAGAGTGTTTGTGCAACAATATTACATCACCAATATTTGCTTCCAAATAAATATGCTCCATATTATCAAGTAATTCACTATTTTTTAATTCCACTTGCCCCCTGTATCCAGATATATGATTTAATAATCCCATTTTATTAATTTTTTTTACTGTAATCATGCATCCATTTTTCTTTGTAGTTTTAGTAAAAGGAATCCAAACAGTGACCATATCTGTTAATTTTTGTCCGCGAGAATTTAAAACAGCAGCATCTTGATGCCAAGGTGTTCTTCCACTTAAACCGTCATGAATTGATCCTTTTGGTAATTTTTTTTCAGGTTGTTTAATTCTAGTATTTTGAACCGGATTTGACATTATTTCTTTCCCCAAAATTTTTTCTACAACATCTAAAATCTTTTTATTAGTAATTAAATTCCACAATGATTGTGTAGCAAAATAATCGCTATCTTTTTTTACGTGGTCTCTTGGTAATCTTGTATTAAAATATTGATCCAAATCATAGATATTAAGTTTAGAAATAAAAGAATATTTTTTTCTAAAATCAAGGTTAAGAACTTTTTTAATCTCTGTTTTCGTCGTATATTTTTGTATGAGACAATCCATTACAAATTCCATATCATTAAGAACTGGTTTTAAGTCTCTCTCAAAATTGAGTACATTTTTTATAATTAAATAACCATTCTCATATAATTTTTTTTGAAAAGTATTTTTCATTATTTAAATTTATTTTATCATTCAAATAATTTCAATGGTTTGGTGGTGTGGTTAAATAGTTCGCGTCATGAAAAGAAGTAAGCATTCTTTTTTTGTTGCTAACTATATGTGGATAATATGAGATCCCTTTGTAATTCCATATTACTGGTTTATTTAACGCATAACTGCCATAAATAAAAAAACGTTTTGGACAATTTCTTTCTATAAACCTCTTTACTCCATGATAAGAATTTGGAGTAGATTGAAAAAAAACGACAGTTCCTTTTTTTGGCGTAAAAGACTTAACTATTTCGAGTTCAGTTATTTTTGGAAATCTTCTAAAACTCTTTCTTAAATTTTTTTTTACTTTTTTTCTGTAGATAGTAAGAGAGCCACCATTTTTTTTTGGTATGTCGGTTAAATAAATTAAGAAATTGTATAATCTAGTTATATCATCTCTGTGAGGTCGTAACCTATATCCTCCTTTTGACACTGAAAAGTCTATATCTAAATTTACTTTAGGATTAGTATAATTATTACCTAACATTTTTTTTAATTCAGTTGAGTTTAATTTTTTTTTAACAGTGAATTTTTTAGGATTAAATGATTGTGGTTTATATAAATTAACCCACGATCCATCCTTAAAATTTTTTGTAAAAAGATTTTCAATTTTTTTATAAAAAGACTTACTATTAAAAAGCTTAAAAAGTTTTGCAGAGTTAACTGAATTTTTGATATATAAATTAAAATTTTTTGAACCTTTGTTAATCCTGCTTCTACCCCCCATAATCATATCATCAAATGATTTTGAGTTACTGATTTCTTTTATTAATAAATTACAGATATTTTTCGAAACAACATTTTTTCCAACTAAAACAGGAAAGTTACTTTTGATTTTTTTTAATCTATTTGTACTTAGCATTTAGCTGTACATACCTTCTTTCACTTTGATCATTTTATACATAAGATCATTTAATGGTGTTTTAATACCATGTTTTTTGCCTATTTTTGAAACTGCACCACTAATAAAGTCTATTTCAGTTTTTCTCTTGTATTGAACATCAAAAGCCATTGATGACTTGTTAGTTTGCATTGAATCTACAATTTTATTAAACATAAATAAGCATTCATCTTCAGAAACGTTTACACCATCAGCAAGTGCAACTTCTCTAGTTTCTAAAATTATTTCTTTACCTAAACCACGAGATACTTCTTTTGCTTTGTTGTTTATATATAAGTCAGTATGATGAAGATCAAAAATTGCAGACAATGGACCAATTGCAGTTAAAGCAAAAAGTTTCATCCATTTTCTTTTCTTTACATCTTCTGCAGCAATCATTTCAAGATTATGAGCTGTAAAAGTATCTGCTATTTCTTTAATTCGATCAGAAATTCCCCCTTCATACTCACCAATCCAAGATGGTAACGAACCATGATTCATTATATGTCCTGGTCCTAAAATGTTTGAAGCTTGAGTAGTTGTTCCACCAATTACTTTTTCATTACCAACAATACCTTGAATAATTGCTTCATGACCAATACCATTTTGAAAAGACATGAATACTGTTTTATCTCCTATGATATTTTTAATACTGTTTAATGCTGGCTCTAAAGCTGTAGCTTTACACATAACTATTATAGCGTCTACTTTATCTAAAGACGATGGATCTGAGGTTGCTTTAACATTGATTACTCGATCACCACCATGTCCATCCATTTTCAAACCATCTTTATTAATTGCATCTACATGTTCTTTCCAAACATCAATTAAAATTACATTCAAACCTTTTTCAGCAAGCAAACCACCAAACAAGCAACCCATTGCCCCCGCACCAAGAACAGCTACTTTCAAATCATTATTAATCATCGTTACCTTATTTAAAATTATTTATGTATAGAAATTATATATATTATCTATAGACATTATGCAAAATAAATAATAGCTTATTAACATCATGCAATTAAAAATAGAAAAAGGAACTTTTAAAGATTACTCATTAGAAGATATTTCAGATGCATTAAAAAAAGGATTGTCTGAAAATTTCAAAAACGTTGAAGTAGAAGTGGTAGATTGTCCTAACCTTAGAGATTGGGATTGTCCATCAGAAGGAATAAGTGGAAATCAAAAAATAATAGACGTTGGTGGAGAGCCTTACATGCATGATCCAAAATTTATTGGTGCAGAGTTTGACTACCAAGAAATATCTAAAATGATTGACTCTGAAAAATCTTATGCATTAGGAGCTGGATCAGGTGCAATGTCATGTTTAGACGGTCACTGTGGAGAATTAATTATTAATGAAAATTTAATTACTGATGAGTCTAAATCAATAATTGCAAGAGTAAGCCCAGATAGAAAATGTATTGTTGAAAAATATTCTGCAAAAAAACATGGTGGACTTGGAAACATTTATTACACGGATGGCAAACAAGGAAAAGTTATTAAAATAAAAATCAAAGGTAGAAAAGGAGAACAAGGTTCTTTAACTCAAGCAATGAGATCTTCTTTGTCAAAAAATTTAAATATTAAAAATAACGAGCATATGTCTCTCTCTGGTGTATTTAGAGTGTTAGATGGAAAAATAAGATCACATGTTCAGCCAGATTATAAAGATATTAAGTATGAGTATTACGATCCAAAACAAATGAAATGTGTTAAAGATTTTCTTCAATTCTATGAACCGGTTGGACCAAAATTGCAGTGTTATACAGTTCTTTGGACTGGTGATCCTACAGGAGGAAAATTAAATTTAAGAGAGTCTGGTGAGCATACTCACTTTCATTCTTACGAGCACGATAGAGATGCTGGTCATTATCATTTTGACGTGACACCTAATGAGATAGAATATGAAGGATATTTCAATACTGCAACGGAAGTACACAGAGTAAACAATATTTATAAAGAACTACTAAATAAAAATAGTATTGAATAGAAAACTGAATGTGTTTAAATTTATTTAATGAAAAGACAGTTTAAATACCCAAAACACTTCGAAGAACAAAAAAAAATTCCAAAATTAACTCAAAAAAGAATTCAACTAGCAGAAATATCACTTGGTGATTTTGAAGGAAGATTAGCCAATGAATTATTAAATTGGTTTTCTTTAACCCCGCAACATTGGATAATGTTACATATGGTTATGCTTGCTTATTACAAAAATAAATCAATTACTAAAAATCAACTACTTAAAGTAATTGAGAAATCATATTTGACTTCAAACGTCTATATCGATACAGCCATTAAAAAAGGTTATTTTAGAATTATTAGAAATGAGAGAGACAAAAGATCTATTTTTATCTTGCCCTCTGTAATTACCATTAAAACCTTTGAGGAGTTTATTGATAGAAGAGATATTCTTTATAAAGGAATCAAATGAAGAATATCTATACATGGGCTGCTAAACCAGCAAAGCGAACTTTAACTGTTGGAGACTTAAAAACAGCTAAGGGAAAAAGAAAATTTACGCAAGTTACTGCGAACAATATTGAAGAAGCAGAGGCAGCAGAAAAAGCGGGATTTGACATGATTATATCAAACGCAAAAAATGTAATTCCTGTAAGAGAAGGTTCAAAAAATTTATTTTTAACAGCTGCTTTAGTATTGAATGAGTTTGTAACTGCAGAGGATATTATGCGTGGAGCTTTTAAAGCTTTAGAAAATGGTGCAGATGCAGTTATGACTCCTAGAAGTATGGATATAGTTGAAATGCTAGCTAAAGAAGATGTTCCAGTAATGGGGCATTTAGGTTTGGTTCCAAGAAAATCTACTTGGATTGGTGGTTTGAGAGCAGTGGGCAAAACTGCAGATGAAGCATATGATCTATTTCAAAAATTTAAAAGATTAGAAGATGCAGGTGCTTTTTCTGCAGAGTGTGAGGTTATACCAGAAAATGTAATGGGTGAAATTTCAAAGCGCACAGATATTGTTACTGTTTCATTAGGTTCAGGGAAAAATGCTGATGTAATGTATTTATTTATGGAAGATATTTGTGGTGATACTAAAAATCCTCCAAGACATTCTAAAGCATACGGAAATTTATTAAGACTTAGAGATGAAATTAAAATTGAGAGATTAAAAGCTCTTAAAGCTTTTAAAAAGGACTCAATTTCTGGTAAATTTCCTGGAAAAAAACAATCATCTAATTTAGAAAAAAAACAATTTGAGAAATTTTTAGATCAAATAGATTAGTAAGTAGCGTTATCGTCTTTTTTTGACAAAGAACCTTTCATTTTATCAACTGTAGCTTTTGCACCAGCACTCAGGGCTCTTAAATCAGATGCTATAGTTACAAAATTAAATCCTTTTTCAATCATCTTGGTTGCATATTCTGTGGTACCATTATGAATTCCTGCAAAAATATTATTTTTTTTTGCATGTTCTAAAATTCTTAAAATTTCTGAATAAGCTTTTGTAGACTCTGGTCTGTCAAACCCAGGTTTTTCTCCTATAGCTAAACTTAAATCTGCTGGTCCAATGTAAATCCCGTCGACACCAGGTGTAGACATAATTTCATCAAGATTTTCTAGGGATTCTTTTGTTTCTATCATTGCTAATTTAAGTATTTCATCATTAGCGTGATCTGCATAATCAGCTCCACCGTAAATTAAACCTCTAACAGGACCAAAACTTCTATAACCATCAGGTGGATACATGCATGCTTGAACAAAGTTTTCTGCCTCTTTTTTATTGCTTACCATTGGGCATATAATTCCATAACACCCAGCATCTAATATTTTCATTATTTGACCTGGTTCATTCCAATTTACTCTTGCCAAAGGAGTTACCTCTGTTGTAGATATTGTTTGCATCATTGGTAGTGCATTACTGTAATCAACTAAACCATGTTGCATATCCACAGTTAGAGAATCCCAACCTTGATGAGCCATAGCTTCAGCAGATGCAGTACTTGGAATTGCACACCAGCCATTAATGACGGGTTTGCCGTCTTTCATCATTTGTTTAACCTTATTTTTTCTCATTAATTTAGATTTTTAATCCCATGTGAGTGTATTTTACATTTAAATAATCTTTTATTGCGTTTGATCCTCCCTCTCGCCCGTAACCAGTTTGTTTTATTCCTCCAAATGGTGCTTCTGCGATTGCAACAACACCAGTATTAACTGCTACACAACCAGATTCTAATTTCTCAGATCCAATATGAGCTTTATCCATAGAGTTAGTATATAAATAACTACACAATCCTAAGTCATTGTCGTTAGCTCTTTCAATTACTTCATCAAAAGTTTTAAAAGTTAATATCGGAACTAGCGGACCAAAAGGTTCTTCCTTCATTATTGTAAAATTATCTTTTACATCGTCAAAAACTGTTGGTTCATAATAATATCCTTTATTGAAACCAGAAGGTTTCTGTCCACCCATCAATACTTTAGCTCCCTCTTTTTTAGTAGTTTCAACCAGTTTTTCTATTTCCTCCAATCTCTTAGCTGTAGTTAAAGGTCCTAAATCAACACCTTCGTCCATACCGTTACCAATTTTTAATTTTTTAGCTCTTTCTATGAAAGCATTAACAAACTCATCTTTTCTATTTTCTTGAATATAAAATCTATTCGGTGAAATACAGACTTGTCCATTATTTCTAAATTTACCAGTTATTGCTATATCAGCTACTTTGTTTATATCCACATCTTCACATACAATAAACGGTGAGTGCCCACTTAATTCCATAGTAACTCTTTGGACTTTATCAGCTGCTTTTTTTAAAATAATTTTACCAACTCTAGTTGATCCAGTAACTGAAACTTTTTTAATAATATCAGATTCCATTAATTCATTTGATATTTCAGCAGGATCACCCGACAAAAGACTTACAACTCCATCTGGTACCCCAGCTTCTTTGCAAATGTTAACTAATTCCATCACAGCACCAGGAGTAATTACGTCAGGTTTACAAATTACAGAACATCCTGCAGCTAAAGCAGTAGAAATTTTTCTTGATGCTAAGACTATTGGAAAATTCCAAGGAACTAAAGCTGCAACAACTCCTACGGGTTGATAATAAACATGAACCCTAGTATCTGGAAATCTACTTTGTTGTGTTTGACCATAAATCCTTTTTGTTTCCTCAGCATTCCACTCAAAAATATCAGCTCCACCACCAACTTCTCCAACCGCTTCTGTTAAAGGTTTTCCAACTTCAAGAGTTAACCATTTTGCAATAACATCTTTTTTCTCTCTCATCATGTCTGCAATTTTTCTAAGCACGTAAGCTCTTTGCCATGGAGCGGTGTTTTTCCAAACTTCCAAACCTTTTTCTGCAGACTTTAATGCTTTTTGTACTTCAATAGATGAAGCTTTCGATGCTTTTCCAATCACTTCCTCAGTTGCAGGGTTGATTACATCATAAGTTTCTTTTTTTTCAGCTTGCTGCCATTTACCATCAATGAATTGTCCAAATTTTTCGTACATAGAATTTATTTTTAAGTTTACTTAATTAGGTTTTTTAATTTATAATTAAAATTATATATAAACACTATACATATTAAAAGATAAACATATTTATGAAAAAAATTACCCTTACATGTGCTCATGCAATAGTTAAATATTTAATTGCTCAGAAAATATTAATTAACGGCAAAAAAGAACCTTTATTTCCAGGTGTCTTTGGAATTTTTGGGCATGGAAACGTAGCTTGCTTAGGTCAAGCATTAGAGGAAAATCAAAAAGAACTTCCAACATATAGAGGTCATCATGAGCAAAATATGGCTCTTACAGGAATTGGTTATGCAAGAGCAAAAAGAAGACAACAAATTTTTGTAGCCACATCATCTGTTGGACCTGGAGCAACAAATATGATTACAGCTGCTGCGGTTGCTATGAGCAATAGATTACCAATTTTATTTTTACCTGGTGATACTTATGCAAATAGAATGCCAGATCCAGTATTGCAACAAGTTGAACAATTTAACAACCCAAGCACAACTGCAAACGATGCTTTTAAACCAGTTACGAGATATTTTGATCGTATCACAAGACCCGAACAAATAATTCAATCATTTCCAATAGCAGTTCAAACAATGTTAGATCCAGCTGA
>CACKDY010000022.1:0-12154 GCA_902599105.1 uncultured Pelagibacteraceae bacterium | reverse complement strand
TCATATGATGTTAAATTAGCACCTTGGTTTCTTGGTCTTGTTTCATCTACCCATACATGTACTGGTATACCTTTTTTGTGTGCATGATAAATTGGTGATGTGGCTGTACCCCAATTAATTGTTGCTAACCAACCTGCATTACAATGTGTTAATATGTTTACTGTATCTTTTTTTTTGTTATAAATTTCCTCAATTATTTTTAATCCATTAATACCAATATTTTCACAAAACTTTTCATCTTCATCACATATTTCTTTTGCTTCATTTAAGGCGATACTTATTATTTGATCACTGTTAATTCCTGCTAATTTTTTAATCATTCGGTCTACAGCCCATTTTAAATTAATAGCAGTAGGTCTTGATTGAATTAATTCTTCTGCACTTTTTTTTAAAAATTCTGGATTTTTATTTTCTTGAACTGCCAAAGCTATACCATAAGCAGCAGTTCCTCCTATTAAAGGTGCTCCTCTTACTTCCATTATTTTAATGGCATTAATTGCATCTTTTACTGTCTTTAGTTCTTTAATTATAAATTGATGAGGAAGTTTGGTTTGATCAATTATTTTAACAATATTTTCTTCATACCATATTGTTCGATAGTCTTTACCCTCAATCTTCATTTAAATAAAACTCTTCCAGCTATTGTTTTAAGTTTATCAATTGTTTTTTTAGTTCTTTTTTCAGGAGCTGTAATAATTGCTACATCCAAACAATTATTTGTTGGATCATTTGGATCAATATAATTTTCAAAATTATCAATTAAGTTTTTAATCATAACTTTGGCTTTTTCGGCATTGCCTAATAAAACCTTAATAACTTGTTGCACATCAACATTTTCATGATCTGGATGCCAACAATCAAAATCTGTTACCATAGAAACTGATGCATATCTAATTTCAGCCTCTCTTGCTAGCTTTGCTTCTGGCATATTGGTCATTCCAATTACATCTGCTTTCCAAGATCTATACAAATTAGATTCTGCTAGTGTAGAAAATTGTGGCCCTTCCATAACGACATAGGTACCATTTCTTTGATAATCTATATCTGATTTTTTAATTGCATCTTCGCATGCATTCATTAATCCAATTGAGGTTGGATGCGCCATTGATACATGGGCTACAATTTCATCATCAAAAAAAGTTTTTATCCTCGAAAAAGTTCTATCAATAAATTGATCTACAATAACAAATTTTCCTGGTGGCAAATCCTCCTTAAGAGAACCTACAGCTGATACAGAGACAATGTCAGTAACACCCAATTGTTTTAGCGAATCTATGTTTGCTCTAAAATTTATATTTGAAGGAGAAACAAAGTGTCCTCTACCATGTCTTGGTAAAAAATAAACTTCTTTATTATTATAATTTGTTTTTAAAATTTGATCAGAAGGTTTTCCCCAAGGTGTTTCTAAATCTAGTAATTCTCTATCTTTAAATTCCTCTACATCATAAAGCCCACTACCACCAATTATTGCTAATTTATTTGTTGTCATAATTAAAAATATATTTATTTATACTTTTATATTTAACTATTATGAACTTAAAAGATTATATCAGATCAATTCCTGATTATCCTAAAAAAGGGATTTTATTTAGAGATATAACTACACTAATCAAAAATGAAAACGCATTTGCTGAAACAATTGATCAAATTATAGAAAGATCCAAAAAATATAATTTTACCAAAATAGCAGCAATAGAATCAAGGGGGTTTGTGTTTGCTTCTGCTGTCTCATATATTCTAAAAAAACCTTTTATTATGTTAAGAAAAAAAAATAAATTACCAGCTGATGTTCATTCTGTAGATTTTGAACTAGAATATGGAACTGCAACAATTGAAGTTCACAAAGACTCTATTAATGAAAACGATAAGGTTTTAATAATTGATGATCTAATTGCAACTGGAGGAACTGCTGAAGCTGCTGCAAAATTAATTGAGATTTCGAAAGGTAAAGTTTCAGCATTTGTATTTGTTATAAACCTATTTGATCTAGGTGGATCAGAAAATTTAGTAAAAAATAATTATAAAGTTGAGAATTTAATTGAATTTCCAGGGCATTAGAAAGTAAAAAACTTATCCACAGGCTATATAATGTTTGAAATAAATTATTATGATTATAACTTAATCATCAATGAGAATTGAAGAAGAGCTTAAGTTAGATTATTCAGATGTACTATTTAGACCTAAAAGAAGTACATTAAAAAGTCGTAAAGATGTAAATCTTTTAAGAACTTATAGATTTAAATATAGTAAGAATGAATGGTCAGGTATTCCAATAATGGCAGCAAACATGGATGGGGTTGGTGAACTAAGTGTTGCAGAAATATTAAACGATTATGGAATGATTACATCTTTGACTAAACAACACGATGTAAAAAAAATTAAACAAAATAAAAATATAAAAAAAATTTATCCTAATATCGCACTTAGTGTAGGAATTAAAAAAGAAGATTTTCAAAATTTAGATAAAGTTTTAAAAGAATTTAGTTTTTTTAAATTTATTTGTATTGATGTTGCTAATGGATATACAGAGCATTTTACTAATTTTATTAAATCAGTAAGAGATAAGTACCCTACTAAAACAATTATTGCTGGTAACGTAGTAACAGCTGATATGACTCAAGAATTAGTTTTAAGTGGTGCAGATATTGTAAAAGTTGGAATTGGACCTGGAAGTGTTTGTACAACAAGAATACAAACTGGAGTTGGATATCCACAATTAAGTGCAGTAATCGAATGTGCTGACGCAGCACACGGCCTTGGCGCACACGTAATTGCAGATGGCGGATGTACATGTCCCGGTGATGTTGCTAAAGGATTTGGAGGTGGTGCAGATTTTGTGATGCTTGGAGGAATGCTTGCTGGACATGATGAGGGAAAAGGGAAAGTTGTTAGAATTAATGGAGAAAAATTTATAGAGTTTTATGGATCTAGTTCTGAAGTTGCTAATAAAAAACATTATGGGGGGCTTTCAGATTATAGAAGTAGTGAAGGACGTAAAGTAAGAGTAAAGTATAGAGGAAAAATAAACGATACTATTTTAAATATTCTCGGAGGTGTAAGAAGTAGTTGTACTTATGTTGGTGCACCTTCTCTCAAACAATTGAGCAAATGTACAACATTTGTAAGAGTATCCAATCAGTTTAATGATAGTTTAATTAAATAACTTATTCTTCAAACTTAAAATCTTTAATATTTGTAGTTTCATATTTCTCAAAAGGCATATGTATCCAAGGAGAGTCTTTTAAATAATCTACAGAGTAATCTGGTTTAAATTTTGAAGTTGATTTATGCCATATGACTGCAGTTTTAATTTTTTCATCTAAATAAAATCCGTAAAAATGCTCTAACCATTTAATACTTTTTACTAAAGTTTTCCCAGAGTCTGCTAAATCATCAACTAACAAAACATGTGAACCTAAATTTGGAGTAGTTTTTGCTAAATCTCTTGAAAAAGTAAATTGTCCTTGTTGGTTTTTAATATCATCACTATCTCCATGGTAAGATTCTACTGATAGTATGGCTAAAGGAACATTGAAAAGTCTACTAAAAACATCACCTACTCTTAAACCACCCTTTGCAATACAAATAATTTGATTAAATTTTAAATTATCATCATGAACTTTCTTAGCTAATTGCTCTATCTTTTTATGATAATCATTCCAGGTTATATAAATATCTTTCATAATTTATGGTAGCGGGAAGTGGGATCGAACCACTGACCTCGGGCTTATGAGTCCCGCGCTCTAACCAACTGAGCTACCCCGCCTTAAATAATGGATGGCTTATACTACTTATTTTTTTCTTTCAAACAAGAAATTAAGAAATTGTTTTTATTTACAACTGAATTTTATAAGTCGCACTTAAAGCACTTCCCGAGTCTTCAATACAACTATCAACATATAAAGTCACAACATTTCCAACCCAACCCATAGCAACATGATGAACTCCTTGCTCATTTAAACCTCCATAGCCTGAGGGCTGAGATCCACTAGCTAAACAATTACCCTGATACCTTCCTCCATGTGTAGCAGGGATTTTTGAACTGTAGGCATTTTTAATAATTGAATTAAAATGAAAACTCATAGTGCTTGTAACTTTTCCATAATTATTTGTAGTTGTGAATATATCTGAGCAATTTAATTTTTTATCTAAAAGACCTCCTGAGGAATCAATTTCACATTTTTGTATCTCATTTACCATGGTATTAAGTATTAATTTATGATTTGCTTTAGTTACAGATTTTTTTGCTGAGCTGGTATAGCCACTGTAAGCAACAACTCCTACTGCAGCTAATATTCCAATAATGGCTACTACGACTAGAAGTTCTATTAGCGTGAAGCCTTTTTTGTTCATATAACCATGTAAAAAGAATACACTAATTAATTTATCAAACAGAAAAAATACCTATTAAACTTACTGTCACAGCCAAAACAAATGTAAATAAGATTTTTTTTTGTAAGGTTTTTTTCCTATCTAACCTTACTCTGTTTAATAATATGTTTATATTAGTAGTTTTAATTTTTTCTGACTTGACATTTTTTTTTGAGACAAAATTTGTTTTTAAGGCTATTTCGTCATCATAATTTTTCATATCAATATTTAATCAGGTAAAAAAGAAAAATTCAAACTATTTACAAAGAGCTAAATATTTTTGTAATTACTAACTTTTAATGGTTCTTTAAGTATTTCTGCCTTATACCTAGTTTTTTCAACCTCTATGTATATACTTTTATTATCAAGTTCATTTAAAGGAATATTTTTAATATAGCCAAAAGACAGGTTTTTTTTGAAATTAAATGAATAATTTCCAGACGTTGTTCTTCCTATAATTTCATTATCTAGATAAATAGGTTCGTCATGAAGAAGTAAAGGTATTCCTGGTATATTCTCATTTAAAGAAAACATTGCAAATCTAGTATTTAGTTTTTTATTTTTAATTTTTTCTAAAGCTTCTTTACCTATAAAATCAATTTGTTTTTTATAACTTATAGTAAAATCAAGACCAGCTTGATATTGGTTTTCTTCAGGAGACATATCATGCCCCCAATGTAAAAAACCACTTTCCATTCTCATTGTATCTAATGCATGCATTCCACAATTAGAAATATTAAAATTTTTTCCTACTTCAATAATTTTTTTATAAATGTCTTTGGCATTTGAAGACTTTACATATAACTCATACCCCAGCTCACCAACATAAGATAACCTTTGAGCCCATATTTGTATTTTATCGATCCTTATAAATTTTGACGTAGCAAATTTAAAATTTTCATTACTAAAGTCATCTTTGCTTAATTTCTGCATTAATAATCTGCTCTTAGGACCAAATACACCAAAAACACAATATTCATCCGTCACATCATTTAACTCTGTTTTTTCTGACAAATGTTTTTTAATATGAAATTTATCTCTTTCTCTAGTTGCCGCTGAACTTATAATTCTAAAATGATTTTCATCTAAACAAACTACTGTTAGGTCTGTTTCTATCCCCCCATCTTTATTTAACATGTGAGTATAAGTACATTTTCCAATTTCATGTTTAATGTTTGATGTACATATTTTCTGTAACTCTTTATGAGCCGAACTTGAATTAATTTCAAATTTTGAAAATGGAGTTAAATCATACAAACCTACATTGGTCATTGTATTATTGGTTTCATATTCAACTGATGGATACCAATTTTGATAGTTATAACTGTATTCATATTGAGCTTTTTCACCATCGAGCGCAAACCACATTGGTCTTTCATAACCAGCTGAAACACCAAAACATGCTCCAAATCCTTTAAGTAAATCGTGATGAGGTAAAGTTTTAATGTTCCTTGAAGTTACATGTTGTTTATAAGGCCAATGCATTCCATATAAATTACCTAATGACTCCGTAATTCTGTTTTTTATAAAACCTATTTCTGAATGAAAATTTTGAAATCTTTTAATATCATAATTAAAAATATCTTCATTAATATGACCGGTCATCAACCACTCAGCAGTAACTTTTCCAACACCTCCTCCAGTACCAATTCCTACGCTATTTAATCCACAGCTTAAAAATAAATTTTTAATTTCTGGGACTTCTCCTAATAGAGAATTGGTATCAGGAGTAAAAGATTCTGGTCCTGCAAAAAACTTTCTTATTCCTATTTTTTCTAAAATTGGAAATCTTTTCATTGACTTTTCTAAATATGGTTCAAAATGTTCAAAGTTTTCTGGAAACTCACCAAATGAAAAATCCTCTGGCACTTTATTTGTTTTATCAAATGCAGGAATAGATTTACCTTCAAAAATTCCAATTAAAAGCTTACCTGCATCCTCTTTAAAATAAACACTGCTATCGAAATCTCTTATCACTGGTAGTGTTTTAGAAAGGTTTTCGATTGGTTCTGTAATAACATAGAAATGTTCTGCAGGATAAAGTGGAATACTAACACCAATTTTTTCACCTATTTGCCTTGACCACATGCCAGTTGCTAAAACAATATATTCACACTCAATTTCTTTTTCATTAACTCTAACACCATGAACTTTTCCATTTTTTGTTAAAATTTTTTCTACTGAAGAATGTTCAAATATTTTAGCACCACCTTGTCTTGCTGCTTTGGCTAACATATGTGTAACACCACTTGGGTCAGCAGCTCCATCGCCTGGCATTAAAATACCACCTTTTAAATCTTCAGTGTGCATCATTGGATAATTTTTTTTAATAGTTTCTTTATCTAAAATTTTTACATCAACATGGTATAATTGTGCTGTAGTAGCTTGTCGTCTGAGTTCTTGCCATCTTGCATCTGTTTGAGCTATAGAAAGTGCACCGTTTAATCTTAAGCCAGCAGAATGATCAACTTCTTTTTCAAGCTTCTTATAAAGATCCAGAGTATATTTTCTAATTTTTGTTATAGAGGCTGTTGGTCCTAGTTGACTTACTAATCCTGCTGCGTGCCATGTGGTTCCTGATGTTAACTGGTCTCTCTCTAATAAAACCACATCATTCCAACCGAATTTAGTTAGATGATAAGCGACAGAACATCCTATAACACCGCCACCTATTACAACTACTTTTGAACTAGATGGATAGTTTTTTTCCATCTTTAATGTTTGATAGCTTCTCCAGGTTCTACATAAACATGTCCAAAGACATCAGCTACTGCTTTGTAAGTTACTTGACCTTTGTGAACATTTAACCCTGCTAAAAAATTTTTATCTTCACTAAGCGCTTTTTGATAACCTTTGTTAGCAAGCTTTACTAAGAAAGGTAAGGTTGCATTATTTAATGCCAATGTTGATGTTCTAGGAACACCACCGGGCATGTTAGCAACACAATAATGTACCACATCATCAACTATATAGGTTGGATCACCGTGTGTTGTGGGTTTACTAGTTTCCACACAGCCTCCTTGATCGATAGCAACATCAACAATTACTGAACCTCTCTTCATTGTTTTAATCATTTCTTTGGTAATTAATTTTGGTGCTTCTGCCCCTGGAATTAATACTCCACCAACTAATAGATCTGCTTCAGCAACTAATTTATCTAAATCTGTTTTGTCACTTTGCTCTGGTATAATTTTATCTCCAAACATTTCTACAAGTTGTTTTAATCTTGCTTCCGATTTATCTACGATATGAACTTTTGCTTGCATACCAGTTGCAATTACTGCAGCATTTTCTCCAACAACTCCTCCGCCCAATATAACTACTGTTCCACCTGTTACACCTGGTGCACCCCCTAAAAGCAAACCTCTACCACTTTGATTTTTTTCTAAACAATGAGCTCCAGCTTGTACTGACATTCTCCCAGCTACAGCGCTCATAGGTGCGAGTAAAGGCAATCTTCCATTGTCATCTGTCACAGTCTCGTAAGCAATATTAATGCTTTTAGATTTTATTAATCCCTCGGTTAATTCTTTTGCAGCTGCTAAATGAAGATAAGTATAGACGATTTGGTTTTCTCTAATCATATCAACTTCTACTTTTTGAGGTTCTTTAACCTTAACAATTATTTCTGCATCGTTAAAAATATCGGCTGCTGTATCAGCAATTTTAGCACCTGCTTTTAAATATTGATCATTGTCGAAACCAGCCTCAAATCCACCATTATTTTCAACTAATACCTCATGTCCTTCTGACACCAAAGTTTTTACACTTTCTGGAGTTAAACCAATTCTATTTTCTTGTGGTTTTATTTCTTTAGGAACACCAATTTTCATATATGAAAATTAATTCTTTTTACTTTTTGAGTAATTTGTTATCCCAGTTCGAAGTTTTTCGATTATCTCATCTATGTGTTTTTTTTCGCAAATAAACATTGGGGCAATAATTAAACAATCTCCAGTAGCTTTAAAATTAACTCCAGCTTCGTAACAATGTTTGAAACAAGTTAATCCTGCTGCACCTGGTTTTTTATCCATTACAATATCAATACCACCCATCATTCCGTATCCTCTAATGTTGTCAACGATATCGATATCTTTTAAAGACATCAAACCTTCTTGGAAATAAGGTGATAAATTCTTTGCTCTATTGAAAATATCATCTTTTTCAATAATATCTTGTACTGCTAATCCAGCAGCTACTGAAATTGGAATACCTGAATAAGTGTATCCATGAAATAATTCTATAGTTCCTTTTGGAGCATTTTCAGCAATAGCATCATAAATATCCTCCTTACAAGCAACTACTCCCATTGGACTAATACCGTTAGTGGTAGCTTTTGCCATTGTCATCATATCTGGGGTTACTCCATACTCTTGTGATGCAAATGGAGAACCAGTTCTTCCCCAGCCTGTAATTACTTCATCAAAAATTAAAAGTATTCCATGTTTATCACAAATCTCTCTTAATCTTTGTAAGTATCCTTTTGGTGGAACTAATGTTCCTGTCGATCCTGCAATAGGTTCTACAATACAAGCTGCAATATTCTCAGCTCCAAAGTTCATGCAAATTCTTTCCAAATCTTCTGCTAACTCGACACCTGTTTCTGGTTGACCACTTACAAATTTATGTTCTGGTAAATGTGTATGCCTCATATGAACAACACCCGGCATTAAAACACTTGCAAAAGTTTTTACATTATTAACCATACCTCCGACAGAAGTCGCACCAATATTCATTCCATGGTAACCTCTTTCTCTACCAACAAATCTAAATCTTTGACTATCTCCTCTTGCTCTATGATATGCAATTGCAATTTTTATTGCTGTTTCTACTGCTGTTGAGCCACAAATTGTATAAAACATTCTATTTAAATTACCTGGCGTATGTTTTGAAATTCTTGTAGCTAATTCAAATGATCCACCAAAACCTTGTTGGAAAGGTTGACAGTAATCTAAAGTTTTTAATTGATTTGTAATTGCTTCAATAATTTCCTCTCTTCCATGACCTAAAGGGTTACAAAACAATCCTGAGCTTGCATCAATTTGTGTTTGACCTTGATGGTTTTTTAAATACACCCCTTTTGCTTCAACAATTAATCTTGGGTTCTCTTTAAAATCCTTGTTAGATGTGAATGGCATCCAATGTTCATTCAAAGAATTTGGTATTGCTGTTTTGTTTTGTGTGCTCATAAAAATTATTTTTTAAATATATTTTAAAATTAATCTTAAAGCCTCTTTAGACTAAAATAAATGGATTAACTACCACATTATTGACACAACCAGTGATTGTATAAGCTTTCTTTTTTGTTTTACTTCGGGCACAATTTGAATTTAAATATCGATAATTTAATTAATTAAACATAGGGGAATAAATGAAAAAAATACTAAGTTTTATTCTAGGATCTATTTTTGCACTTAACCTATCAATTTCAGTTGCTAATTCAGCTGCAAATGAGGTTAGAGTTGCATACTTTCTAGAATGGCCAAGTCCAAACCTAGAGGACATGATGAAGAAAAATTACTCAAAAGCTTTAGGAGTTCCAGTCAAGTGGACAAGCTTCAATACTGGTGTGGAAATGACAGAAGCCATGCTAGCAGGAGATATTGATATTTCTTACTCACAAGGTTTAGTGCCTTTTATCAACGCTGTAAAATCTAATGCACCTATCAAACTAATTGATATTGCGATGGAATACGGAATGGGTGGAACTACATGTGTTACATCTAATGCTTCTGGAATTACAAAAGCAAACGCTAGTGAATTAGAGGGTAAAAAAGTTGCAGTGCCTTTAGGTACTATGGCTGATTATGTTTTTACTGCAAGTATGGAAATTGTTGGTGCCGATCCAAGCAAAATGACTGTTATTGATATGGTTCCAGAAGATGGAGCTGCAGCTTTAGTAAGTGGTGATGTAGCAATGGCATGTTTATTTGGTGGTAATTCAATTGCAGCAGCTACAGAAGTTGGTTCTAGATTAATTTCAGTTGAGGAAGCTAGAGCTGGAGGTATTCTGGGTATAGATATTACTTCTGTAACTAATAAGTTTATGAATGAAAATCCAGGAATGGTAAGAACTTTTGTTGAAGTTACTCATGAAGCTAATGCAAGATACAATTCAGGTAAAAGCGATATGAATTCTATGTCTAAAGCATCTGCGATGGAAGTATCAAAAATGAAAGGTACTTTAGATGGATTTAAATTCTTAACTCCTGAAGAAACTAAAAAATCTATGGAGAGTGGTAATCTAGCTGGTTTCTTGGATGGAATGGGAACACCAAAAGGAAACGTAGATACAAGTTTCTTACCTTTATAATTTTAAAGGTTTAAAACTTTTTAAATAGGCACTGATTTAATAATTAGTGCCTATTTTTTTTAAAAAATTTCAAATATAAGGGCACTATGAGTGATCTTGTTTCTCAAAATCTAAATATGATTTTTAAAACTCCAAAAGGAGAAACAGTTCATGCTTTAAAAGATGTAAGTTTTACTTTAAAAAAAGGGGAGTTGCTAACGGTTCTTGGTCCTTCTGGTTGCGGAAAAACAACTTTACTAAACATTACTGCCGGATTTTTAAGACCTACTTCAGGAAAAATTACATTAAATAATAATGAAATTGATGGGCCTGGTGTTGAAAGAGGAATGGTATTTCAACAAGGTGCTTTGTTTGAATGGTTAACAGTAGCTGAGAATGTAAATTTCGGACTTAGGATGAAAAAAGAAGATCCTGAAGTTACAGCTAATAAAGTTGAGGAATGGTTAGATATAGTTGGTTTGAAAGGATTTGGTAACACTCCTACTTATCAATTGTCAGGTGGTATGCAGCAAAGAGTTGCTCTTGCAAGATGTTTAATAAATGATCCTGATCTAATTTTAATGGACGAGCCATTAGGGGCTTTAGATGCATTAACAAGAGAAAAGATGCAGTCATTAGTTTTAAAAATTTGGAAAGAAACCGGAAAAACTATTATTTTAATTACTCACTCCGTGGAGGAAGCTCTCTTACTTGGTGAAAGATTATATGTTATGGCACCAAGACCAGGTAGAATACATAAAGAATACAATCTTCCATTTGCAGAAATGGGTCTTACACAAGATTTAAGAGAAATTAAAAAAAATAAAGAATTTTCATCTACTAGAGAAGAAATTTTATCCATGATCTGGAACATGGAAGAAGAAATAATGGGAAAAGATAATTAATGCTAACCCAAATTGTAACAATACTAATTGTAGTATCTATTATTGGATGCATTCTTTATGGAAGAAGATTAATTAAAACTGAAAAAGTTGATGCTGTATTTGGTAATCCAGAAAGATCTAAAGGTGGAACGCACTGGGTAATTGTTGGTAGTAGTGCAATATTAATGCTGTGGCTTTATTATTCATGGGATATAGCAAGAGGTTTTTATCCAAAATCTGCAAACGAATTGTGTCAAGTTGCTAAAATAAATGAATCATTATTAGGCTTAAAATATCAATTTCCTATTGAAGAGAGAGAGTTCAAAAGTACTTCAATTATAAAAATTGAAAATAAAAATCTTATAAAAATTGCAAATGAAATTAAAGGATCCACAGATCTTAACGATCAACAAAAAAAAATCCTTGTAAGTTATATTGATAGAACCTCTAAATTAATTCCATTTTTAACAAGTGAAGAATTAATAGAAATAGATACCAAAATAAAAATTCAAGAAATGACTGAGCAAATAAAGCAACTCAGTATTAATTTTCAAAAGGAAAATTATCCTTTTGAAACAGACGCTCAAAAAATAGAAAGACAAAAACT
>CACKDY010000021.1:0-12708 GCA_902599105.1 uncultured Pelagibacteraceae bacterium | reverse complement strand
CAAATTCCATGTGGTTGTTTGCTGGAACTGGCGATTACGAAAGAATAAATGATACTACTTCTGGAGTACAAAACTTCATGCTTGGAATTAAAGATCAAAATTATCCATTCTTTAAAGATGTAGCAGTGCCAGCAAAAGCTGATACCATTACAAAATGTAAAAATACCACTGATGATACAACAGGAGCTAACTGTCCTCAAAATGCTGATAAAGGTTGGTACATAAATTTAAAAGATTACGCGAAAGTTTCTGCTGAACCGACTGTATATCGGGGTCAAGTTTACTTTCCGATATATGAGCCAACAAAATCTGTAAACAAATGTAGCTTAGGGGATGCTTATATCTGTGGTGTTGATGATGAATGTGGAACAAATATTTCATCTGAACTTGGACAAAGTTTGGGTAATAAGAATAAATGTGCTTGGGTTGGACAAGGAGTATTATCTAAAATCGTAACATTTGGAGACACTCTTTTTGCTAACATAGCAGGTAAAGTAGATTGTAGTAAAATAACAGATCAAAAGAAAAAGAAAGAATGTGAAGATAGTAAAAAGAAAGATTTAATAAGTATTAAAGCTGGTTCAGGTCAGGTTAGTACTTATCGAAATTCTTGGAGACACAACTTTTAGTAATAGTTAATTTTTACACCAACCGTCCTTTTCAATAAGCACTGGATAATATTCTTTATGAGTTTTGATCCATAAAGCAATTCTTGCTCCATTTGAATAACCTCCTGGACATTCAGTTTCATCAATTCTCATTCTTCCGTCTCGATCTTGTGAACTATTTGTTCCTGCATAAATAACTGGATCCGTTTCTCCGTAAGGATTTTTCCAACCTAAATCTAAAAAATGTCCAATCAAAACATTATTTAAATTTTTGATATTTCCTTTGTTGGCAACTAGGTCGCAATTAAAAGACCTTGTTGAACTTAATTCTAAAGTTCCTCCACCCTGTACATCACAAAGTCCTAAATTATTTTGAATAAATTTTACCACTTTTTCATGCTGTGCAAGTGTTGCATTTCTTTTTGCACTGATCGTATACCCACTATAAGCAACAACACCCACTGCAGCGAGGATACCTATGATTGCTACGACAACTAAAAGTTCTATTAAGGTGAAGCCTTTTGATTTATTTTTCAATTGTATTTTCAATTACCTTTCCATCACAAAGTGTTCTGACTCTAAAAGTATCACGCACAGGATCGTGATAATAACTAACACCCTCAGTTGTTGGGGAGCTACTATTTCCAGCCCAATCATAACCCCAATGATTATTTGGTGAATATGGATTTCTCAAAGTATTCGAAAGATGCCAGCCAACATGTTGACCTAATTCAAAAAATGGTCTTGAGCAATTGAAATCGAATTCTGCACCTTTTTGAAATCCGGTGTAATATTTTCTTAATTTAATAGTTTCATTAAATTCACAGAAAGTTTTTTTTTTCAACTATCGTTTTTACAATCTTTTTATGATTATCCTTACAAACGCTATGCTTTGCACTACTCGTGTATCCACTATAAGCAACTATTCCTACAGCAGCTAGAATACCTATGATGGCTACTACGACTAAGAGTTCAATTAATGTAAAGCCTTTTTGTTTCATTTGAAATTATTATTCTAATTTAATCTTGTTGAAATTCTATTTGCAATATTAAATAATTAATTATGAAATTTAAAATTAGCATTCAACCAAAAATTGCATATTATTTATCAATAGTTTTAACTTTAATTTTATTTTTTTATTTTTCATACAAAGGTGTAATTGCATATTTTATTCACAAAGAGCTCTATGGAGGTGGAATAGATATTCTCGTAACCTTAAGAGCAACACTGGCAGGCGTAATGTTGTTTTTATCTTTATTACTTTTACAATTTTCTAAAATCAAAGATTTAAAAAGTCATAAAACAATTTTAAATGGAATTTTTATTGGTTGGTCTACAATAATTATTTTATTAATAATATTAAATCCCAATTTAATCTATTTTATAATTATGAGTGGACTTGGATCAATTTTTTCATTGATAACTTTATTAAGTTTAGATGACCAAATTAAAGAAGAAAAAAATTCTCTTACAGACAAAGAGATATATCTTTTGCAAAAACTAGCTAATAAAAAATAAGTTGAGTTAAAATTTAAATAACTTTAAAAAGCCTAAATATTTATCAATAAAAATTGATCCATTGTTTAATCAATTTAATTCATGTTTTTAATTAATAACTTATTTTCAGTTTTTATTTTTTGATTTTCTTTTATCAATTGAATAATTAAATCTTTCATTGTCTGATTTTCTTTATTTAATTTGTTAGCAACCAATGCAAGTCTTTCGTTTTCTCTTACAACCTGAAGCTGATCAAATAAGCTCTCAAGTTCAGGATCTAATTTTTCATCTTCTTTTCTTTGCATTGCTCTTTTTTTAGCAACTCTTTGAAGTTTTTTACTAATAGATAAATTTAAATTATTATTAATTATTTTATCCATATTACTATGTTCAAAATTTAGGCTTAAACTAATATCCTCTGTATTTTTAGTTAAAGAAAATCCAATTTTTTTTTGTGACAGCTCCATTCATTGTATGACTTTGAGATATATCCTCTTTTAAGCCAGCACCATTAATATCATTCATTTTGACTATACCACTTAGAGTTTTGTTAAAGGCTAAACCAAAATAAGGTTTTAAAATAAAACCATTTTCATTATTTATTGAATACTCAACATCAAAACCAGCGCCTAAAACTTGATCAATTGCTTCGTCTACTGATAAATCTCCATGTGTAAAATTTGATATATATTTTGGCAGTCGATGAGCACCATATTCACCTTTTATTGTTAGCGATAAATCATTATTATTTTGAATATTTCTAGTTAATTTATAATCAGTATGTAATGCAAAAAACTGCCCAAAAGAGTTATTTGTTTTTATTTGTTCAGACTCAGTTTCAATATCAATAATGTTATTACTAGAAATACCAATCAATGGCTTTATTGAAATATTACTTGAATTTGTTTTTATATCGTAACCAAAAGCTAAGTTTTCACTTTTACTTTTTTCCTTACTATTAAACTTAGCATTTTGCTCAAAATAAGTTAAAAAAGTTCTTGTCTTATCCTCCTCATAATCATTCTTTAAAAAATAACCTGAAACCCCTTTGATAGAGTTTTGATAAATATTATTTCTTTTCGATTGGGTATAAAATGTTGATCTTTCTTTTATATCACTTAATGACTTAAAAATATTATTTAGAGTATTACTGAAAATTTCTGTTCTGTATTTTTTATTGTTACTAACAACATCTAATTCTTCTCCATAAATTCTTAAATATCCATTTGTTTCAGAATTATCTGGATCTGGATTTAAATTTGAGTCTAGAATTTCATAAGTATCGTTTCCACATAGGTTATTAATTACCCTCACATTTTGTTTCTCATGAATTTCTATGGTTTGATCTCTTGAAATACTACAATCTAAAGTAAAGTCGAAAAATGTTACACCGGTTGTTTCGTTTTGATCACTAAGTAGAATTTTACCATCATAATATCCTTCTCCTTTTGTTATTAAATTAAATCCTGAAGTTACATTGTTATCATCGCTAATATATATTGAATTTCTATCGTTATGAGTTGTGCCAGCAATCAAACCAGAATTAATAATTGTAGCATTATTTAATGAGCCATGACCTTTACCAAGTCTAATTCCATGTCTTAAATTTGTAATTGTTCCAGTGTTTGTTATTGTTGCATTTGTACCATTGGTAAGGTAAATGGCAGCAGCAGATGTATTATTTGCAGAAATAGTACCACTGTTTGTAATGGTTATATCGCTAGTTTCTAGACCTTGTATAGCATATTTTCCACCATGAATAGTTCCGCTATTAACAATCTCAGTGTCATCAGTTTTCTGAACTAAAACAGCAATGCTACTGCTAGCATTTTCATTTTGAGCTGTATTTATTGTACCTGAATTAGTAATTTTATTTGTTCCAGGGGCGCTTTTCATATTTATGGTATCACCCGTTGCGCTTATCAAACCATGGTTGATTACGGTTGTATTTGATGCACCAACACCATTATTTGCGCGGACTGCTTTACTTCCACTAAATACTATTGAACCAGTTGACTCAACAGTCAAGGTTTCACTTGCTCCACAAGTTTGCTCATCAGTTATTGCGGTAGTTATTGTTGTATTACAAGTAGCATGACCTAAAGATCCGAGTGAAAAAAGAAAGAATATAATGAATAAAATCTGTTTCATAAAATGTCTATAAAAGTTTTTTTATTTACATATATTTTTAAATTAATTCAAATTAATTTCCTCACTGCAGACATGATTGGGCATATCACATTGGGTACCAGAACATGGAGTTTTGACACATGTCATTACTTTAATTTTATTTTGTGGAGATCTCATTCTAATATAACCAACATCATCGTCTCTAATAATATCACCTCCGTGTGTTAAAGCTATTTTTGATGGGAAATATGGATTTTTAAAATCTTTTAGTGCTTCAATTGCTGCATCTGCTACTACATCTTTCCAGGTATTTAAATTTTGTTTACTACAATCTAATTCATCGTTCATTGCTTTTTCGTTACCCATTGAACATTTCATTGTTTCTGAAATTATATATTTTACTACAGCTTTATGATTTGAAATGGCAGCTTGCTTTTTAGCACCACTTGTATAACCACTATAAGCAACAACACCAACTGCAGCTAAAATACCAATAATTGCCACCACTACTAGGAGTTCTATTAGAGTAAAACCTTTTTTGTTCATAATGGTAGATAATATCTAAATAATTTTTAAATTAAAGATTTAAATATCAATGAATATCTTATTTCATTATTTGAATATTTTACAATTTCAAAAATTTCAAATAGATTTTTATATTTATTTTGTTCTCTTACTGATAGCTTGTTTAATATTTGTTGATGAGTATCTGAATAGAGTAAATTATATTTTTTTCTTAACCTCCAAATCACAAAATTAATTACTAATTTAATAAATTTTTTTTTATTAAATAAAAATAAAAATCTTACAAATAAAATTGATAAAATAGGAATAAATATCCAATAAAATGTTTTGGAGAATGTAAAATTTGTTAAATCTTTTATAAAAGATTTTCTTTGTGCATTGTCATACGATAAAAGATGTTGTGTCCAAACAAAATCAGTATAATTTAAATAATAACCAACATATTTAAAAATTTTCAAACGTATAGGACTATCTGATGTATTTTTTTTATAATTAAATAAATCGTTTAATGTATTTCTAACATTTTCTTGAGGAATATACTTTGTAGGATCTACCCTAACCCATCCCTCTTCTTCAAACCATACTTCTGCCCAGGCATGAGTATCTTTTTGTCTAAACACATAAAAATCACCTATATCATTTAAATCTCCACCTAAGTAACCAGAAACAATTCTACTAGGTATCCCCCCTAATCTTGCAAGTAAAACAAAAGTACCTGCAAAGTATTCGCAATAACCCTCTTTGCTTTTAAAGAAAAAGTCAGCGTAGTTATTCCCAGATAAATTTTTAGGACTTAAATTGTAAAAGTAACTACCATTTGCAAAAGTTTTAATAATGGTATTTAAATATTCTTTGTCTGTTTTATTTTTTTTATTTTTAGTTGACCAATCTACCAAATCTTTAGAGATAGTATTTGGTAATAGCGTATAGTAATCTATTAATCGATCATATATTTCTTGATTATTGTTATACCTAAAGAACTCTATTTTTTTCTTTCTATCAATTAAATTTTTAATTGTGTAAGTTTGGTTAAATAAATTTTCCTCGATCTTGCTATCAATTGTTTTAAGTTTAGAATTATCTAATGAAGGTATCCACTTACCTTTATGAGGTTCTAGGATTATTTCATAAGTTTCCCCTAGGTTTTGCCCTTTGTAAACTTTGGTATGATTTTTAAAAGTATTATACATATATATATTTGAAGTAGGTCTCCAGGATCTGTTCTTTTCCATGTAATCAAATACTTTCACTCGAAAATAAAGTTGATCTTTTTTATAATTTTTATTTATTAATGTGAAAACTGGCTCCTCAGAATTTGAAAATTCTCTGAACGAACCAAGATTAATATTGTCAGGTATACCTAACGAACTTGCAGAAGGATCAAAAATTCTAAAATTTATGTCTGCACGTGGAAAAACTAAATAAAAAATAATAATTATTGGAAAAATGCTAAAGCCAAAAGCTAAATATTTAAAAATATTTTTTAGGTTAAAATCCATAAGCTCTTTTTGTTGAAGCAAATACATATAAACAACTGATGAAATAATAATTGTTAAAGAGGTAATTGAACTAAGTAGATCCTGACCTTTTATTAAACTTGCTACTGCTATAATCATAGAAATCATTGAAAAAGATAATTGATTATTTTTTGTTAATAACTCTGAATATTTTGCAATAATTAAGATAGCTAGACAATTTAAGAAAAATTCTTCTGAAAAAACAAATTGATCAAATCTTAGCTGAATGTAAATAGCAATTAGAGCATAACCACCTATTAATAAATTTTTAAATTTAAAATTAAATTTTAATAAAAAATAACTTATGAAGACTAAAGTTATCCAAAAAATTTTGTTTAAAAATGTTATTTCACTACCAATTGAAACTAAACATAAAATCAATATTAAAATTGGAAGATTTTTTATATTTAAAATTTTAAGACTTAACATTAGAAAAATATTTTAAAATTTCATTTAGAGAACTTTGATTTGAACTAAGATGAAAGCTATTTCCATTATGCTTTAAAATTAGATGTATTTTTTTTTTGAAAAAAATATTTAATTATATAAATGGAATAACTTAATAGTAGCTCAAAAGGTATATTTGGATATCTATTTAGGTCTAATATAAAATTTTGATGCTTTTTAGGTTCTTTGAATTTTTTTACATTTTTTTTTTCATTAATTGTTGATTTTTTCCAAGCTATCTTTGATAAACTATCTCCTCTCCTGAATTCCTCAATTCCATCAAAGTCATCATTCGCACTATTGGTGTTTGAAATATTAAATTCATACAATAAATTTTCAGGGGGTCTTATTGCTTTTGGGTATACATAAATTAAACTTTTTAGATGAAAATAAATTTTAGTTCTTATTATACCAAAAGGATAAATAGATTTGATACAGAATCTTTTCAATGGAAATACACCACGATCTTTAAATTTCATTGGATGAGAAAAATTATTATATTTGTTAGTAAAATTAAAATTTCCAATTGTTTTGTTATCGTAATCGATATCAATATTTAACTTTTTGTCATTTGATGAATTAATAATAATTATGTCTATATTTTCATGTTTTTCAGACTGAATGAAATATTCTGCATTCTCGTTAATATAAAGATTATTCAGATTTTGATGAGAAATAAAAATAGAAATAAAAAAAATAAAAAATATTATTATCGATAATAAAAGCCCAAAATTATTTTCATAAAAAACAGCAATTAAAAAATTAAAAAAAATAAATAAAGCTAGTCCTAAACCATTGAAATTTGGATAAATATATATTTTGGTTTTATTTTTATTCTTTAGGTTTTGAGTTAATTTACTATTAAAAAAATCTACAAAAGCTTTTGCTATCATTTCTTAATGACAATTTTTTCTAATATTTCTTTTTTAATAAAATCAAATTTTTCATCTTGATTTAAAAACTTTATTCGATGTCTTAAGATAAAAGGTAGTATTTCTTTAATATCTTGATGTGTAACATACTCTTTATCATTGATCATTGCCCACCCTTTAGCAAGATCAATTATTTGTTTCAAACACCTTGCGGAAATATATATTTCTTGCTCTAGAGATTTAATTGTTTGTTCTATTTCGATTATATATTGATAAATTTCATCATTAATATTTATCTTCAATCTTTTGTTTTTTATATTATTCCAATTTAAAGGATTAGAATTATTTTCATTGAAATTAATATTATTTTTCAACATTTTAATCTTTTCATTATCCTGGAGGTCTGACAAAGAAAATGAAATCATAAATCTGTCTAATTGTGAGTCTGGTAAACTGCTTGTACCAGATGCATCCATTGGATTTTGTGTTGCTATTACAAAAAAAGGTTCAGGTAATTTGTATGTGGTACCATCAATCGAAACATTTTTTTCTTCCATTGCCTCTAAAAATGCACTTTGAGATTTTGGACTACCTCTATTTAATTCATCAGCTAAAACAATATTAGTAAAAATAGGTCCTTTTTGAAAAGAAAGTTTATCTTTAGAAAAAATATTAAACCCTAAAATATCACTGGGTAATAAATCAGAGGTAAATTGAATACGTTTAAAATTAAATCCTAAATTATTAGTTATTGATTTTGCAAAAGTTGTTTTACCTGAGCCTGGGAAATCTTCAATTAAAATACTTCCTTCGGAAATTATTGCAGCTAAAGTTAATTTTATTTTTTCATTATTTCCTACAATTACTTTAGATATATTTTGAATTATTTCATTAAACATAATTTAATTATAATGGTTTTCTTAAAAAAAATTAAAAGATCTTTTTGCTCAATTTTAATATTTTTTTATTCTAATGCTTTACCTATTACTACTGTTGAGCCTTCTAATCTTTCGATAGATTGAACATAAGCAGCTTCTCCTGCAGGAGCTGCAGCTGCATCATGGGCTCCTTCAAAGACAAAAGTTCCTAGACCCGTTAATCCGGATCCATCAACAGTGGTAAATTTACCGTATTGAAATACTTCTTTTGCAGCATCTGAATTGCTAGTGTCATGGTTGTACTTATCCATTAATTGTTCTGTAGTTCCAGAATTTAATGTCAAAGCACTACTCTGCAAAGTGTTAGCAACTCTGACTAAAGATGTACAAGAGTCAGATGGGCATTCACCCCCACCACTATCAATTAATTCATCTAAACTTGTTGTTCCATCTGGAACTAGTGCCTTAGGTACAGAGGCAACAACTGGTATTGTTGTTAAAGTAACTGTAGGCGTTGTAAAACTATAATCCACTGTAGATGCTCCTTTTAACGTTAATTTAGAAAATACATCTGCACTTATTTCTTTTTTATTAAAGTTTACATAAACTTTAGCACGACCCTGTTGCGTTGCTCCATCCTCAAAAACATTTTTGTCAGAGCTATACGATAGTCCATTTGATCCAGTTGTTACTTTTGTCAGGTCAAACCAACCGGTGTCGTATAAAATTGTGTCTTGATCTAAAGTCCTTACATAATTCTCATTATCAGTTACTATTATATTCTCTTGTAACTGGTTCATAGCAACTAATATATCTTTAGACTCAGTGTCTGTTGATAAGCTCGATAAAATTTCTGAAGCACTCTCGTCTGCTTTTAAATCAAACTTTTTTGCAGTAATAATAATATTATTTTTTAAATCTGATGAATTTATCAAATTTATCGTTAAATTTTTAGAACTATTAACAACATTACTAGAATTTAAAACTGAATGACTCATTGAACTTGACATTTGATTTAATACATCTGGGTTTGCTGGTGATGCTAAAGATACAACATTTTGGATCATTGCTTGAAAACCAGGACTAGTTATGTTTGTAGTGTTTATTCCATCTGTTAATTTAATATTTCCAGGAACCATACCAAGAGTATTTTCTGGGCCTGGTCCTAATAATAAAACTGTACTTTCTTTCTTATCATTTAGTGATACCAGAAACTCTGTCCCTCTTACGCCTAAAGAACCATTTGGTATTTTAATTTCTAAATTTTCAGGATTTTTTTCACTTATTTTTCCTGAAATTGTCTTTACGATCCCAGATTTTATATTTGTTACAAAATTTCCATTATTTGTTTTTGGATCATAGATGAAATCATCTATAGTTAGTTCGGTGTCTTCCCCTACTGTCATTACAGTTTCATCTAAAAATAATATTTGTGCATTCGATTTAGGCTTTACTACAATAGTATCCCCATAAAATATTTTAGATCCACTTAATAGTTTTTCATTATTTTGATTACTTATTTCACCTACGGCTACACCTATTACACCAATAAATTCAGTACCAAAAGATTTAAAAATTAAAAGAAAATAAATAAATAAAATATAAAAAAATTTCTTAATCATTAAAATTTATCCTCTTAGATATTCCAATTGTTCCAAATGATCTTTTAATTTCATAGCTTGATATTGTTGAATTTACATTAGATTCTCTCAAGCTCATAGTATAATAAATATTATTATCTTTATTTATCTTTTTTAAAAAAGGTAAAAGTTGATTTATATCACCCTTTAGAATCAAATTAGAAACTAAACTAGTATCTTCTCTATCTTTTAATGATGATACCGTAATTTTTCTTGTATCATATACGTTTGTTAGATGAGTTGCGGATGCTGTAAATGTTCCAAATGGAAAAATTCTAGAAATTGATAAATTTGCACCACTAGACTCATAACTATCAAAACGTTGAGCATGTTGAATGTCACTATAAATTACTTTTGAGCTAATTTGTATTTTATCTGTTAAGTTATAATTTAATCTTATATTAGCACTATAAACTTCATTATTATTTAAATCACCTGCATCCGCAAATATTCGAGTTCCTTGAGAGTCTATTGGACTAGGTTTTGAGTGATATCTGCTATCTGAGTAACTTAAAACATAATTTAAATTAAATTTATCATTAAATAAATAGGTATTGCTCATGCCAAATCCCTTAGCTTGATAATCCTCTTGCATTCTATAGTTTAAATTATTGTAATAAATATACGGTGAGAAATAATGATTTTTCTTTGCTTTAAAGTAACTTAAGGAGACAGTGTGAACATCACTTTCTCCTTTGAGCTTTTGGTTAAAAGTATTTACATTTAAACCTAAGTTCATAAATATAGATG
Source organism: uncultured Pelagibacteraceae bacterium (assembly GCA_902599105.1). GTDB lineage: Bacteria > Pseudomonadota > Alphaproteobacteria > Pelagibacterales > Pelagibacteraceae > Pelagibacter. The sequence continues at coordinate 1,843 of CACKDY010000021.1, read as the reverse complement.
AACTTTCATTCAAAATTCTTCCTAAAGTTAAAGCAGTACCTCTAACAAAAGTTTTATCATATTCTAAAGTAAGTCTACTATCGTTAGCTGGAAAAGGTACTTCAGAGTCAGTAGTACCATTACTTTTAGCAAGTTGTCCTGACTTCGTTCTTCCACTAATATTGTCTTCTTCTGTTTGAGAATAATTAATATCTAAATAAGCAATCCACTTATTTTGTTTATCATTTTTAAATTGATCGCCGGTTAATAGTTCAGCTATTAATTTTTTAGTTTCTTCATTCGTGTTAGGATCTTCAAGCATTGTTTTGACCATAAAATCAACTTTCACTTTAGAGTCCATCTTAAGTAAAATTGATAATAAATATAACTTGATATCAGAATTTTTTGGATAAAGTTTGCTCAGTCTTTCAAGAGTAGCAATAGTTGATTTAATATTACCAACTTTTTCTTGTTGTTTGGCATAATTTAAATTTAACTCTAAATCTGTTGGGTTATCTAAAATTTCTCGATACGAAATTTCGGCTAAAGGTGAACTTGATATTAAAAAAAAAATAATTATTAAATTTTTAAAAAAATTCTTTGTCATAAATAATTTTTAAAATTATAAGCTAGTTTTTAGAGTTATAAAAGTTTAAACCTAATTTGGATCATTAACATTTATTCCAAGAGCTGTGATGTCATCTCTTAAAGTAAAGCCTTTATCTGTTAATATTTTTGTTGCATGATTAATTATTATTTCAGGTGAAGTTGAATTTAATTTCTTAATTTCATTTTCAAGACCTACAACCTCAAGTTCTTTACCATCATCGACATATCCCTCTGTAACTCCATCTGTATATATCAAAATAGTTTTGTCAGATATATCCATAATTGTTGTTTTAAAAAAACTCTCATCTTTGACAGGCATTAGTCCCATTGGAGGTAAAGTTGAATTTACATACTCAAAATTAAATTTTCGATCTAATACCATCATTGGTTCATGACCCATATTAATAAATTCCATTTCTTTTTTTTCTAAATTTATTCTTCCCAAAATAACAGTAATAAACATTGCTTGATAAGAAGAGTCTTTTACCTGGTTATTCATAAATAAAGCAGTTTTCGCGACAGATGAATTCATTTTTACAAGTGATCTAAATACTGCAGCAGCATTTGCCATTAATATTCCAGCCTTAATTCCCTTGCCTGTTACATCTCCTAAGATAAAATAAATTTCATTATCATTTACTTGGTAGTAATCATAATAATCCCCAGATACATCTTTAGCTGGTGTATTTTTTGCAAATATATATTTTTCAATTTTTTTGTTACTTGGGAATAATTTCTTTTGAACCTCGCCAGCTATTTCTCTTTCTTTTTTTAAAATTGATTGTTTTTTCTCATTTTCAATAGCAATTGAATTTTCCTCTAAATATCTAAAGTACAATGAAATCATAAATGCTATTATTCCTGCAATACTTGAAAATAATGAATCAATATAAAAGTTGAATTGGTAAATAATAATACTTGATAAATTAATTATAATAATAGAACCGATAAAAAAAATAATACTTAATTTTGGTTTAATTTTCATTGGAATAAAAATCAAAAATATTATTAGAATTAAGAAGATTATATTTTCAGTAGCTTGGGTATAAATATTTTTTGATATACTTTGATTTTTTAAAATATTATCAATGATATGAGCATGAACTTCAACTCCAGGAACTGTTTTACCATTAGAAATTTTAACAATATCAAATAATGCCTGAGCAGATGATCCAATTAAAATTATTTTATTCTCAACCCTTTTAGGATCAAAGTCATTGTTAATAATATCAAAAGCAGAGATATAATTATCTTT
>CACKDY010000020.1:0-13772 GCA_902599105.1 uncultured Pelagibacteraceae bacterium | reverse complement strand
ATTACAACTTTTTTTATTCCAGCTTCATTTTTTAAGATCTTGATTATATCAAAAAAATCTTTTCTTACCGTTGGTTCGCCACCTGTAAGTCTTATTTTACATACACCTAATTTTGAAAAAACTTTTGCTAAACGTTTAATCTCTTCCAGGTGTAGAAATTTTCTGTTGTCACTTTTATCAATTTGATAACCATTAGGTAAACAATATCCACATTTAAAGTTACATACATCAGTAATTGAAAGCCTTATATATGGAAAGGTTCTCCCAAAACTATCTCTTAAAATTTTCATTTTAGTTAAAGATATCATAATTAATAAAATTAATCATGATTGAATTAACTTAAAAATTATGAATAAATGCTTAAAAACAATATTAACTCAAGATGGCAGAGATAAATATTTCGAATATAAATAAATCTTTTGGGTCTACACATGTAATCAAAGATGTATCTCTAGAAATTAAAAGTGAATCTTTCACTGTATTTGTTGGGCCAAGTGGCTGTGGTAAGTCAACAATGCTAAGAATGATTGCTGGTTTAGAAGAGGTTAACTCAGGAACAATTTCAATTGACGGAGAAGTTATTAATGATCTTCCACCATCAGAAAGAAATATAGCAATGGTTTTTCAATCATATGCTTTGTATCCACACATGACAGTGTTCGATAACATGGCTTTTGGTTTAGAGATTGAAAAAAAATCTAAAGAAGAAATTACAGAGAGAGTTATGGAGGCTGCTAAAATTCTTCAAATTGAGGAATACTTGGAGAGAAAACCAAAACAATTGTCTGGAGGACAAAGACAAAGAGTTGCAATTGGTAGAGCAATTACAAGAAAGCCAAAAGTATTTTTATTTGATGAACCTTTATCTAATTTAGATGCAGCTTTAAGAGTTCAGATGAGAGTAGAGCTTGCTAAATTACATGATCAATTAAATGCAACAATGATTTATGTTACTCACGATCAAACCGAAGCAATGACTCTTGCAGATGATATAGTTGTATTAGATCATGGAATAGTATCTCAAAAAGGATCACCTTTAAAATTATACAATGAACCAGAAAATTTATTTGTTGGTGGTTTTATTGGTTCACCAAAGATGAACTTTATCAATTCTAAAGTTATAAGCTCTAGTAGCCATGGAACCGAAGTTGAAATTTCAGGACAAGGAAAAATTATTGTTCCAAAAACTTCAGATAAAGTTTCACCTGGTGATAGTGTAAAGATTGGTATCAGACCTGAACATATCTTAATTAATACTGGCGAAAAATGCTGGAATAGTAAGGTATTTGTAATTGAAAAATTAGGTTCATCTACATTTCTATATTTAGAGAAAGATGGAGAACCATTAGTTGTTCAAACAGATGGTGAGAATTCAGCTAATATTGGAGACAATTTAAGCTTAAGTTTTGATCTAAATAAATGTCATTTATTTGACGAAAATAATTTAGCTTTTAAATAATTTATCTTTTTTAATAAGTTTTTATTTAGATTTAATTAATTAAAAATCTAAAGGAATTGAATTTTGTTCTACAAGCTTTTTGAAAAAATAATATGATTTTTTAGGTGTTCTTTTTAAAGTTTTAAAATCAACATGTACTATTCCAAATCTTTTTTCAAATCCTAACGCCCATTCAAAATTATCCATGAATGTCCATGCAAAGTAGCTTTTAACTTTAGCTCCATTATCAATTGATTTTTTTACAGCACTTAAATACTTCTTAAAGTAATCAATACGATCGTTGTCGTTTATTTCTCCATTTTTTTCAATTAAATCTGGATATGCTGCACCATTTTCAGTTAGATAAATATCTGGATTTCCATAATTATTTTTTAAATCCATAATTTGATCATAATAAGCATCTGGAACAATTTCCCATCCCATAAGAGTTAATTTTGCATCTTTATCATCAATACCAAAAGGTAATTCATCATTGAATGCTCCTCTTGCTTTAAGTAAATTTTTATTATCAGCTTTAATTCTGATATGTTGATAATGATTTAATCCAATAAAATCATTTTTTTGAAAAATAGTTTTCATATCATCTTGTTGAATATGTTTTGAGACATCATTAATTAGTAATTCAGGATATCTTCCAAGATACATAGGGTCAGCAAATGATCTATTCCAATAAGTATCGAATAATTTAGTTGCATGAAGATCTCCACTTGATTTTGTGGCAGGAATACATGGCGCCATATTAAAAGTACAGCCAATTTTTATATTATTATTTAAAGATTTCATTGCTTGAAAAGCTGTACCATGTGCAACATTAACATTATGTATTGATGCAAAGTATTTTTCTAAATCCTTGTATCCTGGAGCCATGTAACCATCTACATATCCATGAATAGTAAAAACTTGTGGTTCATTAAATGTTATAAAATGATTACATCTGTCTCCAAAATTTTTAACAATAGCCTCTGAGTAATCTGAAAATATATTTGTTATATCTCTATTTGCCCAACCCCCTTTATCTTGCAAGGATTGAGGAAGATCCCAATGATATAAAGTTATGAAAGGCTCAATATTTTTTTCCAAACACTTGTCTATCAACCTTGAATAAAAATCTACTCCTTTAGGATTTATTTTACCCATCCCCTCTGGAATAATTCGTGTCCATGCTAAAGAAAATCTATATGAATTTAAATTTATATTAGCCATTAGCTCAATATCTTCTTCATATCTATGATAATGATCAACAGCAGTATCTCCGTTTTCATTATTTTTAACTTTTCCAGGTGTATGTGTGAAAGTATCCCAAATACTTTTGCTTTTTCCATCTTTATCTGTAGCACCTTCTATTTGGTAACTTGCTGTAGCCGTCCCCCAAAAAAAATCATTTGGAAATTTATTTTTCATATTAATTAAATACTGGTATCCAATTTTTGTGAGCTATTAATAATTCATCTACCATAGAACTAATTTGATCTAAACTTAATACAGAAGAAGTAAGTGGATCCAGCATAGCTGCATGATAAATAGTCTCCTTTTTTTTTGTCTTTAAGGCTTCAACAGTCAACTGTTGAACATTTATATTAGTTTTCATTAAATTTGCTAAATGCATAGGTAAATTATCAACTTTTTGTGGATTAATACCTTTATTATTTATTTTGCATGGTACTTCAACACAACAATCTTCTGGTAAATTAGAGATTAATTTATTATTTAAAACATTTCCATTTATTGTGTCTTCTTTGCCGTCTACAATTGATACAATTATTCGTGATGCATATTCTAAAGATTTTTTACAAACAAATTTTTCCCCATTTAATAAACTTTGTTCTTGTTGATCCCATTCTTTAATTTGTTTTTTACATCTTCGAATATATTCATTAATTGGAATGTTGAATTCACTTAATAAGTCCTCTCTGTTGTTTTTAATAAACCACGGTGTATATTCTGCAAAGTGTTCAGATGACTCAGTAACAAAATATCCAAGTTTTTCTAAAACTTTATATCTAACTTCATTTGTGCATCCATCCCAATTAGTTCCAAATGTTTTTTCTTTTCCAGCTTTAAAAATTTTTGGATAAAGATTTTCTTTTGTTCCATCAGAGTTAATCTTTTCAAATTTAGTAAAAAAAGACATATGATTAATACCAGAACATTCATAACTAATATTTTTAATGTCTTCACCAATATCTTTTGCTAAATCTTCAGCAGTTCCTTGTACAGAATGACAAAGTCCAACATATTTAAGTTCAGGTGCAAATTTAGATAATGCCAAACAGTTTATTGCCATAGGATTAACGTACTGTAACATTATTCCACTTGGACAAACTTCATTCATATCTTCTACAACAGACAATAAAGCAGGGACAGTTCTCAACCCCCTCATGATTCCACCTATACCTAAAGTGTCACCAATAGTTTGTTTTAATCCATACTTTGCTGGAATTTCAAAATCAATAACTGTAGAAGGCTCATAACCACCTATTTGAAACATTAAAATTACAAAGTTAGCTCCTCTAAGTGCTTTTTTTTGATTTTTTTCAATTATAATCTTTGGATTAGCACCTATTGATTTCGCAACTTTTTCTGCTACTAAATTTGAAGTTTTTAATCTTCTTATATCAATATCTTGTAAAACTATTTCACAGTTGCTGAAATTTTTTTCAAGCAAAATATCTGTAAGTATATTTTTCATAAACACAGTACTTCCTGCTCCAATAAAAGTAACTTTAATCATACTATCCTTTAGTTGCTCCAAGAGTTAATCCAGCAATAAAATGTTTTTGCATTAAAAAAAACATAATAACAGGAGGTATCGCAGCAACAATAGATCCAGTTGATAATAAGTGATAAGCTGTAATCCATTGACCGTTTAATGATTTTAATCCAGCAGTAATTGGCATTGCATGATCACCTTGAATTAAGACTGTTGCCCAAAAATAATCGTTCCATATAAATGTAAAAATTAATACACATAGCGCTGCTATAGCTGGTCTAGTCAAAGGTAATATTATCTTCCAAAATATTCTAAATTCAGATGCTCCATCCATTCTCGCAGCCTCAATAAGCTCTTGAGGTAACGCTTTAATAAAATTTCTCATAAAAAGCGTACAAAAACCTGTTTGAAAAGCTACATGAAATAAAACCAATCCTGTAATAGTGTTGTAGAGACCAATTTTAAAAGTAAGATCTCTTACAGGTATCATTAAAATTTGAAATGGAACAAAGTTCCCAGCTATAAAAATAAAAAATATAATTAAATTTGTCCTAAACTTATAATTCGCAAGGGCAAAGCCAGTCATACAACTTAAAGCAACCGCTCCTAACATTGTTGGTATAGTTACTTTAAAACTATTTAGAGTGTATTTGATCATTGGAGTGTTAGTGAAAACATCATGTAAGTTTGAAAAAAGTAAAAATTCACTTGGTGTTCCCCACATATTTCCAGCAGTAATATCTCCCAAGCCTCTTATTGATGTCATTAAAATACCAAAAATCGGTATCAACCAAATAATTAATGAGATAGGTAAAAATATTTTATAAATATATTGATTTATGATTGGTCTTTGATGAATTGGAGTAGGGAACATTTAGTTATTATCCTCCCTCTCGTTTCGATACATTCTGTATATAAAAAACAGAATATAAAACATCATTATTGTGAATAAAACTGTTGCTATCGCTGAACCGTATCCCATTCTGTAACCGTATTCACTTAAAGCTTGTTCAAACATGTAATATGCTAAGACATTTGAATAGCCATAAGGTCCACCTTGAGTCATTATTGCCACCATATCAAAACTTCTAAGCGCACCAATCACTGTTACTACAATTGCTAAAAACGTAGCATGTCTTAGTTGTGGAAGTACTATATTCCAAAATAAATGAAATCCTTTGGCGCCATCCATTCTTCCAGCCTCAATTTGTTCAGGGTTAATGTTGTTAAGTCCTGTTAAATATAAAATTAAACAATAAGCAATTTGTGGATATAGACCTGCAAATATTATCCCATAAGTAGCAGTATCTTCATTTGCAAGAATTGAAAATCCCTCTAATCCAATTAAATCTAAAAAGGGTGCAATAACCCCATAATTTGGTTGGTAAAACCAAGTAAAAATAAGTCCAATAACCACTTGAGAAATAACAAATGGAAAAAAAAACAGAGATTTAATTAATCTAATTCCAAAAACAATTTGATTTAAAAATATTGCTAGTCCTAAGCCAATAGGAACTGCCAACATAAAAAATATTAACCATTTAAGATTATTCCAAAGTGAAATATAAAAATATTCATCATCTAAAAGTTCAATGTAATTTTGAAGACCAACATATGTAGATGGAGATAATCCATCCCATTGATAAAAAGAAATACCAATAGATACAAATATCGGGGCTATTACATAAATGGAAAAAAATATTAATCCTGGGGCTAGAAAAATCCATGGGCTTATTTTAACTTGATTTTTTTGCCACCAAGTAATTCTTTTAATTTTTGAATTATTTAGTCCCATATAATTCTAATTTTCCAAATTTATGAAATTTAATTTTTAACTGAGGGGCAAGTAAGCCCCACAGTTAAATTAAAAGTTTATTTATAAACTCTTTGACGTACTTTCTCTAATCTTTCTAAGATTTTTTGTCTTCTGTCAGGATTAGACATATATTCTTGAAAGCCTTTCATACCCTCTGATGCCATTTGAGCTGGAGCATCTCTATCGTAGAATTGCGCCATTGCATAAGCATTATTTAGCATATTTAATCCTGCTTTTAAGAATGGATCTCCCTTTTTAACACTAGAGTTCTTGTTAATAGGAAGCTGACCCAATATTTTATTAATCTCTTCTTGAACATCTGCTCGAGACATAAATATTAAGAAACGTTTAGCATCAGTTTTATTTTTAGCTTTAGAAGGTATATGCACAGTATCCGTAGGTGCTTCTTCAGCCATTGGAATACCTGGTGTGATTTCAGGGAACTGGAAGAAACCTAAATTAGAATCTCTTAAGCCGGCCTCTTTTAAAGGAGCAACAGCAAAGTTACCCATTACATACATTGCTGCTTCGCCGTTCACCATAGGAGTTAAAGCTTCTTGCCAACTAAGTGCTGCATGATTTTCTAAGAAGTAACCAGGCTTCACAAGCTCATCCCATTTATCAAATACCGCTTGCACTTTTGGGTCTGTGTAAGGAACCTTACCTAGTGTTAAATCCATATGGAACTCATAGCCATTTGTTCTCAGATTTAAATAATCAAAAACACCAGCTGTTGTCCAAAGATACTTTGATCCAATTGTAATAGGTGTAATGCCTGCAGCTTTTAAAGTAGCGCATGCAGCTACAAAATCATCCCATGTAGTTGGTACAGATATTCCATTTGCTGTAAATAGATCTTTCCTGTAATACACCCCCCACTGATAATAAGTGTAAGGAATGCCCCATTGCTTACCACCAATCGTCATTGATTTTTTAGCATGTTCCATATTTTCAGAAAGGTTTCCATCTACCCAACCTGAATCTTTCCAAATATCAGAAACATCTTCAAACAAACCTGCTCTTACAAATGGTAGCATTCTATTTCCAGCATACCAGTTTGCAACATCAGGTGGATCAGTATTTAAAAAATTTCTTATGGATTGTTTGTAACCTTCATGGTCAAAAACATTCCATTTTACCGTAACGTCTGGGTTTTCTTCTTCAAATTTTTTAATAATATATTCAAAAGCTTCTTTAGGTGCTGCATCAGATGTATCTGTGTTAATCACTAAAGTACCAGCGAATGAAGTTGAAGAGATTATTCCAAACATCATTATTAATGAGATAATAACCTTTTTCATTTATGCTCCTTTTTTAATTTATGATTTATAGATTATGTATTTTTAAAATTGATTACAATTAAAAATTATCCCCAGAAATTATTGATAATTAAATTAATAAATAAATATTTAGTTATCTTATTAATAATTTTTTTAAAATTTAACCAGGTGTATATTTTCTTTCAGATTCTGGATCTTTTGTTGAGTAAGGTAATTTTAAAACTTCGTCCCAAAATTTTTCTGGGATACTTGTTTCAGCCCAAGATAAGTTTTTTTCAATACTCTGAACACTAGTGACCCCACATAAAGTGGAGGTGACTCTTTCATCTTTCATTGAAAACTGTAAAGCAGCCGCACCCATTTCTATATTATACTTTTTACAAACTTTTTCTATTTCTCTAGCAGGCGCAAGTTTTTCTTCTGTAACATCTTGATAAGTTATTTTTTTAAAGTTACTTGGACCTTTTGCCAAAACACCACCAGCGTAAGGAGCAGCATTGAAAATAGATATATTTTTACTGTGAGCGTAGCTATACATTTCATCAGCTTCTCTGTTTAATAAAGTATATCTGTTATGATTAATTATCACATCAAAGTCCCAATTTTTTAAAATAGGAAACATTATATTTATTTTTCCCATAGCTAAACCAACTGCCTTAGCCAAACCCTCTTCTTTTATTTTAAATAACTCATCCAATGCCCCATCTTTTTTAGTGACTTCATTTAAATCTTTTACATATTCTGGATCATGAAGAAATAAAATATCGACAGAATCTACATTTAAAGTTTTTAAACTTTCTTCAATAGACTCTCTTGTTCTTATTTTATCAAGAACTAGAGTATCCATATTTCTATCAATTTTTGTTGATAAGACAAAGTTTACTGGCCAACCACCATTTTCCTTTATTGCTATTCCAATCCTTTTTTCACTTTCGCCCATCGCATAATTTCTTGAAGTATCAAGCATATTTACTGGACCTTGAAAAAATCTTTTTAACGTTTCTTGAGCTCTTTGCTCTGGTACTTCATAACCATAAGTATCTGGCATACTCCCCAAAGAGGATGTTCCAAAACTTAATTCTGTAACTTCCAAACCAGTATTTTTAATTTTATTTTTTTTCATAAGTTAATTTTAATTAGGTTCACTCACCCAAAATACTATCGTCTAGCACCTTGGTGTCATATGCTGAGTAAGAATGCCATCCCGCAACTGTTTGATCAAAGTCAACAATGCTACCAGTCATAATTCCTGACTCATCTGAGCACAAGAAAGCTAGTATCTTTGCAACATCTAAAGGTTTGTTTAATCTTTTAAAAGGAACTTTTGCTTCAGTTTTTTTTAACCAATTTTCATCTGCATTGTGAAATTTTTTTTGAATTACTGTTTCTGCCGGTGTATCTGTCCAACCTAGATTTACACCATTCACTCTTATTTGATGACCTGAAACCGAATTTGCAACATTTTTAATCATTACTGCTAATGCTGCTTTAGAAGAACTGTAAGCAGTCAAGAAAGGCATACCACTATATCCGGCCATTGATAAAATATGAGCTATAGTTCCTTTTTTTTTATCTCTTATCATTATTTTTATAACGTCTTGCATCATAAAAAGGGGAGCTTTTACATTTACATTAAAATTTTTATCATAATTCTCCTCTGTTGTGCTTAAGATCGTTCCTCTTTCAGTAAAAGCAGCAACATTTATAAAAGAATCTACTGTGTTAAATTTTTTATCAGTTTCTGAAACTATTTTTTTACAGTCTTCAAGTTTTTCTAAATCTGCTCTAACGTACAAGCATTCTGCACCCATGCTTTCTATTTCAGATTTTACCTTGTTTCCTTTTTCATTATTTCTTCCACAGATAGTTATTCCTCTAGCTCCTCTGTTTGCAAGTAATTTTGCAGTCTCAGCTCCACTTCCTTGGGTGCTTCCTGTTACAATTATTATTTTATCTTTAAATTGATTGGTTTGTTCAGATATATATTTATTAGACATATTATAATTTTATATCTATTACTTTACCACTTTCAAATGATTCATATGCTGCATTAGCTATTATTAAAGCGTTTCTACCATCTTCAAACCCTACTAATGGCTTTGTTTTATCTTCAACGCATTTTACAAACTCATTAAATTGATCTCTGTAAGCTTGCTCATATCTTTCAATAAAAAAGAAATGTATTGTTTCCTTTTCATTTGTTGATGAGCTTGTATATCTCTCTAAAGAAGTAGGAGTTTGATTATCAGAGATTACCATTCCTTTACTGCCAAATACTTCAACTCTTTGATCATATCCATAAACAGCTCTTCTAGAGTTATTAATATGTATTAAAACACCATCTTTTGATTTTAAAATAAACATTGCGGTATCTAGATCTTTTACATGTTGTGAATTTTTATCGAATAAAGCAGCCCCAAATGCTGATATTTGTACTACAGGATCATCTCCCAATATAAATCTAGTTAAATCAAAATCATGAATAGTAGTATCTCTAAAAAATCCACCAGCAGCTTTTAAATAATCGATTCCAGGAGGTTCAGGATCTCTACTTGTAATAACAACCATTTCTAATTCACCAATTTCTTTTTTTACTCTTGCTTGTTGTGCCTTTTTATGACTGGCATCAAATCTTCTATTAAAACCAATTTGAATAGGAACTTTTGTTCCTTTAATATTTTCCATACACTCATTTACTTTGTTGATATCTAAATCAATTGGCTTTTCACAAAAAACTGCTTTTCCTGCTTTTGCTGCCATTGTAATAAATTGAGTATGAGTTGGAGTAGCAGATGCTATAAGAATTGCATCTACATCATCTGCATTAATTGCCTCTTCTGGTGATGATGCAATTGAGCAACCTGTTGATTTTGCTACTTCTTCAGCAAATTGTGAATTAGGATCATATATATATTTTAATTTTGCTTTTGGATGTGCTGCTATAAATTTAGCATGCATTTTTCCAATTCGTCCTGCTCCCATTAAAGAAAAGTTGATCATAATAACATAGAACAGAATTAAAAAATAAAATCAAGAAACATTTTTTATGATGAATTAAACATCAAATGAAAATATAATTTTCTTGATGCAAATAACATCATCATTTAAAAATGTTTTAAGTTTTTAATAAATTTTATATGTCAGTAAAATTAGGAATAGCACCAATTGCATGGAGTAATGATGATATGCCTGAACTAGGTGGTGATACCTCTTTAGAACAATGCTTATCTGAAGCTAGTCAGGCGGGATTTATTGGAATTGAGTCTGGTGGTAAATTTCCAAAAAAATCAGAAGAATTAATTCCTAAACTTAATGAGTTTAAACTTAATCTTTGTTCAGGTTGGTATGGAGCTAATTTAAGAACAAATAGTGTAAATGAAGAAAAAAAAGTTATTCAAGATCAACTTAAACTTTTTAAGGATTGTAATTCACCTTGCATGGTTTTTGCTGAAGTTTCTGGTTCAATTCAAGGAGATCCAGATCGAAAATTATCTACAAGGCCTCAAATGGGTCTTGAAGAGTCAAAAAAATATTATGAAAAAATTTCAGAGATGGGAAAATATCTTGAAGATGAAGGTATGCCACTTGCTTATCATCATCATATGGGCACGATAATAGAGACCGAAGAGGATACAGTAAGATTGCTTGAAAATACACACGACAGTGTAAAACTTACATTAGACACCGGTCATATGTTATTTGCGCAGGGAGACTCTTTAAAAATATTAAATGATTTTAGCGAAAGATTAATTCATATGCATTGTAAGGATATAAGAAAAAGTGTTTTAGAAAAATCTTTAAAAGAAGATTTAAGTTTTAGAGAAGCATTTTTAGAAGGTGCATTTACAGTTCCAGGTGATGGATGTATTGATTACAAGCCATTATTTGATGTGTTGAAACAAAAAAATTATTCAGGATGGTTAGTAGTAGAGGCGGAACAAGATCCAGCAAAAGCTAATCCGTTTGAATATGCAAAAATGGGATACAAATATTTGACTGAAACTTTAGATAGTAGCAATATAGATATATACAATAACTGATTTCTATAGATAAAACTTAGCTAATTAATCTCTTCAGTAAAAAAAATTTAAAATAAAATTACTTTTATATTATAAATTTACAATCTTAGATTTTTGTAATTTTCTATCAAAAAAATCAATAATATTTTGAATTGTTTCTATTCCCATTCTGGTCATACATTCCTCTGTAAATGCAGCAGTATGTGGACTTAAAAATACTTTATTATTTTTTAGCAAAGGATTATCTGGATCAGGTGGCTCAATCTCAAAAACATCTAAACCAGCACCAAGAATTAAATTTTCATTTAAAGCTTTATCTAGATCGATTTCATTTATTACTCCACCTCTTGCAGCATTAATTATAATGCAATTTTTTTTCATGTTTTTTAGTAAATCATAATTAATAATATTCTTAGTTTTTTCATTAAGCGGTACATGAAGTGATATAGCATCCATATTTTTAGATGCTTCCTCTAAACTATCGACTTTAATACCACCGTGCTTTTCAATTATTTCTTTAGATACAAATGGATCATAAACAAAAACTTTCATTTCAAATCCATGACATCTTTTTATCAAAGCTTGTCCAATACGACCAAATCCAGCAATCAATATATTTTTATTCCACAATTCAACTGTTTTGGGTAATTTATTTCGATCATTGAATTTGCCACTTTTAACAGTTTCATTATACATATTTCCTTTTTTGGAAATATTTAGTAGCATAAACATTACATGTTCAGCTACTGCTACTGCATTTGCAGTTGCTGTGATTGCAAGTGTGATATTATTTTTTTTAGTGCTCTCCAAGTCTATATTATCATAACCAACACCATGTCTTGAAATAATTTTTAATTTAGTTGAACCTTCTATTACTTCACCAGTAAGTTTTGCAGTTCTTATGGAAATACCATCGCAATCTTTTATTTTGGATTTTAAAAATTCATTATCTGTATTTTCCACTATTTCAAACTCATAATCAGAATTATCTTCTAATAGTTTTATGCCCGAATCATGAATAGGCTGAATAATTAAAATTTTTTTTTTACTACTCATATTTATGTTTGATTAACGACTTTTTAATACGAAAATTAATTAAAAATGTAAATTACTTTTTACATACCCCATCTCATAGCTGCAGTATGAACAGGCGCATCCCAATTTTTTAAAATTTCTTCATCACATTTAAGAAGTGTTATGGACGCTCCTTGCATTTCAAGTGATGTACAATAATTGCCTACCAAACTTCTTGTAATTTCAATACCTTTAGATTTTAAAATTTCACAAGCATCTTCGTATACTAAATATAATTCAGTAAGAGGAGTTCCACCCATACCATTTACAAATAGAAGTGTTTTTTCATTTTTTTGTGGTTTTAAATCATCAAGTATAGCTTCCAACATGTTATTTACTATTGTTTTTGATGGTTGAATTTTTTCTCTTTTTCTTCCAGGTTCACCGTGTATACCTACTCCAAATTCCATTTCATCATTTCCAATATCAAAAGTTGGTTTGCCTGCAGCAGGAACTGTGCAACTAGTAAAAGCAACACCCATAGTTCCTGAGTTTTTGTTTACTTTTTCGCCAAGTTTTTTACATTCTTCTAAGGAACCTCCATTCTCGGCAAGTGATCCAACTATCTTCTCGACCAAAACTGTTGCAGCCACACCTCTTCTACCAGTTGTGAAGGTAGAGTCTTCAACAGCCACATCGTCATTAGTAATGATACTATCATTTTTACCTGAGTACATTTCAGCACCCATTTGAAAATTCATAATATCACCAGAATAATTTTTAACTATGAACAGAACACCAGCACCACTATCTACATTTTCAGCAGCTGCTTGCATTTGATCTGGAGTAGGTGCTGAAAAAACAAAACCTGGACATGCTGCATCCAGCATTCCATGACCAACAAAACCACCATGCATTGGTTCATGTCCACTCCCTCCACCCGAGATTAAAGATACTTTTCCTTCTTTAGTTTTTGTTTTTCTGGAAATAAAGTTTGGCTCAAAATTTACTTTGATTATATCTCCATGAGCTTTACCAAATCCATTAAGACTTTCTTTTAAAAAGTCGTCAACATTATTTATAAATTTTTTCATATTTCCTCCTATTTATTAATTAGTGATTTGCATATTGTATCTATTATAAGTTGTGATGAACGAGCCCCTGGATCTATATGACCTTTTGCACGTTCTCCTAAAAATGAAGCTCTACCTTTGGTAGCAAGCATGTCTTTTGTTGCTAACATTCTATCTTCGGCAATTTTTATTATCTCACTTAACCCTTCATTCATATCCGTATTGCTACTTTTTAATTCATTTAGTTTTTCTGATACTGGAATTAAAACATCCATCATTGTTTTTTCTCCAACATCCGCTTTTCCTCTTTCCTTCATTGCATTAATTCCTGTTATAACCATTTCACATGCTTTGTTAAAATCTATATTTTTATCTAGATCTGGTGTTTTAGCCATAGACAT
>CACKDY010000019.1:0-14148 GCA_902599105.1 uncultured Pelagibacteraceae bacterium | reverse complement strand
GCTGTCCATCCACCATCTATAATTATTGATGTTCCAGTTATCATTGAAGATGCTGAGGATGCCAAAAAACATACTGTTGTAGCAACATCACTTTCTGTAGCGGCTTTTCCCATAGGAATATTTCCAAGGGCTAATTTTTTAAATTTTTTGTTTTTAAAAAAATTTTTAACCATAGGTGTTTCAACAAAAGTAGGAGCTACTGAATTAACTCTTATATTTTTTTTAGCTAGTTCTACACCCATCCCTTTGGTTAACCCTTCGATACCAAATTTAGTCATATTATATACGTTTCTACCACCCATACCAACATGACCAAGCTGTGATGACATATTTATAATTGAGCCAGATCTTTTTTTATTTTTAAGCATTTTTTTTACAACCAGTTGTGCTACGTTAAATGCAGCTTTTAGATTTAAATCTACAAGATAATTCATACTTTTTTGTTTGATTTTTTCAAAGGGTTCTGGAATGTTAGTTCCAGCATTATTTACTAATACATCAATAATTTTAATTTTATCTAATTTTTGTTTTAAATCATCGTAGTTCATTACATCGCATGAAATTTTAATAATTTTACCTTTAACTTTTTTTATATCCTTTTCTAATTTATTTAGATCTGAGGAAGTTCTGCTTAAAGCTATCACAGTTGCACCAGCCTCAGCTAATGCTATTGAACATGCTCTACCAAGTCCTTTGCCTGCACCAGTGACTAAAGCATATTTATTTTTAAGATTTATTTTTTGAAGATACATTAAAAGAATAATATTTTAATATCTGTATAAATCAACTCAACAGCTACAATTAATATTGCTAACAACCCAAGCCAAGCTATCCATCTGTATTTTTTTATCCATCCAGAAATTAAGGTTGCTGCAGTGGCCATTAAAACAATTGATAAAACTAATCCAAAAACAAGAAGACCGTAGTGATCACCGGCTGCGCCTGCAACACCCAAAACATTATCTAAACTCATTGTAAAATCTGCCAATAAAACAGTCCAAATTGCTTTTAGAAAACTTGAGTTATCTACTTTTACATCTTCTTCAGTTTCAGAACCCTTGATTACGTCTACATAAAGCTTGTAAACTATATAAAGTAATAATAACCCTCCAATTAACCTTAAACCTGTGATTTGTAGAAGATAAGCTGTAAGTAAAGTTAATATAATTCTTAAAATTACAGCACCACCTATTCCCCAGAAAATAACTTTTCTTCTTTGTTCTACAGGAAACTTAGATGCAACCATTCCAATTATTATTGCGTTGTCACCAGCTAAGACTAAATCAATGAGAATTATTTGAGTAACTATTGCTATTTGTTCAGGTGTAAAAAATTCTGCGAACATTAATGCTCTAGTATCATGTCAGCACCTTTTTCTGCAATCATTATTGTGGGAGCATTAGTGTTTCCAGAGGTTATATTAGGCATTATGGAGGCATCGATTACTCTAAGATTCTCTATACCTCTAACTTTTAGTTTTTCATCAACAACTGACATTTCATCTTGACCCATTTTACATGTTCCAACTGGGTGAAAAATTGTCTGAGTAAAATTTGAACCTTCTTTCACTAATTCCTCATCATCAGTTATGTGAACACCTGGTCTATATTCCTCCGGTTCATATTTTTTAAAAGTCTCTGTTTCTAGCATAATTTTACGAATTATTTTTAAACCAGTTGCTGCAACTTTTCTGTCTTCGTCAGTTGATAAGTAATTCATTTTAATTTTAGGATTTACTCTGCTGTCTGAGCTAACTATATTTATTTCACCTCTGCTTGTCGGTCTAATATTTGCGACAGTAGGGGTTATACCTTCAAAATCATGCATAGGAGTTACGCCTAATATATCAGTACTAACTGGTGAAACGTGAAACTGTAAATTTGGAGTTGCTCTAGATGGATCGCTTTTAACAAAACCACAAACTTGACTTGCACCCATAGTAACAGGCCCACTTTGGTTTAAAATATATTCTAGCCCCATTACAAACCTTCCAAATAAACTTTCAACCTTTCTGTTTAAAGATTTTAAATTTTTTACTTTGTATACTGGCCTAAACATTAAATGATCCTGCAAATTTAAACCTACACCATTAGACTCATGCACTATATCGATACCAAGTTTTTTTAGTTTTTCTTTATTTCCTATGCCTGATACTTGAAGAATATGAGGTGAACCGATAGCGCCTGCAGATAGAATTACTTCTTTATTAGCTTTAACCTCGACAATCTTATCACCATTATAATAACTTGCACCGATAGCTTTCTTTCCATCAAAATTTATTTTTTGTACGTGAGCTTTAACAATAATTTTTAGATTTGATCTTTTTTTTACTGGATTTAAATATCCTTTTGCTGCACTACATCTTAACTTTAAACCAGGTTTATTAAAACTTGTGGTAAATTGAAAAAAACCTACACCAGTATTATCTCCAGTATTAAAATCATTTGTTTTGGGTATTCCGTATTCTTCGGCAGCATTTTGAAATTCATCAAGTAATTTTAAATTAATTTTTTTATTTGCTACTGTAATTGGACCACTGTCATTATGAAACTCACCCTTACCTAATTCATTATTTTCTGATTTTAAAAAATAGGGCAGAACATCATTCCAACCCCAACCTGTATTTCCTAACTGGCGCCAAATATTATAATCTTCACTTTGCCCTCTTATCCATAAAAGGCCATTGATTGAAGAACTCCCTCCTAGAGTTTTACCTCTTGGATATCTAATTGATCTATTATTCATTGTTTCATCAGGTTCAGTTTTAAAACACCAATCAACTTTAGGATTATGCATTGTTTTAAAATAACCAACTGGAATATGGA
Organism: uncultured Pelagibacteraceae bacterium; assembly: GCA_902599105.1. GTDB lineage: Bacteria > Pseudomonadota > Alphaproteobacteria > Pelagibacterales > Pelagibacteraceae > Pelagibacter. The sequence goes on along the minus strand of CACKDY010000019.1, from coordinate 11,323 downwards.
TCCATGGATAAGTATCTTTACCACCAGCTTCAAGAAGCAAAACTTTATTTTTAGAATTTGCAGATAGTCTATTTGCGAGAACACATCCAGCTGATCCTCCACCAAGAATTATATAATCAAATGTTTCCATTTAAATGTTTTATAGATTAAAATATTTAAATAATCTAGGTGACTAGTGTATTATTTGACATTAAAATAAATATTTTATACGTTTAATTATGCTATCAGTTAGTCAAATCAAAACCTATAACACTGATGGCTTAGTTAAAAGTGCAACTCAGTTATCCTCAGATAAAGTAAAAAATTTAAATTCAGCTTTGGATAAATATCTAGAAGACCATAAGGATGAAAATAACGAATTTGTAAGTGGATTATATGAAAGAGATAGTAAATTTTTAGAGTTTGCACTTTATCCGGAAATTATAGAGGAAGTTAAACAACTAATAGGAGAGGATATAATTCTTTGGGGCTCCTCATTATTTTGTAAAAAAGGAAAAAATGGAAAAGAAACTCCTTGGCATCAAGATGGAGAATATTGGCCTATTAAACCATTAGAATCTGTAACTGTATGGCTATCAATTGACAAAGTTACAGAGGAAAACGGTCCACTACAATATATACCAGGATCTCATTTGGACAGGAAGTTGGCTGAACACAATACGCTAGAAAATACAAATGTAACTTTGAACCAAACTCTAAAAAATATTGATAAAATCAAAGAACAAGCAAAATCAGTACATTTAAATCCAGGAATGTTTTCTTTACATGATGTTTATTTATTTCATGGATCAAGAGCAAATAATTCTGGGAAGAGAAGGGCAGGTCTCACTTACAGGTATATGCCTGCTACATCTTTTTTTGACCATGTTGGAGCCAAAAGCATTGAAGACAAAGTTGGATATTCACTTCAAAGAGAACTTCACTTAATTTGTGGTGAAAATAAAGGTGGAAGCAAAATTTTTAAAAATCATACAATCTAATTAGAAAATTGTATTTAGACACAATAATTGTAGGAGCTGGATTTTCTGGATTATACCAATTACATAAATGTAGAGATCAATTAGGTTTAAAAACACTCGTCATAGAGGAAGGCAAAGAAGTAGGTGGTACTTGGTATTGGAATAAATATCCAGGTTCGAGGTGTGATACTGAGAGTCATATTTACTGTTATACTTTCTCTAAAGAAATTTATAAAAATTGGAAATGGAAAGAAAGATATCCAAAACAAAAAGAAATATTAAATTACCTAAAATATGTAGAAAAAAAACTTAAACTTAGAAAAGATATAATTTTTAATAATAGAGTAATTTCGGCAACTTACTTAGAAAATAAAAAATTGTGGAGTTTAAAAACCAATAAAAATAGATTATTTTATTGCAGATATTTAATAAGTGCAGTTGGATCACTATCTGTCGCAAATATTCCAAATATTAAAGGTATTAAAAGTTTTAAGGGCGATTGGTACCATAGTGGAAGGTGGCCTAATAAAAAAATTAGTTTTAAAAATAAAAAAGTAGCTCAAATCGGAACAGGTTCTACTGGAATACAAATTGCACCAGTATTAGCTAAATCTGTGAAATCTCTCACAGTCTTTCAAAGAACACCTAATTATAGTATACCAGCAAGAAATAGAAAACTTACAAAATCTTTTGTAGAAAATACAAAAAAAAACTATCTAAAAATTAAAAATTTACTTACTAAAACTCCTGGCGGTCATGGGTTTCATTTCGCAAAAAAATCCATATTTGAATTTAATGAAACAAAAAGATTAAAAATTTTAGATAAAGCATGGTTAAATGGTGGTTTATCATTTAGAGCATGTTTTAGTGATATAACCAAAAAGTTAAGTGCTAATAAAATAGTTTCAAATTACATAAGAGATAAAATTATAAATATAGTTAAAGATAAAGAGATAGCAAAAATACTTACGGACTTTGGTCATCCATTTACCTCAAAAAGACCTACTTTAAACACAAATTATTTTGAAACATTTAATAGAAAAAATGTTCGACTTATTGATTTAAAAACAAATCCAATAATAAAGATTACAAAAAATGGAATTAGAACAAGTAAAGAGGAATTAAAATTTGATAAAATAATTTTTGCAACTGGGTATGATGCGTTGTCAGGTCCTATATTATCTTTAAATTTAATTGGAAGAAAAAAAATTAAACTTAAAAAATATTGGAAAAATGGTCCAAAAACTTTTTTAGGCATTATGATTCCCAATTTTCCAAATTTTTTTATTATTTCTGGTCCAGGTAGCCCTTCTGTATTGACTAATGTACCAGCACAAATTCAACAACATGTAGAATGGATATCAAGCTTTATTAAATATTTAGAAAAAGTAAAAAGCATATCTGTAGAACCAAGTTTTAAAGAAACTGAAAATTGGGTTAAAAAAATTAATAAATTGGCAAAACAATCACTTTTCATGAAGGCAAAAAATTCATGGTATAAAGGTGATAATATTCCAGGTAAACCAAAAAAATTTATACCATATCCAGCAGGATTGCCTCAGTATAGAAAAATCTGTAATAAAGTTCAAAAAAGAATGTATAAGGAATTTAAAATATCTTTAAAATGAAAAAAATATTTTTTCTAACATCTTTAATTCTATTTAATTTTAGTATTTTATTTGCAGATAACATTGAGATTATCAATGATATTAAAGGCAATGGTTTAAAAGTAATAAACCATTCATGGGTAAAAATTGAATATACCGGTTCTTTTGAAGACGGGAAAGTTTTTGATACAAATGTTGGTAAAGATAATCCTTTAGTATTTCAAATAGGAATGAAAGAGGTAATTCCAGGATTTGAACAGGGAATATTAGGTCAAAACAAAGGTTCTAAAAGAAAAATTAAAATACCATCAAAATTAGCCTATGGTGAAAAAGGGGCAGGCAAATTGATACCACCAAATTCTAATTTGATTTTTGAATTTGAAATTTTAGATGTTCTAAATCCTAATTATAAAACAATAGATAGTGAAAAATTAGAAAAATTAATAAAAGAAAATGCTGTAGCGTTAGATATCAGACTGGACAATCAATGGAAAAAGACTGGTGTAATTGAAGGATCATTTCAAGAGACAGCATTTGATATTAATGGAAAATTTAATGTTTATTTAATGGATAAAGTAAGAGCTTTAGCAGGATCAGAGTCTCAAGAAGTTGAATTAATTTTTATTAGCCATGATGGTAAAACTGCTGAAATTTTAGGAAACGCTTTTGCTGAAGATTTAGGTTTTACGAATGTGTATGTTCTTGATGGTGGAATACAATCCTGGATAAATAGTAATAAACCTCTTGAAAAATATAATTAGTTTTTATTTACAATTTTTATTTTGTATTTGTACTAGAAATAATATTTATTATTACTGATGAAATTAAAAAATAAAATTGCGATTATTACAGGTGGAGGAAAAGGTATAGGAAAAGAAATTTGTTTAGGATTAGCAAAAGAGGGAGCTAAAATTATTATAGCAGATCTAGATAAAGAAAATTCTTCTAATGTTGTTGAAACTATAATTCAAAATGGTGGTGATGCAATTTATGTAGAAACAAATGTTTCAAGTGAACAGAGTGTAAAAAATCTGATAACAAAATCAATTAATAAATTCAATCAAATTGACATATTAATTAATAACGCTGGTATAAGACATGTTAAAAAACTTGAGGACCATAATCTAAATGATTGGAATGATATGATTTCTGTTAATCTAACTGGACCATACATATGTTGCCAAGCAGTAATTCCTCAAATGAAAAAAATTGGTAAAGGTAAAATTATAAACTTTGGATCTATAGCTAGTTTTATGGGAAGACCTGATCGAGTAGGTTATGTTGCAGCAAAAAGTGGAGTATTGGGTTTAACTAGAGCTTTAGCAATAGATTTGAAAGGGACAAATATAAATGTAAATACAATTTGCCCAGGTCTTATATCCACACCATTTAACAAAAAATATGCTGAAGATCCAACTCATGGTGAAAAATGGGGAAAAGAAACAATAGTTGGTAGATGGGGAATGCCATCTGATATAGTTGGTGCAGCAGTCTTTTTATCATCCAATGAATCAGATTTTATTAATGGGTCAGAAATTAAAATTGATGGAGGTTGGTTAGCAGCTAAAACTCGAGAAGGCGAATTAAAATAATGAGTAATTTGCCAAGCAATTTTGAAGAAGCAATTAAAAATGCAAAAAGATTATCAAATAAAATTCTAATAGATGGTAAATTAATTTCACCATCAACAGATAATAAAATTAAAGTAATTAATCCAAGCACTGGAGAAAATATAGGTGAGGCTCCTCAATGTAATAAAAATGATGTTGATCACGCAGTAAAATCCTCTTTGAATGCTTTTAAAGAATGGAAAAAAATTCCTGCACGTGAGAGAGGAAGATTGGTAGAGCTTGGTGCTAGAAATCTTGAGGAAAGAAAAGGAGAAATAGAAACCTTACTCTCATTGGACACAGGAAATGCTCTTAGAACACAAGCAAAACCTGAAACAGCTGCATCTATAGAATTAACGAGAATGTTTGCTGGTTTATCAGGAGAAATAAAAGGTGAAAATTATCCTCCTAATATTGCAAATACTTTACATTTTACAACGAGGGACCCCATAGGTGTAGTATGTGCAATTGTTCCGTGGAATGCTCCTTTGTTTTTGACTGTTGCAAAAATTGCTCCAGCAATTGTAGCAGGTAATACTGTAGTTTTAAAAACTGCTGAACAAGCACCTTTCTGTGCTCTACTATTAGCAGAAATCTTTCAAAAAGAGCTTCCTCCAGGAGTTTTAAATGTTATTTCTGGATACGGAGAAGAATGTGGAGAGCCTTTGTTATCTCATCCTGATGTAAGAAAGATTACTTTTACGGGATCATTTAGTGTTGGAAAAATTATAGCTCAAAAAGCCGCTCCTAAACTTTGTCCAGTTACTTTGGAACTTGGTGGAAAAAATCCAAATATAATTATGAGTGATGCAGATCTCGATATTGCTATACCTGGAGTAATCGATGGTATGCGATATACCCGTCAAGGACAGGCATGTACTGCAGGATCTAGGGTTTATATACAGGAAAAAATTTATGAAAAAGTTTTAGAAGGTGTTGTTGATAAATTAAAAAATCTAAAGATGGGAAATGCCTTAGATGAAAATTCAGATATTGGAGCTATAATTTCGAAAGAGCAACTTGATCGAACATTGCATTATATGAATATTGCAAAGGAGAATTCATCAACAAAGGTTTTGCATGGAGGTAATCAAAAAAAAAAGGGGGATTATAAAGAGGGTTTTTTTTATGAACCAACTTTATTATCAGGTGTTCCAGTAGAATCCCCTGTATGTCAGGAAGAAATATTTGGACCTGTTGCTTGTGCTATTCCATTTAAATCATTTGATGAAGTATTAAAAAGTGCAAATAATACTCCTTTTGGATTATCAGCTGTTTTATGGACACAAAATTTATCAAGAGCACTTCAATTTGTAGAAGAAATTGAAGCAGGATTTGTTCAAGTTAATCAATGTGTAGCTCCTAGGGCAAATGTATCTTATGGTGGTTTAAAGATGAGCGGTCTGGGAAAGGAATATGCTTTTGATAGTATGATCAATCATTTTACACAAAGTAAAACAGTTTTGATAAATAGAGGTAAATCAATTATAGATAAATAGATATGACAGATAGAATAGCATTTATAGGTGTTGGAAATATGGGTAACCCTATGGCAGATCAATTAGTAAAAGCAGGTAAAAAAGTAAAAGCATACGATGTATCACAAGAAATGATAAAAAAAGCAAAAGAGGCAAACTTGGATGTAGTTGAAACTTTAGATGAGGTGCTTGAGGATGCAAATTTTATAATATCAATGCTGCCAGAAGGTAAACATGTAAAGTCACTTTTTTTAGGAGAGCAGGGTATAATTGATAAAATTTCAAAGGATGGGTTAATAATCGATTGTTCAACAATAGATATTGAGACGTCACTGTTGTTAGGTAAAGAGGCAAAAAAAAGAGGGATTAAAATGATTGATGCACCTGTAACAGGGGGTGTTATGGGAGCAAGAGTAGGAAAACTAAACTTTTTAGTCGGTGGAGATGATGAGGCAGTTAATTTGGCAAGACCACTAATGGACATTATGGGCCAAAAAATTTTACATGCTGGACCTCAAGGGAGTGGAGTTGGTGTTAAAATTTGTAACAACATGTCTTTAGGTATATCAATGATAGCTGCCTCCGAAGCATTGATGTTAGCTAAAAGGCTAAAAATGGATCTAAAAAAAGTTCATGAAATAATGAAAAACGCATCTGGAAATAATTGGGCATTATCAACTTACACTCCTTTGCCAAATTTAACTGATGGCGTACCATCAAACAACAAATACAGACCAGGCTTTTCTGCCGCAATGATGACTAAAGATTTAAAATTAGCTAATGATGCTGCAAAATCTGTTAATGCTTCAACCCCATTAGGAAAACATGCTCTAGAGATATTTAGTGAGTTTTGTAATGACGGAGAGAGTGAAACAGATTATTCTGGAATTTCAAAAAAAATTGGTGGAGATGCTTGGGATTACCCATTTGATCCAAAGGGTAGTGATTAGTTTAGAAACAATAAAAATTAAGTATAAAAATTATATATAAATACTTAAATCACTTTACTTTCCTAATTCAATACTGTTAACTATTAAAATTATTAAGTCTTAATAAACAAATAAAGAGAGGGAAATAAATGAAAAAAATCACTTCAATGATTTTAGCTTTAGTTTTTGCAGTTTCTTTGATTAGTACTGCTTCTGCTAAAACTTTAAAGATCCAACTTACTTTTCCTAAAACTTCTTACGATGGACAAATCGTAAAAATGTGGACTGATAGAGTTACAAAATTAACTCGTGGAGAGTTAAAATTTGAACTTCTTTCAAAAGGTGAAGTTGTTGGTATGAAAGAAACTTTAGAAGCTGTTGACAAAGGGCTTGTTGATGGTGGTGCCGCATGGACACACTATTGGTCTAACTACCACCCAGCTGCTATGTTATTTGGTTCACCTGTTGCAGGTGGTGGAATAGGATTATCAACCAAATCATGGTTGGCATGGTATTTCGATAATGGTGGAAAAGAGTTATACGATAGACTATGGAATGAAATGGGAATGAATGTTAAAGGTTTTGTGATGGCTTCATCAGGGCCTGAGGCATTAGGTTGGTTTAAAGAGCCAATCACAAGCATGGATGATTTCAGAAAGTATAGATTCAGAACTCCTCCAGGAATCCCAGGACAAACTTATAAAGATATTGGTATTGCATCTGTGTCTTTATCTGGTGGTGACATTTTACCAGCACTAGAAAAAGGAACAATTGATGCTGCTGAATGGTGTTGTCCAAAACCAGACTCAGTTTTTGGTTTCCAAAAAGTTCTTAAAAACTACTACCTTCAAGGTTTGCACCAAAACGTAGTTAATGGTGATATTTACATCAATGGTGATGTATATAATTCTCTGACTGATCATCAAAAGTATGCAATGGAAGTTGCGTCTGAAGCGATGATTACAAGAAATATCACTAATAGAGCTGTAGAAAATGGAAAAGCATTGATTGATCTTACTGAAAATCACGGTGTAAAATTATGGGATACACCAGCTGATTATTTCACTGAGTACATGAATGCTGCTCAAGCAACTCTTAAAAAGAATGCTGCAGAAAATGCTTTCTTTAAAGAGGTGTATGAACATATGACAGCGCATGCGAAGATAGTTGTGCCATTTATTTCTCAGATGGAAACATCTGATGCATCTATTGGTACTGCATTTGCAAAACAACAATAAATCACAAAATAAAACGGGGATAAAATTATCCCCGTTTTATCTAACCAAAATTTAATAACTCAATGGTTGAAAAAAAATCTAAAGAAAAAGTTAGCGAAAATTTGGATATCACCGACGAGCTTATAGCTGAGCGAAGAACAAGTTCAAAAATGCCAGAGGATATGACTCCTTGGATGGCAAAAACTATAGAATTTATTGATAAATACATGCTTTTAACAGGCAAGATTGTTTGCTGGATAACTATACCATTAATATTTGCAATGGTTTATGAGGTAATTGGAAGACATTTTTTTAATCGACCTACACTTTGGTCATTTGATATTAGCAGGATGTTAGCCGGTGCACTATTTATGTTAGGCGCGGCATATACTTTATCAAAAGGAATACATATTAGAGCTGATTTTTTATATCGAAATTGGAAAGTTAAAAATCAGGCAAAGGTTGATTTATTTTTGTATTTATTATTTTTCTTCCCTGGTTTTTTAGTTTTTTTCTGGGTGAGTTTTGATTACGCCTATACATCTATTTGTGGAAGGTCTGATCTAATGGAATGCTTGGGTGGCAAAGTTAGAATTCAAAGGGCAATGGACACTACATGGATGCCAATAATGTGGCCATTGAAGAGTTGTATGCCTATAGGAGCATTTCTTTTATTAGTGCAAGGAATTTCTGAAGTCCTTAAAAGTTACTATGCATTTGTGAAAGGAAAATGGCCGTAATGGAGTTTTTTTCACCTGAAATAATTGGAGCGATAATGATTGGTTGCATGTTATTTGCAATCTTTGTTGGTTTCCCAATTTCGTTCACGTTAATATTTTTAGGTCTTGTATTTGGTTATTGGGGCTTTGGAAAATTAGTTTTTTATCTAATGACACTCCAATTCAATATGATAATGACCGAGAATACTCTCGCGGCAGTCCCACTATTTATATTTATGGGGATATTGATGGAACAAGCTGGCTTAATGGAAAGACTGTTTAATGCCGTTCAATTAATGCTTTCTAAAACTCGAGGTGCATTATTTTATGCAGTAATGTTTGTATCTACAATATTTGCTGCAGCCACAGGAATTGTCGGAGCTTCGGTTACAATTTTAGGAATTATGGCAGGTAAGACTATGATACGATCTGGTTATGACACTAGGTTGTCAGCTGGTTTAATTTGTGCTGGGGGAACACTTGGTATTCTAATTCCACCAAGTATTATGTTGGTAGTAATGGGTCCTGTTTTAGAAATTCCTGTTACAGATTTGTTTGCTGCAGCTATTATCCCAGGAATATTGTTAGCTTGTTTATACGCTGGTTATACGACGCTTAGATGTTTTTTAAATCCAAAATTAGGTCCAGTATTACCTGCTACTGAAAGACCAACTAACATGGCTAAAGTCTGGTATGAATTTTTTATGGGCTTAGTCCCACCAGCAGCCTTAGTATTTTTTGCTTTAGGAAGCATTTTGTTTGGTTTAGCAACCCCAACTGAAGGAGCAGGGATGGGAGCTTTCGGATCTATTGTTTTGGCGATAGCTTATAAAAAAATGACATTCAAAGGTTTAAAGGAAGCTTTAATAAAAACTTTAGAGATTACAGCTTTAATTATGTTCCTTGTTGCTGCATCAAATTTTTTTGGAGCAGTTTTTTCAAAGTTAGGAACGCCGTCACTCTTAACTGATTATTTACTGAACTTGGAAATTAATAAGTATTGGATTCTAGCAATAATGATGGCAGTCATCTTTTTATTAGGATGGCCGTTAGAGTGGGTGCCAATTGTGTTAATTGTATTACCTATTCTCTTACCTTTGGTTCAGGAATTAGGATTTAATTTAACCTGGTTTGCAATTCTTGTCGCAGTAAATTTACAAACCGCCTGGCTATCTCCACCAGTTGCATTATCTGCATATTTTTTAAAAGGAGTGGTTCCAGATTGGGATTTAAAAGATATATATCTTGGAATGATGCAATTTATGGTTATTCAGGTTATCGGATTAATATTAATTATTATATTCCCACAAATAGCCTTATGGTTACCAGAGGTTATGTATCCATCTCCCTAGTTAAAGATTTTTTGTCTATATAAGGAATTATTGTACCTATTAAGATTATACCAAGAGATAAAAATATTTTAAAATTAATTTCAGCATCAATCACTATCCATGCAGAAGTTGCTCCAATTGGACCAGTAAGTGGATACATTAAGCTAATTCGTCCTACAGGAAGTCTTCTTAGTGCATAATTATAAAATAAATAAGCTGCAAAAGTTATGAAAGATAAAGTTAGAGCAGCCAATACTGACGGCGTAAATTCTAAATGATAAGTATAATTAAAACTAGAATTTGGCCAAATAATAAAAAGAATTAAAAAAGAAAGTACAAAACCAGTAAAATATTGAAAAGTATTAACTGTGAGTTGATTTACTTTTGTTTGCATGAATTTTCTTCCAATTACCTCATTAGTTGATGCACAAAGCATTCCTATAAATATAATTAAGTCACCCAGATAATTACCAACACCTAATTTAAATTGACTGGTAAGTAATAAATAAGTTCCTACTAAAGTTATAAACACTCCAATTATTACTTTTATTTCTATTTTTTCATTTAAAAAAATTTTGGCCACAAAGGGTTGCATGAGTGGAAGTGTACTAATTATGGCTACTCCATTAACTGGGCTAGTTAATAACAACCCTATATGAAATGAAAGGGTTACAAGAAATGGATTTAATAATCCCATTAAAAAAGGTTTTAATCCAACTTCTTTAATCGAAATATCAACTCTCATTAAGATACATAAAAAAAGCATTAAAAAAAAAGCAATTAGAAATCTTACAGCTAATAAATCTATTATAAAAAATTCTTTTAATGCTAAAGTTACAAATGGGGGACCAGAACCAAAACCAATAACAGCCATTAACATTGCAAAATAACCAATATTATTAGCAATAAAATTTTTCATAAGTGTTTACTTTTAAATATCTAAAAAAAGATATTGTATCACACTTAATTAGTTTATTATTAAATTATGAGTCGTAAAAAAGTGAAATACTCTCTATCAAACTGGGATCTTGTTAGTGTAAATCCTAGTTATAAAGTTTGGACTTGGAAAGACTTATTTAGCTTTTGGGCAGTCAATATTCAGAGCGTTATAGCATTTTCATTAATAGCCTCTTTGTATATTGTGTATAATTTAAACACTTTTGTAGTTTTTTTTGGAACTCTAATTGGTTCATTATTAGTTTATTTTCTTGCCAATTTAATTGGAAAACCTTCTCAAAAATACGGTCTTCCATTTGCTGTCCTTTTAAGAACTTCTTTAGGATATAAAGGTGCAAAATACTTTGGGTTTTTGAGATGTCTGATTGGTATTTTTATGTTTGGAATTCAAACATATTTTTTATCAAAAGCATTTACTTATTTAATTCGAATTTCTTTATTTAGTATTGATAGCTCAATTCTTGAAAATCAAATTTTTTTGATTTTTATACTAGGCTTGAACGTTATTGATTGGAC
>CACKDY010000018.1:0-14687 GCA_902599105.1 uncultured Pelagibacteraceae bacterium | reverse complement strand
ATTATCATGATGGAGATGTATCTGGTGTAGGTTATTTAAAAGTCCCAAAAGATATGACTAAAAATAAACTTTTAAAAAATAAAAAAAATAAGACTAATGGCACAATTGATTTTATAAACGGACAAAGAGGATTTTTAAGCAGAAGTATTTTTAATATTGTGCCTAAAGAAAGAGACTTGATAATTTTTCCAAACTATTTAATGCATACCGCATATCCATTTAATATTAATGCTGAAAGAAGATCTTTTTCTTTCAATGCTAAAATCATTTTTAAAAAACAATGATTAACAAAGATTTTTTTAAAAAAATAAGAATATTAGATGGAGGAATGGGTCAAGAATTACTTGCAAGAGGGATGAAGCCAAATGCAACACTATGGAGTGCTAATGCTATATTGGATGCAAATTATCATCAACTTGTTTTAAATACCCACGTTGATTTCATAAAAGCAGGGGCAGAAGTTATTGTCACTACAACTTTTGCAACACGACAAAAACGTTTAAAAGAGAATAACCTTTTAAATAAATTTGAGTATTTAAATCAAAAAGCTGGTGAAATTGCCCAAGCTGCAAAACAAAATTTTCCTAATACTTATATTGCCGGTGGTATACCTCCACAAAATTTAACATATGAAGCAGATAATAGAGATGAAGTTGAAATTATTGAAAACTTTAATAATCAAGCAAAGATGTTAAATCCATATGTTGATTTTTTTTACTTTGATGTTTGGAGTAGTATTAAAGAGGTTAAATGTGGGATAGAGGCAGTGAAAGAATTTAAAAAACCTTATTTAGTTGGATTACATATATCTGAAGGAACTACTTTACCAAGTGGGGAAAAGATCAAAGATATAAAAAATATAATTGATGAAAATGTTCTTGGAGTGATGTTGTCATGTGTTTCTCCTGAAAATTTTGAGAACAATTTACTAGAGTTAAAAAGTTTAAATATACCATTTGGTTTCAAATTAAATGGTTTTGTTACTACTAAACTAAAGGAAAGTTATACATCTATTTTTAAAGGTAAAAAATCTAATCCAAATGAAATTTTAGGAAAAAGACAAGATTTAACACCAATTAAAATTCAAGAAATTGTTCAAAAATTTAAAGACGCTGGGGCAACTATTCTTGGAGGATGTTGTGAAACAAGTCCTTCACACATAAAAGCAATCGCAAAACTCAAGTAACATTTTTATAATCTGCTTTTCTTGCTAAATATATTCCAATAAATACTGCAATTAGGGCAACAATAATTTTTGAAGTAATTATCTCATTTAAAAATATATAACCTAAAATAATCCCAAATATTGGAATAATGTATGAAACTTGTGAATGAAAAATTAATCCATTTGTTTTTAAAATTCTAAATCTTAATAACCATGCTATTCCAGTTGGAAAAATTCCTAAATATATTACAGATATAATTGAGTCTGTTGAAGGATTTAACATCCAAGGTTTTTCAAAAATTAAGGCAAACGGAAAAAGTATAATTGTTGACCAAATTAATATGGAAACCGTAACATTTTCATTTTCCTTATTACTGATTTTTAAGGTTATTACTCCCCCAATTACATAACAAGTGGATCCAAGCAAAATTAAAAGTGCAGCTATAAAGTTATTTTCATTAATTAAAAAATTATCTGAAAATAAAAATACTATTCCTGAAAAACCTATCAATAAACCAATTGTTTTTAATAAATTAAATTTTTCTCCCTTTAAAAAAAAGTGAGCTAAAATTGTTGAGCTCAAAGGTGTTGTGGACATTAAAATAGCTGCTAAGTTACTTTGTACATAATTTACTCCATATGATATTAGCATGAAAGGTATAGCTAAATTTATTAATCCTATAATTGCAAACCACTTCCAATCTTTTGAAAATGCTTCGATTTTAATATTTTTATAAAAGCATAAAATTAAAACAGGCATAGCGCCTAAAAAAGATCTTAAAAAACCTATTGTAATAGGTCCAAAAGAATATGTTGCAATTTTAATATTAAAAAAAGCTGAAGCCCATATTAAAGACAATATAGTCAACAACAAATAATCAACTAACTTAGGTTTTCTCATTCTGTTATCTCTTTTGTTACACCTGAAGTTAATGATTTTAAACTTTCAAAATCTATTTTAAAAACTGCATTAGGGTGTCCAGCTGCCGCAAAGATAGAGTCAAAATTTTTTAAATTTTCATCAATAAATATTTTTATTTTTATCAAATGACCTGTTGGAGAAACGCCCCCGATTGTATAACCTGTAACCTCTTTAACATCTTCAGGATTAGCCATAGAAACGTCTTTTTCATTTAAGATTTTTTTTAACTTATTCAAAGAACATCTTTTGTCTCCTGAAACTAAACAAAGAATAAATTCTTCTCCTGCCTTGAAAAGTAAGCTTTTTACAATTGCTCCAACTTTACAACCTAAAGCTGTAGCAGCATCTTGTGCTGTCCTTGCTGTTTGCTCTAAAACTATAACTCTCAGATTAGGATTAAATTCTTTAATTGCTTTTTCTGCTCTTTTAACCGGCTCTTTAAATAGTATTGAATTCATTGTTTTAATTTCTTTAAAAGTTCAGTGACTAATTACACTACTTATGTGAAAATTGCATAGGTGTTATTTATTAAATAAGCAATATTTTCCATTATTTTTTTGGTAATCAGGCCAAACAAAATTACATAGGAGACAAAATGAGTGCAGCAAACGTTTTAAAATACATCAAAGAAAAAGATGCAGAATTTGTAGATTTAAGATTTACAGACCCAAGAGGTAAACTTCAGCATTTAACTATGGACTCAACGGTAGTTGATGAGGGAATGTTAAATGAAGGAGTATTTTTTGACGGTTCTTCTATTGCAGGATGGAAAGCAATTAATGAATCTGACATGATTTTAAAGCCAGATACTTCGAGAATGTTTATGGATCCTTTTACGTCTCATAACACAGTAGTTTTGTTTTGTGATATTCTTGATGCGATAAAGAAAACACCATATGAGAGAGATCCTAGAGGGATAGCAAAAAAAGCAGAAGAATATTTAAAATCCTCTGGAATTGGTGATAAAGCATTTTTTGGTCCCGAGCCTGAGTTTTTTGTATTTGACGATGTGCGAATTAAAAATGATATGAATGAGTGTGGCTTTGCCCTAGACAGTAAAGAAGGTCCATATAATTCTGGGAAAGAATATGAAAACGGAAACATGGGTCATAGACCTGGTGTAAAAGGAGGATACTTCCCTGTTCCGCCTGTAGATAGCGAACAGGATATGAGAAGTGAATATTTAAAAAATTTGAAAGAAGTAGGTATAAAAGTTGAAAAGCATCACCATGAAGTTGCACCAAGTCAGCATGAGTTGGGAATGTATTTTGGAACTTTAGTTGATCAAGCTGATAATGTTCAGTTATACAAATATGTTGTTCAAATGGTAACTCATTCATTTGGAAAAACAGCAACATTTATGCCTAAACCAGTTGCAGGTGATAATGGTTCTGGAATGCATACTCATCAATCAATATGGAAAGGTGATACACCAGTATTTTCTGGTGATGCTTATTCAGGTTTGTCTGAAACAGCTTTGCATTATATTGGTGGAATTTTAAAACATGCAAAAGCAATCAATGCATTTTCGAATGCAACCACAAATAGCTATAAAAGATTAATTCCTGGTTTTGAGGCTCCAGTATTACTAGCTTACTCAGCTAGAAATAGATCAGCATCATGTAGAATTCCTATTACCTTAAGTAAAAAAGGCGCAAGATGTGAAATTAGATTCCCTGATGCATCAGGTAATCCTTATTTAACTTTTGCAGCAATGTTAATGGCTGGAATAGATGGAATTAAAAATAAAATCCATCCAGGTGAATCATTTGACAAAGATTTATATGAATTACCACCAGAGGAAGTTAAATCTATTCCAACTGTATGCGGATCATTAAGGGAAGCAATGGAAAGTTTAGATAAAGATAGAGAATTTTTAACTCAAGGTGGTGTCTTTACTGATGATCAAATTGATGCTTATATTGCTTTAAAGTTCGAAGAAATTCATAAATTTGAACATGCACCTCATCCTGTTGAGTTTGAGATGTATTACAGCTGCTAAATATTTAGTTACTGTTTTGTTGTTGCAATTGTATTCTTGTTAATACCTTTTTTTACGACGTAATCCTGGGTACCATTAGCACCAGTTTCAACTTCTTTTCGTAAATCCTTAAAGAAAGCTTTTTCTTTTAAAGAATCTTTTAGGTTCTTAACGAGATTTTTAAACTCAAATTTATTCATATCGAATCTATACACTAGATATGCATAAAATGCAATTCAGATATGCAAATATTAGGATAATACAACCTATGATGTTTTAAAGGATTCTCCACAGCCACATCGCTCAGTTTCATTTGGATTATTAAATACAAATGACGAGGACAATTCCTCTTTTTTATAATCCATTTCAGTTCCTAGCAGATACATAATAGCAGCTGAATCAACGAATACTTTTACACCCTTATCTTCAATAACTTCATCATTAGGATTTAACTCTTTTGTATATTCCATTACATATGACATCCCTGCGCAACCACCAGATTTTACAGATACTCTAACACCAATAGAATCTTTTTCAGCATTAGCCATTATCTCTTTTATTCTTGACGCTGCGTTATTACTTAATTTAATTATAGGGTTCATTACAAATTCAATTCCAATTTAGCTGCTTCCGACATCATATCCTTGTTCCATGGTGGATCCCAAACTAGCTCGAGATCGACATCTTCGATACCTTCTACCTGCATTGCGCCATCTTTTACCTCTTTTGGCAAACTTTCTGCAACTGGACAATTTGGAGTTGTCAAAGTCATTTTAATAATTGCAAACTTTTCATCCTTAACTTTAATATCATAAATCAAACCCAATTCGTAGATATTTACAGGTAACTCTGGATCATAAATTTTTCTAATTTCTTCAATTATCTGTTCTTTTTTAGACATAATTTAATTTTCTGTTTTTACCTCTTCTGTTTTTTCATCAAAAGCAGAAACCATTGTGTGCCAAGATAAGGTTGCACATTTAACTCTCATTGGATATTGCTTAACGCCAGATAGACACATAAGTTTAGTTTTTTCATCTTCACTCAAATACTCAGATTTTAATTCAGGATTTTCTTTAATCATGCCTAAAAAATCCTCAACTATTTCCTTAGCCTCATGCTCATTTTTTCCTTTGATCAAATCAGTCATTATAGAAGCTGAAGCCATTGAAATGGCACAACCACTCCCTTCGAAAGATGCATCTTCTACAATTTTTTGTCCATTTAATTTTAAATAAACATGAACATTATCACCACAAAGAGGATTGTTACCTTTAGCGTCTTTATTAAAACCTTCTGTCTTTCTAAGATTTCTAGGGTTCTTACCGTGTTCTAGTATAATTTCTTGATAAAGTTCTTTTAAATTCATTATAAATTAAATATTTTTTTACAATTGTTTATCGAATCATTTAGCTGATCTAAATCTTCTCTTGTATTATAAATACCAACTGATGCTCTAGCACTTGCCGGGATATTTAATTTATCATGTAGAATTTGACAACAATGATGTCCTGCTCTTATCGCAACCCCGTCTTCATCTAAGATAGTTGCTATATCATGTGGGTGAACTCCTTCTATAGTGAATGATAACACACCTCCTTTATTTTTTGGATTTCCAACAAGTTTAACTGAATTATTTTTTTGCAGTAATTCTTGTCCATAATTAACTAAGTCAGCTTCATGTTTCATTACATTTTCTATGCCAATACTTTCTAAAAATTTTATTGATTGATCAAAGGCAATTACCTGTGCTGTGGCCATAGTTCCTGCCTCGTATTTATTGGGTAATTCACCATAGGAAATACGATCTTTTTTAACTTCATTTATCATTCCTCCCCCACCTTGGTATGGAGGTAATTCTTCTAACCATTTTTTCTTACCGTAAAGAACTCCTAAACCTGTAGGTCCATACATTTTATGACATGAAATTGCATAGAAATCACAATCTAAATCTTGCATATCTAATCTTAAATGTGGTGCACCTTGGCATCCATCAACTACAACAATTATGCCTTTTGAATGTGCAAGCTGGGTAATTTCTTTTACTGGTAAAATTGCACCTGTTACATTAGACAAATGAGTAATTGAAATTAACTTTGTTTTTGGAGTTATTTTCTTTTCTATTTCTTCAAGAGTAATTTCACCTTCATCATTTATTTCAGCAAAATTAATTTTTATATTTTTTGATTTTCTTAAGAAATGCCATGGAACATAATTTGAATGATGCTCAAGTTCTGTAATCAACACTTCATCACCTTCCCGCAAGTAGCTTTGACCTAATGTGTTAGCAACCAAATTTAATGCTTCAGTCGCACCTTTTGTAAAAACAATTTCGTTTTTATCTTTAGCATTAATATATTTTTGAACAGATGTTCTAGTATTTTCATATAAATTAGTAGCAGCAACTGCAAGATAATGAACACTTCTTCCAACGTTAGAAAATTGTTTCGTGTAGAATTCATTAATTCTATCCACAACTACCTTTGGTTTTTGTGATGAATTTGCACTATCTAAATAAACCAGATCATTATTTTGAATTTTTTCATCAAAAATCGGAAATTCTTTTTTTATCTGATCAATATTCATTCTTTAATTCCAATCATATTTTTTATTAAGTTTTTTATTTCTGAGTCAGTAATTTTTTCAACCACATCTAGTAAAAAACCATTAATTAATAACTCTCTTGACTGCTGATGACTTAAACCTCTAGACATTAAATAAAATATAGAGTCTTCGTTTAAACTACCTGAAGCTGAACCATGCGAACATTTAACATCATCAGCATAAATTTCTAGTTCTGGCTTAGCATTAAACTCTGACTCTTTATTTAACAATATTGCTTTGCTCAATTGGTATCCATCAGTTTTCTGAGCTTCTGAATTCACAAAAATTTTTCCTTGATACACTGCTTTAGAACTTTCATCTAAAACACTTTTAATCAGTTGATAACTTTTTGTATTCTCAGTTAAATGATTTATTATTGATCGGATTTCGTGATGTTTTTTATTATTTAATGAAAAAACACCATTGACAAAAGCTGATGCATAAACTCCATTTAAGTTACAACTTATTTCATTTTTTGAAAAACTTGATCCAGAGGATAAAATGAATGTTTCAGAAATACTGTTCTTATTTTGATTAATATTATTAAAAGAATATTTAATATTTTTATTCTCAAACCTATCTACTTTATAGTTTTTTAGAACAGCATTTTCCTTTAATTCAAAGTTATAAAATATATTTAAAAAATTCTTTTCTGACGTATCATTAAATAAATCAATTAATCTTAATGAACTATCTTTATCTAATTCAAAATTAAGTCGAAGGTTAATGTTTTTAGACCAAATTTTTGAATTTGTTGTATGATAGATAATAAGAGGTTTTACTAACTGATAACCTTTTTTTACCAATATTTTAAAACATTTATTAGCAAAGGCATTGTTCAAATCTGATAATGAATTACTATTTTTAAATTCATTTATAGTTTCTGATTGATCAATTATTTCTATTTGATCTTTTTTTTCATAATCAAAATCAATTTTTTCAATTCTACCATTTATAAAAACTATTTTATTATGCTCCAATCCATCTACAAATACAGATGTATCTACTTTATTAGTAGATGCTTGATCGGTATAAAAGCTAAGTTCTCCAATATTATTTTTTATTATTTGATTAAGATCTGAAAATTTCCAATCTTCATCTTTTCTGTTAGGAAAACCTTTGTCTATAAAATTAGATAAACAAAATTTTTTTATTTCAATATCTTTTTGAGATAAGTTTAAATTTTTTATACTATTATTAAAATCTTTTTGTAATTGTTCTTTCATTTAATTGAAATTTTCATATCCTTTTTTTTCTAATTCTATAGCTAAATCTGGACCGCCTGATTTTATAATTTTTCCATCCATCAAAACATGAACAAAGTCCGGTTTTATATAATCAAGTAATCTTTGGTAGTGTGTAATAATTAAAAATGAGTTATTATTATTTCTCAATGTATTAACTCCATCTGCAACAATTTTTAAAGCATCAATATCTAAACCAGAATCAGTTTCATCTAAAATTGATAGTTTTGGAGCAAGCAACGACATCTGTAAAATTTCATTTTTCTTTTTTTCACCTCCAGAAAAACCAACATTTAATTGTCTGTTTAATTTTTCCTCATCAAATTTAAGTTCTTTAGATTTCTCTTTTACCAGTTTTAAAAATTCAATAGCATCAAGTTCCTTCTCACCTCTGGCTTTTCTTACAGCGTTCAAAGAAGTTTTTAAAAATATATTTGTATTTACACCCGGAATTTCCAAAGGATATTGGAAAGCTAAAAATATACCTTTGTGTGCTCTTTCCTCAGTTTCAAGTTCAAATAAATCTTTATCTTCAAAAAGAACTTCCCCTGAAACTTCATAACCTTTTTTTCCCGATAGAATATTTGATAACGTACTTTTTCCAGATCCATTAGGACCCATAATTGCATGAACCTCCCCAGGATTTATATCTAAGGATAGCCCATTTAAAATAGACTTATTATCAATAGTTGCATTTAAATTATTAATTTTAAGCATATTAACCTACACTTCCCTCCAGACTGATACCTACTAGTTTTTGGGCTTCTACAGCGAATTCCATGGGCAATTGTTGTAATACTTCCTTACAAAAACCGTTAACAATCAAGCCAACAGCTTCCTCAGGATTTAATCCTCTTTGTTGACAATAATGCAATTGCTCTTCACTAATCTTTGATGTAGTTGCCTCATGAGCAATATTAGACTCAGAATTTTTATTTTTTATATAAGGAACAGTGTGAGCTCCACATTTATTACCCATTAATAAAGAGTCGCACTGAGTGTAATTAGTTGAATTTTTTGCTTTTGATGAAATATCAACTAAACCTCTATAAGTCATATCTGAACTACCAGCTGATATTCCTTTTGAAATTATTTTACTTTTAGTGTTTTTGCCTAGATGAATCATTTTAGTGCCTGTATCAGCTTTCTGATAATTGTTAGTAATAGCTATTGAATAGAACTCACCAACAGAATTGTCCCCTTTTAGAATACAACTAGGATACTTCCAAGTAATCGCAGAACCTGTCTCTACTTGTGTCCATGAAATTTTTGAATTTTTTCCTTTGCATAAACCTCTTTTTGTCACAAAATTATAAATTCCACCTTTACCATCTTTATCACCTGGATACCAATTTTGAACTGTTGAATATTTTATTTCAGCATCATCTAGTGCAATTAATTCTACATTAGCAGCATGTAATTGATTTTCATCTCTCATCGGAGCTGTACATCCTTCTAAATAACTAACATAGCTCCCTTTGTCTGCAATAATTAAAGTTCTTTCAAATTGACCTGTATTTGAAGCATTGATTCTAAAATAAGTTGATAGTTCCATTGGACATCTAACACCCTCTGGAATGTATACAAAAGAACCATCTGTAAAAACTGCTGAATTTAATGTTGCAAAAAAATGATCACTTGTTGGAATTACAGAGCCTAAATATTTTTTGACTAATTCAGGGTGATTTTGAATTGCCTCTGATATAGGACAAAATATTATTCCTTGTTTGGTTAATTCATCTTTAAAAGTAGTAGCTACAGAAACTGAATCAAATACAGCATCAACAGCTATTCCATTTAATCTTGCTTGTTCTTGCAAAGGAATTCCAAGTTTTTTATAAGTTTCTAAAAGTTTAGGATCTAGTTCATCTAAACTCTTTGGTTTATCCTTCATACTTTTAGGAGCAGAATAATAATATAAATCTTGATAATCTATTTTTGGAAATTTAGGTTTCTGCCAATCTGGTTCTTTTAATACTTTAAATCTTTCAAAAGCTTTTAATCTAAACTCAAGCATCCATTGAGGTTCTTTTTTAATATTAGAAATAAATTTAATAACGTCTTCATTCAAACCTTTTGGAGCTTGAATATTTTCTATATCCGTTGAAAAACCATATTTATAGTCTTTTAAATTATTTATTTCTTTTTGTCTGTTATCCATTCTAAACTCTTGTTTCTTTGTTGTTATTTAATAAATCTTTTAGACTTTTATTTTCAAAGAATGTATTTATGTGTAACTCTAATTCGTCCCATAAATTATGGGTAATACACTTTGTAGCTTTGCCATTGCATCCTTTTTTAGATTCTTTCTTACATTGAACAGTTTTTACTTTCTCATCTACTGCATGAAAAATATTTGTTAATTTAATATCGTTGGGGTTTTTATTAAGAACATACCCTCCCTGAGTTCCTCTAATACTCTTAACAATTTGGTTTTTTTTTAATTTAGAAAAAATTTGTTCTAGGTAATCTAAAGATATACCTTGTCTTAACGATATATCTCTTAGGGATACTGGATTAATATTATCGAACCTAGCTAAATCCACTAAAGCCATTACAGCATATCTACCTTTTGATGTAAGTTTCATATTTTACCCTTAAATTGTAGGTTTTTATACATACCTGACTAAAATGGTCAAGTTTAGAGTTAAAAAAAAAACTCACATATTGTCGCTGACTTGTGATAAACGTACATTTTTTTTGAGAATAATAATCAATATCGCTTTATGGATAATAAGATTTTAGAAATATTTATACCTGGTCCTGCTGGAAGACTAGAAGCTAAATATTATAAAAGTAAAAAAAATACTTCTCCGATTGCTTTAGTATTACAACCACATCCTCAATATGGAGGAACGATGAATAATAAAGTTGTAGTAGATACTTTTCATACTTTTATGGATAACGATTTTTCAGTTTGCAGAGTAAATTTTAGAGGTGTTGGTAAAAGTGATGGGGAATTTGATAATGGTCAGGGTGAACTTGCTGATGCAGCAGCAGCTTTGGATTGGTTAGAGAGAGAAAATTTTGACAATTCACAATGTTGGGTATCAGGATTTTCATTTGGATCATTAATTGCCATGCAATTGTTAATGAGAAGACCAGAGATAAATAGATTTATAGCTATTTCGCCTCAACCAAATGTTTATGATTTCTCTTTTTTGTCTCCTTGTCCAACTTCTGGTTTGGTAGTCTATGGTAAAAAAGATGAGTTAGTGCCCTTAGAATTTATAGAAGAAATAAATAAAAGATTAAGTGCACAAAAAGGTATCAAGGTAGATTTTGAAGCTATCTCAGAAGCTAATCATTTCTTTTCAAAATCAAGTGATAATTTAATTAAAGAACTTGATAAATATATTAAAAAAGAAACCGCACTCTATTAAAAATTTTCTACCAGTTTTCCCCCAACTGTAAATTCATTGCATCCAGTTGTTGATTTAAAAGAAATTGGTAAATTTAAAAAAGATCTTATAGCTAAAAGTGCAAATGCTTGAGACTCAATATGATCACCATTTAGATTATAATTATCCACAATTTCTAAATTAATATAATTTTCATTAAATAAATAGTTTTTAACACTATTAATTAAATAACTATTTTTTCTTCCACCACCACAAATCAAAAATGTAATACTATTTTTCTGACTAATGTATTTTAATCCTTGTGAAATCAAATATGCAGTAAAATCTGTTATAGTAGCACAACCATCTTCTAATGATAAACCTCTTGCAAATGATACATCAAAATTTTTAATATCCAATGACTGAGAATAGGAATTGATTTTAAAATTATCTATTGCTTGATTGAGAATTAATTGATCAACTCTACCTGCTTTAGCTAGTTCACCATTTTTATCAAATTTTTTAACAGAGTTATTTCTTACCCATTCATCTATTAAACAATTGCCAGGACCTATATCAAAACCAGATAAATTATTTTGAAAATTGTCTGAATTATTAGTAACTTTAGTAACATTTGCTATCCCACCTATGTTTAAAAAACCTATTGGAAAATTTATATTATAATTTTGATGAATTTTTTTTGATAAAATATAATGAAAAATTGGAGTTAATGGAGCTCCTTGACCATTGTTTTTGATATCAGCTTGTCTAAAATCATAAATAACTTTTTTTTTTATTAACTGAGATAATAAATTTCCATCTCCTAATTGATTAGTAATTTTTTCTTTTGGATTATGAAAAATTGTTTGGCCATGAAATCCAACAAAATCAACTGGACCTTTGTATTTTTTTAATGATTGGTTTACTGCTTCCGCATGAAATATAGTTAAATTTCGTTCTAATTCTCTCAATTTTATTGAATTTTTTGACAGATCTTCTTTGGTTTCTACTATGTTCTTTAAAAAAATTAATTGATCCTGAAGGTTTTTATTGTACTCGTAATAATCATCTAAAACATTTGAAAACTCATGGTATCCATCAGAACTAATTATAGATAAATCTACACCATCCATAGATGTTCCACTCATTAATCCAATTGAAGTATATAATTTTTTTTTCATTGATATGTTTTTTAAAAAAAATTTGTATATTGTAACTATAAGCTTATGAATAAATTTTTAAAAGAATTTAAAAAAAGAGGTTTTTTCTATCAATGTACAAGTGAAGATGAACTATCTAAAAAATTAGATAAAGCAAAGATCAAAGGTTACATAGGTTTTGATTGTACAGCTGAAAGCTTACATGTAGGTAGCTTATTGCAAATAATGTGTTTGCGACTACTTCAAAAAAATGGACATCGACCAATAGTTTTACTTGGTGGAGGAACTACTAGAATTGGAGATCCATCTGGTAAAGATAAAACTAGAAAAATATTAAGTGAAGAAGAAATTGAAAAAAATATTAAAAATATTAAAGATATTTTAAAAAAATTTTTAGATAATGATAATCCAAATACAAAACCAATATTTGTAAATAATTATACTTGGCTTAAAGATTTAAATTATATTTCGTTTTTAAGAGATATAGGAAAACATTTCACGATAAATAGAATGTTAACATTTGACAGCGTAAAACTTAGGTTGGATAGAGAGCAGTCACTGAGTTACATGGAGTTTAATTACATGATTTTACAAGCATATGATTTTCTTGAATTAAATAAAAAAGAAAATTGTATCTTACAAATAGGAGGTTCTGATCAATGGGGTAATATTGTCAATGGTGTTGAACTTATAAAAAGATATTCTAATAATCAAACCTTTGGTTTAACAACACCCTTAATTACACTGGCAACTGGTGCAAAAATGGGGAAAACTGAAAATGGAGCTATTTGGTTAGATGAAAAATACTTATCAGCTTATGATTATTGGCAGTTTTGGAGAAACGTAGATGATAGAGATGTAATTAAATTTTTAAAAATGTTTACTGAAATTGAAATTCAGGAAATAGAAAAAATTAAGGACAAAGATATTAATGAATTAAAAATACTACTTGCTAATAAAACTACAGAAATGTTACATGGAAAAGAAGCAGCTAAAAATTCTGAACAAGCAGCAAAAGAAGCTTTTTCTGGAAACACCTTAGGTTCTAACTTGCCAAAAGTTAATATTCAATTATTCAAAATTGAAGAAAAAATAAATATAGTAGACCTTGTTTTGTTATCTAAATTAGAACACTCGAAAAGCGAAATCAAAAGACTTTTGAAAGGTAACGCGGTTAAAATAAATGATAATATTATTAGAGATGAAAAATTTGAAATTAATAAAAACTTATTTAAAGATAACTATCTTAAACTTTCCTTAGGTAAAAAAAGGCATATTAAAATAATATTAAGTTAACTATTTTTTAATTTTTTCTAAAGTTCTAGTAATAAATCTGGGTGTTAAAGTTTTTATTGGGTTTACAGTAGTTTCTAAATCTTTAGGTGGACCTTTAATTTTAAAGCTGACTCCAAAAACACCATCACCCACTTTTTTTCCAATCAATAGATCTCCAAGCAAAGGTATTGAAGCAATAGATCTGTTAATTGTTGTAGCTGGAACCAAAGTTCCTCTTAAACTGATTAATTTATTCTCCTCAATGTATCCTTCCAATAAAATAGATATTGCTGGACCAATTGCATATAACTCTTGAATTTTCATTAGTTTATCTTGATTTGTAAAACTCATTTCAAAATCTGTAAATCTAATCCCCTCTCCTGTAAGTAAGTCAGCAATTCCTTGAAGAGATGCAAGGGCTAACAACTTGGCAAGTGCTGGTATTTCTTTGACTTTAAAATTATCAATTACTAATTTTGAAGTTGAAACCCCGTTTTTTTTTAAGGAATAAAAGTCTAAATATCCTTGCTTACCTCCTTCAAAACCCTTAATAAATTTAAACCTATTTACTAAAGGTTTTGCATTAGATGAAAAAAGGGTGGTGATTTTTTCACCTTGATCATTTGTTCTAATTGTAAATTTTATATTTTGTGAATTATTATAAAAGGCCAAAATATCAACTTCTTCTACTTTATTATCAATAATATTTATCTTGCCTTTTAAATCCTTAACAAAATATGTTTTATCAAGGTAAATTTCCTCAAAATTTAGGTCCATTCTTAAGTTATTTTCAAAAAGATTGTTTTCTTTTTTATCGTCGGCATCAAGCAAATTAGAAATTAAAGAATTTGCATTAAATGAAGTGCCATCAATTAAATATTTTTGGCCTTCTAATTTTTTTATATTGTAATTATTTTTTTTATTTTCTGTATCTAAATAATTGAAATTTGCCTGATCAATTTTTATTATTCGGTTTGAATCATTAAGATATAAAT
>CACKDY010000017.1:0-14918 GCA_902599105.1 uncultured Pelagibacteraceae bacterium | reverse complement strand
TTAAATATAAATGATTGTTATACAGTTGGTAAAACAATTGCTCGAATGCATGTGGTCACAAATACAATGAAGCTAAATAGAAAAAATTCGATGGGTATTAAGAATTTAAAACATTTGTTGGAAAGTATTAAATTTAAGTCAAAAAAGTTTTCAAATTTAAAAGTATTCTTAAACAATAACCTAAAAGATATTAATAAAAATTGGCCTAAACAATTGCCCAAAGGTATTATCCATGGTGACTTATTTATAGATAATATCTTCTTCAAAAAAAATAAACTTTCTGGAATTATTGATTTCTACTTTGCTGCTAATGATTATTTTATGTATGAAATTGCTATATGCATCAATGCTCTTTGTTTTGATCATAAAAAGGGAAAATTCCATTTAAATAAGAAAAAAATTAAAAATTTAATTAAAGGGTATGAAAGTGTTAAAAAAATATTAATGAAAGAAAAAAAATCTATAAATATTTTGTGTAAAGGTGCAGCATTAAGATATTTATTAACAAGATTGTATGACTACTCAAATACACCAAAAACAGCATTGATTAAAATTAAAGACCCTAATGAATATTATCAAAAATTACTTTCTCACAATAATTTAAGTTCATTTAAAGATTATTTAAATTAATGATTACAATTTATACAGACGGTTCTTGTTTAACAAATCCAGGTAATGGTGGATGGGCTGCAATTATAAATGACGGAAAAGAAATTAAAAAAATTAGTGGTAACGAAAAAAATACAACAAATAATAGAATGGAGTTGTTAGCCCCAATTAATGCATTGAAAGATATGAAGCCTGGTGTTGAAATAAAAATATATACTGACTCTCAATATGTAAAAAATGGAATAACTGAATGGATTAAAACTTGGTTAGCTAATAATTGGAAAACTTCAAAAAAAGAAGATGTTAAAAATAAAGATTTATGGATTGATCTATATAATTTAAATAAATCACTTAATATTCAATGGAATTGGGTTAAAGCTCATGATGGAAACCCTTTAAATGAAGAGGTGGACTTACTAGCAAAAAAAGCAGCAAATTTAGATTAATTTTAAAAAATTTTGAGCTGCTGAAATTTCACAAGTGGCAGTATCTTCTTCTGCTTGTATTTTCTTTACAACATTGTCGTCAATTAACATTGTATATCTTGCTGACCTCATTCCCTGGCCCCGATCGTGTCTATCTATTTCTGCTCCAATTGATTTAGTAAATTCGCAATATGGGTCTGCAGCCATAAATATCTTATCTTCAACTTTTTGGCTTTCACCCCATGCTTTCATCACATTTGGATCATTAACTGAAACACAAATAATTTTTGTAACCCCTTTATTCTTCGCTTCCTCGTAATTATTTACATATCCTGGCAAATGTTTTGCGGAACAAACTTTTGTAAAAGCTCCAGGAACACCAATGACAATTGTTTTATGATTTTTAAAAACTTCTGCTGTAGCTATTTTTTTTGCTACTCCACTTGAGTCTAAATAATAAAATTCTGAATTTGGAAGTTGTTCCCCTTCTTTAATTTTCATTTTGTTTTACCTGTAATATATTTTTTAATTTTTTCTAAATTATTTTCAACTATATCATAATCTTCTTTTTCATTCAAAATAAACTCAAGTTTTTTTGGTAAATCAGATTTTAAATTTATAGCTTTTGAAACAGCATCAGGAAATTTACATGGATGTGCAGTTGCTAGTACAATATTATTTCCTTTTAGGTTATGTTTGTCGAAAGCACCATATCCAATAGCTGTGTGTGGATCTAAAACTACAGAAAATTTTTCATACACTTTTTTAATGACCTCCAAAGTCTCATCTTCACTCATTCTAGCTGATAAAAAATTTTCTCTAATTTTATTTAATTTATCCTCACCAATTATATATTTTCCATTCTCTTTGATATTTTTCATATCTAATGAAGTCTGTTTATCATCCTCATTATTAAGATCGAATATAAGTCTCTCAAAATTACTAGCTATTTGAATATCCATACTAGGAGAAATAGTTTCCAAAACCTTTTCTGCTTCATAACTACCTTTTGATATTGCTCTATGCAAAATGTCGTTTTGATTAGTTGCAACAATTAATTTATTTATAGGCAAGCCCATTTTTTTGGCTAAATATCCAGCATAAACATCTCCAAAATTTCCTGTTGGTACTGAAAAATTTGTTGGCACCCCTGTATTTTCAACTAATAAATAGCTATAAAAATAATAAACACTCTGAGCAATAATCCTTGCCCAATTAATAGAGTTTACCCCTGACATTTTGATATCATTTGAAAACTGCTTATCAGCAAACATAGATTTAACTAGGTTTTGGCAATCATCAAAATTTCCCTTTATAGCTATATTAAATACATTTTCATATTTACCTGTTGTCATTAATTTTCTTTGCACTGGTGAAATACGATTATCTGGATGAAGCACAAAAATATTAACATTTTTTTTACCTTTAATTGCATCAATTGCTGCAGCACCAGTATCTCCAGATGTAGCAACAACAATATTAATTTTTTGATTTTCATTGTTTAGGTAATATTCGTAAAAGTTACCTAAAAGTTGCATTGCAACATCTTTAAAAGCTAGAGTAGGACCATGAAATAATTCTAATACTGTTTTGTCTTCAAGCTTTATTAAATCTACAACATTATCCTTCCTAAATGTAGAGTAAGATTTATCAATAATTTTACTCAATTCAGCTTCAGACATAAAATTACCAATAAATGTATAAATAATTTTTTTAGCTAACTCTGAATAACTAAGTTTTTTTAAGTCTCTAATTTCATTTTCACCATATTTCACTATTGTTTCTGGAATAAATAAACCTCCATCGTCAGCAAGACCTTTAATGAAAACGTCTTTAAATTCAAAGGTTTTTGATGTGTCTCTTGTACTTACGTATCTCATTTAATAATTTTTTTTCCTAAAATATAAATATATTAAAAGGATTGAAATCGCCATAGAAAACCAGGTAATTGCATACTTCTTGTGATTATTTGAAATTTTAGCAGTAATCACTCTTGGTTTTGGAATTTTATATTCACCGTTTAAATAAATGACATAATCTGAAAAATTTCTACCTGTAAACTTAAAAATATCTTCTCTATTCAAAGTGAACCAATAATTTTTTTCAATATCATTTTTAGGCTTAAATAAACTTGGTTTAGTTTGCAGCATAAGTGTGCCAACTATTTGATTTTGATTAACTAAATTTATTTCAGGAAGACCTTTTTTTTCGAAAGGTATCCACCCCCTATTAATTAAATAATTTTCATCACCGATTTTTATTGGATTAACAACTTCAAATCCAGGTTTGCCCTGTTCATTTAAATTATATAAATAAATTTGTTTATCAAAATCAATTTCTCCACTTGCCTTTATTCTAAGATAGTTTATTTTTTCAATATTGGATAGTTCTACAGGGTTATTTTTTAAAGAATTTTCTATTTGATCAATTAAATCTAACTTCCAATTTAATCTATAAATTTGCCAAAAACCTAGTGAGAGAAGAGTTAAAATAATAAAATAAACAAATACTGAAAATAGGAATTTATTCTTCAAGGATAAATATTAACTTCCCCAAATATATATTGCGGCAAATAAGAACAGCCATACTACATCAACAAAATGCCAATACCAAGCAGCTGCTTCAAATCCAAAATGATGATCTTTTGTGAAATGACCGAGTCTTCCTCTCCACAAACATACTGCCAAAAATATTGTTCCAATAATCACGTGAAAACCATGAAAACCTGTTGCCATATAAAAGACTGCTCCATAAATATGACCTGAATAGGTAAAAGTAGCATGATGGTATTCATATGCTTGTAATAACGTAAAAAAGAAACCTAGTATTACAGTTAAAGTTAAACCTTGGATAAATCCTTTTCTATCATCCTCTAATAAAGAGTGATGGGCCCAAGTGACAGTTGTTCCTGATAATAATAAAACTAAAGTATTTATCAAAGGAATGTCCCACGGATCAAATGTTTCAATATCTTTTGGTGGCCATACATTTCCAACAAATTCATTTGGAAATAAACTTATATCAAAGTAAGCCCAGAACCATGCAACAAAGAACATTACCTCTGAAGCTATAAATAAAGTCATTCCATATCTATGATGAATTTGAACAACAGGAGTGTGATGGCCTTGGTGTTCGGCTTCGATTACAACATCTCTAAACCACATGTAAGCACCATAGATTAATAAAGCCAAACCAAGATACATCCCCCAAGAAATACCGTTATGCATATAAAAAATTGCACCTATGGCTAATACTAAGCATGCAAAAGATGTATAGATTGGCCAAGGGCTTGGATCAACTAAGTGGTAATCGTGTTTTTTCTCTGCTGACATTTTTCGTGATTATGATTGTTTATAGTAATCTGTCGAGAAAAAAGTGTACGACATAGTTACATCTTGTAGATTTTTTGTTGTTGGATCGTTCACAAGGTCAGGATCTAAATAAAAAGTCATTACGTAAGTTGCTTTCTCTCCAGCCTTCAACTCTTGTTTTTCAAAGCAAAAACATCCTAATTTACTATAATATTTACCAAAACTTGCCGGTGAAACATTGAAACTTGCTACACCATAAGTCGTCTCATCTCCAATATTCTCAACTTCAAATTCTATTCTGTTGACCTGGCCAACTTTCACATCAATCACGTTTGATTTTGCTTTAAAATTCCATTCAAGATTGTTTACATTTGTATCAAACCTCACGCTAACAACCTTATCTAATACTATTTTAGGAGCTTCTTTAGATACCTGAGTTGTTCCTCCGAAGCCTGTAACTCTACAGAATAGATCATACAAAGGTACTGCTGCAAAAGACAGTCCCAACATAAGGACAAAAATCCCAGCTAAAAGTAAAGGAGTTAATGTTTTGCCTTTAATCATATCTGCCTATCAAATACTCCTACATTGTATAAAGTAAAAACAAATAAAAATACCATAAACGCTAAAATTGCTATTGCAGTTATAATATTTTTTTTCTTTGTTTTTTTGTCAGGTGTAATCATAAAATTTTATCAATTAAAAAAAGAACAAAAATTAAAAATAAATACAAAATTGAATATCCAAAAATAGATTTTGCTTTTTTTGCATCAAATTTGTTTTTTTTAAATTTATAAAGGTCGAAACATAAATAATTATAATAAATTGTCAAAATTAAAGATGGGATTAAAAAAGTTATACCTACAAAGCCAATTGCATAAGGTAAAACAATTACTGGTAACATTGTTAAAGAATAGACAAATATATTTAATTTTGTACTCTCAACACCGTTTGTTAGTGGAAGCATTGGAATTTTAGCTTTTTTATAATCATCAGATTTATACAAACTTAAAGCCCAAAAGTGTGAGGGAGTCCAAAAAAATATAATTAAGAAGAAAGTAATTGGTTCAAAAGTCAAAGAATTAGTAGCTATAGTCCAGCCAATAACTGGAGGCAGTGCTCCTGCAGCTCCTCCGATTACTATATTCTGCGGAGTTTTTCTTTTTAACCAAATTGTATAAACAAATACATAAAACAAAATAGTAAAAAGTAATAAACTAGCTGATATTCTGTTTGAATAATAATCAAGAGCAATTACAGAAAAAATCGAAAGAGAAATTCCAAATACAAGTGCTTGATTTCTATTTACCTTGCCTGTCGGAATTGGTCTCAAACAAGTTCTTGTCATAAGTGCATCTAGATCTGACTCGTACCACATATTTAAAGCCCCAGCTGCTCCTGCTCCAATTGAAACTAAAATTATTCCAACGATTGCATCTTTTGTTGGAATTATATTTGGAGCCATTAACAATCCAACTGCACATGTAAAGATAACCAAAGACATTACTCTTGGTTTCATTAATTTAAATAATTCAGATAAATTAAAGGCGTCTTCTTGAGATAAGTTTCTATTTTTTAATTTAGACTTAATCATTAATTTAAAGTTAAAAAATCTTGTTTGCTATATTTAGCTAGTAGATTTTTCAACACCCTCTTCATCTTCAAACTTTGGTAATTCTTCAAAAGTATGAAAATTAGGTGGAGATGGTACAGTCCATTCTAAAGTTGTTGCACCTTCTCCCCATGGGTTTTGTGCTGCAGCCTTTTTCTTATAAAACGCATAAGCAAGGTTTATAAAAAATACCACCAATCCAATTACAGAAATATAAGAACCAATTGAAGAAATATAATTCCATCCTGCAAAAGCATCTGGATAGTCAGCATATCTTCTTGGCATTCCCGCAAGGCCTAAAAAGTGTTGTGGGAAGAAAACCAAGTTCACTCCGATAAAAGTTAACCAGAAGTGTAATTGACCCATCCATTCTGAATACTCATAACCAGTCATTTTTCCAAACCAATAGTAAAATCCTGCAAAAATTGCAAACACAGCTCCTAAAGACAGTACGTAATGAAAATGAGCAACAACGTAGTAAGTATCATGCATTGCAGTATCCACTCCAGCGTTCGCGAGGACTACTCCTGTCACTCCACCAACAGTAAATAAAAATATAAATCCTAAAGCCCAAACCATTGGAGTTTTAAATGAAATAGAACCACCCCACATAGTTGCTATCCATGAAAATATTTTTATACCGGTTGGAACTGCAATGATCATCGTTGCAGCTAAAAAGTATGCTTTAGTATCTGTGCTTAAACCAACTGTATACATGTGGTGAGCCCAAACAACGAAACCAACTATTCCAATTGCGACCATTGCATAAGCCATCCCTAAGTATCCAAAAACTGGTTTTCTAGAAAATGTTGAAACAATATGACTGATCATTCCAAAACCTGGTAAAATTAAAATATAAACTTCCGGGTGACCAAAGAACCAAAATAAATGTTGGAATAGAACTGGATCTCCTCCAGTTTGTGCATCAAAGAAAGCTGTTCCAAAGTTCCTATCTGTAAGAAGCATCGTAATTGCTCCTGCTAAAACTGGTAATGATAACAATAATAAGAAAGCAGTTACTAATATTGACCATGCAAATAATGGCATTTTGTGCAATGTCATGCCAGGTGTTCTCATGTTTAAAATTGTAGTAATAAAGTTTACTGCACCTAAAATTGAAGAAGCTCCAGCTAAGTGTAAACTTAAAATTGCAAAATCCATTGCTGGACCTGGTTGACCTGCTGTAGATGATAATGGAGGATATATTGTCCATCCTCCTCCTACTCCTGTTTGACCTGGAGGGCCATCCATGAAAATTGACATTATTAATAATATGAAAGATGTAGGCAGTAACCAGAATGAAATATTATTCATTCTAGGAAAAGCCATATCAGGTGCTCCAATCATTATTGGAACAAACCAGTTACCAAAGCCACCTATCATTGCTGGCATAACCATAAAGAAAATCATTATTAAACCATGACCAGTAACTAAGACGTTATATAAATGATAGTTTCCACCTAAAATTCCATCACCTGGATGCATCAATTCCATTCTCATTAAAACTGAGAATGCTGTACCAATCACACCTGCAATAATTGCAAATATTAAATACATAGTTCCAATATCTTTATGGTTGGTTGAATAAGCCCAACGTTTCCAACCAGTTGGTGTATGATGATCGTCGTGTGATGCTGTTTGTGTATACATATTATTTACTCGCTAGTTTTTTAAATTGATCTTCTTCATTAATTTCTTTTGCAAATTTGACTTTAGCGTCTAACAACCACTCTTGATATTCTTCCTCAGTAACAACTCTAACTTCAATTGGCATAAACGCGTGTTTAATTCCACACAGTTCAGAACATTGTCCATAATAAGTTCCAACTTTTTCTGCTTTAAACCAAGTTTCATTTATTCTTCCAGGCACAGCGTCTCGTTTTACTCCAAATGAAGGAAGTGCCCAAGCGTGTAGAACATCATTAGCAGTGATCATTACTTTAACAACTTTATTTACTGGTACAACTAGCTCATTATCTACAGCTAAAAGTCTTGGCTCATTTTTTTTTAAGTCTTTAGTTTCAATCATGTAAGAGTCGAAGAAAATATTTTCGTCTGGATACTCGTATCCCCAGTACCATTGATATCCTATAGCTTTAACAGTTATATCCGCCTTAGGAATTGCATCTTGTTTATATAAAATTTTAAAAGATGGAACCGCCATCACGATTAGAATTAAACATGGAATTAAAGTCCACAAAACTTCAACAGCAACATTATGAGTTCTTTTTGATGGAACTGGATTTGCTGAAGCTCTAAATCTTATACAAGCATAAACCATCAAAAATAGAACAAAAACACTGATTGCTATTATAATTGGTAGCAACAATTTATCATGGAAATTAACTATATCTCTCATAGTCTCGGAAGCAGCCTTTTGAAAGCCTAGTTGCCAATCGACTGGTTGATTAGCGAATGCGCTTGAAGTTATAAAGAATGATAGAAATATATATAAAAATTTTTTCATTTTTTTTACCTATATAGAGTGTCTTTAAAAAAAATACACTTTTACTTTTAGCGACAAAATATCAATTAATAGCGTAATTTATTATCGATAAGGCTGAAATTACAGCTGTTTCAGATCTTAGTATGTTTTCATTGATTTTAATTGGTTGAACGTAGTTAAATCTAAGAATCTCCTTCCTTTCCTGCTCAGAAAAATCTCCTTCTGGTCCTATGATTACACAAGTAGGCTTTGTAGTTAACTTTTTAATGTCAATTTTTGTATTAGTATTATTGAGATCAGTAAAGATTAAATCCATATCATTATTTAGAAAGCTTTTTAATTTTTGAGGATCCTCAATTGATGGAACTGTTATTCTATTTGATTGTTCAGCAGCTTCTATAACTACTTTTTCCAATCTCTCTTTATTTATTTTTCTAACAATAGTTCTTTCAAAGATAATTGGTAAAAACTTAGTTACTCCAAGCTCCGTTGCTTTTTGAATCATAAAATTAAAATAATTTGATTTTATTGGAGAGAAAGCCAGCCAAAGATCTTTGGTATTTTCTTTATGTCTTAATTGCTTGGTAACATTAAACTCAACTATGCTTTTGGTTATATTTAAAATTTTAGCTTCCCATTCTCCACTATTATTAAATAAAGAAAAAACTTCATTTTCTTTAATTCTCATTACTTTATAAACATAATGTGATTGAGATTTATCAAGTTTGTCAGTCAAATTAAGCGATAAACTTTTTGAATAAAATAATCTAATGTTACTCATATTGATAAGTTAGTTTATGAAAAATATTAAAGCAATAATTTTTGATGCTTACGGCACTTTATTTGATGTCAATTCAGCTGCTGAAAAATGTAAAGATAAAATAGGTAATAAGTGGGAAGGTTTCGCCAATTATTGGAGAACAACACAATTAGAGTATACTTGGCTGAGAAGTTTAATGAAACGTCATAAGGATTTTTGGCAAGTGACAGAAGATAGTTTAGATAAATCTATGAAAGCTTATGAGATAGACTCTTCAATGAAAAATGAGTTATTAGATCTTTATAAAATTCTTTCACCATTTAAAGAAGTTCCTGAAGTTTTAAAATCAATAAAAAAAGGAAATTGTAAACTTGCTATTCTTTCAAATGGTACTCCTTCTCTTCTTAACGAATTAGTTAATAGCAATAATTTAGAAAATATATTTGATGATATTTTTTCAATTGAGGAGATTGGAGTTTATAAACCAGACTCTAAAGTTTACGATATTCCAATCAAGAGATATCAAATTCAAAAAAATGAAGTTGCTTTTTTAAGTGCGAATACTTGGGATGTATCTGGTGGTGGAAATTATGGTTACAATTCTATTTGGGTTAATAGAAATAATAATACTTTTGACAATCTAGATTATGAACCAAAACATCAAATCAAAGACCTTAGTAAGTTACTTGATATAATATAAAAAATTCTTATGTACTAAATATGAAAAATATTGAAGTAAGTAAAATTATAGACCCAATTCCAGCTTCTGATGGTGCTGGAGTTAAATTAAAAAGAAGTATCGGTGTAGAGCCAAATTACTTTGATCCTTTTTTAATGCTAGATGAATTTGGATCAGAAAATAGCGAGGATTATATTGCTGGTTTTCCACCCCACCCTCATAGAGGAATTGAAACAGTGACTTATATGTTAGCTGGAGATTTTGAGCATAAAGATAGTACAGGTGGTGAAGGAAGAATGACTGCGGGAGATGTTCAATGGATGAAAACAGGAAGTGGGATCATTCATTCAGAAATGCCTGCTATGAAAGAAGGAAAACTTCATGGTTTTCAATTATGGATTAACATGCCTGCTAAATTAAAAATGAGTAAGCCTGAATATCTTTATATTGATGCTGATAAAATGAGTGTTCATAAAGATGATGATAAACAAGTAAAAGTTATTGCCGGTAAATTCGAGTATGTTGAAGGACCAGTAAAAGGTCATAACGTTGAACCGATTTATTTTGATGTTGAACTCAACAAAGGTAAAGAATTTAATTTTAAATTACCATCTACCCACAATACTTTTATTTATTTAATTAGTGGTGAAATTGAAATTGGAAAAAATAAACATGATCAAGTGATAGACAGCACTTTAATATTGCTAACTAATGGGGAAAATTTAAGGGTTAAGGCTAAATCAAATAGTAAGTTTTTAGTGATTTCGGGTAAACCAATTAATGAGAAAATAGCTAGAGGTGGACCATTTGTTATGAATACTAAAGCAGAAATCTTGCAAGCAGTTCAGGATTATCATAATGGTACATTTGTAAAATAAATTATGAAAGCTGTAGAAATTAATAAAACTGGTGGGCCTGAGGTTTTAGAAGTTAAAGATATTTCTTTAGATAAACCGGGTCCTGATCAAGTAACCATTGAACAAAAAGCAATTGGTCTTAACTATATTGATACTTACCATAGATCAGGTTTGTACCCTTTAAAACTACCAATTGGCATAGGTTTAGAAGGTGCTGGAGTTATTATTGAAGTTGGAGAAAATATAAAAGACTTCAAAGTAGGTGATAAAGTTTCTTATGCAGGTATCCCTTTAGGTTCATATAGTTCACATAGAAACTATCCAACTAAGAATTTAGTGAAAGTACCAGACGGTATCGATCTTGAAATAGCTGCAACATTAATGACAAAAGGATTAACAACTTTTTATCTTTTGCATAAAACTTATCCAGTTAAATCAGGAGAAACATTATTGTTTCATGCAGCTGCTGGTGGTGTAGGACAAATTTTTGGACAATGGGCAAGAAGTTTAGGTTGTACTGTAATAGGTACAGTTGGATCAGATGAAAAGATAAACATAGCAAAAGAAAATGGTTACGATCATGTCATTAATTATAATAAAGAGGACTTTGCTAAAAAAGTTTTAGAAATTACAAATGGCAAGGGTGTTCCAGTTGTATATGATGGTGTAGGGAAAGATACATTAGATGGTTCGATCGAATGTTTGGCAATAAGAGGAACGATGGTTTCGTTTGGAAATGCATCTGGACCATTATCTGATATTAATGTTCCAAAAGTTATTCAACCAAAAGGACTTTATCTTGTAAGACCATCTATGCAACAATATCTTTCAACAAAAGAAGAATTAAACGAAGCTTCAAAAACATTATTTGAAAAAATAAGCTCTGGAAAAGTTAAAATTAAAATTTTTAAGAAGTATAAGTTAGAAGAAGTTATTCAAGCTCATAAAGATCTTGAAGGAAGAAAAATTTTAGGCCCTGCAGTAATAGTCCCTAATTAACATCAACATCCATATCTGACATATGTAACTTAAGTGCGTTAGTTGATATTTGTATCTCTCTGATAAAAAATATTATTGAAATAATCATTGATAAGCAACATGAACCAAAAATTACACGGGCCAAAAAAACCTCATCAAAATAGAGTGCAAATACAGTCAACATATTAAAAAGAAATCCAAATGAGGCAAAAAGTATTGTCCATCTTAAAAGAGTTATTCTGCCACTAAGATTGATAAACTGTTTTTTCCATTCTGGTGGAATATGTTTTTCATAAACATGTTCGTCATGAAGCTGTCTAATTAATATACTCAACGAATGAAATCT
Organism: uncultured Pelagibacteraceae bacterium; assembly: GCA_902599105.1. Classification (GTDB taxonomy): domain Bacteria; phylum Pseudomonadota; class Alphaproteobacteria; order Pelagibacterales; family Pelagibacteraceae; genus Pelagibacter. The sequence continues at coordinate 2,895 of CACKDY010000017.1, read as the reverse complement.
ATTACTATAAACAGCCATCATCAAAGGAATTGCTGGAAACATTAATGCTGTGACTGTGTAATCTATATTCATACGAATCAATTTGATTATGAATCTAGGCTTTGTTATTTACAAGTAAATTATGAACCAACTAAAACTTTTTATAGATTTAACCAGGCTAAAAAAACCAATTGGTTTTATGCTGTTATTTTGGCCCTGCATTTGGGGACTAACGTTAGTTTATGATTTTAGTTCTTCTTTAAATGATTATTTTTTTTTTGGTTTGCTTTTTTTAACTGGTTCAATTTTAATGAGATCTGCAGGATGTATTGTCAATGATATTGTGGATAGAAACTTTGATAAAAAAGTTGAGAGAACAAAAAATAGACCTATAGCATCAGGAAAAGTGTCTGTAAAACTCGGCATATTCTATACTTGCGTCTTATGCATTCTAGCATTTTTAGTTTTAATTAATTTTAATTATTACACTGTGATTATGGCGCTAATTTCTATGCCATTAGCTTTTTCTTATCCTTTGATGAAAAGAATTACTTATTGGCCTCAATTATTTTTAGGAATAACTTTCAATTATGGTTTAGTTTTAGCTTGGATTTCTATTGCAAATGAAATTTCCATTATTCCAATTATATTCTATCTCGGAGCCATATTTTGGACACTTGGATACGACACTATTTATGGATTTCAAGATATTAAGGATGATGAAATTATAGGAGTAAAATCAACTTCAATTAAATATAAAAGTGATCCAAAAAAATTTTTGTTTATTTCGTACTCTCTTTTTTTAGTTTCACTAATTTTAATTGGGGTATTAATGAATTTTAAAAATATTTATTTTTTATTTATGTTATTACCAATTTATCATTTATTTGCTTTTCAAATTAAAAAACTAAATCCATCATTGCCTAATGATTGTTTATTAAAGTTCAAAAGTAACAATTTTTTTGGATTTTTAGTTTTGATAAATATTTTAATTGGAAAGTTAATATAAAATGAGCACAAAGCAAATAGTAAAAAGAATGTATGATGAATACATAAAAAAATATATTTTTAAAATATTACTGGCTGCTTTTTTTTCTATTTTAGTTGCTGGTAGTACTTCTGCTACAGCCTGGTTATTGGATCCAGCAATAGAAAATATTTTTTTAAATAAAGATAAAGCTTTAATATATATAATTCCCCTGGCAATAATTGTTGCATTTTCTACAAAGGGTATATCACTTTATTTAGCTAAAATTTTAATGATTCAAATTTCTGAGGAAGTAAAAAAAATGCTTCAAATTAATATGCTTAAGTCATTTATTAATGCAGATACTCAAATTATAGAAAGTAAGCACACAGGAAAATATATTTCTAATTTAAGTTTTGATGTAGATCAAATTACCAGAATGCTTGCAGAAGCTTTTTTAAGTATTTTTAAAGATGGTCTTACTCTAATTGGACTTTTAACTGTGATGTTTTTTCAAAATTGGAAATTATCTTTAATTGCAATAATTATGATCCCATTAGCTACTATTATTGCTAGAAAACTTGGTAAGAGAATGGGAAAAGTTGCAACAGAAGCTCAAGAAAAATCTGGACATCTTAATAGATACTTTGTTGATTTATTTAAAAATCACAAAATTATTAAAATTTTCCAAAGAGAAAATTATGAAAATATTAGATCTGAAGATTATGTAAATGCTTTAAAAGATAAATCCATTAAAATTAGATCTGTATACCTAAGGTCTACACCTATTATGGAAGTTTTGACTGGATTTATGATAGCATTATTAATTTTTTATTCTGGTCATTTAATAATAAGTGGAGAATTAAATATAAATAACTTTTTTTCTTTTCTCGCGGCAATGATGCTTGCATATCAGCCTGTTAAATCACTCACGAAGGTGAACATTGCAATTAGCCAAGGTTTGTCTGCTGCAAAAAGAATTTTACCAATAATAGACATTAAAAATGAAATCGAAAAAAATGAAAGCAGTGAGGAAATTAAACTTACTGATGGAACTATTACATTTGAAAATATAAATTTTCAATACTATTCCAATCCTGATAATCAAGTGTTAAAAAATGTATATATCAAAATAAATGGTGGAAAAATGACTGCTTTAGTAGGTCATAGTGGTTCTGGAAAATCTACCTTATTAAATATGATACCAAGAATCTATAATCCTACTAGTGGATCAATAAAAATTGACAATCAAGATCTATCAAAATTTAATCTTTCATCAATTAGAAAACAAATCTCGATAGTTGACCAAAATACAACACTATTTGATGACACTGTTTTTAATAATATAAAGTATGCCCAACCAGATGCATCTGAAAAGGAAATTTTTAAAGCAGCAAAATTATCAATGAGCGAGGAATTTATTAACAATCTTGAAAATGGTTATGAAACCAAAATTGGAGAAAATGGAGTTAAATTATCTGGTGGAGAAAAACAAAGATTGTCAATTGCGAGAGCATTTTTAAAACAAAGTAGGATAATTCTTTTAGATGAGGCAACTTCTTCATTGGACTCTAATACAGAAGAAAAAATACAGCATGCTATTGAAGAATTAATTTATAATAAAACAACAATAGTAATAGCTCATAGACTCTCTACAATTTTAAATTCTGACAATATTTATGTAATGCAAAAAGGAGAAATCTTAGACTCTGGTAAACATGAAGAACTTCTAAATAAATCAAACGCATACAGAAATTTTTATGAAAAACAAATTCAAAAATAAATATGTTTTTAATCTATCAAATATTATTTTTTTTTATTTTTTTAATATCACCATTAATAATTTTTTTCAGAATATTAAAAAAAAAAGAGCATAAAACTAGGTTTCTAGAAAAATTTACAATTTTTTCTAAAAAAAGAAAATCAGGAAATTTGATATGGTTTCACGG
>CACKDY010000016.1:0-18100 GCA_902599105.1 uncultured Pelagibacteraceae bacterium | reverse complement strand
AAAACTTAGAACTATTTGCTCTACAGGATCTCCTTTATCATCAGATTGTTTTAAATTTGTATATAAAAATATTAAAAAAAATGTTCATTTAGCATCTATTTCTGGAGGAACTGATATAGTTTCTTGTTTTGTTTTAGGCAATTTGTATCAATCTGTACATGCAGGAGAAATACAAAGCAAAGGTTTAGGTATGGATGTTAGAGTATTTAATGAAAAGGGAAAATCTGTTTTAGATCAGAAAGGTGAATTGGTTTGTGTTAATCCTTTTCCATCAATGCCTTTAAAATTTTGGAATGATCATAAAGATACTAAATTTAAAAAAGCTTATTTTGATAAATATAGAAATATATGGCATCACGGTGACTACGCACAAATTACAAAAAATAATGGATTTATAATTTCAGGAAGATCAGATACAACTTTAAATCCTGGTGGTGTTAGGCTTGGGACTGCCGAAATTTATTCTGAAATAGAACGGCTTAAAGAAATTAGAGAGTCTTTGGTTGTTGGTCAATCTTGGGACAATGATGTACGTATAATTTTATTTGTAATTTTAAATCCAAAGTATCAACTTGACGATAATTTATTAAAAAAATTGAAATTACAAATTAGAATAAATGCATCACCTAGACATGTACCGAGAAAAATAATTCAAGTAAATGATATACCAAGAACTAAAAGTGGTAAAATTGTTGAACTAGCTGTTAAAAATATAATTGAAGGAAATACAATAAAAAACAAAGAAGCTTTAGCTAATCCAGAAAGTTTAAATCAATTTAAAGATATTAAAGAACTACAGTATTAATTTTTAATATAAGTTTTGAGCTATTACCATTGTAAGTAACATTGGTAATGATAATAAAGTATTTGTTCTTGAAAATAACATCGCTGTTTTTGCTGACTTTGCCTTTGTATCAGGATCACTTTCAACAATTCCTAACGCTCTTTTCTGATTTGGCCAAATCACAAACCATACATTAAAAGCCATTATAATTCCTAGCCACATTCCTATACCTATTGCAGTATGTTTTGGTACACCTGAACCAATACTTAAAGTCATTGCATCATGTAGATATCCATTAAGAAGAGCTAGTATCAAACCTGAAAGAACAGTTAATGCAGCAGCCCATCTAAAGTAAAATAATGCAGCAGGTGCTATTACTTTACCAATAGCTGGTTTTTGTTCATCTGGAATTTTTCCCATATTTGGAATTTGAACAAAGTTGAAATACCATAACAAACCAATCCACATAATTGCAACAATCACATGTATGTATCTAAACAACCAGCTCCAGAATAGTGTATCAAAAGCTATTCCATCATTTAAATAAAACAAACCCAAAAACAATACTATTGCTAGAGCAAGGGATGTATGAATTGTTTTTGACAACGAAGATAATAAATTACTCATGATTCTTAATAATATACACTAATTTTTAAATATTTTTAAGTTCTTAAATCTAAACTAAAAGAGGTTTCAAAAATTTACCAGTATAACTCTCTTTTACTTTGCATACTTCTTCAGGTTTTCCTTCGGCGACAATATTACCACCCTTTACACCTCCTTCAGGACCCATATCCACAATATAGTCAGCTGTTTTAATAACATCTAGATTATGCTCAATAACAACAACTGTATTTCCAAGTTTTACAAATGTATGCAGTATTTCTAAAAGTTTTTTAATGTCATGTTGATGTAAACCTGTAGTTGGTTCATCTAATATATACATAGTCCTTCCAGTCGATCTCTTTGACAACTCTTTGGCAAGCTTAATTCGTTGTGCTTCACCTCCTGATAATGTTGTTGCTTGCTGACCAATTTTTATATAGCCCAATCCAACTTTTTTGAGAGTTAATAATTTTGTTTTTATATTGGATATATTTTCAAAATATTCACACCCTTCATCAACTGACATATCCAAAACATCTGCAATACTTTTACCTTTAAATTTGATTTCCAATGTTTCTCTATTATACCTCGTTCCTTTACATTCATCACATTGTATATAAACATCAGGTAAAAAATGCATTTCATATGTAATCACTCCATCACCCTCACATGCTTCACATCTACCTCCCTTAACATTGAAAGAAAATCTTCCTGGTTTATATCCTCTTGTTTTTGATTCCGGGAGGCTTGTAAACCAATCTCTGATCGGCCCAAAAGCTCCTGTATATGTAGCTGGATTAGATCTAGGTGTCCTCCCAATAGGAGATTGGTCTATATCAATTATTTTATCAATTAATTCTACACCCTTATAACCTTTAAATGATTTAGGCGCTTTTTTTGCTTTATTGTTTAAAGTTAAATTTAAGGCATGAAATAGAGTTTGCAATATTAGAGTAGATTTACCACTTCCAGAAACACCAGTAACACAGGTAAAGGTTCCAGTTGGAATTCTAAGATTAACATCATTTAAATTATTTCCACTCGCACCATTGATTTCAACAAATCTTCCGTTTTTAGCTAAACGTCTTATTTTTGGAATTTCGATTTTTTTTTTGTTAGCAAGATATTGACCAGTAATACTATTTTTATCTTTTTTAATTTCTCCATATGTACCCTGGGCCGTAATTTGACCACCCTTGCTTCCAGCTTCAGGACCTAGATCAATAATATGATCTGCATTTTCCATTGTTTCGGTGTCATGTTCTACTACAATGACTGTATTACCAAGATCTCGTAATCTTTTTAATGCGTTAATAAGTTTAACATTATCTTTTTGATGTAATCCAATTGATGGTTCATCCAAAACATATAATACACCTGTTAAACCAGAACCAATTTGTGAAGCTAATCTTATTCTTTGTGCTTCTCCGCCTGATAATGTTCCAGATTCTCTTGATAGTGTTAAATAGTCTAATCCAACATTTAGAAGGAAATTTAATCTTTCATTAATTTCTTTTAAAACATGCTCAGCAATTTTAAATTGCCTTTTATCAAGATTATTTTCTAAATTTTTAAACCATTCAGCTGCGTCTAAAATAGATTTTTTTGTTACTTCACTAATATTTAGATCATTGATTTTTACACATAAAGCCTCTTCTTTTAATCTGTCACCATTGCATGCTTCACACGCTGTATCCGATTGATATTCAGCAATAGCTTCTCTTTTCCACTCACTATCAGATTCTAAAAATCTTCTTTCAAGATTATTAATTACACCTTCAAAAGTTTTTTTGTAAGAATATTTCTCATATCCATCATCATAATTAAATTTAATTTCATCATCATCAGAACCATAAAGAATTATATCTTTGATTTTTTTCGGTAATTTTTTCCATTTCTCATCTAAAGAAAAACCATAATGTTTAGCTAAGGATGCTAAAGTTTGAGCATAATATAGTGTAGTTGATTTTGACCAAGGTTCAATTGCACCATCCGCTAAACTTTTTCTTTCATCAGGAACAACTAAATTAGGGTCAACATTTAATTTCATTCCAATTCCTTCACACTCTTCACATGCACCATAGGGACTGTTAAATGAAAAAAGTCTTGGCTCAATTTCCTCAATTGTAAAACCACTCTCAGGGCATGCAAATTTGGTAGAGTAAATTAATTTTTCAATTTTTCTAAATTTTTGAGGAAGTGTTTCATCCTCATATTCAACAAAAACTAAGCCGTTAGCTAAATTTACAGCTGTTTCAATACTTTCAGCTAATCTGTTTCCAAGTTTTGAATTTAAAACTATTCTATCAACTAAGATTGAAATATCATGCTTAAATTTTTTATCTAGATTAGGTGATTTTTCTATGTCATATAAAACATTATTAACTTTAATTTTTCTAAATCCTCTTCTTTTGTAGCTTAAAATATCTTTTTTATATTCACCCTTACGACCTCTTACAACTGGAGCATAAATATATATTGTTAATTTTTTTGGTAATTTTTTAATTAAATCTACTATTTGTGTAATTGTTTGAGAGGTTATTGGTTTACCTGTAAATGGAGAGTAGGGTATACCCGCTCTAGCGTATAATACTCTCATGTAATCATAAATTTCAGTTACAGTTGCAACAGTAGATCTTGGGTTTTTTGATGTATTTTTTTGTTCTATAGCTATAGCTGGACTTAATCCCTCAATTAAATCTACATTTGGCTTTTTCATTTTATCTAAAAATTGACGTGCATAGGCAGATAAACTCTCTACATATCTTCTCTGACCTTCTGCATAAATAGTATCGAAAGCTAAAGATGATTTTCCTGACCCTGATAGACCCGTTATGACCACAAATTTGTCTTTTGGAATTTCTACAGTAACATTCTTCAAATTATGTTCTTTAGCACCCTTAATAACTATCTTTTTCATCATAATTTTAGTTGCTTTGAGTTAATAAAATTAATATTCAGAAGAATTGTGGTATAATTCTAATTAACTAATTTAACAAATATTAAATATTATGGCTGGAAGTTTAAATAAAGTATTATTAATTGGTCGTTTGGGCGCAGATCCTGAAATTAAACAAATGGTAAATGGTAAAAGTGTAGCCAGATTAAGCCTTGCAACAAGTCAGTCCTGGAAAGATAAAAATACAGGTGAGAAAAAAGAAAAAACTGAATGGCACCGTGTGGTTGTATTTAACGAGGGTTTAGTGAATGTTGTTCAACAATATTTAAAGAAAGGTGCTCAAGTTTATGTTGAAGGACAACTTACTACAAGAAAATGGAAAGATGAGCAATCAGGACAAGATAAATACTCAACAGAAATAGTTATACAAGGATATAATTCTTCACTCACTATGTTGGGTGGAGGTAATTCTGTTGGTGGAATTCAAAATGACACAACTCAACAAAATAACATAGAAGATTCTTCACAAGCGTCCGATATGGATGATGAAATTCCATTTTAGTTTCTATGAAAAATACTGAAGAGTTTAAAGATAAAAATATAAAATTAATCTCAATGCATGATGAGATGAGCTCATCATACCTTTCATATGCAATGAGTGTAATTGTAAGTCGTGCACTTCCAGATGTCAGAGATGGATTAAAACCTGTTCATAGAAGAATTTTATATGCAATGTATAAAGGTGGATATGATTGGTCTAAACAATTTAGAAAATCCGCAAGAATAGTTGGAGATGTTATTGGTAAGTATCACCCTCATGGTGATCAGTCTGTTTATGATGCTTTAGTTAGAATGGTACAAGATTTTTCTATGAGCCTACCGTTGATTCAAGGTCAAGGAAATTTTGGTTCTATAGATGGCGATCCTGCTGCGGCAATGAGATATACTGAAACCCGTTTATCTAAAGTTTCTCAACATTTGATTGATGATATTGAAAAAAATACAATTACTTTCAAAAGCAATTATGATGAAACTGAGCAAGAACCTGGTGTTTTACCAGCACAATTTCCAAATTTATTAGTAAATGGAGCTGGCGGTATTGCAGTTGGTATGGCAACAAGCATACCGCCACACAATTTAGGTGAAATTATAGATGGTACTTTGGCTTTAATAGATAATAAAGATATTAAAATTAGAGAATTGATGAAACATATACCTGGTCCAGATTTTCCAACTGGTGGAGTAATTATAGGCAAAGATATAATCAAACAAGGATATAATAATGGAAGAGGTTCTTTTAAAATTAGGGGTGAAATCTCAATTGAACAACAAAAAAACGGACGAGAAAGACTTGTAATTACATCAATACCGTATCAAGTTAACAAATCTGTTTTAAACGAAAGGATTGCTCAGTTAGTAAGAGAAAAAAAAATAGAAGGAATAAGAGATATAAGAGACGAATCTAATAGAGAGGGTATTAGAGTAGCAATAGATTTAAGAAACGGTGTTGAACCTGAAACTATAAAAAGACAATTATATAAAAATACTCAGATAGAGAGTTCATTTGGTTTTAATACTTTGGCAATTGTTGAAGGAAAACCTCAAACTTGTACACTCAAAGATTTTTTATCTAATTTTTTAACTTTTAGAGAAGATGTAGTTATTAAGAAAACTAAATTTGATCTTCAAAAAGCAGAGGATCGAGCTCATATATTAATTGGATTATCGGTTTCTGTTGAAAATTTAGATAAAATAATAAAAATTATTCGATCATCTAAAACACCAGATGATGCAAAAATATCAATTCTAAGAACTAAATGGAAAATAAATAAATCTCAAAAATTAATTTCTTTAGTAGAAGGAAAAAAAAGTAAAAACTTTTATTCTTTATCTGAACCACAGGTTTTAGCAATTTTAGAATTAAGACTCCAAAAATTGACTGCATTAGGAATAAATGAGATTGAAATTGAAATTAAAAAATTAGCTGAACTAATCACTAAATATAAAAAAATTATTTCTTCAAAAAAAGAACTTTTGAAGGTTATTAGTGAGGAGTTAAAAAATATTAAAGAGAAATTTGCTATACCAAGAAGAACTAAAATTATAGATGCAGTTTTAAATTATGACATCGAGGAAACTATACAAAAACAATCAGTAATAATTACAGTTACATTACAGGGATATATAAAAAGAGGGTCTTTAGATGGAGTAAAAAAACAAAAAAGAGGTGGCAAGGGAAAATCAGGTATAACGACTAGAGATCAAGACTCTGTTGTTCAAACCTTGTCTGTAAACACTCATACTTCACTTCTTTTCTTTTCAACTGAAGGTTTAGTTTACAAAATAAAAGCTTGGAAAATCCCAGAGGGATCTTCTTCATCAAAAGGAAAATCTTTGTTTAATATTTTGCCATTAAAAAGTCATCAGGCAATTAGCTCAATTATGCCTATGCCAGAGGATGAAACAGATTTAAAAAATTACCAAATTATTTTTGCGACTGCTCAAGGAAAGGTAAGAAAAAATAGTTTAGAAGATTTTTCATCTATTAATGCATCTGGAAAAATCGCAATGAAATTAGATAATAATGATAAAATTGTAGGTGTTAAAATTTGTAAGGATGATCTGGATGTAATTCTAAGCACAAAATTTGGAAAATGTATAAGATTTGAAGCAAAGAAGCTAAGAGTCTTTAAAGGAAGGTCATCTAAAGGAATTAAAGGAATAGAATTAGGAGCAAATGACCAAATAGTATCTTTATCTGTTATTGATAATGAAAAAATCAATAAAAATGGAAAAAAATCAAAAGATGAAAAATCTGAATTAAAAGCAACAGAGAAATTCATTTTATCAATAAGTGAAAATGGTTATGGTAAAAAGACCTCTCATACAGATTACAGAGTTACTAACAGAGGTGGTAAAGGTATTATAGGGATAGTAAATTCACCAAGAAATGGAAATATTACTTCCTCCTTTCCAGTTTTTGAAGGTGATGAAATTTTAATTTCTACAAATAAAGGTAGGGTAATTAGGGTAGCTGTAAAAGAAATTAGAACAGCAGGAAGAAATACACAGGGTGTTAGAATAATCAAGTTGTCAGGTGAAGAAAAAGTTGTTTCAGCAATTAAAATTGATGATAATTTAATTTAATGAGTAAAATTGCAATTTATCCAGGAACATTTGACCCAATCACTTTTGGACATATTGATGTTATAAAAAAATCGCTAAAACTATTCGATAAAATAGTAGTAGGAGTGTCTGATGAAAGCAATAAAAACTATCTATTCAGTTCTGATGAGAGAATTGACATAGTTAATAAAGCCTTGTTCAATGATCTTAAATTGAATAGAAAAAAAATAAAAGTTGTTTCGTTTGGATCTTTAACTACTGATTTATGCAAGAAATTTAAATCAAATATTATTTTAAGAGGATTAAGAGCTGTATCAGATTTTGAATATGAATTTCAATTAGCTGGCATGAATAGAAAATTAAACCAAAATATAGAAACAATTTTTTTAATGTCTGATGTAGAAAACCAAATCATCTCATCTAGATTTGTTAAAGATATTGTTAAATTAAAAGGTGATATAAAAAAATTTACTACGAAAAGTACAATTAAATCATTAAAAGATAAATATGAGTAGAATTTTTATTAAAATACTTGTTTTGTTTTTTTTTATTACAAATCAATCAATAGCTGAGGAGAATATAATGATATTAAAATTAAAAGATGGTGACGTTAAAATTGAATTATTTGAAGAGATTGCACCAAATCATGTAAAGAGAATAAAGGAACTAGCAAATAGTGGCAAATACGATAATGTTGTTTTTCACAGAGTTATTGATGGATTTATGGCTCAAACAGGAGATGTAAAATTTGGTAATTCAGAATCCAAAGATTTTGATCTTAGAAGAGCAGGTATGGGTGGATCAGATTTTCCAGATTTAGAACAAGAATTTAATAGTCTTCCACATGACAGGGGGACTTTATCTATGGCCAGAGCACAAGATCCAAACAGTGCTAATAGTCAATTTTTTATTTGTTTTCAACCTGCTCCTTTTCTTGACAGACAATATACAGTTTTTGGAAAAGTGATAGAAGGAATGGAATTTGTTGATAAAATTAAAAGAGGTGATCAAAATAATAATGGTGCTGTGACAGATCCAGATAAAATTATTAGTTTTAAATCACAATAATTTTTTTAAATGTCGTTAAAAAAATTTGCTTTTAACGTTTTAAAAAATGATAAATTTGCAAGGTGTGGTCTAATAGAGACACAAAGAGGCAATATACATACTCCAGCATTTATGCCTGTAGGCACACAGGCTACAGTAAAAGCTTGTACGATAGATGATATTAAAAAAACTGGCTCAGAAATAATACTATCAAATACTTATCATTTAATGATACGTCCTGGTGTAGAAAGAATCAAATCAGTTGGTGGACTTCATAAATTTATGAATTGTGATTTACCTATACTAACTGACTCTGGTGGTTTTCAAGTAATGTCTTTATCAAAATTGAATAAAATAGATAGAGAGAAAGGAGCAATATTTAATTCTCATGTTGATGGTAAAAAATTTTATTTAAGTCCGGAGGAAAGCATCAGGATACAACTTGGTTTAAATTCAGACATTGTAATGATTATGGATGAGTGCCCCAAAAAAACAGATGATTATGAACTCATTAAAAAATCTATGGATCTTTCTCTTTATTGGGCCGAAAGATCAAAAAAAGCATTTGGTTACAATCCACATAAAGCTTTATTTGGTATTGTTCAGGGTGGATTATTTAAAGATTTAAGACTGAAGTCGTTAGCAGAGCTTATGAAAATTGGTTTTGATGGATATGCCATCGGTGGTTTAGCTGTAGGTGAGACGCAGAATGAAATGTTTGCTACATTAGAGGATATTAAAGAATTTTTACCAAATGAAAAACCTCATTATTTGATGGGTGTTGGAACACCATCAGACATATTGGGTGCTGTAAAAAGAGGTGTTGATATGTTTGATTGTGTACTTCCAACAAGATCTGGAAGAACAGGTTTAGCTTTTACTTGGGAAGGAAGAATCAATGTAAAAAATAATAAATATCAAACTGACAATACCCCCTTAGATCCCTCATGTGACAATCTTAATTTGAATAGGTATTCAAAAAATTATTTAAATCATTTATTTAATACTAATGAAATTTTAGCATCTATGTTACTTAGCCTTCATAATATTAATTTTTATCAGGAATTAATGGCTTCAATTAGAAAAAATATTAATCAAGGCACTTTTGACCAATTTCATGATAAATACATTGATAAGTTGTAGCATCATCAGTTTTTTTAGTTCAAATTGATATTTGAAAAAATAAAATAATTCTGTATATAACAACTATTCAATTTGAATAATTTGGGGGCCCTTAGCTCAGTTGGTAGAGCAATTCCCTTTTAAGGAATGGGTCGATGGTTCGAGTCCATCAGGGCTCACCATAAATTAACTTATTTCAATTGGTGGATAATCTAAAATCACCTCATTCATCTTTTCATTTAAATCGTTTATTCTGTTATTTGATGATGGATGGGTACTCATAAATTGAGGAGGTTCTTTACCTTTATTTAACTCTTTCATTCTTTCCCAAATCTTCACTGTTTCACGAATATCATACCCAGATAGTGATGAAAAGATCATTCCTAAATAATCAGCCTCGCTTTCCTGTTTTCTATTAAAAGGATTTAATAATCCTATCTGTGTTATTAAACCTATAGTGTTCATCCCTGTGGTTCTATTTACTTGAGATAATTTTCCTCCACTAAAAATATCAATTAATTGAGCACTAGTATTCACAAGAGTTGCTCTGCTTGCTCTTTCTACAGAATGCTTAGCAACAGCATGAGCTATTTCATGTCCCATTACAGCTGCTAAACCGTCGGTATTTTTAGTTGCTTCTAGAATACCTGTATATACTGCTATCTTTCCTCCAGGCATACACCATGCATTCCTAACTTTTTTTCTATCAATTAATATATATTCCCATTCAAAATCTATAGTTGGGTCTTCTAATCCTGCTCTGTAAAAATACTCAGAAATTGAATTTTCCATTCTTTTTCCAATTTCTTTAATTTCATTTAGAGTGTTTTTGTCATCACTCATTTTTTCTTTTTCTTTTATTTTTTCGTAAATTTTAGCTGCTTGTGCATTTAGTTTTGCCTCAGAGACAATTTTTAATTGTTTTCTGTCAGTTATAGGTGCAGTGGTACAAGATGATAATAATAAACTTCCACATCCACAACCCATATAAGATAAGAATTTTCTTCTATTCATAACTATAAAATTTGATAATACTAGTTTAACATGAATCTTAACAATAAAATATTAATAGTATTATTTATTATTTCAATATTGTTTGTTATTTACGCTAGTTACAGGTAATTTTATGGCTAAAAAAACTAATAAAAAATCATTTTCTTTAACACTTAGAAATTATTTCATTACTGGTGTAGTTGTATTAATACCTATAGGTTTTACTTTATATTTAACTAAAATTTTAATAGGAATTTCTTCAAATCTAATTCCAAAAAATATTAATCCAAACAGTTATTTACCTTTTAATATTCCAGGTGTTGAAATTGTAATTTCAATTTTGCTTATTACTATTGTTGGAGGTCTTTCACTTTCTTTTTTTGGAAGAAGAATTCTTAAACTTATTGATGATTTGTTTAAAAGAATTCCTTTTTTAAGAACTGTTTATTCAGCAATTGTTCAAATGACTGAAACTTTTTCTAAAAAAGATGATGGTAAAAAGAGCGTTGTTTTAATCGAATATCCCAGAAAAGGTGTTTGGGCAGTTGGTTTTGCAACAAAAGAAAATAAAGGTGAGATGGCACAAAAAACGGGAAAAAATTTAATTAATGTTTTTGTCCCAACAACACCCAATCCAACAAGCGGTTTCTTGTTAATGTTTCCTGTTGAAGATGTAATATATTTAAATATGTCTTTTGAAGAAGCTTCTAAATTTATAGTGTCAGCAGGTACTTCAACTAAAAATTCTTAAGCAATATCGTTTATTATATCAGCTCTATCGTATAACTTTATCAAAGGTTTGAATCTACTTATATCTTCATTTGATTTTTCTATCCTTCTCATTTCCTTTTCAGCTAAAATGAAAAGATCGTTATTATGAATTGGATCTGCTAATTTAAAATTTTTAATGCCACTTTGTTTAAAACCTAAAATATCGCCAAAACCTCTTAATTTCATATCTTCCTCAGAAATAAAAAAACCATCATTTGAGTTTTTTAAAATCTTAATCCTTTTTTTCGCATTATCACTTAAATTTGATTTAAACATAAGAATACAAGTAGAATCTTTGTCACCACGACCAACTCTTCCTCTTAATTGATGAAGTTGAGAAAGTCCAAATTTATTTGCATTTTCAATCACTATTACATTTGCATTTGGAAAATCAATTCCAACTTCAATTATTGTTGTTGAAACTAAAATTTTAAATTTGTTTTTTAAAAAATTATTAAGTATTAAATTTTTTTCATCAAGATCAGTTTTCCCATGAAGTAAAGAAACTTGATTGGGAAATTTTTTTTTTAAATAATCGTATTTCTTTACAGCTGATGAATGGTCTAATTTTTTGGACTCTTCAATTAAAGGGCATACCCAAAAAATCTGGTGACCTAATTTAATTTCTTTATTTATATATTTTAATACATCATCAATCTTAGCTTCTAATTTGCTGTAGGTTTTTATCGGTTTTCTATTTTTTGGTTTTTCACGAATTATAGAGATATCCATATCACCATAAATTGTCATTGTTAATGTTCTTGGTATTGGTGTTGCAGTCATCAAAAGAACATCGCAATCTACTCCACCTTTATCAGACAACCTTTTTCTTTGGTTTACACCAAATTTATGCTGTTCATCAATAATTATTAATCCTAATTTTTTAAATATAACTTTTTTTTGAAAGATTGCGTGCGTTCCAAAAATAAAATCAATTTTGTTATTTTCCAAATTTTTAAGTATTTCTTTTTTAATTTTGTATTCTGATTTTCCTGAAATCAACTCTAAATTAATATTTTCAGGAAATATTTTTTTTGCTAAATTAAAATGTTGTCTTGCAAGAATTTCGGTTGGTGCCATAAGCGCAACTTGAAAACCAGAATTTATTGTATTTAATGCAGCCAACAGAGATACAATAGTTTTTCCACTACCCACATCTCCTTGTAAGAGTCTAAACATTTTGTTTGAGGAACTCAAGTCTCTGTTTATGTCTTTTAGTGAATTTTTCTGATCATTTGTCAGAAAGAAATCTAAATTTTTTATTAATGAATTTTGTTTGTTTATATTAATTTTTTTCTTTTTTTTCTTAACTTTTTTTATTTTTTTTCTAATTTCTGAATTTACTAGAAATGTTGAAAATATTTCATCGAAAGCAAGTCTTTGATAAAAGTTTGATTTATAATTTCCAATATTTTCAGGTTTATGTAATTCTTTGATTGATTTATTCCAACTTATACTTTGAAACCTTGACATAACATCTTTAGAGTGCCACTCACTAAATTCTGGTAAATTGCTAATGATTTGATTTAAAATTTTATTATATATCTTTTCAGACACACCCTCAGTTAAAGAGTACTTATTATGAACTTGTTGAATTAATGTTGAATCTTCCGATATGTATTTAGGATTTGTTATTTGGTATTTATTTCTAAAATGTCCTATTTTACCACTTACAGTTATTTCTTTCCCTAATGGAAGTATTTTTTTTATGTATCCTTCATAACTATTAAAAAAAACACAATCTATTTCACCTGTCTCATCAATACACAAAACTCTATTAGGTAATTTCCTTATACGTGGGAAGTTATATTTCTGCGGAATTATAGTTACTGTTTGTATTTCACCAATTTTTAAATCCTTTATTTTTGATGACAAACTTCTATCTGTATAAGATTTTGGAAGTTTCCATAATAAATCAAATAAATTATTAATATTTTTCTTCTTTAATAAATTTTTCGTTTTAGTTCCCACACCTTTTAAAGAACTTAAATCTGACAACAAATATTCATAATTTGTTTTATTATTCATTAACAGCTAATATATTCTAATTATTATGATCAACATAGATGAATTAAAAAAAAAAATTATTTACCGTTCTAATTATAGAGGCACAAAAGAAATGGATAATCTTTTAGGTGAATTTACAAAAAAATATATAAATAATTTAAATGAAAATGATCTTCTCGATTTAGAAAAACTATTGAACATTGATGACAATAATTTATATAATTTTTACAATGGTTTTAAAACTGATTTTGAATTTGAAAATAATAATATTAACTTATTATATAAAAATTTTCATTATACTCAAAAATGATGGCGGAGAGACTGGGATTCGAACCCAGGAAAGAGTTGCCCCTTTGCCGGTTTTCAAGACCGGTGCTTTCAACCGCTCAGCCATCTCTCCGTGAGCAAGGTTTTATAATTATAATTATTTAATTCAACCATAAAATAGTCTAATAAACTTATTAATTACAAGCATCATGTTTTCCTATGAATAAAGAATTTAACAAAGGCTTATTACTCGCTGGCTTTGGATCTTTTTGGTGGGGATTTTTTGGTGTAATTTATTTTAAATATATTGCTTATATTGGATACATTGAATTGGTAGTTCATAGATGTTTATGGACAGCCTTTACATTAACTCTGACTACCTTTTTTTTCTCTAAATGGAGTGTTTTTTTTAAAATTATAAAAAATAAATTAAATTTACTTTATTTATTTATCTCAGGTTTTTTGATTTTTATAAATTGGGGAGTATGGATATATGCTATTGCAACAAATAGAATTATTGATGCAAGTTTTGGTTATTTTATAATGCCTATTTTAAGTGTAATGCTTGGTTATCTCTTTTTTAAAGAGAGACTAAATAAAAAAAGAATATTTTCAGTCCTTTTAGTTATTCTATCAATCCTTTTTTTAATAATAGTAAGTATTAAATCATTGCCTTGGGTTGGTTTAATAGTTGCTATAAGTTGGGGGTTTTACAATCTTGTTAGAAAAAAAATTAATGTAGATACTGATATTGGACTTTTTATCGAAAGTTTATTTATATTGCCATTCGCACTAATAGTTTTTTATTTAATAGCAAGTAAAGGATATAATGATTTTCAATTATCTAATCCATCAATGATGATTTTTATTTATCTTGCAGGACCTATGACCGTTATACCTTTATTTTTATATGTTCGAGGTGTTGAACTATGTGGTTTGGGGCCTGCTGGTATGATATTTTATATAACTCCTACATTTCAGTTTTTGTTAGGCTATTTTTATTACAACGAGCCTTTTTCAATAACAAAATTAGTTAGTTTTATTTTTATTTGGATTGCTGTAATTATATATTTGAAGGATTTACATGAAACTAATTAATTTTTTTTTATTCTTTATTTTAACTTCAATTAATTATTCATTTGCTGATACCAATAAAGAATTTGAAAATTGGAAAATAAATTTTAAAAAAATAGCTATAGAAAATTATATTTCAGAAAAAACTTTTGATAGAGTTATGTCTAATACGCGATTTTTATCAGATGTTATAAAATATGATAGATATCAACCAGAATTTTATGAGGATACTAAAACGTATATTTCAAAAAGAACTTCATCAAAAAAAGTTGCTGCAGGAAAAAAATTTTATAAAAAAAATTCAAAATTAATTAATGCTGTTGAAGACGAATTTGGTATAGATAGAGAGTTACTATTAGCTTTAATGGGAATAGAAACTAATTTTGGAACATATGTTGGTAAAATGGATATTTTATCTTCTTTAGCCACTTTAAGTTTTGATAAAAGAAGATCAGAATTTTTTACAAATGAATTATTAATACTTTTGAGATTGATAGAAAATAATCAAATAGATTATAAAACACTATATGGATCATGGGCAGGAGCCTTTGGTTATTTTCAATTTATGCCATCAACAATGAAAAATTATGCAATTGACCATGATGGCAACGGATACATAGATTTAAAAAATAATAATGATGCTTATGCTTCAGCCTCAAACTATTTAAATCAAATAGGTTGGAAAAGTGAAATCCCTTGCTTTTTTAGAATCGATTTATCAGATGATGTACCAAAAAAATATTTAAATATTTCTGCTAAAAAAATGCATGATAAAAAAAAATTAAAATATTTTAGAAAATATATCAAAAATAATGATCAGATAGATAATAAGTTTAATTCTTTAAAAGTAGCGATTATAACTCCAGATAAAGATATTATACCTGATGCAGAAACTTTAAATCCAGCTTATATAGTTTTTGAGAATTATGAGATAATATTAAAATGGAATAGGTCATTACGATTTGCTTTAGCTGTTTGTACATTAAAAGATAAATTTAAAAATGAACTTTAAAAAACTCATATTAATTTTTTCTATATTTTTTTTATCTGCATGTAATCAATTTGATCAAAATAATAAATCCTTAGTTTATATTAGTGATCAAAAGTATAGCAATACAGGATTCGCTTTAATTTATGATGATGAATTAAAAAAAGAAAAAAAAATAACCAAAAAAATTGACAATAGATCTCTTTTAATTTTCCATAATAAAATTAAAAAAAATTCATTTGTTAGGATTACTAATCCTATCAACGATAAGTCAATTATAGCAGAGGTAATATCTAATAATGTTAAATTCTCATCTTTTTATAACTCTGTAATCACAAAACGAATTGCTCAAGAGTTATCTCTTGATCCTAAAGAACCTTATATTGATCTTGTTTTAATCTCCAAAAACTCAACATTTGTAGCTAAAAAAGCAAAGACTTATGATGAAGAGAAAAATGTAGCTGAAAAAGCTCCTGTTGATGGAATTATCATAGATAATTTAGGTAAAGAAAAAGATAAAGAAATTAAAATTAAAAAACATAAATTTTTATATTCAATAAAGATTGCGGATTTTTATTACAGAGACTCAGCGGAAAATATGGTTAATAAAATAAAGGATAAGACAAATATTGAAAAATCTGTAATTAAGAAATTATCAAAAACCAAATATAGGGTATTATTGGGACCATTTAATGATATAAAAAAACTAGAAAAATCATTTAATGAAATAAAAGTATTAAATTTTGAAAATATAGAAATATTAAAAGATGTTTAGAATATTATTAATAGTAATTACTTTAAGTTTTTCATTGGTAAGTACTTCAAAAGCTAATTTTGATGTAAAGGCAAGAACTGCAATATTGCAGGATTATCATTCTGGAGAAATTCTTTATGAAAAAGAACCTGATATTTCAATTTATCCTGCATCTATGACAAAAATAATGACAGCAATTATTGCCTTTGATCTAATTAAATCTGGTGATCTTAGTTTAGATGAAAAATTTATAATATCAGAGAGAGCTTGGAGATTATCTACATCTGGTTATTCATCCATGTTTATAATGGTAGGTGACGAAGTTTCAGTAGAAAATTTATTGAGAGGTATTATTGTTGCCTCTGGTAATGATTCATGCATAGCATTAGCTGAAGGTATAGCTGGCACAGAGGAAGAATTTGCAATTTTAATGACTTCTAAAGCGAAAGAATTAGGCATGGATAATACAAATTTTTCAAATTCATCTGGTATCAATGATACAGATAATTATTCAACCGTCAGAGATATTTTAAAAATGTCTAGATATTTAATTAAAGAACATCCAGAATTTTATAAAATGTTCGCTGAAAAAGAATTTACTTGGGATAGAACAGGAGGTGATCCAATTACTCAAGGAAATAGAAATCCATTACTTTATAAAAATCTTGGTGCAGATGGAATAAAAACTGGTTATTTAGCTGTTGAAAAATATTCTTTAGCATCATCAATCAATAGAAATGGAAGAAGATTAATTGCTGTTGCAAGCGGTTTTAACTCAAAAAATGCTAGATCTAAAGAAAGCACAAAATTACTTACTTATGGTCTTACTAACTATGATCTTGTTGAAGTAGCCAAAGCCAATAAACCATTCCATAAAATTGATGTTTGGTTAGGAAAAGAAAATAGTGTGGAGGCATATACAAATGAAGATATTTATAAAACAATTAAAAAAGCGAAAAAAAAACTTTTAAAAGTTGTTGTTAAATATGATGGTCCAGTCGAAGCACCAATAGATAAAGACCAAAAAATAGCTACTCTAAGAGTTGTTTATGATCAAGAGCTTATAGGAGAATATGATTTGCTTTCATCTAAAGAAATTAAAAAAGTTAATTTTTTTACAAGGTTAATAAAATCAATTAATTATTTAATTTGGGGTGATGTCTAAAAAGCCAATTATTGTCTTTGAAGGTATAGAGGGCAGTGGTAAAAGTCACCATATTAATAAAGTTTCAAATTTTCTAAATAAAAAAAAAATAAAATTTATAAAAATAAGAGAGCCTGGTGGTAGTTTAAATTCCGAAAAAATAAGAAGATTAATCTTAAATAAAAAATCAAATTTTAATACGCATACTGATTTACTCTTATATTTGGCAGCACGTAGTGAAAATATAAGTCTAATAAAAAAAAATTATAAAAAAAAAATTATTTTAATTGACAGATTCACAGACTCAACAATTGCATATCAACATTATGGTATGGGAGTTGATTTAAAAATTATAAATATCATAAATAGATTTTTATTAAAAAATATTAAAGTCAAATTTACTTTTCTAAATGTTGTAAATAAAAAGAATCTCTTTCAAAGACTAAAAAAAAGAAAATCCTTAAATAGATATGATCAATTTGATATGAATTTTTATAATAAAGTTCAAAATGGTTTTT
>CACKDY010000015.1:0-19118 GCA_902599105.1 uncultured Pelagibacteraceae bacterium | reverse complement strand
TAGCAACATCCATTAAGTCAAATTTAATTCCTGCTTCGTTCGCAATAGCAGGTAAATGTAGTCCTGCATTTGTTGATCCACCAGTTGCAGCAACAACTGTTGCAGCGTTTTCTAAAGCTTTTCTTGTAACAATATCTCTTGGTTTAATTCCTTTTTTCAAAAGGTTCATAACTGTTTTACCACTAGCTTTTGCGTACTTATCTCTTTCTTCATATGGAGCTGGTGTTCCTGCTGAATAAGGTAATGCTAATCCAATTGCTTCTGATACACATGCCATCGTATTTGCAGTAAATTGACCTCCACAAGCACCTGCACTAGGACAAGCAACTAGCTCTAATTTTCTTAATTCTGCAGCAGACATTTGACCTGTTGAATGTTTTCCAACCGCCTCAAATACATCTACAACTGTTACGTCTTTTCCTTTATATTTGCCTGGTAAAATTGATCCACCATATATAAATACACTTGGTACATTTAATCTAACCATAGACATCATTAGACCTGGTAAAGATTTATCACATCCAGCAATACCAACTAAAGCATCATAACAATGACCTCTAACCGTAAGTTCGGCAGAGTCAGCGATTACTTCTCTAGATATCAATGAAGATTTCATTCCTTCATGACCCATTGCAATACCATCAGTAACAGTAATTGTACAAAATTCTCTTGGAGTTCCACCATTTGTTCTAACTCCTTTTTTAACTGATTGAGCTTGTCTCATTAAAGCAATGTTACAAGGAGCTGCCTCATTCCATGTAGAAACCACACCAACAAAGGGTTTTGCCACATCTTTCTCGGTTTCCCCCATGGCATAATAAAACGATCTGTGTGGGGCTCTATCTGCCCCTAATGATGTGTGTCTGCTTGGAAGTTTCTTTTTATTAAATTTAGCCATTATATACCCTTTATTGTTACTGATATTTTCTCAATATCATTCTTTAAATTATTATAATTATTTTTTTCTTGTTCAACAATCTCTTTTGGAGCTCGATCTACAAAACTCTTATTCTCCAATCTTTGAGATATTTTATTCATCTCTTGCTCTAATCTACTTTGTTTATTTGTTAAATTTTCTTTTATTAATTTTAAATCAACATCTTTATCAAAATAAATCTTAAACAAATCTCCAGAAACAACCATTGTCGCAGCTGGTTTATCTAAATCTTTATCCAATATACTATTTATTCTTCCTAGTTTTTTTAAAATAATTTCATTTGTATTAATAAAGTCTTTTTGATTTTTATTAATATTACTTATTGATACATCAATAAATGAGCCTGGGCTTACATTTAGCTCATTTTTAAATGATCTAATCTCTGAAATAATATTTATGATGTTTTCAACCTGTTCAGTGCTACTATCCTTATTTATTTCACCTGATAACCAGTTTTTAAGCATCAAATAATCGCCACCTTCATTATCAAATTTGTTTTTAAGCCAAATTTCTTCAGTAACAAAAGGAATAAAAGGATGTAGCAAAATTAAAATTTGTTTAAATACAAAAGATGATACTTTTTTTACCTCTGCTTTAGCTTTTTCATCATCTGAAAAGAGTATAGTTTTAGATAGTTCTAAATACCAATCACAATACGAATGCCATGCAAATTGATATGCATTTTTAGCAGCTTCATCAAATCTATAATCCCTAAGGTTTTTTTCTATCTTATTTTTAGTTTCAACAAGTTCAGAATAAATCCATTTGTTAATATTTACATTTAAACTAGGAACTTTATCTATATCTTTAAAATCACATTCGTTAGTAATTAAAAAATTATTTGCATTCCATAATTTATTTAAAAAATTTCTATAACCTTTTACTCTATCCTCAGAAAGCTTAACATCAGTTCCTGGTGAAGCCATTGACAGTAAAGTAAATCTAAGTGCATCTGCACTATATTTCTCAATTAAATCTAAAGGATCAATTACATTACCTTTAGACTTAGACATCTTTTGTCCCTTCTCATCTCTTACCAATGCATGAACATAAATATCTTTAAATGGTTCTTTGTTTAAAAATTCAGTACCAAACATAATCATCCTAGCTACCCAGAAAAATATAATATCAAAACCTGTAACTAAAACTGATGTTGGATAAAATTTATCGACATATTTATTATCATCTGGCCAACCAAGTGTAGCAAAAGGCCATAAGCCAGATGAGAACCAAGTGTCTAAAACATCTGGATCACGATTTAATTCAACATCTTTACCATAATGTTTCTTAGCTTGTTGTTTTGCATCATCTTCATTTTCAGCAACAAAAATTTTTTCATCAGGACCATACCAAGCAGGTATTTGATGGCCCCACCAAAGCTGTCTAGAAATACACCAAGGCTCTATATTGTTCATCCACTGGAAATAAGTTTTCGACCAATTTTCAGGAAAGAAATTTGTCTTTTTAGAATTAACAACTTCTTTAGCTTTAACAGATAATTTACTAGCATCCGCAAACCATTGTTCAGTTAGGAAAGGTTCGATTATTGAATTGGATCTATCTCCATATGGAACTTTATTTTTAATATTCTCCTCTTTAACAAAAAATTCTTTTTCTTTAAGTTCTTTTAAAATTTTTTTTCTTGCTTCGGACCTATCAAGACCTACGTAATGTTCTGGAGCGTTTTCATTTATTTTTCCTGCTTCTGTAAAAATATTTATAATTTCAAGATTATTTCTTTGTCCAACTTCATAGTCATTAAAATCATGAGCTGGAGTTATTTTTAATGCTCCTGTTCCTTGTTCAGGATCTGCATAGTCATCTTTAATAATTTTAATCTTTCTTCCTACAATTGGAATAGTAACTGTTTTTCCAACAAAGGATTTAAATCGTTCATCATTTGGGTTAACAGCAATTGCAGTATCACCGAGCATTGTTTCAGGTCTTGTTGTTGCAATTGTTATAAATTGGTCTGTTCCATCCATCGGGTATCTAATGTAATAAATTTTGGAGTTCATCTCTCTTTGATCTACTTCTAGGTCTGAAATAGCTGTTTTTAAAACAGTGTCCCAATTGACTAATTTTTTATCTTTATAGATCAGCCCTTTTTTATAAAGATCTACAAAAACCTTAATTACCGATTTAGATAAATTTTCATCCATAGTAAAAGCATTTCTAGACCAATCACAGGAACAACCTAGTTTTTTTAACTGGTTTATTATTATGTCGCCATATTGATCTTTCCATTCCCAAACTTTTTCGATGAATTTTTCTCTACCAATTTCATTTTTATCAATTTTTTCAGAAGTTAATTTTTTCTCTACTAAAGCTTGAGTAGCTATACCAGCATGGTCTGTACCTGGTTGCCATAACGTTTCATAATTATTCATTCTGTGATAACGAATTAATAAATCTTGAATAGAATTATTGAGAGCATGACCCATATGCAAACTGCCAGTTACATTTGGTGGAGGAATTACAATTGAGAATTTTTTTGAATTTTCTCTAGGTTTAAAAAGACCATTTTTTTCCCAATAAGAATAAATTCTATTTTCTACATCAGAATGTATATATTTCTCGCTACTCATTGATTTTAAAGTTTATAATTTAATAATCTAAATTAACAATAATCAATTTGGATCGTTATTTAATAGACTAATAGAAAAAATTTATTATAAAAAGGCATCTGTAGCTATTAGCTAAAAATAAGATGGCAACGTGGCGGAATGGTTACGCAGAGGATTGCAAATCCTTGTATCCCGGTTCGATTCCGGGCGTTGCCTCCAAAAAAATTCTTGTTTTAGTTATAAAAAAAAGTAAGTTTGCTTTTTACATTCCTCGGTAGCTCAGTTGGTAGAGCAGTTGACTGTTAATCAATTGGTCGCAGGTTCGAGTCCTGCCCGAGGAGCCAGAATTTAAATTAAATAAAATTATCTCTTAAGTTAAAACTAGGGTCTTAATTAAATTTTAATTAAACTGCTTTTGAAATTCCTGAGCCTGAAATTTGTAAAGATTTATTAAATTTTAATTTTTGATCAGCATTAAGTTCTGAATATAATTTTACTAAAAAATTATAATTAACATTCATGTGACCTTCCTGTGATTTTTCTAAGTTAACTAAATATTCTGAAAAATCTTCAAAGAAATAATTAATTGGGACTTTTAAATAATTTGCAAGTTGAAGTAATCTTATCGAACTTACACCGTTAGTCCCTTTCTCATACTTTTGAATTTGTTGAAATGTTACATTAATTGCTTTTGCTACTTTAGTCTGAGTTAAACCTAAAGCTAATCTTCTTAGCTTAAGCTTGTTGCCTAAGTGTTTATTGAAATTATCTTCCATTAAGACCCCTCTTAATTAAATTTTATAAAGCTCATTCAACCTATTTATTAATGTTACTGCAATAGAAAAATTTATTTTTTTTTGTAAGAAATTTGAAATAATCAAAATACTGTCAAGCATTACTTCAATAGAAAATTGAATTATTTAGATTGTTTAAATCTTATATTATGCCTTATAGTAGTTGTATTTTTTAAAGGATTTGACTTAAAAATAGCTTGGTTCTATCACTCTTCGGGTTTGCAAAAAACTCTTTAGTTTCAGCTCTTTCAACTATCATACCCTCATCCATAAAAATAACTTCATCTGCAACCTCTTTTGCAAATCCCATCTCATGCGTTACTACAATCATTGTCATTCCTGCTTTTGCTAAATTAACCATTGCATCCAACACTTCTTTAATCATTTCCGGGTCTAGAGCTGATGTAGGCTCGTCAAATAACATTATTTTTGGCTCCATACATAGTGCTCTTGCAATTGCACATCGTTGTTGTTGACCGCCTGAAAGTTGACCTGGATATTTGTTAGCTTGGTCTGCAATTTGTACTTTTTCTAAGTGCTGAAGAGCTAAATCTTCTGCCTCTTTTTTTGGCATTTTTTTTACCCAAATTGGAGCTAGTGTGCAATTATCTAAAATAGAAAGATGAGGAAATAAATTAAATTGTTGAAATACCATTCCAACTTCAGCTCTTATTTTTTCTATGTCTTTAGTATCTTCTGTTAATTCATTTCCATCTACTATAATTGAACCTTGTTGATGTTCCTCAAGTCTGTTTATACATCTAATTAATGTCGATTTACCTGATCCTGAAGGTCCACACACAACAATTTTTTTATTCTTCTCAACTTCTAAATTAATATTTTTTAATACTTGGAAATCGCCAAACCACTTATTCATTTCTGTAATTTGAATTATTTTATCTGACATTATCTTTCTGTTTTATATTTTTGTTCTAAATTATAACTATATTTACTCATTGCATAGCAAATAATAAAAAATAGTAGTGATGCAAACACATAACCTTCCATTGCAAAACCTAACCACTCAGGGTTAGTTTTAGCAAGGTTTAACATTCCAACAATTTCTAAAAGTCCTACAACAAATATTAAAGGAGTATCTTTAACAAGCGCTAAGAAAGTATTAGCAATACCAGGTATCACAAGTTTTAATGCTTGAGGTAAAATCACCAAAATATGCATTTTCCAATAACCCATTCCTAAAGATTTGGCAGCATCATATTGACCTCTAGGCAACGCTTGCAAACCACCTCTAATAACTTCTGCTACATAAGCAGCTTCAAATAATGAAATTGCAATAATTACCCTTACTAATTTATCAATAAACATATCCTCGGGTAAAAACATTGGAAACATTACTGAAGACATAAATAATACTGTAATCAATGGAACTCCTCTCCAAAATTCAATCATTCCTATTGAAATATATTTAATTATCGGAAAATCTGATCTTCTTCCAAGAGATAAAAATAATCCTATAGGAAAACAGAAAATCAAACAAAAAAATGAGACTATAAAAGTTAAAGACAAACCTCCCCAAGCGCCTGTCTCTACCCACTCTAATGCTTCCAGTTTACCAAGCTCAATAAGTTCTTCATAAAAAAATACATATTTTAATAATATGTAGAGTGTGATCGGAACTATAATGAAATAATACATTTTAAATTTTGAAGGAATAAAAAAACCTAAAATAATTGAAATTACAGCTGCGATAATTCCATAAGAAAAATCAAAAAAAATTGGACCACCAGAGATAAAGAAGAAAATAAAGAAAAAAGCAATTAATGGATAAACAACAACATAATAAAGTGTCAAATATTTTTTAAATTTTTCTGTAGCGAAAAAACCAACACATCCCAGAAAAGCTAGAGCAATGAATGATAAGTTAATACGCCACTGCTCTGGATTTGGATACATTCCATACATAAATCTATTAAACCAAATTTTAATATAAGTCCAACAAGCACCACTACCTGTGCACACATCTTTGGAATCACCCGCAATGTTTGCATCTATAATAAACCAACTCAATAATGGTGGGAGTGATTTGATAACTACGAACACAATTAATAATGATAAAAAAGCATTAAAATTGTTTGTATTAATGTTTTTATTAATTGAGTCTAAAAACCTTAAGCCTGAATAATCAATTCTAATTAAATGAAGTCCTGTAAAACCTAAAATTAATGGTAAAAAGAAACTTATAGGACCAGGTAAAAAAGAAACTATATCTTTATTAAAAAAAGAATTTAAAAAAACTATAAATATACTTAGGGCAACTAAAATAACTCCTGTATAGAGGTAAGTATAAAAGTTATTTTTATCTGGTTGCAAAAAGTTTAATTTGTTCATTATTTTTCTTTAATAGCTATTTTTTTATTATACCAATTCATGAATATTGAAATTGATATACTTAGAGATAGATATGTTAACATTGTTATAGAAACAATTTCTATCGCTCTACCTGTTTGCATCAAAGCAGTCCCAGCAAATACAAGAACTAAATCAGGATAGGCAATTGCAGCTGCAAGGGACGAGTTTTTAGTTAAGTTTAAATACTGATTAGTAGTAGGAGGAATTATTATTCTTAAAGCTTGAGGCATCACCACTAATTTAAGAACTTGATTTGGAGTTAATCCTATTGAAGCTGCAGCTTCTTTTTGACCTTTGCTTACACCTTGTACACCTGCTCTTACGCATTCAGCAATAAAGGTTGCTGTATATAATGATAAAGCTAATGCTAAAGATATTAATTCTGGCGGCAATTTTATTCCTCCTTCATATGTAAAACCAGATTGAGACAATTGTTTGATTACAGGTATTTCAACTGAAGCATCAACACCACCAAATAAAAAACTTAAAATTGGTAAAATTAACAATAGACCAATTGAAATTGACAAAACTGGTGTCTGAATACCTTCGTTCTCTTGTTTTTTTTTTGCGTAAATTCTAATAAAAATTATTGAAATTATTGCAGCAATTATTGAATAAATAAAAACATCTAAATTGTTCCAAACAAAAGCAGGAACAAAAAACCCTTTTATGGTGAGAAAAAAAACACCAAACATAGGTTCTGTATCTTGGGGCAATGGTAGTGCTCTTAAAGCAGCAAAATACCAAAAAAATATTTGTAGCAACAAAGGAATGTTTCTAAAAAATTCTACGTAAACTGAAGCAGTTCTATTAATAAGATAGTTGTTTGATAATCTTGCAATTCCAACAACAACTCCAATAATAGTTGCAAATATAATTCCAATAACGGAAACTAAAATAGTATTCAATAATCCTACTAAATAGGCTCTAAAATATGAGTGAGAACCATCATAATCAATTAATGAAAATTGAACATCAAATGAAGACTCTTGAGATAAAAATCCATAACCAAAGGTTATCCCTCTGTTTTCCATATTGATTTGTGCGTTATAAGAAAAAAATCCAAATACTAGAATTACTACTAAAAGTGTAAGTAATTGGGGTAATAATTTTTTAATATTCACGATAATAAACGACTTATAAAAAAAAGGGCTAGAAAAATCTAGCCCTTTTTAGATATTTAATTAGATAAATTATCTTGCTGGTGGTACATAAAGAATTCCACCTTTAGTCCATAATTCATTTGGACCTCTATCAGGTAAAATTCCTGTGTCAGCTATATTTCTCTTATAACTTTCACCATAGTTACCAACTTGCTTGATAATTCTTAAACTCCACTCGTTATCTAAACCTAAAGCAGCACCTAATTCACCTTCAGCACCAACTAATCTTTTAACAGCTGGGTTGTCAGAAGTTTTCATAGAATCTGCATTCGCAGAAGTAACACCGTACTCTTCCGCCTCAATCATAGTGTTTAGTGACCATCTAACGATATCCTCCCAAACAGAGTCACCTTGTCTTACAACAGGTCCCAAAGGTTCTTTAGATATAGTTTCTGGTAAAACCATATGATCATCAGGGTTGCTCAATTTAATTCTTTGAGCAGCTAAACCTGATTTGTCAGTAGTGTAAGTATCACATCTACCTGCATCATACGCAGCTACGACTTCATCAGCTTTTTCAAAAGTTACTGGCTCATATTGAATTCCTTTTGAATTAAAGAAATCTCTCATGTTAAGCTCAGTAGTTGTTCCTAGGTTTGTACAAGCTGAAACACCTGCTTTGAAATCATTCACAGAAGATATTCCAGAATTTTTTCTAACCATAAAACCTTGACCATCGTAAAAGTTTACACCTACGAAAGTAAGTCCAATGTCAGCATCCCTAGAAAGAGTCCAAGTTGTGTTTCTTGATAAGATATCAATCTCATTAGAAGTTAAAGCAGTGAATCTTTCCTTAGCACTTAGTGGTGTAAACTTAACTTTGTTTGCATCACCTAATACTGCAGCAGCTACAGCTCTACATACATCAACGTCAACTCCAGTCCAATTTCCTGCAGCGTCAGCATTAGAAAATCCTGGAAGACCTTGAGATACTCCACATCTTACAAAACCCTTTTTTTGAGTGTTTTTAAGTGTTTTAGATTTTTTAGCAGCCATAGTTTCTGTTGTAAAAGTAAACAACACTGCAACCATAGCAACTAAAGAAGTTAATTGTTTTAAGTATTTAAACATTATTCTTCCTTTATGTTATTTTTATTTGTTAACAAATAATTCAAAATTACTTTTGAATATTTTTAATTTAAGCATGTAAGAAAATACTCTTCAAGATAATTAATTAGCAAAACTTAAATTAGAAGAATTCTAGTCAAGGATAAATATTTGAACAATATCAATAGAAAAATGATGTAATGGCGCGCCCTGAAGGATTCGAACCTACGACCCTCGGTTTAGAAAACCGATGCTCTATCCAGCTGAGCTAAGGGCGCAAAATTTACTGATATATATAATACTAAATTAATTTTTAAACAAAAATTTTTTAGCTATTAATAACAAAGACAATAATTCAACTCTACCGATTATCATAAAAAAAATAAGAAAATATTTGGTTAAAAAGTGTAAATTTTGAAAATCAAAGTCAGATACTCCATAAGCCGATGAATTAACTGTATTCATTAAAGTCAACACAGCTAATTTAAAAGAATATTCAAATTGAATATTGGATAAGGATAATAGAATTGTAAGAGAAAATAGGGATATAACAAAAATTAATATTGTTAAAAAATATTTATTTATATCTTTTGTATCAAAATTAATTTTAGAGAAAACTAGTTTATTCATAAATACATTTTTTGGTCTGCTAAATGAAAGAATTTGATTAAGAGAATATTTGGTCAAAGAATATATTTTTAAAAATCTTAAACCTGAGCTTGTTGAAAAAAAAGATCCACCGACAATTACAAGCAATATGTAAATAAAGTTTAAATTGGTTTGGTCGACCTCCAGTGAAATACCTATATTTGAAATACTGCTCACTAAGGATAAAAAACTAAAAGTGAAACTAGTATCATAACTAAAAAAAACAAAAAAAATACTTACAACAATAATAAAGTATAAAAACAAATGGATATCTTCATAAAAAAAATTCAAATTTTTATTTCTTAGAAAAATTAAATTGTAAGTAAAAAAAATACTAAAAAAAGAAATTAGCATTAAAAATGAAAAAATAATTATCTGAAAATCATTCAGTAGAATTGATGAAAGTTCGTTTACAGGTAGAAATCCACCTGATGAAATTATTGTCATTGCCAAATTTAGCGAATTAAAAGATCTTATACCAAAAATATTTAAAATAATAAAAATTGAAAAAGTTAATCCTGAATATAATAAAAAAATTTTTATTGCCTGCTTCATAATTTCTGATGAATTGAAAGATAAAAAATTAGTTAATGATTTTTTTAAACTTTCATCATAAATATCTATTAAAAAGATAATAGAATATAAAAAATATAACCCCCCAATCCATTGAATAGACGACCTCCACAAAATTAAACCTTGATCTATATGTTTTATATTTTCAAAAATAGTAAAGCCTGTAGAGGTAAATCCAGAAACCGCCTCAAAGAATGCATTTAGAAAAGTCAGGTTATAAATACTTAGATAAAATGGTATCGATAAAACTAAAGGCATTAGGACATAGCCTAATAAAACAGTCAAAATTTTTTCAAATATGGTTGATTTTTTATTACTTGATTTTATTTTGTAAAAAACAAATCCAATTACAGCAGATATAATAAAACTAAAATAATATGTATCAAGATTAAGATACAAATTAAAATAATAAGAATAAATTATATTTAAAAAAGAAAAAAAAGAAATTAATATAAAAAAAAAACTTAAATATTTTACCCTGAATAATGACATTAATTTAAATAGAACTAATTCTAAATATATTTTCAACTATAGATATAGAATCCTTTTTAGCTAATAAGACAACTTTATCCTCTTTTTGAAAAACAAAATTTGATCTTGGTATAATAACTTTATTTTCTCTTAATACAGCACCTATTCTAATTTCTTCAGGTAAATTAGAATTTTTTAATTCTTTATTTATTAATTCTGAAGTTTCTATTATTTCAGCTTCAATTACCTCATATTCACCGTTCATAATTGTATAAGCTGTTTCAATTGTTCCCTTATGAATATGTTTTAAAATACTTGATACTGTATTCATTCTAGGATCGATTAGATCATCAATCTTTAAAGAGTTTTGCAATAGAGAATAGTTAGGCTTATTAATTAAAGCCATTGTTCTTTTATCATAAATATCTTTTTCATCTTTCGCAAATTTTTCAACCAGAACACTTACCATTAAATTATCTTCATCATCATTTGTTAAAGCAAGAACTGTTTCTGCCTCCTGTAAATTAGCTTCAACAAGGACTTCTTCGTCTAAAGCATCTCCATTGATAACTATAGTATTATTGAGCTCACTCGCTAAAAATTCTGCTCTTTCTTTATTTTTTTCAATAATTTTTACTCTTGCAGCGTCCATAGTTTCTTCAATATTTTTTGCCAAATTGAAACCAATGTTGCCTCCACCAACAATTAGAATATTTTTAGATATTTTTTCATCGTGTCCAAATGCTTCCAAGGTTTCAGACATTTGTGAAGAATTTATAATTACATATATTTTATCATTTTTTCTTACATCATCATTTTTCTTTGGAATTAAAAATTTTTCATCTCTTATTATTCCAATAATATTTGCATCTAAATTGGGATGTTTTTTTGTTAAATCATTAAGTTTAATATTTATTAGTTGACAATTTTCATTAATTAATATTTCTAATAATCTAATTTTATTTTCAGCAAATGGAACGCTATCAAGTGCTCCTGGTGCCTCAAGTTTTCGTTGTATCGATTTAGCAATTTCAATCTCTGGTGAAATAATTACATCTATTGGTAAATTTTCTTTATTATAAACTCTTGTAAATTTTGGATTTAAATAATCTTGAGATCTAATTCTAGCTATTTTCTTTTGAATATTAAATATTGAAAATGCAATTTGGCAAATAACCATATTGATTTCGTCGTTTCTTGTGACAGCAATAATCATGTCGGTTTCAGCTGCATTGGCTTTCTCAAGAATTGAAGGATACGTAGCTTTTCCAACAATTGCTTTAACATCTAAAGCATCATCAATTTTTTGAATATCTTCACTAGATGGGTCGATAACAGTTATAGAATGACCTTGTTCACTTAGCTGTTTAGCTATAGTGAAACCTACTCTTCCAGCTCCACAAATGATTATATTCATCTAATTAAATTCTTTAATACCTAAACCTTTTAATTTTCTATGTAATGCACTTCTTTCCATTCCAACAAAATTTGCAGTTTTTGAAATATTTCCATTAAATTTTTTTAATTGAATAGTTAAATACTCTTTTTCAAACTTTTCTCTAGCTTCTTTTAATGGAACAGAAAGGCTATTTTCTGCTAATTGATCATCATAATTTGTATTTTTTAGAGATTCCTTAATAATGTTTGAAATTTTGTCTTTTGAGTCTGGTTGCAATATTGCAATCCTCTCAATTAAATTTCTTAACTCTCTGACATTACCATGCCAATTATGATTGAGTATATAGCTGTTATTTTCATCTATATCTAATTCTTTGATGTTATAATTTTCAGATATTTTTTTTGAAAAATATTTAATTAATAAAGGTATATCTGAGATTCTTTGGTTTAATGGTTCAATGTTTATCTCAAAAACATTTATTCTATGAAATAAATCCTCTCTAAAATTTCCAATTTCTATTTCTTTTTTCAATTCTTTACTTGAAGAGCAAAATAATCTTACATCTACACTTACGTCATTAGTTCCATTAACCCTTTTAAATTTTTGATCTGTTAAAACTCTTAAAATTTTAGATTGTATATCCAATGGTATTTCTGAAACTTGATCTATTAATAGTGTTCCTTTATTTGCTTTTTCAAGTGCACCATAAGATATGGAGCCATTTTCTTTTTCTTCTCCAAATAATTCTAATTCATACTTGTTAATATCTAATAAGGCACCATTAAGGACGATAAATGGATTTTTACTTCTGTTTGAAGCTTTATGAATTTTTCTAGCAATTAGTTCTTTTCCTGAACCTGAGGGTCCACTTATAAATACTCTACTTTCAGTTACTGATATCTTTTTAATTTGATCAATTATATTTATTATATTTTTGCTATTTCCTATTAATTCATAAGATGAAAATAATTTACTTTCGTATTCTCTATTTTGTTTTTTTAAATTAAAGTTTTCGACTGCTCTTTTAACAAAATTTAGTAATCTTTCTTGATCAAATGGTTTTTCTATAAATTCAAAAGCACCATGTTGTAAAGACTTAACTGCCATTTCAATATTAGCATGTCCAGAAATAATTATAACAGGTGTATCTTTATTTTTAGATTTAATATGTGAAAGAAGTTCGATACCATCGTTATCACCTTTATCCAATTTAACATCGAGAATTGCAACATCGGGTAATTTTTTATCTATTTCTGCAAGTGCTTGGTTGTAATTTGCTGCTAAACGTGTTTTGTAACCAGCATCTATAATTAATTCATTAATTATATTTCTTATATCAGCGTTATCGTCTACGATTAAGATTTCATCACTCATTTTTGTTTTAAAAATATTATATTAATTTTTGCACCATTATTAATTGGTATAAAATCTATTTTTCCATTGTGATCATTAATTATTTTATTAACTATTGATAATCCCAAACCGGTACCATTTTTCTTAGTTGTAAAATAAGGATTAAGTATGTTTTTAATATTATCTTTTAATTCTTTAAAACCAATACCATTGTCCTCAATTGTTGACTTAATGTGGCTATCAACTTGGGTAAGTTCAATAGTAATTTTTTTATTGAAATTGTTATCTTTTTGAGCTTTTTGATTGATACTTTCTATAGAGTTTTTAATCAAATTTAAAAAAACTCTACTTATTTGTTCTTTATCACTCTCTAAAGTAATTTTATCGGAGTCTTTTTTAAAAATAATATCAATAGAATTATCTAACTCTTTTAGCAAATTTATATTTTCATGAATTATATCTACTAAGTTATTATCTCTAAAAATTGGTTTAGGCATTCTTGCAAAGTCAGAGAATTCATTAACTAATTTTTCAATTTGCTTAATTTGATTATTTATAATTTTTAAATTATCTTTTAAATTTTCACTATCGTTTTCATTTAATTGTTTTGAATACTTATTTTTTAATCTATCTATAGTTAATTGAATTGGAGTAAGCGGATTTTTAATTTCATGAGCAAGTTTTCTAGCCAGGCTGCCCCAAGCTTCATGTCTTTCATTAATAATTAACTTTTCTTGTTGGCTTTTCAATCTGTCTATCATCAAGTTAAAATTTTTATTTAAGGTCTCTAAATCTTTATCTGTCTTCACTTCTGGAACTTTTGCATTAAAATTTCCTTGTCCTATTGATGCTGATGCTAGAATTAAGTTATTTATAGATCTAAAAAACCTAGATGAAAATCTGATAGCTATAGATATAGAGACAAATAATAAAACACTCACAACAATAATATAAATAATAGCAAATGAAATTTTAATTCCAGTACTTTTTTCCTCAACTGTGTAGTAAAAATTAATAGCTTCTTCTGACTCTGTTAAATACCTTGAAATATCTTTATCTAGATACTTAACTACATACAAAAATCTATCTTCAAAATTTTGTAGTCTCATTATTGCTGCAGAAATATTTTCTGGTGCATTAATAATCTTTAAAGGCCGGTCATCATCCAATACTAAATTTAAAGCTCTATCGACTGGTGGTATGTATTTTTGAACATCTTTTAAAGTTGAAAATAAAAGTTTTTTATTAATATCTATAATATGCACCTCATCAACATCTCTTATCAATTTTTGTGTGCTTAAAAATCTTCTATATTCATTTTCATTATCATTTAAAAATTTTTTACTTTTATTAGTATCAAAAGCTATCAAAACAATATCTGATTGAATTTTATTTCTAATTTCGTCAACATAATTCCTCGCTAACTCGTAAGAATTGTTAACAACAGTAGTAACTTTTTTATCAAAATATTTCTCTAGAGCAAAATAAAATAAAAAGAGTGAAAATATTGAAATTAATAAGGATGGAATTAAAGTAAATAAACCAAAGTATGTAATATATTTTTTATTCGATTTTAGACCATCTTTATCAATATCATTTTTAATCGCTCTCTTTATCTCAATAAAAATAAAAACAAAAAGTGCTAGTAAAAGAACAATGTTTAAAAGTAATAAAATTTGTAAATTCTGATCTGATAATTCAATAAATCCTTTATCTATAAAAGTTAAAAAGGTTAAAAAACCTATCGATAATGTGATAATAAACAATATTATTAGATATATATTTTTTTTAATAAATTCGTACATTTGAATATAAAAACTACCAAATAAATGAATAATTATTTTATAATACTAGCATCAGGACAAAGCAAAAGATTTAATTCAAAAAAACCAAAGCAATTCAATATTTATAAAAACAAGGCTCTTTTTAAACATTCTTTAGAAAAAGCAATGAAATCAAAGCTGTTTAAAAAAATTATATTAGTCGTAAATAATAAAAAAAGTATTAAAGAAAAATTTACTAAAAATGTTTCAATTATAAAAGGTGGTAAAGAAAGATCTGATTCTTCCTTAATTGCTTTGAAATATATAAAAAAATTTAAACCTAATAATGTTCTCATTCACGATGCTGCAAGACCAAATTTCACTATAAAGCTTTTAAAAAATCTAATTAAATCACTTAAAAAAAATAAAGCAGTAATACCTTGCATTAATTCAAAAGACTCCATTAAATACAAAGTAAAAAATCAACTTTTTAACTTAAATCGAAATAATTCAATTTTAACTCAAACCCCTCAAGCTTTTAAATTTAAAGATTTATATAGTCTTTCAATTAAACAAAAAAATAAAATTACTGATGAAGCAACATTATTTATTGAAAACAATCTTAAAATTAAGTTTATTAAAGGAGAAAATTTAAATAATAAAATTACATTTAAAGAAGATATTGAAACTAATAAAACTTATTTTGGTATTGGTTTTGATATACATAGATTAATAAGAGGAAAAAAACTTTTTTTAGGTGGAATAAAAATACCTTATCATTCAGGACTTAAAGGACATTCTGATGGAGATGTAATTATTCATTCAATAATAGACTCTCTTCTTGGAGCAATGAGAAAAAAAGATATTGGTACTTTTTTTCCAGATAATCAAAAAAAATATAAAAATATTAGATCTCCTAAAATGCTTAGACCTATCGTTCAGATATTAAATAATAATGATTTTTATATAAATAATTTAGATATAAATTTAATATGTGAGCAACCAAAAGTTTCAAAGTATCGTGATAAAATAATCAAATCTTTATCTAATTTATTAAATATTGATAAAGAATTAATTAACCTAAAAGGTAAAACAGTAGAAAAACTTGGATTAATTGGAAAGGAAAAGGCAATAGCTTGCGAAGTTATTTGCTCAATAACACAATGAAAAAAATAAATGTTTTGTTATCTACTTTTTTTGGTTATGGATATTTAACCAAAATTCCTGGCACGGTAACCTCTGCTGTAACAGCTGTTTTTATTTATATTGCTTATGAAATTTTAGGCTACACAGATCTTAAGTTTTCAATTATTTTTTTTATACTTTTATTCTTTTATTCATTTTATGCGGTAAAAGATTCTGAAACTGAATTTAAAAATAAAGATCCACGGCAAATAGTAATCGATGAAGTTTTGGGGCAATCGATGCCTTTAATTTTGTTATTATATTTAAATCAAACTAATCAAATAAGTATTTCAATTGAAATTTATTATATTTTATCTTTTATTTTTTTTAGATTTTTTGACATCCTAAAACCTTTTCCAGTAAGTTATTTTGATAAAAACCATAAGAACTATTTTGGAATAATTATGGATGATATAATGGCAGGATTATATTCAATGATATTAATATATTTAATAAGCTTAAAATTCTAATGAGTATTCAATTACTTCATAAAAAATTAATTAAAAAAAAATTAACTATATCTGTAGCTGAATCTTGTACGGGTGGATTATTGGCTCATAATTTTACTCAATTAGCTAATTCGTCAAAATACTTTCAAATGGGTCTAACTACTTACTCTAATCAAGCTAAAATAAAAATATTAAAGGTAAATAAAAATATTATTAAAAAATATGGTGCAGTAAGCCATGAATGTTGTAAGGCAATGGTTCAAAATTTATCTAAAATTTCAAAAAGTAAAATCAATATATCAATAACAGGAATTGCTGGACCAGGAGGTGGATCAAAAGAAAAACCAGTTGGTCTTGTTTATATTGGGGTCAAAAAAGGTAAAGCTTTGCTTATTAAAGAAAATAAATTTAAATCAAAAAATCGTAATTCAATTCAAAAATCAACAGTTCGTACCGTAATTAAGATAATCAGTAAAATTATTTAATACTTTCGGCTCTTTTTTGAAACGCATCTGCTATCTTTTCCAAACCAAATTGAAAAGATTTGGTCATTAAAATATTTAAAAACTTATTTTCGATTTCAAAATCAATATCAAATAAAACTTCTGTTTTATAACCTTCAGCATCATTTCCTACTTCAATAAATTTCCAATTGTTTTCCAAATGATTTAACGGTCCACCTAAATTAACAACATGAATATGGTCATTTTTTTTATTTAATTTAACGTCACTTTTAAATGTATCCTTAAACGGCCCCTTACCTATTGTAAGATCAGCAATTATATTTATTGTATCTCCGTTATCACTTCTCTCATAAACTTTTGAATTATCACAGAAAGGAATAAATTCAGGGTATTTTTCAATATCTAAAACAAACTCAATTAGTTTATCTTTTCTGTTATCAATTAATCGCTTAACTGATGCTTTTGGCATTAATTATTTTTTAATCTGTTTTGTTGAAGTTTCGCAAAATCTTCATCTGCATGATACGAGGATCTTGTTAAAGGGGATGAAGAAACTAACAAAAATCCTTTAGCTTTTGCTATTGTTCCTAAATCTTCAAATTCTTTTGGCGTGTAATATCGATCTAATGGATAATGTTTAGTTGAAGGTTGTAAATATTGACCAATAGTTATGAAATCAACGTCTGCAGCTCTTAAATCATCCATGACTTGTAAAATTTCATCTCTTGTCTCCCCTAAGCCAACCATTATTCCTGATTTAGTAAAAATATTTTTGTTAACTTTTTTTGCATTTTTTAAAAGTTCTAAAGATGCAAAGTATCTAGATCCGGGTCGAACTTTTAAATAAAGACTAGGGACAGTTTCAATATTATGATTAAAAACATCTGGTTTAGCATCTAATACTTTTTTATACGCATCTCCTTTCCTTAAAAAATCAGGTGTTAGAACTTCGATAGTAGTATTTGGGTTTGATTTTCTAGTTTGATTAATCACTTCAAAAAAATGTTGTGATCCGCCATCATCTAAATCGTCTCTGTCCACTGAAGTAATCACAACATGTTTTAAATTTAAATTTTTTACTGCTTCAGCAATCTTAGCAGGTTCAAGTTGATCTAATTTTCCTGGAACACCAGTTTTAACATCACAAAAAGCACAGGCTCTTGTGCAGGTGTCTCCCATAATCATAAAAGTTGCATGTCGCTTACTCCAACATTCAGTTATATTTGGACAGTTTGCTTCCTGACAAACAGTTACAAGATTATTATTATTTACTATCGTTTTGGTTAAAAAGAATTCCTTACTATTTGTAAGTTTTGATCTAATCCATTCAGGTTTTTTTTTAATTGGATTAATCGGCTTGTTTTCTTTTTCTGGATGTCTACTTTTCATCTTTTTTAATTATATAAATTGTCTCATTTTTTTTACCAAACAAAAATCGTTCTCTAATTAAAGTCTCAATATAATCAAGGTCTAAATTAGAGCTTAGAAGTGAATTTTTATGATCCACATCCTCTATTTTATTAGTTAGGGTTAATTCTTCTTTTTTCAAGTTAGACAAAAGTTCCTTTTTTTCTATATACGAAAAAAGACCTCTTTCTCCTGAAACTAAATTAAAAGCAAAATAGAAAATAAGAAAAATAGATATTAATAAAAAATAATTTCTTTTTATTAATCGAAGCATTAATTGATCTTATTCATCCTCGCTTTTTTTCCAAGTTCTTCTTCGATACGGATTAATTGATTATATTTCGCAACTCTTTCAGATCTAGCTAAAGATCCTGTTTTAATTTGATTTGAATTAGTGCCTACAGCTAAATCAGCAATAAACGTATCTTCACTATCACCAGATCGATGAGATATAATTGTTTTATATCCAATGGTTTGTGCAAATTTAATTACATCTAACGTTTCTGAAACAGTACCAATTTGATTAAG
>CACKDY010000014.1:0-22251 GCA_902599105.1 uncultured Pelagibacteraceae bacterium | reverse complement strand
CTAAATATTGTTGAAACAAATACTCACTACAAAAAAATCTATCGTCTTGAATAAATTTTTTAATAAATTTGTTTAAATCCAAAAATAAATTAATATCAGAGAATTTTATAATAAAAGTTTGATCATTTAATCCATTCCAATGATATCTATCAGGTATAAGTATTTCATTTTTAGATAAACTATGGGTGAAAAATTTAAATTTTTGCTTCGGCAAAATATCATATCTATATCTGATAATATAATCTGGCTTATTTTTTTTATTTTTATAAAAATTTTTAACTTGAAAAAAAGATTGTCTTATAGACTCCCACATGTACAAGGTACCCATAATATTGCCAGCATAATCTGGATATTTAATTTTTTTTATAATCTTTTTATAATTCGGTTTATAAATTTTCTTTACAAATTTTGGTTTATAAATTTTTTTTATATTATTAATTTTTTTTTGTTCTGTGTCTTCCCAGGGAAATAAAAAGAAGTTTAAATCAGGATCTATGTTTTTTTTAAACTCTAATAAATTTTTTTTTGAAAAATAATTTAATTTTCCAGGTATGAAAGCTAAAAAAGAAATTTTTTTCATTTATATAAAAATTTTACTTCTCTTTTGAAATTTTAAGTACTCCTATGAATGCTTCTTGTGGAATTTCTACTCTCCCAAATTGCTTTGATCTAGCTTTTCCTTTTTTTTGTTTTTCTAATAATTTTCTTTTTCTGTCTGTTGCTCCACCTCCATGTATTTTAGTCAAAACATCTTTCTTAAATCCTTTTATAGTTTCTCTAGCAATAATTTTGCCACCAATTGCTGCTTGAACAGGTATCATAAAATTATGCCTAGGAATTAAATCCTTTAATTTTTCACAAACCTCCCTGCCAGTTTTTTGTGCAAAATCTTTGTGTATCATCATTGCCAAGGCATCAACTGGTTCTGCATTTACTAAAATTCCAAGCTTTACCAAATCTCCTTCTCTGTGTTCAATAATTTCATAATCAAAACTAGCATATCCACTAGTCATTGATTTTAATCTATCATTAAAATCAAAAACAACCTCATTTAAAGGCAATTCATAATTTACAACAGCTCTGTTTCCAGAGTAACTTAAATTAGTCTGAATTCCTCTTTTATCTTGGCACATTTTTATAATTGAACCTAAATATTGATCAGGTGTAATAATGGTTGCCTTTATCCATGGCTCTTCGATATATTTAATTAGAGTTGGATCAGGCAAACTCGATGGATTTTGAAGATCAATTATGTTTCCATTGTTAAGATGAACTTTATAAACAACACCGGGTGTAGTTGTTAATAAATTAACATCGAATTCTCTTTCTAATCTTTCTGTTACAATTTCCAAATGAAGTAAGCCTAAAAATCCACATCTAAAACCTAATCCCAAAGCAGATGATGACTCTGGCTCAAATGAAAAACTTGCATCATTTAATTGTAATTTAGCTAAACCATCTTTAAGTTTCTGAAACTCAGAACTATCTACTGGAAATAACCCGCAGAAAACTACCGGTTTACTTGGTTTAAATCCTGGCAATGCTTCTTTTAATGGTTTTGAAGAATCACAAATTGTGTCTCCAACTTTTGTTTCGGATAAAACTTTAATTCCAGTTGTAATAAATCCAATCTCCCCAGTTTTTAATTCATCAATATCTACAGGTTTTGGAGTAAAGACTCCAACTTTTTCTACTATATATTCTTGATTAGTAGACATCATTTTAATTTTCATATGTTTTGAAAGTTTGCCATCAATCACCCGCACTAAGATTACTACACCTAGATATGTATCATACCAACTATCGACCAATAAACATTTTAGATCTGCTGAGCTTTCTCCTTTTGGAGCTGGTAAAGTTGTAATAATTTGTTCTAAAATATCCTCTATTCCTTCGCCAGTTTTTCCTGAACATGGAATTGCATCTTCAGTATCAATTCCTATTACATCTTCAATTTGTTTTTTTGTTCTATCTAAATCTGATGCAGGCAAGTCAACTTTGTTTAAAACTGGTACTATCTCATGATTGGTATCTAAAGCTTGATACACATTTGCTAAAGTTTGAGCTTCTACCCCTTGCGTGCTATCTACAATTAAAATTGAACCTTCACATGCATATAAAGACCTACTTACTTCATAACTGAAATCCACATGACCTGGGGTATCAATAATATTTAAAATATAATTTTTTCCATTTTTAGCTTTGTAATTTAATTTTACAGTTTGAGCCTTAATAGTAATTCCTCTTTCACGTTCAATATCCATAGAGTCTAAAACTTGAGATTTCATCTCTCGTTCAGTTAATCCACCACAGCTATGTATAATACGATCAGCAATAGTAGATTTACCATGATCAATATGCGCAATAATTGCGAAATTTCTTATATTATCAATTGAACTCATTTATTAATTTTAGGAACGGATTTTAGCACCAGTTTTATTTTCAACTGTTTCTATTATTAAATTATTAATTTTTTCTAAATCATTATCTGTTAAAGTTTTATCTAATGATTGAATAGTAACACTTATTGCGATTGATTTTTGATTTTTAGGAATATTATCTCCCTCATAAACATCAAATACCTTAACGTTTGAAATTAAATTTTTATCAATACTTGATATTATACTAACTAAATCTTGTACGTTTACTTTTCTATCTACTATAAATGCAAAATCTCTTTCAGATTTTTGAAAGTCGGACACCAAATATTTTGTTTTTTGATCTTTTAAAGGTTTTTTAGGTAATTTTAAATGATCTAGGAATATTTCAAAACCTACTAAAGACTCTGTTTTAATATCTAGCGTTTTGATAATATTTGGATGAATTTCGCCAAAATAAGCAGCTACATTATCTTTTTCCTTATTTAGAAATATTCTTCCTGATTTTCCTGGATGATAATAATTTGGGCTTTCATCATCGATATAAAATTTTTCAGAGTCATAACCGGCTTCTACTAAAGTTTGTGTAACATCCCTTTTGATATCAAAAACATCTACATTTCTCTCTTTTTCAATCCATGAAAGTCTAGATTTTTTCCCTGCCGACAAACCACAAACAACTGTATTCTGAGCTCCAGGTTGTGAACCATAAAATATTGGACCTATTTCAAATATTGATAAATCTTTAATTCCTCTATCTAAGTTTTTGCCTATGTACATCACTAAATTTGAAAAAATTGAATTTCTTAATACTCCCAGTTCAGAGCTAATTGGATTTACAATTTTTATTTCTTTATTGGCTTCTTTAAAGTGATCGTTATATTTTGGATCTGTAAAAGACCAAGTAATAGCCTCCAGATACCCTTTAGATGCTACTGCTCTTTGAAGAAAATGAAACAACTTTTGAGTTTTATTTAAGGTATTATTTGATCTTTCTTTAATAGGATTTT
This sequence comes from uncultured Pelagibacteraceae bacterium, assembly GCA_902599105.1. GTDB lineage: Bacteria > Pseudomonadota > Alphaproteobacteria > Pelagibacterales > Pelagibacteraceae > Pelagibacter. Next base: position 18,863 of record CACKDY010000014.1, on the reverse strand, counting down.
CAATTTTTATTTTTTCATAACCTCTAATTCTTACAAGTTCCTCAACTATATCAATTTCTTGAATAATATCTGGTCTCCAAGATGGAACCGATAATTTAAAGAATTTTTTTTCTTTTTTAATTTTAAAACCAAGTTTTTCTAAAATATTTATCATTTCCTTGATTGAAATATTAAAACCGGTTACTTTTTCAAATATTTTTGGTTCAAATTTTATTACTTTGTTTTTGTAAGACTCAATTTTTTGAATATCTATTTTACTAATTTCACCACCACAAATTTCTTTAATTAAAATAGCTGCTTTATTTAACCCATTTTCAATTGATAAATGATCAATACCTCTTTCAAATCTAAATTTAGCATCTGTATCAATATTCAAATTTTTAGCAGTTTTTCTAATTGATCTCGGATCAAAATAAGCTGACTCTAATAAAACATTTTTTGTATCTAACTCTGTACCAGATCTTGTTCCTCCAATAATTCCACCTAGACCTAAGACACCTTTGTTGTCGCTTATTACGCACATTCCATCATTTAGTTTATAATTTTTATTATCTAGAGCTTTAAATTCTTCTCCTGATTTTGAATTTCTAACGATTATTCTCTTATCAATTTTGTCAGCGTCGTATGCATGCAAAGGACGATTAATATCAATCATGACATAGTTAGTTATATCTACAATTGCAGAGATTGGTTTTTGGCCTATAGAGATTAATTTATCTTTCAACCATTGAGGGCTTTCTGTATTTTTAACGTTAGTTATTAAGCAACTACCAAAAGATAAACAGCCTTGATTTTTTTCTTTTGTTATTTTTATTTTTAAAGTCTGTTTTTTGTTAGATTTAATTTTTTTATCTTTTTCTGGTTTTAAGTTTCCAAAACCTGCTGCTGATAAATCTCTCGCTATCCCCCGAACACCAAGACAGTCTGGTCTATTTGGTGTAATTGATAAATCGATAAGATTACAACTTGGTTTAGAAAAATAACTTTTTCCAATTTTTTTTGCATATTTGGATGATGACAGTTCAGTAATCCCATCACTTTCATCTGATAAATTCAATTCAGACTCTGAACAGAGCATTCCATAAGATGTAACATCTCTAATTTTAGCAATAACAAGTTTGGTTTTCGTTTTTGGGATTATTGCGCCTGGTGGAGCATATACAGTAAGAAGGCCCTCTCTTGCATTTGCAGCACCACAAACAACTTTTTTGATTTCTTTATTACCAACATCAACATCGCAAACTTTAAGTCTGTCTGCATTAGGATGTTTTTCAGTTTTTATAATTTTTGCTACCTTAAAAAAATCTAATCCCTCAGATAAATTTTCTATACTCTCAACCTCAAGACCTATGTCTGTAAGTTTCTCAATAAGTTTATCTTCTTTAGCACTTATTTTTAAATGATCTTTTAACCAATCATATGTAATTTTCATCTGCTTAAACCTCTGTAATTTGAAGGAACATCAAGTGGATCAAAACCAAAATGATTTAGCCATCTATAATCACAATCAAAAAAAGCTCTTAAATCATTAATGCCATATTTAAGCATTGCTAATCGGTCTATACCTATGCCAAAAGCATATCCTTGATATTTAGAAGGATCCACTTTTACATTTCTTAAGACATTTGGATGCACCATACCACAGCCTAAAATTTCAAGCCACTTATCTCCCTCTCCAATAATTATTTTACCATCTTTTATTTCATAACCAATATCGACTTCAGCAGATGGTTCTGTGAATGGAAAATGACTAGGTCTAAATCTCATTTTAATTTTTTCAACTTCAAAAAATTCTTTAATAAAATAATTCAAGCATCCTTTCAAATGTCCCATATTAATATTTGTGTCGATATGCAAACCTTCTACTTGATGAAACATTGGCGCGTGTGTTTGATCACTATCCGATCGATATGTTCTTCCAGGAGCTATGATCTTAAATGGAGGTTTGTCTTTTAGCATAGTTCTAATTTGAACTGGTGAGGTATGAGTTCGTAACAAAACTTCTTTGTTTTCATCCAAGTAAAATGTATCATGCATATCTCTTGCTGGATGATTGTCAGGTGTGTTTAAAGCAGTAAAATTGTTATATTCATTTTCAACATCAGGGCCTTCTTCAACACTAAATCCTATTTCAGAGAAAATAGATGAAATTTCATCAATTGTTTGTGATACTGGATGAACTTTTCCTCTAACAAATGGTCTTTCAGGTAAAGTTATATCAACTTTTTCCTTTTCTAATTTTTCGTTTATTTTTTTTCCTTCTATCTCACTAATTTTAGAAGTTATTAAATTCTGAAGTTCGTCTTTAATTTGATTTAAATCTGATGCAAATTTTTTTCTATCAGTTTCTGGAATTGAACCTATTGTTTTAAATTTTGATGAAATTAAACCATTTTTACCAAAGAGCTCGGTTTTGATTTCATTTATTTGATCAATGCTTAAATCATTTTCTAGCTTTGATATAAACTGATTCCTAATATTTTTTATCTCTGACATATTTGTAGATTATTTCCTTAAGAAATAAAAACAATAGCGAAGATTAATTTAAAGCTGATTGAGCTTTTTGTACAATTGTTTTGAATGCTTCTGGGCTATCGTAAGCAATTTCAGCAAGAATTTTTCTATCTATTGCAATACCACATTTATTTAATCCATTGATAAATTTTGAATAAGTTAAGCCTTCTGCTCTAACTCCAGCGTTGATTCTCTGTATCCACAATGATTTAAAATCTCTTTTTTTATTTCTTCTGTCTCTGTAAGCGTATTGCATGGATTTTTCCATAGCTTGCTTGGCAACTCTAATGGTATTTTTTCTTCTGCCCCATTGACCCTTTACAGCTTTTAAAACTTTTTTATGTTTAGCTTTACTAGTTACACCTCTTTTAACTCTTGCCATTATTAATCCCTTAAACTGTAAGGCATATATGACTTAACAATTTTTCCATCTTGTTTGGACAATGTTGTAGTGCCTCTAAGTTTTCTGATTTGTGAATTCGTTCTTTTAATCATGCCATGTCTTTTACCTGCTTGAGCAGAAATAACTTTACCCTTAGCTGATATTTTAAATCTTTTTTTTGCTGAGCTTTTTGTTTTTAGTTTTGGCATAATTCTGCGGACTTATACAAAGAAAGATATAATTTTACAACCTCTATTAAGGCTTATAAAGGCTGAATTACCATGATCATTTGCTTCCCATCAAACTTAGGGTGCAATTCTACCTTGCCAATATCTTTCATATCTTCTTTAATTTTGCCCATTAGTTCATTTCCCAGATGAGAATGCTGAAGTTCTCTACCTTTAAATCTTATAGTGAATTTGACCTTATCTCCTTTAGCTATAAATTTTTTAGCATTTTTAACTTTGAATTCATAATCGTGAATTTCTGTAACAGGTCTCATTTTAATTTCTTTTAAAGATACAATTTTTTGTTTTTTCTTTGCAAGATTTGCTTTTTTCTGAGCGTCATACTTATATTTACCCATATCCATTATTTTACATACAGGAGGGTTAGCATTAGGTGCTATTTCAATTAAATCTAAACCTTGATTTTTTGCCATAGAAATAGCTTCATTGGTATTCATCACTCCAAGATTTTCTCCATCACTTGCTATAACTTGTACATCAGGAGAAGAAATTCTATTATTAGATCTTGGACCTTTGTCCTTAGTTCTTCTTTGAAAATAATTTTGTTTGAAGTCTGCCACTTAGTTTGATGATGCTTTGTTTAAAGCAGAGAATTTTTTTAAGAATTGATCTATACCCATATTTTCTTGTTTATTAGAATCTAATCTTCTAATCGTTACTGAATTGGAGTCAACTTCTTTTTTACCACAAATTAATAAAAGCGGTATTTTTGCTAGAGAATGATCTCTAATTTTATAATTTAAATTATGATTTTTTAAATCTACTGCAGAACTTATACCTGAATTTTTAATTTTATGTGATACCTCTACCGCATAGTCATTAAATTCTTCTGAAATAGGTATTACCATAGTCTGCAAGGGTGATATCCAAAATGGAAACTTGCCTGCATAGTTTTCAATTAAAATTCCAATAAATCTTTCTAGAGAACCAAATAATGCTCTATGCAACATAACAGGAACTTTTTTAGTTCCATCTTTATCAACATAAGAAGCATCTAATCTTCCAGGTAAATTTAAATCTACTTGTAGGGTTCCACATTGCCAATCTCTGCCAATAGCATCTCGTAAAACAAATTCAATTTTAGGACCATAAAATGCTCCCTCACCTTTATTAATAGTATATTCTAATTTAGAAGCTTTAACAGCTTCAAGCAAAGAGGCTTCTGCTTTATCCCATACTAAATCATCACCCACTCTTACTTCTGGTCTATCTGCATATTTTAGAATTACATTTTCAAAACCAAGGTCTTTATAAATATCTAGTATTAAATTAGTGACAATTAAACATTCACTAGTAATTTGATCTTCAGTACAAAAAATATGGGCATCATCTTGAGTAAAGGCTCTTACTCTTAATAACCCATGTAAAGCACCTGATGGCTCATAACGATGAACTTTTCCAAATTCAGCAAAACGTAAAGGAAGATCTCTGTAACTTTTTAAGCCTTGATTAAACACCTGGATATGACCAGGGCAATTCATCGGTTTAATTGCAAAAACTTTCTCGTCTGGCGTTTCAGAAGTGTACATGTTTTCCCCATATTTCTCCCAATGCCCAGATTTTTCCCATAGTTGTCTATCTAATACCTCTGGAGTATTTACCTCTTTATAACCAGCAGCATCTTGTCTACTTCTCATGTAATTTATGAGCTTTTGAAATAAACCCCATCCTCTTTCATGCCAAAATACAGAGCCAGGACTTTCTTCTCTAAAATGAAATAAATCCATTTCTTTTCCTAATTTTCTATGATCTCTTTTTTCTGCTTCTTCTATTCTTTTCAAATATTCATCTAGATCTTTTTGAGTTGACCAACTCGTACCATATATTCGTTGCAACATTTCATTATTAGAGTCTCCTCTCCAATATGCTCCTGATACTTTTGTAAGTTTAAAATATTTTCCTATTTTACCTGTAGAGGAAAGATGTGGACCTCTACATAAATCATGCCATTCTCCGTGAAAATAAATTGATACATCTTCATTTTCGGGTATCGCTTCAATCAGCTCAGCTTTATAAATTTCTCCTTTTTTTTTAAAATGGCTAATTGCTTTGTTTCTATCCCAGACTTCTCTTTTTGTTATTTCATTCCTATCAACAATTTCTTTCATTTTATTTTCAATTTTAACTAGATCATCCTCTGTAAATGCTTCTTTTCTAGCAAAGTCGTAATAAAATCCATTTTCTATCACGGGTCCAATTGTAACTTGTGTGCCAGGAAATAATTCTTGAACAGCCATAGCTAAAATATGAGCTGTGTCATGCCTTATAGTTTCCAAGCCTTCAGGATTTTTTGAGGTGAAAATTTTTACAGAACAATCATTTTCAATTAGAAAATCAAGATCTTTAAGCTCACCATCAACACTTATGACCATGGCTTGCTTAGCTAATGATTTACTAATTTTCTCAGCTACTTCTAGTCCAGTAACTTTGTCAGGAAAATCAATATTGTTTCCGTCAGGTAATGTTATTATCGGCATTTAATTTAATAATCTCTTATACTCTGAATAAGTAGAAAAGCACATTTTTTCAACATTAAATTTTTGAACTATGTTTTTTCTTCCCTCATTACCAATTGATTTTAATAGAGTTTCATCCATGTTAAGAGTTCTTAATATTTTATTACTTAATGATTTTGCGTTTCCTGCTTCATACAAAAAACCAGTTTTTTCATCAATTATTGTTTCATTAGAACCTCCAATGTTACTTGCTATAATTGGTTTTTCCATCGATTGCGCTTCAACAGCAACTCTACCAAAAGCCTCTGGTTCGATTGAGGCTGAAACAATAATATCAGAAACTTTATAAGCTAATGCCATGTCCTTACAATGATCTATAAATCTTATTTGTTTAGACAATCTATATTGCTCTGAAAGTCTTATTAATTTTTTCTTATATAGATCTCTACCTTGATCACTGCCTAGAATGACAGCATAAAATGCTTCATAACCCAGTTCTATATTCACTAAATTAATTGCCTCTATAAAAACTTCCTGTCCTTTCCAAGAAGTTAATCTACCAGGCAAAAGTATAATTTTTTTATCTTTTTCAATTTGCCATTTTTTTAATAATTTTTTTTCATCAATTTCAATTTTAGTTGTTGGGTCAAAGTAGTCAACGTTTATTCCTCTAAAAATAACCATTAATTTTTTTTTCTCATTTAAATATTTTGAATAATTTTTTTTAATATGAGAAAAAATAAAATTAGATCCTGCAATTATTAAATCTGCTCTAGTCATTACTGAATTATAAATTTTTTTTATATTGCTCTTAAAATTGTATGTTCCATGAAATGTAGTTACAAATTTTCTTCCTGTGATTTTTGTTGCTAACAAACATGACCAAGCAGGTGCTCTACTTCTCGCGTGGACAAGAGAAATATTATAAACCAAAATTATTCCAATTAAGATAAAAGCGTTAATTAAAATTAGTAGTGGATTTTTGCTTTGCACTGGAAGTCTAAATATTTTAACTTTTTTTCTATCTACAAATTTAAGTAATTCACCACCACTTGTTACAATAAATGATTTACAATTATTTTCTGTTAAGTAGTGTGCAATATCATAACAGCCTGTTTCAGCTCCTCCATATCCTAATTTTGGAATTACTTGTAAAACTTTTAAATCAGATGACATTTGATATGATTATATATTAATAGACAAAACTTATAAACGATTATGGCAAATTTCAGATTTCATCAAATATCGAATACAAAGAAAATTAGATATATTTCCAAAATTTTTAAAAATAGTTCTTTTATAGTTTTTTTGCATGGCTTTATGTCAGATCTTGAAGGAAAAAAACCAAATGCATTTTTGAAATTTTCAAAAAAAAATAAGATAAGTTTTTTAGCACTAGAATACTCTGGTCATGGAAAATCTTCTGGAAAATTTGTAAATGGAAATATTTCAAAATGGAGTAAAGAAACATCAATTTTAATAAAAAAATACGTTAAAAAAAAAGAATTTGTACTAATTGGTTCAAGTATGGGCGCATGGATTTCACTTAATCAATTCAAAATTTTCAAAAAACAGATTAAAGGATTTTTAGGAATAGGGGCTGCTCCCGAATTTTTAGAAAATTTGATGTGGAATAAATTTAGTAAAAAAATGAAAAAGGAAATAATACGCAAGGGTATTTATCAATTAAAACATGGTAATTATGAATATCCAATTACTCTACAATTAATAAAAGATGGTAGAAAAAATAAAGTCTTAAATAAGAAAATAAATTCAAATATTAAAGTCACAATGGTACATGGTAAAAAAGATGAGGCAGTTCCTGTCTCATATTCAAGAAAAGTTTTAAGATTATTTCCAAAAGCTAAGAAAAAATTAAATATTATAAAAAAAGGTGATCACAGTTTATCAAATAAAAAATGGCTAAATATAATTTTAAAAGAGCTTAAATTATTAATCTAGCTAACTTTTTTTATATCTTTTTTTAAAGTAATTGAATTTTTTAATTTATCCAACATTTCTTTAGGACACACCTGAACAAAATTATTTACTTCATCATCAAAATATTCAATTATTTTTTTTGATAATTGAGACTCAGTTTCTTTAAAGTGCTCACTTACTAAATTCTTCAAATATTCTTTCCAATAATCTGTCTCTACATTTTGCCAAACTACTGACTCCGGATTTACTTTCTTTTCAAATTGTTGAGATTTGTCATATATAAAGGCCATTCCACCTGTCATACCGGCTGCAAAATTATCACCAACATCTCCTAAAATTACTACAGTTCCACCAGTCATATATTCACATCCATTAGAATCGCATCCTTCAATTACTGTAACTGCACCAGAATTTCTAACTGAAAATCTTTCACCAGCTTGGCCAGCAGCAAAAAGTTTTCCTGAAGTAGCTCCGTAAAGAACAGTATTCCCTAAAATTGTATTCTCATTTGAAACTAAATTGCTCTCTTCTGGTAATTTTATTGAAATAGTAGCTCCTGACAAACCTTTACCAACATAATCATTTGCATCTCCCCTTAATACAAGTTTTAAACCTTTAGAAGAAAATGCACCAAATGATTGACCTGCTGATCCTTTAAAATTTAAAACTAAAAAATTTTCATCTAGTTTTTCATAACCGTATTTTTTATACAAATGATGAGAAATTCTTGTGCCTACTGCCCTGTGTGTATTTTTTATTTGATACTCTTTCTCAATTTTTTCAGAGTTATCTAAAGCTTGTTCAATTTCTGGCCAAATTTGTTGGTCAAGAGTATCTGGTACACTATTTATTTCTTGATCCTCACAATACCTTGGATTATTTCCAGTATCAGCTTGAACAAATAAAGGATTTAAATCTAAATCGTCTAAATTTGGAGAACCTTTACTAACCTGTTTTAACAAGTCTGTCCTACCAATCACTTCATCTAATGATTTAAAGCCTAAATTTGCTAATATTTCTCTTACTTCACTAGCTATAAATGTGAACAAATTCACTACTTTTTCTGGAGTCCCAGTAAATTTTTCTCTGAGCTTTTCATCTTGAGTACAAACGCCTACAGGACACGTATTTGAATGACACTGCCTTACCATTATACATCCCATTGCAACTAATGCTGTAGTAGCAACACCATATTCTTCAGCTCCCATCATTGCAGCTATAACTACATCTCTTCCAGTTTTTATTCCACCATCTGTTCTTAATGTAACTTTATGTCTAAGATTATTTAAAGTTAATACTTGGTTTGCTTCAGTCAAACCCATTTCCCATGGTATTCCAACATACTTAACACTTGTTTGAGGTGTTGCTCCTGTTCCACCATTGTGTCCAGAAATCAATATTATATCTGCTTTTGCTTTAGCTACACCAGCTGCAATTGTTCCTACTCCAGAGGAAGCAACAAGCTTAACTCCAATTCTTGCTTTAGGATTTATCTGTTTCAAATCATAAATTAGTTGTGCAAGATCTTCGATTGAATAAATATCATGATGTGGTGGTGGTGATATTAAAGTTACTCCAGGAGTTGAATGTCTAAGTTTAGCAATCTCCTCTGTAACTTTAAATCCTGGTAACTGGCCTCCCTCACCAGGCTTAGCGCCTTGTGCAATTTTAATCTCTATCTCATTACAATTATTAAGATAATTAACTGTAACTCCGAATCTTGCAGAAGCAATTTGTTTAACTCTTGAGTTTGCGCTGTCACCGTTATCTAAAACTTTAAATCTACTTGCGTCTTCGCCGCCCTCTCCGCTACATGAAGCACCTTTGATCCTATTCATACCAGTTGCCAAAGTTTCATGCGCCTCTTTAGATAAGGCTCCATGAGACATACTCCCACTTCCAAATCTCTTTAAAATATTTTCTATTGGCTCAACCTCAGAAATATCTATTGGCCCACTTAATTTTTTTTCTCTGAAATCAATTAAGTCTCTTAGATTAATAGGTGGTAAACTGTATATTCCATCCGCATATCTTTTATATGCATCATAGGAATTAGATCCTACTGCACTTTGAAGTAAATGAATTAATTTTCCTTGATACTGATGGGTTTCACCATTTTTACGATATCTATATATACCGCCTATCGGCAATATGGTTTCAGAACTTTCAAATGCCTCTTTATGGATTTCTCTAATTTTTTTCTCTATACCAGTAAGTCCAATACCTGAAATTTTAGAGACAACTCCTGGAAAATAATCTGCAACAATTGTTCTACTTAAACCTACAGTTTCAAAGTTACATCCGCCTCTATAAGAACTTAGAACAGAAATGCCCATCTTAGACATTATCTTTAATAAACCTGCATTTACTGATTTTATGTATCTCTCTACACATTCATCAAAGCTAAATTGACCAAATAATTTCTTTTCATGCCGCTGAAATAAACTATCTAATGCTAAGTATGGATTTACAGTAGTTGCTCCAACTCCTATTAAGGTTGCAAAAGAGTGTGTATCTAAAGCCTCTCCAGATTGAACATTTATTGATACATATCCTCTTAGTTTTTTTTCAATAAGGAATGAATTAATTGATCCAACTGCTAAAAGCATTGGTATTGGAAGTTTATAGCTAGAAAGCTCTTTGTCGCTTAAAATCAATTGAGTAACTCCCTGTCTTACTGCAATTTCAGCTTCTTTTTGAATTTTTTTAATTGAATCAAATAAAGTTTCTTCCTCAGAAAAAGTACAATCAATTATAGATGAATTGTTACCAAAAAAATTTATAAATTTTTCAAACTGAGAATTTGATAATATTGGACTATTTAAAACATAAATATTTTGCTTTGTTAAATTATCAAAATTTAAAATATTTCCAAGATTTCCAAATCTTGTTTTCAAACTCATAACTTTGTTTTCTCTCAAAGAGTCTATTGGTGGGTTTGTGACTTGACTAAAATTTTGTCTAAAAAAATGGTATAAAGGTCTATACCTATCTGACAAAACAGCCAATGGTGTATCGTCCCCCATAGATCCAGTTGCTTCTTTAGCATCTTCAGCCATAGGATGCAGTATGAGCTCAAGATCTTCTAGACTTATTCCAAAAGTATATTGCCTTCTTCTTAAATCATCTCCCGAAAAAGAATTTTTTTCATCTGAAATAGTTAACTTATCATCTAGGTCGATAATTTGTGAATTAAAGTGTTTATACTCTTTGGCTAAATAATCTTTTATTTGCTTGTTTGTAAATACTTTACCTTTTTCTATTCTAACTCCAATTATTTCCCCAGGCCCCAATCTTCCCTTTGACAAAATTCTTTTTTCATTTAATTCAATCATTCCTGTTTCAGAACCTGCAAATAATAATTTGTCTTTTGTAATTGCGTATCTTAAAGGTCTTAATCCATTTCTATCATTTGCAGCTATAACCCACTCATTATCAGTTCCAGCAATAGCAGCTGGTCCATCCCATGGCTCCATTGTACTGTTCAAAAAATTAAATAATTGTTGGTGATCTTTTGGTAGAGTTTTATTTTTTTTAGACCATGCGTCTGGAACTAACATAAGCTTTGCCAAAGGCGCAGGCTGACCAGATATATTTAATAATTCAAAAACGTTGTCTAATGCAGCAGAGTCTGATGCTCCCTGTTGTATAACAGGTTTTAAGTTCTCAACATCGTCAAAAAGGGGACTGTTCATCTCTTGTTCATGAACTTTCATCCAATTTTTATTTCCTCTATAAGTATTAATTTCTCCATTATGCGCTATGGCTCTAAAGGGTTGAGCTAAATTCCAGCTAGGCGCTGTATTTGTTGAAAATCTTTGATGAAAAATAGCAAACCTTGAAACAAATCTCTCATCTTTTAAATCAAGGTAGAAATCTGAGATAGCTTCAGCTAAAAACATACCCTTGTAAATGATAGATTTAGAACTCAATGAACAAATATAAAAATTGTTTAAAGAATTTTTAAAAGCTTCATTTTCTATCTTTCTTCTAGTTTCATAAATTTTTCTTTCTAAATCTTTATTTGTTAATTCTGGATTATAAGGTTTAAACAATACTTGAATAATTTCAGGCATTGTTTGGAATGCCTTTTCTCCTAAAGCTTTTGGATTAACTGGAACTTGTCTCCAACCGTAAATACTAAAATCATTTTTTGTTAATTCGCTTTCTACAATAGTTTTACAACTTTCTTGCGCTGCATAATCATTCCGAGGCAGAAATATCATACCCACACATATTTCAGAATTGTCATGTGTGTGTCCTGTCACTTCTATCTTTTCAATGAAGAAATCTTTTGGTATTTCAACATGAATTCCAGCTCCGTCACCAGTTTTCCCATCGGCATCTACAGCGCCTCTATGCCAAACTGCTTTTAACGCTTCAATACCATACTCTACAACTTTACGAGATTTTTTACCTTCAGTTGATGCAATTATACCAACACCACAAGCATCATGCTCCATATCTTCTGAATAAACATTATTTTCTTTTAAAAGGTGAAGGTTCTTTTTATAATTTTTCATTAAGCCACTCTTTTTTCTACTTTAGATTTACTCTCTAGATAAGTTTTAATTGAAGCTGCTGCATCTCTTCCATCTTTTATCGCCCAAACAACTAATGAAGCTCCTCTAACTATATCACCAGCTGCAAACACCCCTTTTATATTTGTTTCCATAGTATCAAAATCTGTTTTAATAGTTCCCCACTTTGTTACTTGTAATTCACTACTATCAAATAAATTCGGTAAATCCTCAGGATCAAAACCTAGTGCTTTGATAACCATATCTGCTTTTGTTTCGTAACTTGAGCCTTCTTGTACTTTTGGCTTTCTTCTTCCTGTCTCATCTGGATCACCTAATTTAATTTGATCTACAATTATTTTTTCTACTTTATTTTTACCTTTAAATTCTTTAGGACTTGATAACCAAACAAACTCAACACCTTCTTCTTCTGCATTTGCAACTTCTCTAGCAGATCCTGGCATATTTTCTTTATCTCTTCTATACAAACACTTAACGGATTTTGCCTTCTGCCTTATAGAAGTTCTTACACAATCCATTGCTGTGTCACCTCCACCGATTACAATAACATCTTTACCTTCTGCGTTTAAAATTCCTTTATCAAATAACTCAACATCATCTCCTAATCCTTTTTTATTAGATGCTGTTAAAAAATCCATTGCAGGAAAAATATTATCAAGATCATTTCCAGGTAAGTTTACTTCTCTTGCTTTATAAACTCCTGTAGCAATTAAAATTGCATCGTGTTTTTTTCTCAATTGGTCTAGGCTTGCATCCTTACCAACTTCAAAATTTTGAACAAATTCAATTCCTCCATCCTTAAGGAGTTTTGTTCTTCGCTCTACAACTTCTTTTTCTAATTTAAAATTTGGAATTCCATAAATTAATAATCCTCCTGCTCTATCATATCTATCGTAGACAGTAATTTTATATCCATTTTTTCTTAATTGTTCTGCAGCAGCTAAACCAGCAGGACCTGCTCCTATAATTCCTACACTTTTATTTTTTTCATTCGTCACCTTAATTGGTTTTACCCAGCCTTCAGCCCAAGCGTTATCAGTAATATATTTTTCTACTGATCCAATAGTTACTGTTCCATGACCAGACTGTTCAATTACACAATTTCCCTCGCATAATCTATCTTGCGGGCAAATTCGGCCACACACTTCAGGCATATTGTTTGTGCTTTGGGATAATTCATATGCCTCTTTTAATCTTCCCTCTGCTGTCAGTTTAAGCCAATCTGGAATGTTGTTACTTAAAGGACAATGAACTTGGCAAAAAGGTACTCCACATTGCGAACACCTACTCGACTGTTCTTTGGCTTTTTGATTGATATATTCGTCATAAATTTCTTTAAAATCTTTCTTTCTTGTATCAACTTCTCTTTTAGGTGGAGTTTGTTGACCTATTTTAACAAATTTGAGCATTTTATCTGTCATAATATTATTTAAGTTTTGGCAAAATATACATTGATTTATGTATATAAAGTATAAAATAGGTCATATATATTGACCTTAATTTTTAAATTATTACCACCAATAAACAAGTTTTTAATTATTGCATAGCTATTATGCTTAAATCGAATTGTTTTAAATAAATACTTTATAAGTTACGAAGAAATCATGTTTCAAAATATTATAGAAGTTTTAATTCTATCTGCAATTCAAGGAATATCTGAATTTCTTCCTATTAGTTCCTCTGCTCATTTAATTTTGGTTTCCACATTATATGAATTTAAATCTAATTCTTTACTTATTGATATCAGCCTCCATCTAGGTTCTCTAATAGCGATAATTTATTTTTTTAAAAATGAATTGTTTGATATCAGAAAAAATAAAAGAATTTTAAATTTAATTGTATTAGGGTCTATTCCATTAATAATTGTTGGATACATACTTTATAGTACAAATTTAATTTATCAGTTAAGAAATTTAAAAGTCATTGCTTGGACTACTTTAATATTCGCAATTATTTTATACATCTCAGACAAAAATCGATTTGATAAAAAAATTTCTTCAAATTTAAATTTTCAGTCAATAATATTTATAGGTGTTTTCCAAATTTTCTCTCTTGTACCTGGAGTGAGTAGGGCAGGAATTACTATAACTGCTGCAAGAATTTTAAAATTTAATAGAGTAGATTCAAGTAAGATATCTTTTTTACTTTCAATCCCAGCATTGGCTGGAGCTAGTGTCTTAAGCTTAAAAAATGTTTTTGAACAATCAATTCAGTTTAATTACTTAGTTGTTATCGCAATTATCTCTTCTTTTGTTTTTTCTTTTCTAACAGTTAAATTCTTTTTAACTTATATAAATAAATTTTCAATGAATGCGTTTGTAATTTATAGAATAATAATTGCTTTAATTTTATTTAGTTTAATTTATTAAGTATATTTCTTTTTAATTAAAGGCAGTAATTGAGACAAAAGAACTCCACATAGAATAAAAAAGCATCCGAGTAAATTATTAACATCTAGAATTTGATTTAAAATAAACCAAGCAGCTATAGTCGCAAATACACCTTCAAGAGAAAAAATTATAGCTGCAGGTGCTGGAGTAATATTACGCTGAGCATAAATTTGTAATACAAATGCAAATCCACCAGATAATATACCTGCATATAAAATTGAATAAATTTCCATTAAAATATTACTTAAAATAAATTCTTCATAAACACTTCCAATTATAAATGAAAAAATAGCTACAATTAAAGTTTGCACAGCTCCTAAAGTAAGTGGCAGATTGTATTTAGTTATAATAATCCCAGTAAAAATGATATGAGTGCTCCAAAATAGAGCTCCGAGAAGAACTAAAGCATCTCCTAATCTTACTGTTGCATCATGAAAATTTGTTAATAAATATCCTCCAATTATACATAGAACTACAGAAGGCCATACACTCCAATGCATTGATTTTTTACCAAACAAAAAAATGATAATCGGTACCATTGGCACATAAAAAATTGTAAAAAAAGCAGCATTTGCAACATCAGTATAAAGCAAAGCAACTTGTTGTAGTGCTGAGCCTAAGAATAAAGAAATTCCAATTAATAATGAATAAAATATGAAAGTTTTTTTATCTAATTTAAATTCTGATTTAAAATTTTTTAATTCAAATAAAATCATAAGTGGAATTATGGCTAAAAAACCAACAAAAAACCTCACAGCATTAAATGTAAAAGGACCAATATTGTCCATGCCTGTGTCTTGAGCAATGAAAGTTGTGCCCCAAATGAAAGTGCACAATAACCCACTAAATAATGATATGGATTTACTCATTTTTAATTAGACAGCTAGTTTATAAGCAAAATTTTTGCCTAAATTTTCTTTTAGATCGTTATTAAACCTAGCTGCTTCAGCTCCATCGATAATTCTGTGATCATAAGATAAAGAAATTGGCAGCATAGTTCTAGTTTGAAACTTCCCGTTCATAAAAATTTGTTTTTTTTCAGATCTACCTACTCCTAATATAGCAACCTCAGGATAATTAATTATAGGAGTAAAAAATGAACCTCCTATACCACCTAAACTCGTAATCGTCATCGAGCCACCAAACAATTCTTTTTTATCAATTTTTAAATTTCTACAAAGTTCGCTCACCTCTTTTAATTCTTTGCTTATCAGAGAAATTTTTTTATTATTTGCATTTCTTATTTTTGGAACCATTAACCCATTTGGCGTGTCAACTGCTATCCCAATATGATAATATTTTTTTAAAGTCATTTTTCCAGTCTCAATTTCATCTATAGAAGAATTAAAACTAGGAAATTTCTTGAGAGATGCAACTAAAGCCTTTATTATAAATGCCAGAGGTGTAATTTTAATTTTTTCTCCATTATACATATCTGTTAATGAACTTCTAAAACTTTCCATCTCCGTAATGTCCGCTTCATCATGATTTGTAACATGAGGAATTGTTGTCCATGAATTTGTAAGATATTTTGATGATAATTTTTTTACTCTTGGTATCTCTTTAATTTCTATTTCACCAAAATCAGAATGTTCAAATTCGTTTTTAATTTTCTCTGGTTTACTATCTTTTGCTATAACGTTGTTTTTTGAACTAGATGAAACAAATTTTTTAATATCATCTTCAACAACTCTGCCGTCTTTCTGACTTCCCGCTACTTGATTAATATCTACACCAAGTTCTCTCGCAAATTTTCTAGCTTTTGGACTTGCAGATGAAATATTTGAAATATTATTTTTAGAAAAAGTTTTTTCTTGGATTTCAGGTTTTATTAACTCAATATTTTTTGACTTTTTTTCAATTTCTGGTTTTTCTTTAACCTCTTCCTTTTTCACTTCAGAGGTACTGTCTATGGTTAAAATTAAGTGGCCCTCAGAAACTTTGTCTCCTACTTTTATTTTTAAATTTTTAATTTTACCTTCTAAATTTGATGGTATTTCTACGCTAGATTTATCACTTTCAATTGTTATTAGAGCATCATTTTTTTTAATTGATTGACCTTCAGAAACTAATACCTCAATGACCTCAACATCTTTAAAATCTCCAATATTAGGTACTTTAATCTCAGTTTCTGACATTTATAATTTTGTTGGCATTGGTTTATTACTATCAATATTATACTTCTTCATTGCATCTTTTGCATATTTAGAAGTTATAAGCTGTTCTTTTGCCAAAATACTTAAACCGTAAGCAACCAAATGTTCTTTATCTACCTCAAAAAATTTTCTTAAATTTTTTCTTGTATCACTTCTTCCAAAACCATCCGCTCCTAATGAATAAAAACTTTTATTAGTATAAGGTCTGATTTGATCAGAATTCATTCTCACATAATCAGATGCAGCCATAATTGGGCCTTCTGTTTGGCCTAGGCATTGTTCAACATAAGATTTTTTAGGTTCTTTATCTGGGTTTAAAAGATTATATCTTTCTACTTCCATTCCATCTTTTCTTAATTCATTAAAACTAGTTACACTCCATATCTCACTATCAATTTGATAATCATTTTGTAAAATCTCTGCAGCAGACATCATTTCCCTTAAGATTGTTCCTGATCCTAAAAGTTGAATTTTACTTTTTTTGTATTTATTAAATTCTTTTATTTTATACATACCCTTTAAAATGCCTTCTTCACAATTCTTGTCTTTAGGCATTTCTGGGTGTGAATAATTTTCATTCATTGTTGTAATATAATAAAAAACATTCTCATTTTTCTCATGCATTCTTCTTAAGCCTTCTCGAAAAATTACTGCTAATTCATAATGAAATGTAGGATCGTAAGTTACACAATTCGGAATAGTTGATGCAATTAAATGACTGTGCCCATCCTGGTGTTGCAGGCCTTCTCCAGCTAATGTTGTTCTTCCTGCTGTTGCGCCAACCAAAAATCCTCTAGCCTGACTATCCCCAGCAGCCCAAGCTAAATCTCCTATCCTTTGGAAACCAAACATTGAATAAAAAATATAAATTGGGATCATTTCGATATCATGATTAGTATATGCAGTAGCAGCAGCAATCCATGAAGACATGGCACCTGCTTCATTGATGCCCTCCTCTAAAACTTGGCCGCTTTTATCTTCTCTATAAGAACTTAATTGAGCTGCATCCTCAGGTTCATATTTTTGCCCTTCATGCGCATAAATTCCAATTTTTTGGAAAAAACCTTCCATACCAAAAGTTCTAGCTTCATCAGGAATAATTGGAACTAATCTTGGAGATATATTTTTATCTCTTAATAAATTTGTTAGCATTCTCACAAGTGCCATTGTAGTGGACATTTCTTTTTCACCAGTTGATACTTTCATGAAATCGAAAATATCTTTTGAGGGTGCTTTGATTGGTTTTGCAAAAGTCGAACGTTCGGGTAAATATCCACCCAATTTTATCCTTTTTTCTTTTAAGTATTTTATTTCAGGAGATTTTTCGTCAGGCCTAAAGTATTCAATGTTTCTCACTTGTTCATCTGTTAAGGGAACATCAAATCGATCTCTGTAGTACATCAAGTCATCAACGTCTAATTTTTTAGTTTGATGAGTAGTATTTACACTTTCTCCTGATTTTCCCATGCCATAACCTTTAATAGTTTTTGCAATTATCACTGTTGGGCTTCCTTGATGTTTAGTTGCTTTATCATATGCAGCAAAAACTTTGTGAGGATCGTGACCACCTCTATTAAGTCTCCAGATATCTGTATCTGACATGCTTGAAACTAATTCTAATGCTTCAGGAGATTTCCCAAAAAACTTTTCTCTTACATAAGCACCGTCTCTTGCTTTCATTGCTTGGTACTCACCATCGACTGTCTCGTTCATAATTTTTATTAAGTGACCAGTTTTATCATTAGCAAGCAATGAATCCCAATATGAACCCCAAATAACTTTAATTACATTCCAGCCTGATCCTCTGAAACTTCCCTCAAGCTCTTGAATAATTTTTCCGTTACCTCTAACGGGACCATCTAATCTTTGAAGATTACAATTTATTACAAATATTAAATTATCTAAATTTTCTCTTGCAGCTAATCCAATAGCTCCCATTGACTCAGGCTCATCCATCTCCCCGTCGCCTAAAAAGGCCCATACTTTTCTTCCTTCATCTTTAATCAAACCTCTATTTATCAAATATTTCATGTATCTAGCTTGATATATAGCAAGCATAGGACCTAACCCCATAGATACAGTTGGGAACTGCCAAAAATTTGGCATTAGCCATGGATGTGGATATGACGATAGACCCCCGGGTTTTACCTCCTGTCTGAAACTATCTAATTGTTTTTCATTTAATCTACCTTCTAAGAAAGCTCTTGCATACATTCCTGGAGCACTATGTCCTTG
>CACKDY010000013.1:0-22997 GCA_902599105.1 uncultured Pelagibacteraceae bacterium | reverse complement strand
AACACTGACCACTCTTTTATTTTGACCAGAACCTTTGGGATGGTTAATTTCTTTACTATGAATTAAACAATATTTTTTCTTAGAGGATTTAATAAGCTCTAAACTTTTCCAATGATCAGCAATAATTCCATCTATTTTGTTTTCTTTAATATATTCATTGATTAATTGTACCTTTCTAAATTTTCTAAGTAATTTAATTCCACCAACTCTCTCGATAGTAAATGAGGCTTGTTCATCAAAATTTTCATGACCCTCTATATGATCTGCGAAAACTTTTATCATAAAGTTTTTTGATAGCTCTCTTGATAAACCCCACATTAAATTTTGCATACCACCAACTTCAGGTGGGAATGATCTAGTTACAATTAGATACATTAATCATATTTCCATTTAATACTACAGCCTGCACTAGGTATTTGATTCTCAGGACCTTTTCCGGTTTGAGCTATTTGTTTCATAGCTGTTAGTAGATCACTTTCTCCATCTTTAACTGGAATAAACTTTTTAAGTTCTCTCAATCTTCCTCTATACTGAAGTTCTAAATTATTATTATAACCAAAGAAATCTGGGGTACATACAGCGTCATATGCTTTAGCAATTTCTTGAGTTTCATCATGCAGGTAAGGAAAATTAAAATGATTTTTATTTGAAAATTTGATCATATTTTCAAATGAGTCTTCTGGGTAATTCACAGAATCGTTTGAGCATATAGCAACAGTGTTGATACCAATTTTTTTCAATTCACTACAATCCTCAACTAATTCTTTTGTAATAGCTTTTACATATGGGCAATGATTACAAATGAACATTATTAAAGTTCCATTTTCACCTTTGATATCATTTAGGGACAGAATTTTATTATCAGTAGATTTTAATTCAAATGGAATAGCTTTTTGACCAAAATCACATATTGGAGTTTGTATAGGCATAATGTAAAATATATAGATTATGTTTTATGATTTAAAAGATAAAAAACCAAAAAACTCTGGCGAAAATTGGGTTGCCCCTAATGCTACAATAATAGGAGATGTTACTTTAGAAAAAAATACAAGTATTTGGTTTAATGCAGTTCTTAGAGGAGATATTGAAAATATTCTCATCGGTGAAGGATCTAATGTGCAAGATGGGAGTGTTTTACACACAGATCCAGGTTGCCCACTAAAAGTAGGAAAAAATGTTACTGTTGGGCATTTAGTTATGCTTCATGGATGTACCATTGGAGATAACAGTTTAATTGGAATTGGAGCAGTCATCCTAAATAAAGCTAATATTGGAAAAAATTGTATTATCGGAGCTAAGGCCTTAATTACAGAAAATAAAGTTATACCTGACAATTCTTTGGTTGTAGGCTCTCCAGGTAAAGTTATTAGAGAAGTTTCAGAGGAAGAAAAAAAAGCAGTGTTTGAAAACACAAAACATTATCAAGATAATTGGAAAAAATATTCGAAATCAATTTTTTAAAGGAGTTAAATGCCAGTAGGATATGTAATAGCACAATTGAAAATAACTAATGCTGAAAATTACAAAGAGTATATTGAAAAAGTGAATCCAATTATAAAAAAATTTGGTGGAGAATATTTGGTAAGAGCCGGTGAGTATCAAATATTTGATGGTGAGACAAATTTTCCAAGAATAATCATTTTGAAATTTCCAAGTTATGAGAAGGCTTTGGAGTGGTATAATTCTGAAGAGTATAAGCCAATAAAACAAATTAGATTGGATAATTCAGAAGGAACAAATATAATAATTAAAGGTATTCAATAAATTCTTACAATATGAAAAAAATATTTTTAATTTTTACATTCTTAATTCTTAATGTATTGTTTAGCGGGAATACTTATGCAGGTGTTAATGAGCCTGGGGTGTCGTCTATTAAAGGACAGTGTGCTGGAGCATTTAAACATTATCACAAAAAACATATAGAAAAATCACTTAAACTAATTAAAGAAAAAAAAACAAACTTTGTTCTCTATGCTAGTTGCGACTCTGGTAGCTACTCCTATGCTTATAATAAAGGTAAAGATTTAGAAAAACTTCATAAGAAAACATACAAAAAATGTATGAAATATTCTAAGAAACATACTGGTGGCAAAGAATGTTATTTGTATGCAGTTAATGAAGAAATTGTTTGGAAATATGACCAGGCTAAAGCATCAGCCGCATTAAAAACTAAATTAGCAGAAGCAAAAGTATTAAAAGAAAAGAATGCCTCGATGGATAAAAAACCAGGAAGATTTTTTGAGGATCAACCTGATGTAAATGATGATTATCAAATTCATTTCATTTACATGCTTACAGCTAGTGATAAAGATAACGAGTTAGATATTAATGGTGAGATAGAGGAGTATGCTGACAAAATAAATGCTCTCGTTGAAAAGTTTAGTAAAAAAACAAAAGGATCTTCTGGTGCAAAAAAGTATAAGTATGATTATCGAAAAGATGGAAAATTAGATGTTACTTTCATAAGATTAGATAAAAAAAGAAAAGAACTTCACAAACATATAAATAACAATTATCGAGGCTACCTTTGGTTAAATGGATTTAATAATCCTAAAAAAGTTTATTTTACTTTTGCTGATGTAACGAGCGTTGATGGAGGAGAAGGTGGAGTAGGAATGGCATCAATGTTTCTTAAAAATAAACATAATAGAAATAAAAATAATATGGTTAAGACAGCTGTTCACGAAATACACCATGCAATGGGAGGAGGTTTTGCCTGTGTCCCAGGAATGAATAAAAAAGCTCATTTTTCAAGCGGTCAAGATACAGATGCAAAACATATGTTTTTTGGAAAAGCTTATGCCCATAATGTCGAGGGTTGTCCAAAAGGAGAAGACTCAGTTTATTTAACTCCTACGTCAAATGACCCATATGATCCATTTAAACTTATATGTTTAAATGAGTGGGGAAAATATAATCATAAAAAACTTGTTGAACTTAGAGAAAAACAGTTAAGCGATCTGAAAAAAGGTAAGTGGAATTATAGAGGTGGTGGATCTGGGTGTAAGTTTAATTATTGGGACAGAAATGGTACTGGGGTTATGAAATTATTTAATAACGAAGAGGCTAATAGAGCGTATAATTGAAATCCATAAGATCATTAAATTTTTAATGAAAAAAATATTTATAATTTTTATTGCTTTAGTTTTTTATTCTACTTCAGTTGTTGCTGTTGAAAAATTTAAGTTCAAATATAACTTGCATGAAAATTTACCAAAGAAATGGGTTACTGAATTCAATAATATAATGAATATTGTTCAAGAAGTTATGCCTATAAATGAGAACACTAACCATTGGGTCAAGAATAATATGACATTGATGAACATGAAACAGGGTTATGGAATGGACATCTATGCATGGAAAAGTACAAAAAATCCTTTTCCAGAAAAGCGTGCTAATATGAAGTATTCAGGTCTTGAAGGAATTAATTCACCTGCACCATGGGTGCAATTAGACATAAACCCAAATGATTTAAAAAGTTCAGTTAATAAAATTCGAACTTACTCTGTTGTTGTACATGAGTATTTTCATGTCTATCAAAGAGCACTTTCTCATGACAAAATTTTAGATCGAAACTCTCCAAAATGGTTATTTGAGGGGGGTGCTAAGGTTTTAGAGGAGATTTACTTAAGGCAATATTATAAAAAATACCTTTTAAATAATGATCTTAAGCAAAGTGATAATTGGAGTATTAAAAGGGTATCAAAAGAAACTAAATTATATGAAAAATATAATACATCACCACCAAAAAAAGGATTTGATAACAATTACTCAGGCTCTGCATTCATAGTTCTGGCTCTAGTTAACGAGTTAAAAAAAAATAATATTTCTGAAGAAAAAGCATTTGAGTTGGTTTTTAGAGAATTCTGGATACAGAGGGGCAAGCAACCCCAGGGCTGGAATTGGCAACCATCTTTTCAAAATACTTTTGGAATGACTGTACCTGAATTTTACGAAAGATTAAGGAAATACAAAAGAAAAGATCTAAAAAAAATACTCCCAAGTAAGACATTAAAGATACAGGATATTTTTAGTTGATAAAAAAACTTATAATAATTTTAATAATTTCTTTAATTTCTCAATTATCTCAAGCAAACGAGAGATTTATACCACTTGAATTATTCACAGGTGGGGAAATTCGTGATGATACAGAAATTAAATTTACAAAAGCCAATTTGGTCTTTGGAGAAAAGAAAAGAAAAAAAATAGTAGGACCTGAAGATTGGAAAAATCCAAATACAGGTGAGATAATTAAAGTTTATAAAAGAACAAGAAAAGGTCAAAGTGGAGTAAAAACCCAACTTTTTACTGTTACTAATGATGGACAATGTATTGGAAGAGTTTGGGATAGTAGGCGTGGTGGAAGAATAATTGTAAATGGATGTAAATTTCCTTTAGGTGTTTGGAAAGAAGGTGAAAAAAGAATATTTAACGGATCTTCTGGAGGAAAGACAAGAAAAATTGAATTAACTATTTTAAAACTAGGAAAAAAACAAAAAGATAAAATAAAATTTAATTGGAAACTTTACTATGGAGCTGGAAAATTAATGGATGACAATGATTATACATTTTCTAATAGGAGAGCAATGACAAAGCTTAATGATAAAAAAATATCAAAATGAAAAAAATAGTCAGTTATTTAATTAAATAAGAGATCATTTACTGAATAAACTATCAATCCAATTATTACTGCAAAAAAAATTACAAATGCTATTTGATCACTAATTTTTTTTTTTACCTCGATTTCACCTTTTTTAAATTTTCTTATTTGAAATATACCAAACCTCATAACAGCCAAACCGCCTATAATAAGGATTATTGCAAATAAAAAACCTGTAATCATTTCTTATGGAACCAACCAACTTTCTTTTTTGTTTTTAATATCAAATTTTGCTCTTCTATGACCTCTTGCAGCTAAATAAAGCCATTCTATAGATTTTATTTTACATTGAATAACAGTAAAGTTTTTATAACCTTCTTCACTTTGTTCTTTTGTATAATCAAAATTATCTAATTCTGGTTTTAAACCTGAAGTTGGAATATCAGATTCTGTTCCAGGTCCATTATCAACTAAGTAACATTTTCTACTTATATGCTGAGTTTTAGACCAGGATTCTTTTGTTATATCATTTTTGTGATTAATAATACATTCTACTTTTAATCTGACCTGTATCTTTTCATCTTTATCATAAAATAACATTGCAGCATTTTTATTTACTTTTAGTTTTTCGATTTTATCTGATCGTATGTCACTATGATATTGTATTATATTATTTGACTGGTCTGACTTTCTTAAAACTACAATTCTTCCATCTAGATCAGATTGATCGCCACAAATAAATACAGGTATTCTAAAAGGTGAACTTCTATCTTTAACAGCATTATCTAACATTGACCAAATTTTCTTTTTGATCTCCGTAAAGTCCTCGTAATAAGGAACTGTATTCGTCACAAATATTATTTTTTCTTTTTTAATCTAGCAATCAAACCCGAACTATCCCATCGGTTTCCACCCATCTCTTGAACCTCAGCATAATAACCATCAATAATTTCTGTTATAGGAACAGGTGAGCCATTTTTTTTTGCTTCTTCAATTGCAATTTTAAGATCTTTTCTCATCCAATCGATAGCAAAACCATAATCAAACTTATCATCCGTCATAGTTCTGTATCTATTCTCCATCTGCCAAGATTGCGCTGCACCTTTAGATATAGTTTCCATAACTTTATCCATATCTAAACCAGCGTTTATCCCAAAATTAATTGCTTCAGATAAACCCTGGACTGTTCCAGCAATACACATTTGATTCATCATTTTTGTTAACTGGCCACTTCCACAAGGACCAATTAATTTTACCTTTTTACTATAACAATCAATTACAGGCTCAGCTTTTTTAAACACTTCTTCATCACCACCAACCATTACTGTTAGTATTCCACCTTCAGCTCCAGCTTGTCCTCCAGAAATTGGAGCATCTAAAAAACCAAACCCTTTATCATTTGCTTTTTTATTTAATTCTCTAGATACTTCTGCAGATACAGTTGAGTTATCAATAAAAATTGAACCGGCTTTTGCTGTGTTAAACAATCCATTTTCCCCAGTTGCAACTTCTCTTAAATCATCGTCATTACCAACGCATGTAAAAATGAAATCTGCACCATCTGCAGCCTCCGCAGGTGAATTTGCCATTTTACCTTTATATTCAGCTATCCATTTTTCAGCTTTTGATTTTGTTCTATTAAAAACAGTTACATTGTGTCCGGCTTTTGATATATAACCAGCCATTGGGTAGCCCATCACCCCAAGACCTATGAAAGCAACATTACAAGTCATAATTTTTTTCTATGTTTAAAAGTTTAAGTTTAAAAGTAATTGTATTTGGATTTATTTTTACATTTTTTTCAAGCTTTGGACAGAGTTTTTTTCTTGGGCTTTTTAATTCTAGTATTAGAGATGCTTTATCAATTACACATGGACAATTTGGCTCAATTTATGCATCAGCAACTTTATTAAGTAGTATTGTTTTAGTTTGGATAGGAAAAAAAATTGATGATGTAAATATATTAAAATTTGCCTCTTATGTAATAATTTTTCTATCCGCTTCTTGTTTCATATTTTCAAAAATTTCATCTGTTATTTTTTTATTTGTAGGAATTTTCTTAATGCGTTTGGCTGGACAAGGTTTATCAAGTCATACAGCTACAACAACCATATCTCGTTTTTTTGAAAAAAACAGAGGCAGGGCTTTGAGCACAGGTTGGCTAGGATTGTCATTAGCTGAATTTATAATGCCTGTTTTAATTGTTTTTTTATTAACTTTTATAGAGTGGAGAGATATTTGGGTTTCAATTTCTATTTTAGTTATAATTGTATTACCTATAGCAACTTTTATTTTAGTTAAAGAGGTTAAACTTGATACTCGAGAAGAAACTAAAATAGAAGAGAAAAATAAAGAAATCAAACAATGGAAAAGAATAGAAGTTTTAAAAGATTATAGATTTTACATCATTTGTATGACGATGTTAGCCATGCCATGGATTGCAACAGGATCTTTTGTTTATCAGTCTTTTATATCTTCTTCTAAAGAATGGGGACCTTATGTTATTGCACAATCATTTATGGCTTACTCAATTTTTTCAGTGATTACACTTTTCATTTCTGGTTTTTTAATTGATAAATTTTCAAGCAGAAAATTATTGATTTATATGAATATCCCACTTTTTTTTGGCACTATAGTTCTATTCTATTTTGATGCACCTATATCTTCTTTTGTATTTTTTGGTTTAGTTGGAGTGACTAATGGTTTGGCAAATGTGCTTGGTTCTTCAACCTGGGCTGAGATTTATGGTGTTAAATATATTGGATCTATAAAAGCCTTAACAACAGCATTGATGGTATTTTCAACAGCATTTGGAACTGCTTTATTTGGTTTTCTTATTGATATTGGATTTTCTATTGAACAGATAGCCGTTGTTTCAGGAACTTATATTTTTGGCTCAATTATTCTCCTTTATTTAGTTAAAAATAAGCTAAATCCTAATTATTTATAAAATACTCCTTGATTTTTAAAGACTCACTGTGTAGATACTCCGCATGGCAAGAGTTACTGTAGAAGACTGTATAGATAAAGTAGAGAGCCCTTACGAGTTAGTATTAGTTGCTAAAGAAAGAGCCACTCAACTTAATGCAGGAATAGAACCAACAATTGATAGAGATAACGACAAAAATACTGTCATTTCATTAAGAGAAATTGCTGAAGAAAAAATTAAAGTTTCAGATCTAACCGATAGCGCTGTTTACAAACTTAGAAAACATGTTGAACAAGTTGATGATACAGCTGAGGATGATGAAGATATAGGTGATGATTTTGAAAATCTATATAAAGGTGAAATTTCAAAAAGTGGTACCCCAATTTTACCTTCAAAAAGAGCAAGAAAAACTCCAGAGAAAATTCAAGTAACGAAAGAAGATTTAGCTGAGCTATCTGAGACTGCTACAGCAGATGTTGATAATTCAGTGGGTGAAGAAACTATGAATGAGCAAGGTGAAGTTTCTTTAGATGAAGTATCAGAATCAGAAAACCAAGAAGTGGACGTAACTTCAGACGACACCGAAGCTTCAAACTCTTAAAAAAATAATATAAAGTTATATCATGAATAGGAAAGTTTCAGTTGCTCCTATGATGGATTGTACAGATCGTCATGAAAGGTATTTTCTTAGATTAATATCCAAAAATACTCTTCTTTATACCGAGATGATAGTCGATGAAGCTATAAATAGAGGAGATAAAAAAAAGTTATTAGAATTTAATATCAATGAGAAGCCTGTAGCACTTCAATTAGGTGGATCTTCTCCAAAACTTTTAGCTGAAGCAACTAAAGTAGGTGAAGATTTTGGTTATGATGAAATTAATCTAAACTTAGGTTGCCCTAGTAAAAAAGTTGAAAAAAATAGATTTGGTGCCTGTTTAATGAAAGAGCCAAGTTTAGTCGCAGATTGTTTAAGTAAAATGCAATCAGTAACAAAACTACCAGTGACAATCAAAACAAGAATTGGTTACGATGATGTGGAAGATTATGAAAATTTATACAGTTTTATTTCTACTCTAAAAGTAACTGGAGTTAAAACTTTCATCATTCATGCAAGAAAAGCAATGCTGGGTAAATTTACTCCAAAGCAAAATTTAAATATCCCACCTTTAAAATATGAGTATGTGTACAAATTAAAAGAAGATTTTCCGAATGAAGAGATTATAATTAATGGAGGTATAACCTCAGTGGATGAAATAAAACCTCTTTTAGAAAAAACTGATGGTGTAATGATTGGAAGAGCTGCATATCATACTCCTTATTTACTTGCAGATATTGAAAGGGAAATATTTAATAATTACGATGTACCAACTAGACAAGATGTAATTGAACAACTTATTCCTTATGTGAAAGAAGAATTAAAAAAAGGAACAAGATTAAATCAAATCATGAGACACACTCTTGGATTATTTCATGGACAAACAGGTGCAAGTTATTGGAAAAGGTATTTAAGTAAAAACATGTGTGTAAGAGATGCTGATGTTAAAAAAATTGACCACATTATGGATAAAATTAAATACAATAATGTTGACACTAGAGTAGGGCATTCTGCTTAATTCAATTTTAGCAAACGAATACAGTTATATTATTTTGTTAATGGTTTTAACAGCAATACCAGTTGGTTTTGTTGCTGGATTATTTGGTATTGGTGGAGGGTTGATAACTGTTCCTTTTTTATATTTTATATTTGGTTCTTTAGAAATTGATCCTCAATATGTTATGCATCTTGCTGTCGGAACTTCCTTTGCAATTATAATACCAACTTCTACAGTTTCAGTTTTAACACATCATAAATTTAAAGCTGTTGATTTTGATATTGTTAAGAATTATGGTCTTTTTGTTGTGCTGGGAGTTATCGTCGGCACTGCTTTTGCAGCATCTTTAAAAACTAAATCCTTGGTTTTATTTTTTTCTATAATGATATTGTTTTTAGGAATTTACTTACTTTTAATAAAAGAAAAGGAAAAAAATATAATTATTAAAATGAAATTACATCTAAAAGTAATTCTTGGTTTTCTTGTTGGTTTTATATCTGCCCCTATGGGTATAGGAGGGGCGGTAATGAATGTGCCTATCCTTAAGTTCTTTGGCTATTCAATAAATAAAGCCATAGGAAGCGCTGCAGCTATAGGCTTTCTAATTGCTCTTTTTGGAGCTACAGGTTTTTTAATTTCTGGTAATTATTTAAATTCTAATCTTCCATTAAGTATTGGTTTTATAAATATTCCTGCTTTTCTTATTTTTATACCAATCACAACTTTCATGGCTAGAATAGGAGCAAAAACTGTTCACAGTATTGATAAAAACAAAATTAGTAAGTTTTTTGGAATATTTCTTCTAGTAGTTTCGATTAAATTTTTTTACGAATATTTAAAATTATAAAAAAAAAGAGGTGACTTCAGTCTCCCTCCATCACCTCACGTGATTAGATTAGGTGATTCTTTACATTTTTATGAACACTTATTAGTTGAAAATGAACTTTGTTAACTATTAAATTTTTTGATCATATTCACCAATTTTTCCAGTTTTTTGGAGCAAATCATCAATAAAATTAAATATTTTTTTCTTTCTTTCATCCGATGTAGGACTTTCCGTTACAATCACTAAAGATGGTTTATTTGAGGAAGCTCTTATTAGCCCCCAAGAACCATCTTCGAATGAAAACCTAACTCCATTAACAGTTAAAATATCATTAATAACTTGGCCATTTATCTCAGTTTTGTTTTCTTTTAAATCTTTAATTTGTTTAACTAGCTCTTCAACAACAATATACTTTTCTTCATCTTTGCAAAAAGGTGCCATTGTTGGTGTTTGAAACGTGTTCGGTAATTCGCTAATAATTTCACTAATTTTTTTATTTTGACTATCTAATAAATGGCAAACCTGAATTGCTGAATTTATACCATCATCATATCCAAAACCTAATGGCTGATTAAAGAAAAAATGTCCACTTTTTTCAAATCCAGCTAAAGCTTTTTCTGTGTTTACTTTCCTTTTTATATGTGAATGTCCAGTTTTCCAATAAATAGTCTCACAATTATTTTCTATTAATATTTTATCTTTTGAATATAAACCTGTCGATTTTACATCGACTACAAACTTAGAATTTTTATATTTATCTGATAGATTTCTAGCTATTAAAAGACCTATTTTATCAGAAAATATTTCATTACCTTTATTATCAATAACACCAACTCTATCTCCATCACCATCAAATCCAAAACCTATATCTGCATTATTTTCTCTAACAACTTTAGCTATTTCATGAAGCATTTGTAGATCCTCTGGATTTGGATTGTATTTGGGAAAATTCCAATCTAGATTACAATCTAACTCAATCACTTCACATCCAATACCTCTTAGAATATCTGGAGCAAAAACGCCTGCTGTTCCATTTCCACATGCAACTACAGCCTTTATTTTTTTCTTAATTTTATTTTTACTAATTAAGTCGTTTTTATAAATTTTATCAAAATCTTTAATTTGTTTTTCATTTCCTTCCCCTTTAGAGAAATTTTCATTTAAGGTAATTTCTTTTAGTTCTTTCATTTCATCAGGTGCGTGAGTTAGTCCTTTTTTGATACCCATTTTCACACCCGTCCAACCATTTTCATTATGACTTGCTGTAACCATAGCAACTGCATCTGCATCTAAATTAAATTGTGCAAAATAAACCATCGGAGATAAAGACAAACCTACATCTTCAATATTACATCCAGTAGATATTAATCCTTTTTTAAGAGCAACTTTAATTTCTTCGCTGTAAGATCGATAATCATGACCAACGATTATTCTTGGATTTTCTTTTTTTGTATGAATTTTTATTTGAGTCCCTAGTCCTTTACCAAGATTCTCTATTCCAGCTGAATTTATGTCCTTCTCGTACAACCAACGAGCGTCATATTCTCTGAAGCCATAGGGATCAATTTTTATGTTTTGATTCATTAGGTATTTACTTAACCTTTTTATGTTAATTTCTTGGAAAAAATTTAATTTTTTTATTGATTATCATATTGTCGCGTTCTATAAATGTTCTGTTGTTAAAATGATTATATAGTATAGTCACAACAAACGCCTACAACATATAGTTGTTTTCGTATTAATAACAAAATATATTAAACTTTTATGAATAAGATTCTTTCTCTAGCCCTCAAAAAAGCTGTCTCAGAATATAGCCCAGAAGTTAAAGAAGTATCTAAAATAAATAAGCCAGATCTTTTCTCATTAAATAATGAAACAGAATTATTTCAAAATGATAAAGGCATCATAATTAAAATTGATCGATCAAGAGATGCAAACCTTACTGACTTTGGTAAAGCAACTTTGAAAGATAGATATTTAGGATTAAACGAATCTTATCAGGATTTGTTTGCTAGAGTAGCAAGCACATATGCAGATGATAATCTACATGCTCAAAGAATTTATAATTACATTAGTAATCTCTGGTTCATGCCAGCGACACCAGTTTTATCAAATGGTGGTACAAAAAGAGGATTACCGATTTCATGTTTTCTAAATGAAGCATCTGATAGCTTGGGAGGCATTCTTGATTTATGGAGTGAGAATGTTTGGTTGGCTGCAAAGGGAGGAGGTATTGGAAGTTATTGGGGTAACTTAAGATCTATTGGTGAAAAAATAGGAAGAGTTGGAAAAACTTCTGGAATAATTCCTTTCATAAAAGTTATGGACTCTCTGACTATGGCAATAAGTCAAGGATCATTAAGGAGAGGCTCTGCAGCATGCTATCTTCCAATAGATCATCCTGAAATAGAAGAATTTATTGAAATGAGAAGACCAACAGGCGGCGATCCAAATAGAAAAGCTTTAAACTTACATCATGGTGTTTTAGTTTCAGATGCATTTATGAGAGCAGTAGAAACAGATGAACAATGGGCATTAAAAAGTCCAGCTGACGGAAGTGTTCAACAAACTATTTCTGCAAGAAATTTATGGATAAGATTATTAACTGCTAGAATTGAGACTGGTGAACCTTATATCATTTATATTGATACGGTTAACAGGCAAATTCCACAACATCATAAGTTAGCAAATCTTACAGTTAAAACTTCTAATTTATGTAGTGAAATAACTTTACCTACAGGAATTGATAAAGATGGAAGAGATAGAACAGCAGTATGTTGTTTGTCTTCATTAAATTTAGAAAAATATGATGAATGGAAAGATGATCCAGACATGATTAGTGATGTCATGAGATTCCTAGATAATGTTTTGTCTGATTTTATTAACAAGGCACCAGACCAATTTAAAGATGCAAAATATTCTGCAGAAAGAGAAAGAAGTGTTGGATTAGGTGTGATGGGCTTTCACTCATTTTTACAAAAAAATAGAATTCCACTTGAGTCTGTAATGGCTAAGTCATGGAATAAGAAAATTTTTAAAAATATCCACGAAAAAGTTAATCAAGCTTCAAGAGATTTAGCGGAAGAAAGAGGTGCGTGTCCAGATGCAGCAGAGTATGGTTATAAAGAGAGATTTTCGAACAAAACAGCAATAGCACCAACTGCTTCAATATCTATTATTTGTGGAGGGGCTTCACCAGGAGTAGAACCTGTTGCTGCAAACAGTTATACCCACAAAACTCTTTCAGGATCATTTAATGTTAGAAATAGATATTTAGAGGAAATATTGCAAAGTCATGGTAAAAACGATGATGAAACTTGGTCTACTATTACCACAAACCAAGGATCAGTTAATCACCTAGATTTCTTAACTGATTTAGAAAAAGATGTCTTTAAAACAGCTTTTGAGCTTAATCAAAATTGGATAGTTGAATTAAGCGGGGACCGAACCCCATTTATATCTCAAGCACAATCTGTTAATTTATTTTTACCAGCAGATGTTCATAAAAAAGAATTACATAAAATTCATTTTGATGCCTGGAAGAAAGGCTTAAAGAGCCTTTATTATTGTAGATCAAAATCAATTCAACGAGCTGAAAATATAAATGATGCTAAATCAACTGATATTACAGCCAATGTTTATAAATCTAAAAATCAACCAACTAACGAAGAGCCAGAATACGAGGAGTGCCTATCATGTCAGTAGCAGAAAAGATTAACAAAGAAATTATTCAACCAAAAAAAATGGGATTGCTGGTAGAAAACCCAGTGTACAAACCGTTTAGATATCCATGGTGTTATGATGCCTGGTTAACTCAACAACGAATTCATTGGTTACCCGAAGAAGTTCCTCTTGGAGATGATGTAAGAGATTGGCAAAAAAATTTATCTCAACCAGAAAAAAATCTATTAACTCAAATTTTTAGATTTTTTACACAAGCTGATGTTGAGGTGAATAATTGTTACTTAAGACATTACACAACGGTCTTTAAACCAACAGAAGTGTTAATGATGATGACAGCTTTTGCTGCGATGGAAACAGTCCATGTAGCAGCTTATTCTCATCTCTTAGACACAATCGGAATGCCAGAATCAGAATATTCAGCATTCATGAAATATAAAGAGATGAAAGATAAATACGATTACATGCAAGGTTTTAATGTAAATTCTAAAGAGGATATTGCAAAAACAGTAGCTGTGTTTAGTGCTTTCACGGAAGGATTACAGTTATTTGCAAGTTTTGCTATTTTATTAAATTTTCCAAGACATAATAAAATGAAAGGTATGGGGCAGATAGTTACTTGGTCTGTAAGAGATGAAACTCTTCATTGTAATTCTATGATTAGAATCTTTAAAGAGTTTATAAAAGAAAATCCTGAAATCTGGACTCCAAAATTAAAAAAAGAACTTTATGAAGCTTGTAGAATTATTGTTGAACATGAGGATGCTTTTATAGATTTAGCTTTTGAAATGGGTCCAATGGAAGGTTTAACAGCACAAGAAGTAAAAGATTATATTAGATTTATCGCTAATAGAAGACTTGATCAATTAGGATTAGAACCAATTTACGATGTTCAAAAAAATCCTTTAACATGGTTAGATACGATGCTTAACGCTGTTGAACACATGAACTTTTTTGAAGGCCGTGCAACAGAATACTCTAAAGCATCAACCCAAGGCACTTGGGCAGAGGCTTTCAGTTAATAATAATATTATCTTTGATTTAACTGTAATACTTTTCGGTGTTTACTACCTTTGTAACTCGCCAAAGGTCTGATAAGTTTATTTGCAGCATGTTGTTCCATTATATGTGCAGACCAACCAGTTATTCTTGAGATTACAAATATTGGAGTAAAAAAATCTGTTTCAAATCCCATCAAATGATAAGTAGGTCCTGTTGGATAATCTACATTAGGATATATATTTTTTTCTTTAATCATTACCCTCTCAACAATGTCGTAAATTTTTTCAAATTTTTTGTCTTTCTTAATTTTTGCTACTTTTGCAAAATATTTCCTCATAGTTGGAACCCTTGAATCTCCTGACTTATAAACTCTATGTCCAAATCCCATAACTACTTCTTTATTTTTAAGTGCGTTGTTAATCCATTTTAGTGCATTTTCTGGTTTTTTTATTTTATTCATCATATGCATCACCTCTTCATTAGCACCACCATGAAGAGGACCTTTTAAACTAGCAATCGCCCCAGTAATTGCACCATGTATATCAGAAAGACTACTAGTAATGGTTCTGGCAGTGAAAGTTGAAACATTAAAACTATGTTCGGCATATAAAATTAGAGATACATCAAAAGCCTTAACTATTTCTTTTTGTGGTACTTTCCCAAAGCACATATAGAAAAAATTTTCAGCAAAGGTTAATGATTTTTTAGGTTTAATAATTTTTTTTCCTTTTCTTATTCTATAAAAAGCAGCCAGCGCAGTAGGAGTTTTCGCAAGAATCCTTAATGCCTTTCTCATATTTGCTTCAGGTGAAGAGTCAGTTGTTTCTTTGTCCTCTAACCCCATAACACTTACAGCAGTTCTTGCAACATCCATAGGATGAGATCGTTTAGGCATATGCTTAATTATTTCATATAAATTTTTAGTAAGCTCTCGATTATTTTTTTCTTCTTTTTCAAATTGTCTAAGCTGAATAGTATTCGGTAAATCTTTATTTAAAATAAGATAAGCTACCTCCTCAAATCTACAATATTCACACAAATCTTGAGCAGCATAGCCTCTATAAGTGAGAGAATTAATTTCTGGCATTACCTTTGAAACTTCTGTCTCATCCACAACTATGCCAAGCAACCCTTTTTTAATATCATCACTCATTATTCATGTCCTTCATCACTAAAATTAAAAATATTTTCGTCTAATGAATTGTATTTTTCATAATCAACTAATTCATAAAGCCTTTTTCTTGTCTGCATTTTATCAATTATATTGTTCTGATGTCCATTTGCATAAATGTCTCTTAATCCATCTTCAACATTTTTCATTGCCAATCTTTGTGTGGTCACAGGATAAATGACTATGTTGTATCCAAAATTTTCTAATTCTTTATAACTAAATAATTTTGATTTACCAAATTCAGTCATATTAGCCAATAAATATCCTGTCAATTCTTTTCGCACCTTTTCAAAATCTTTTTCATCATGTAACGCTTCAGGGAAAATTATTTCTGCTCCAGCATCAATATAGGCTTTACATCTTTCAATCATTTTATTTATTCCTTCCACACTGTTAGCATCAGAGCGTGCAATAATTTTAAAATTTTGATCCTTTCTAGCATTGATGCATTCTTTAATTTTTTTAACCATTTTATCAGTTGAAATCAGTTCTTTATTTTCTAAATGCCCACATCTTTTTCGCTCAATTTGGTCTTCCAAATGAACACCTGTTATCCCAAATTCCTCAAATGTTTCAATTGATTCCTTGCAAGATTTAAATCCTGTATCGATATCAACTATCGTTGGTAAATTTGTTGCCCTAGAAATTAAATAAGATCTTGTACTAACATCTTGTAAAGTTGTTAAACCTATGTCAGGAAAACCAAGATCGTTTGCCATAACGCCACCTGATACATATACAGCATCATATCCTATTTCCTCAATTAATTTTGCTGTCAATGGGCTGTATGCTCCTGGAACTCTTAATATTCTATTTGATTTTAGTTTTTGATCAAAATCTATTCTTTTTTGACTCGGTTCTTTATCTACAAAGTGCATTAAAAAATTCCTTTTTTATTATTTTGTTTTATTTTACTTTTTCTTACTTCAATATTCAATTTGTGTAATTGACCTGATTTTAAATATCTTAAATTTTGTACAGTTTTCAAAAATCGATCACTCTCTTTTGATCCTATAATACCCTCAGTCAAAATTAAAAACTTATTTATGTAATTTTCTCTTTTAAACGGTCTAGCTCCATAAGGGTGGGCATCAGCTCTATCCAATTCTTGTATTATTTTTTTTCCAGTTTTTAATGTTACAACAACTTTAGCACCAAATGATTTATTTTTTGGATTTGGGTCATGATATTTCTTTGTCCATTTTTTATCTTCAAATGTTTTTATCGATCTCCAAAGCCTAATTGTACTTTTTCTTTTAGCTCTTGATTTTGTATATGATTTAACATGATGCCAATCTCCATCTTCTAATGCAACAGCAAAAATATACATTATAGAATGATCTAGAGTTTCTCTACTGGCATTAGGATCCATTTTTTGAGGATCATTAGCCCCAGTACCAATTACGTAATGTGTGTGATGACTAGTAAAAATATCAATTTTTTTTATTAGATTTAAATTAGGAATCTTGGTTTTCAGTTTTTTTGCAAGATCTATCAATGCTTGTGATTGATATTCAGCAGAATATTCTTTTGTATAAGTTTCTAAAATAGCTTTCTTAGTCTCACCTTTTTTTGGTAGGGGAACTTTATAAATAGCTTTTTTACCATCAAGTATTCTTGCAATTACACTGTCTTCACCTTCATAAATTGGACTTGGTGCACCTTCACCTCTCATAGCCCTATCCACAGCTTCTATAGCAAGTTTACCAGCGTGTGCAGGGGCATAAGCTTTCCAACTTGAAATTTCTCCTTTTCTTGATTGTCTTGTTGAAATTGTTGTATGTAAGGATTGTTGAACAGCTTGATAAATTGTTTCTGTATTTAATTTAAGCATTGCACCTAATCCAGCAGCCACACTAGGTCCTAAATGGGCAATATGATCAACTTTATGTTTATGTAAGCAAATACCTTTAACCAAATTTACCTGAACTTCATAGGCAGTAATTATACCTCTTAAAAGATCTAAACCACTTTTTTTATTTTGCTGTGCTACACTTATCAAAGGAGGTATATTATCGCCTGGATGACTATAATCTGCAGCTAAAAAAGTATCATGAAAGTCTAATTCTCTAACAGCTGTTGCATTTGACCATGCAGCCCATTCGCAATCAAATTTTAATTTTGAATTAATACCAAATAGAGTTGCACCATTTTTTCTTGAATGTTTTAAAGCCATCTCTCTAGATGAGATTACTGGCTTTCTATTTAAGGATGCGATAGCAACTGATGCATTATCAATTATTCTATTGATAACCATTTCAATAGAATCTTTATTTAATTTGGCATTATCGCTTGCAATTTCAGCTATTTTCCAAGCAAGCTGTTTTTTCTTTGGAAGATTAACTTTTGATGGATATACTTTAACTGTATGTAAAAACAAAATTACTCCTAACTTGTGATTTTGTTTTAATAGTTAAAATAAATTAATCAATATTAAAGATATCCATATACAATTTTCTCAATACCCACAAAGTCTTTAATTATATGATTGTGATAAATTTCTTCAGATTTTTTTTCTGTATATCCATATTTCAGTAAAATTATTGGTATCTGGGCAGCCTTAGCAGCATTAGCATCTGTCTCACTGTCACCGATCATAATTGACTTATTTTTATCACCATCTAAGATTTCTAATACTGTTGTTAAATGTCTAGGATCTGGTTTACAATATTCAAAAGTATTATATCCCGCAACGTATTCAAAATAATCGTAAATTCCAATTTTTTTTAAGAGATCAACTGCTAAGTGTTCAGTTTTATTAGTGCATACTGCCATAGAAATATTTTCCCTTTTACACCAATTTAAAAAATCCTTTACCCCATTAATTAATTTACTTTCATGTAAGATATTTTTTCCATAAAAGGATAGAAATTCATCAGTCATTTTATTTTGAATTTTTTCATCAAACCATTTCCATTGACCATTAGCCTTTGCCATCATTGCTTTTGCACCTTTGCCTACAGCATTTTTTAGTTCTCCCAAAGTCTTAGTTGGGTAACCAAATTTTTTCATTACATGATTATGAGCTCGAATTAAATCAGGTGCTGTATCTACCAAAGTACCATCTAAATCAAATAAAATTGTAAATTTTTGTTTCATTTTAAAAGTATTTTAAAGAAATAAATTGTGAATTAATCAAGGTATATACTTAATGTAAATAAATTCCAAATGAAAGATTCTGAGCAAATAAAATTAAGAAAAAAATTTATTAAATTAGGTGTAAAAATGTTGGGACCTGAAACTATTTTTTTTTCAAAAGACACAAAGATTGGAAAGAACGTAACCATAGAACCTTATGTTGTCATTGGCTCTAAAGTTAAAATTGGAAACAACGTAATTATTAAATCCTTTTCACATTTAGAGTCTTGTAAGATTGAAAATGAAGTCGAGATTGGTCCTTACGCTAGAATTAGACCTAGTACAATTTTAAAAGAAGGATCTAAAATAGGTAATTTTGTAGAGATTAAAAAAAGTATTTTAGGAAATAAATCTAAAGTTAATCATTTATCTTATGTGGGAGATGCTCAAATTGGAAAATCAGTAAATATTGGAGCTGGAACAATTACCTGTAATTATGATGGAGTAAAAAAGAATAAGACAAAAATTAAAGATAAAGTATTTATAGGTTCAAACTCTTCTTTAGTTGCTCCAGTTACATTAAATGAAGATAGCATTGTCGGAGCTGGATCGGTAATAACAAAGAATGTTAAAAAAAAATCTTTAGCAATAACAAGAACGCCACAATTAGAAGTTAAGAATTATAAAAGAAAGAAAAATTAAAATATGTGTGGAATTATTGGAATATCAAGCAACAAATCTGTTTCAGCAAATATAATTAATTCTTTAAAAAAATTAGAATACAGAGGATACGACTCAGCTGGTATCGCTACACTTTC
This sequence comes from uncultured Pelagibacteraceae bacterium, assembly GCA_902599105.1. GTDB lineage: Bacteria > Pseudomonadota > Alphaproteobacteria > Pelagibacterales > Pelagibacteraceae > Pelagibacter. The sequence goes on along the minus strand of CACKDY010000013.1, from coordinate 3,297 downwards.
AGATGGTGAAATCTATGAGGTAAAATCGGAGGGTAGAGTAGATAATCTAGAAAATAATTTTGATTTAAAAAATTTGAAAGGAAATATTGGAATTGGGCATGTAAGATGGGCAACTCATGGCATTCCTAATAGTATAAATGCTCATCCACATTCCTCTCATAACGTATCAGTAGTTCATAATGGAATTATTGAAAATTCTACAATACTAAAAAAATATTTGATTAACAAAGGGCACAACTTCAAATCTCAGACAGACACAGAGGTAATCGTTCATTTAATAACAGAACATTTAAAAACCTCAGAACTAGAGGAAGCTATAACAAAAACATTAAAACAACTCCACGGTAGTTTTGCACTTGGAATTGTATTCAAGGATATGCCAGATTTAATAGTTGGTGCAAGAAGAGGATCGCCTTTGGCAGTTGGTTATGGTCCAAATGAAAATTATCTGGGTTCAGACTCTTATGCTTTAAAATCAATGACTAATAAAATCACTTATCTAGATGATGGAGAATTTTGTGTAATTAAAAAAGATCAAGTTCTTTTTTTTAATGATGAAGGTAAAAAAGTTAATAAAAAAATATTAGAATTATCATCAGACGAGGCTATTTATGACAAAGGTGATTTTAAACATTTCATGGCTAAAGAAATTGAAGAACAACCGACAACAATTAAAACTGGTATTAAAGAATATATAGATAATGTAAACAATGAGATAAATATCTTTAATTTTCCATGGAAAATGGAAGAAATTAAATCAATAACTTTAGTAGGTTGTGGAACTGCATACCATTCTTGTTTGATGGCAAAATATTGGTTTGAAGAACTTACTTCTTTAGATGTTAATATAGATATAGCCTCAGAGTTTAGATATAGAAAAAATAGATTTAAAAGTGACACTTTATATATTTTTGTTTCTCAATCTGGAGAAACTGCAGATACATATGCGGCATTAGATCTTTGTAATAAAAATAATATGAAAACTTGCGCTATTGTAAATGTAATTGAAAGTTCAATAGCTAGAGCCTCTAATTTTGTATTACCAATTCATTGTGGTCCTGAAATAGGAGTAGCTTCAACAAAAGCATTTTTAGGTCAAATACTTGTTTTGTATATTTTAGCTTTAAAACTTGGATCATTAAGAAAGGATATTCAGAAAAAAGAATATCAAGATAAAATTAAAGACTTAAAAAATTTACCAAAATTGATACAAAAAACATTATTGCATGACAATGATATCCAAGCAATATCCTCAACATTTAATCAGGCAAAAGGTTCAATGTTCTTGGGTAGAGGTTACTCATACCCAATAGCTTTAGAAGGTGCATTAAAACTTAAAGAACTTTCATATATTCATGCAGAGGGATATCCAGCAGGTGAAATGAAACATGGACCACTAGCATTAATTGAAGAGGGTATGCCTGTAGTAGTTTTGGCACCGAGAGACAATTATTATAAAAAGACAATTTCAAATATGCAGGAAGTAATAGCAAGAGGAGCAAAAGTATTATTAATAACTAGTAAAAGTAAAGATGAAGTTATCTCAGAAAATATTTGGGAGACTATAGAAGTAGAAAATACAAATGATGATTTGCTTCCATTTCTTCTAACTATTCCACTACAAAAACTTGCTTATTACTCTGCACTTAAAAAAGGTTATGACATTGATAAGCCAAGAAATTTGGCTAAATCTGTAACGGTAGAATAAATAATTTATTATTTTAAATAAATTAAATTATTATTTAATTGATAAAAGATCTTTCTTTATATTTTGTATGATTGTATCCCAATCTCCTTTTTTGGTCTGTCTATAAAGTTTTGCTGTAGGAAACCATGGACTATCATCTCTATTCAATAACCACCTATGATCTGATGTAAAGGGTAACATATTCCAAAATTGTTTACCCAGGGCGCCAGTTAATTGCACAATACCAGTATCAACACTAATCACTAAATTCATTGATTCAATTAAACCTGCGGTATTGTCTAAACCTATAATATGATCTTTATGACAAAAAAGATTTGGAATGTTTTGCATTATTTTTTTATCTTCATCTGAATATTCTATCTGTAAAGAATGATACTCATATGGTAATTCAAATAAAGGTTTAAGTTTTTCTAAAGACATACTTCTGTTTTTGTCATCTTTATATTTTGGATTTCCAGACCATTTTAAACCAATTTTAATTTTATTATTATTAAGTTTCTTGTTCCAAAAAATTTTTGTCTCTTTTGGTGTAAACAAGTATGGTATTTTGTTTGGTATAGTGTCAATTGTTGTATTAAAAGCTAAAGGCAAACTTGCTAATGAGCAATAATAATCAATTTTTATTTTTTTGGCTTCATTTATATGAATATAATTAAAATTCATATTATCTATCATAATTTTAAGTGGCTCAGGTGGATCTAAAATAATTTTTGCACCCATTTTCTTAATTAAAGGAAAATACCGACAGTATTGAATATAGTCACCTAAAGCTTGTTCTTTTATAATATAAATAACTTTATTATTTAAATCTTTATCACCAAACCATTCAACTTCATTATTTGAAAATTGGTATTTTTTAAAACTAGACCTTTTTTTTCTCCATTCATAATGCTTCCATCCTTCAAGGTAATTACTTTTTAACAGCTTAATTAGTGATAAATTATAATTTGCTTCTACAAAATCAGGTTTTAATTTAATTGCTTTATTATAAAGTTTTTCTGCATCATCAAAATTATTTATTTCATAAAAACAAATTGCTTTATTATAAATTGCGTCAATAAAATTTGGTTCTAAGCTAAGTGCTTTTTTATAATATTTTAGCGCTTCTTCATATATACCCATTAATTTAAGACAATTAGCTTTATTATTTATTACTTTTAAAAAATTAGGTTTTATGTCTAAAACTTTATCGTACTGTTTTAATGCTTCTTCAAACCTATTTAAACCAACTAAAGCAATACCTTTATTGTTTAAAGCATCATCAAAATCAGGCTGGTCAATTAAAACATTATTTAAAATAACTAATGCTTCTTCATATTTCTTTTTTAAATTGAAAATAGATGCCAGGTTATTGTTTACCAATATATTTTTTGGATCAAATTTCAGGATTTTTTTATAGTTTAATTCTGCTTTTTCTATTCTACCTTGAACGTGGTACTTGACCGCTTTATTAATTAAAAAATTTAAATCCATAATTTTTTAAGCAAATTTAAGGGTAAAAGTAAATTCTATCATAGTTGAATATATTATAAACTCTGCTAAAACAATTCCAAGTTGAATATGAAAAATTGGAAAAAAAATAGTTGGAG
>CACKDY010000012.1:0-23820 GCA_902599105.1 uncultured Pelagibacteraceae bacterium | reverse complement strand
CTGCTTTTAATTCATCATCTATTTCGTTTAACTCTTCTGGAATATTGGCTTTAATACAAATCATAATTTTCCTTTTTAAATCACTTTAAGACTACTTATTGTAAAAGTTATCCACATGTCCACCAAATGTTGTTTTCGATGTTCACGTTTTGATTCACTTTTGATTCAATTACGGACTCAAAATACAACCTCTTGAGTGTATTGTATAAATAGTCTATAAATTAGAACAAAACAAGAACATGAAACTAACAATCCCTTATTATCTGCATAAAGCAGGCGCTGGTTTTCCTTCTCCTGCTACTGATTACATTGAAGAAGATATTGATCTAAACATGCATTTAATAAAAAATGTTCCAGCAACTTTTATCATCAGAGTTCAAGGTAAATCCATGGTCGATGTTGGGATTAATGATGGTGACTTGTTAGTAGTTGATAAAAGTTTAAAACCAAAAAACTTTTCAACGGTGATTGCAAATGTTCATGACGAACTTGTGGTTAAAACTTTAGTTCAAGAACGAGATAAAAAATTTTTAACTTCTGGGTCTAAAGAGTTTTCTGACAGAATTTTAATTAACGAAGAACAAGATATTTTTATTTGGGGGGTTGTTACTTATGTCATCCATTCAACGTACTAAAAAAATAGCATTAATTGATTGTAATTCTTTTTACGTTTCTTGTGAAAGATTGTTTAATCCAAAAATAAGAAGAAAACCTGTTGTTGTTTTATCCAATAATGATGGCTGTATTATTTCAAGATCGAATGAAGCAAAAGCTTTGGGTATTAAAATGGGGGAACCTTATTTTAAAGCAAAAGATATTATTCTTAAAAATAAAGTTGAAGTTTTCTCATCTAATTATTCTTTATATGGAGATTTATCAAGAAGAGTGATGCGAACTCTTAAAAGATTTAATTCAGAAATAGAAGTTTATTCAATTGATGAAGCCTTTTTAGATTTATCAAACTTTCCTGATAGTGAAGTAGAAAAAGTTGGAAAAGAAATTAGAGAAACAGTTTTACAATGGACTGGTATTCCAACAAGTATTGGAATAGCAAACACAAAAACATTAAGTAAAGTCGCAAATCATATTGCAAAGAAAAAACAATCAGGTGTAACAAGTTTAATTGGAATAGATAACTTAGATCCTATTTTAGAAAAAGTTGAAATCAATGACGTCTGGGGTGTTGGTAGGCAACTAACAAAGTTTTATCAAAAACATGGGATTTACAATGCTAAACAACTTAAAAATAAATCTAACACATGGATCAAGAAAAGTTCAAACGTTCTAAGTTCAAGAACTGCAATGGAGCTTAAAGGAGTTTCTTGTATAGGTTTAGAGACAACTACAACTAAAAGAAAGAGCTGTGTAGTTTCAAGATCATTTGGGAAGAGAATTGAAACGTTCCAAGAATTAAAAGAAGCAGTTGCAAATTATTGTTTAAATGCATCTGAAAAAATTAGATCAGAGTCTTTGGTTGCAAAAGCAATTACTGTATTTGTTAGAACCAGTCCTTTTCAAAGAAATTTTGGTTACTATTCGAATGCAAAGACTGTTGATTTTCCCATTGCAACAAATAATAGTATTGAAACAGTGAAGACAGCCGTTTCAATATTAGAAAGTATTTTTAAAAATGGTTACCGTTATCAAAAAGCAGGTGTAATGCTAACAGGTTTATCTAATGCAAGTGATAAAACAAATTTATTTACATCTGAAAAAGATGAAAAAATAAATAGCTTAATGAGATCTATTGATAATACCAATCATCGATACGGAAGATCGACTTTGAGCGTTGCAAGTGCTGGTGTTCATAAGAAGTGGAATATGCGAAGGCAATATTCTTCTAAAATTGATACAGCTGATTTCTATTGTTTACCAACGATTAGAGCATAATAAAAAAAACTCTATAGTCCACCTGATGAAAATAAGAATTTAGCAACATCTTCGACACCAATTTGTTTTTTCATCTGACAAAAAACATAAGGTAAGCCATTTCGGGCCTTTTTTACGTCTTCTTTCATGGTTTCCAGATTAACTTCTACATGAGGAGCTAAATCTGTCTTGTTAATTATTAACAAGTCTGATTTTTGAATGGCAGGGCCACCTTTTCTAGGAATATCTCCACCCATACCAACGTCAATAACATAAATAGATAGATCAACTAATTCAGGACTAAAAGTTGCTGCTAAATTATCCCCACCAGACTCGATTAAAATCAAATCAAGATCAGGAAATTTTTTTTTCATATTTTCTACAGCAAGCATATTAATTGAAGCATCTTCACGTATTGCTGTATGTGGACATCCTCCTGTTTCAACTCCTTTAATTCTCTCAAGAGGTAAGGCTTGGACTTTCATTAAAAATTCTGCATCCTCTTTTGTGTAAATATCGTTTGATATTACAGCCATAGAAATTTTCTTTGATAAAAATTTACACAATTCAGCTGTTAAGCTTGTCTTCCCTGCACCAACGGGTCCACCTATTCCAACTTTTAATGGTCCATTTATATTTTTCATGTCTTATAAATTCGCGTTTTCAAATTTTCATGCTTTATACTGTAGATATCACTATTAAAACAAATTCCACCTAAGTCTTCTAAATTTAAATTTTGACTTTCTTTTTCTATTTCTCTTATTAATTCGTAAGTTTTAATTATACAGTCCTGTCCAATTTTTTGACCAATAGGTATATGTTTAATGCAAACATTTATTAGATTTGATACAAAGGATTGTAGATAAGATACTATTGTTAAGTTTAGCGGTATATCAAAATGTTTAGCTGCTTTAGCAACTGCGATTGGATAAGCAGTGTTTTCTTTAATATTAAAATCCCAACTATCAGCTAACACTTTTCTAAAAGCATTACCCATTTCAATAGACTCCATTTTTCTTTCTTTGGATGGACAGAGAGATAAGGCCAGTTCATTTAACTCTTCTCCTTGATAAGTATGTTTCATTAAAATTATGTCATTTTTACCTGTTCCGTATTTTAAGATACATTTTAAATAATCCAGAATATCTTCTTTTGACTTAATAAAATTATCATTAATCATTGCCTCTAAACCATGAGAATATGAATAACTTCCAACAGGAAATGATGGTGAAAACCAAGTTTGAAGAATTTGTAACGATTCTTTTAAATCTTTTTTACCTTTTATTTTAGTGTCTATGGCTATGGGTTCTACCAATTCCATATGCTCCTCCCTCTGGTTTAAAAGGTCTTAAAACTTTCTTAACCTTTCCTCCTAATTTTAATATCATTTTTTTTATTACTTCATCATACTGAATAAAAATTCTATCTTTTTCAATTTGGCATGGCATATGCCTGTTTCCAATATGCCAAATTAATTGCATTAAATTTTTACCTTTTATTTCAAGTAAACTTTCTTTTTTGTTTTTGATTAAAATCAAATTTCCACTTTGAAGCCTAAACGCTTGATTTTCTGAAAGTGATTTTGTCTCTGGTAAATTGACTAAAAATTCAAAACCATTATCTGAAACAAGTTTTTTTCTTCTTAAAAATCGCTCATCATAAGATAAAGATATGTGATCTTTTGCTTTATTTTTAGGTATTTTATTTACTATTAGAAAACAATTATCCATAAGCTAAAACATAAAATATCTTTGTGCCAAAGGAAGTTCTTTAGCAGGTTCACAGGTAATTATTTCACCATCAGCTTTTACCTCGTAAGTCTCAGGATTAACCTCAATTTTCGGACACTTATTATTTAAAATCATATCTTTTTTAGAAATGGCCCTTGTGTTTTCTACAGGTAATAAATCTTTTTTAATATTTGCATCTTTAAATGAATTCTTTTCAATAGCTAGTTTGCTTGTAAAAATTACTGAAGATTTTTCTAAAGAAGTTCCAAATGATGAAAACATTGGTCTAGTGTATACTGGTTGAGGGGTTGGAATTGATGCATTCGGGTCTCCCATTTGAGCACAAGCTATACTTCCGCCTATCAATATCATTTCTGGCTTTGCACCAAAGAATGCTGGGTCCCATAAAACTAAATCTGCACGTTTATTTTTTTCAATACTACCAATATGTTTTGAAATTCCATGAGCAATTGCAGGATTAATTGTGTATTTTGCTAAATATCTTTTAACTCTAAAATTATCATTATCCCCTTTTTCTTCTGGTAAACTTCCTCTTTGAACTTTCATTTTATGTGCAGTTTGCCAAGTTCTAATTATAACTTCTCCAACTCTACCCATAGCCTGACTATCTGAAGCAATAATTGAAAAAGCACCCATATCATGAAGAATATCTTCTGCTGCGATTGTTTCTCTTCTTATTCTACTCTCTGCAAATGCTACATCCTCTGGAATAGATTTATCAAGATGGTGACAAACCATTAGCATATCTAAATGTTCTTCTATTGTATTAACCGTATATGGTCTGGTTGGATTTGTTGAGGAAGGAATAACATACTCTTCTCCACAAACTTTAATTATATCTGGTGCATGTCCACCGCCAGCACCTTCTGTATGAAATGCATGAATAGTTCTTTTGTTTATTGCTTTTATTGTATTTTCCACAAACCCACTTTCATTTAAAGTATCTGTGTGAATCATTACTTGCACATCGTTTTTGTCAGCAATATTTAAACAATTATCAATTGCTCCAGGAGTGGTTCCCCAATCCTCATGTAATTTTAAAGCTGAAGCTCCTGCTAGAATTTGTTCTTCAAGACCTTCTGGTAATGAAGAATTTCCTTTCCCAGCAAAAGCTAAATTCATAGAAAAACCATCGGCAGATTGAATCATTCTTTGTATGTGCCATGGTCCGGGTGTACACGTTGTTGCAAGTGTTCCATGAGCCGGTCCAGTTCCTCCTCCAAGCATGGTTGTAATACCTGAGTGCAATGCGTCATCAATTTGTTGGGGACATATATAATGAATATGACTATCAAAACCCCCAGCTGTTAAAATTTTTCCTTCGCCTGCAATTATTTCTGTTCCTGGACCAATAATAATATTTACTTTAGATTGAGTGTCTGGATTACCAGCTTTACCAATTTCAAATATTTTTCCATCCTTTAAACCAACATCAGCTTTATAAATTCCATTTACATCAACTATTAAAGCATTAGTTATAACTGTATCTGCAGCTCCTTTTTTTCTACTAATTTGAGATTGACCCATCCCATCTCTAATTACTTTTCCACCACCAAACTTTACCTCTTCACCATAAGTTGTTAGATCGTTTTCAACCTCAATAAATAAGTCGGTATCTGCGAGCCTTACTTTGTCTCCTGTGGTAGGCCCATACATATCTGCATAAGCTGCTCTAGAAATTTTAGCCATTATAAATTACCCATAACTTTTTTATTGAAACCAAATATTTTTTTTAATCCATTTATTTCTATTAGCTCAACATCTTTAGATTGACCTGGTTCAAATCTGACAGCAGTTCCTGAGGGGATATTCAATCTTTTTCCATATGCTAATTTTCGATCAAACACTAAATGCTCGTTAGTTTCAAAAAAATGATAATGACTTCCAACTTGCACAGGTCTATCTCCAGAATTAGAAATTTTTATTTTAGTAACTTTGGTGTCTTTATTTAATTCTATATGCTCGTCTTTTGTAATTACTTCACCTGGCTTCATAATATTATCATCTAATAGGTTTGTGCACTGTTACTAATTTAGTTCCATCAGGAAAAGTAGCTTCTACTTGAACTTCCTTAATCATATCTGGAATACCTTCCATACAATCCTTTTTTTTAATAACATGAGCTCCCGCCTCCATCAGTTCTGCAACAGTTTTGCCCTCTCTAGCTCCCTCGACAACAAAATCTGTTATTAAAGCTATAGCTTCTGGATAATTTAATTTTATACCCTTTGACAATCTATTTTTAGCAACAATTGCTGCGAGACTTATTAAAAGTTTATCTTTTTCTCTAGGAGTTAGTTTCATTTATAAATTCCATACTTTTGGTATTTTTGAACCTTCAAAAAAATAAGATAAAATTTTATCAATTGCAAATTTAAGATTATAACTATCTTTAGATAAGAATCTTAGGATCAATTTATTATCCCAATTAGAATAATTTGAAGTTGTATTTTCATTATTAGTTAAACTTTCAGATAAATTATCAGCTTTATTTAAAAATTTTTCTCCTACAATTACAATTGTCGCAACAGCAGAATTATTATTTAATGTCGAAAAACTATTCAAATATTTTTTTTCAAATAAACCTGTATTTATTGCTTCAGAATGAATTAGTTTATCATCTATTTTAATATTCCAAAAATCTGAAAAATATCCCTGTTCAAATTTCTCTTTCATAGAAGTTCGTCCAAAAACTATATTTTCACAAAGAAGTAAATTTGAGTCTTTCGATAAATTAAAATTAATTTTTCGTTTTAAATTACAATTATTAAATAAAATTAATTCTTTAGGTAACCAAAATAGACTAGAATTGTTTAATAAATTTAAGTTAATTTCTAAATTAGCTGGATTACCAAAACCACTATAAATTTTTTCTGCCGCCTGAGTTGAAATACAAAGTTTCGAACTATCAATTTCAAATTTGTAGTCGTATTCATCCCCAGAAGTAATTCCACCAGCGGTATTGATAAGCATTAATTGTTTTAAATTTTCATGAAAATCTGGCATCAAAGCTTTTGAAGATCCTTGTTGAAAAAGTTTATGTAAATTTTGATCTTTTATTTTTATTTCTAGTCTGCCCCTAGATTTTTCCAGTTTTTTTTGACTTATATTCATGACATTATCCTAGCACAAAAAAACCTATTTATTGTTTGCCAATTTTTAGAGCTTGAATTATTTGCTTTTTTAAATAAAAAAGTAACATGCAAAATCAAGAAATAGTTAAAATAATTGAAAACCTTAAAGGGCGAAGAAATTATGAGGAAAAAAGAGCCTCTAAATTAGGTTTTGCATCTCTTTATGATTACTTTGAGGATAAAATTTCAAAGAAACAAAAAGCTCTTGAAAACGAACAAAAAGAATTAGAGACTGCAAAAGCTAAAGATGAGCCAAAAGCACATAAAAAAAGTTGTAGTTGTTGTTAAAATTCTAAAATTTTTTTAGTTCCATCTTTATAAAAAAACTCTACTTTTTTTTTTGAAATACTTTTAATTGATGTAAAACCATCGTATTCAGCAATAAACTGATTTAATTTTTTTCTACCCTTTTTGGTCATTTTTTTCCCTGGAGCATTTATACCAACATCAATAATTAGTTCAGCTCCATTTAAAAATGCATTTACCCATGCCCTCACTGGAGGACCACATGTCATCGCTTCGGTTAACCAAATTGGTTTATTTACATTTACACTTTTTAATAATTCTGCAAACTCATCTACCCAAAGCTCTTTATCGCACTGTCCATCAGGACCACTTATATGATGAATATTTGCAATATCAAAATGGTCTTTAATTTTTGGCAAAACAGATTTCCAATATTTTTTATTTTCTGGAAACATTCCTGCAGCACCAGCCATAACAATAACTGCATCTGGTTGTTTTTCTTTAATTACTTTGGAAGAAAAATTAAATATTTCAACAAAGTCTTCCTCGTTTCCTTTAAAGAACATTTTAAACTCCGGCTCGTTCATAATATCCCAATATTTTATAGGTTTAGTTAATCCTGGCATGTCATTTGAACCATCTCCGTCATAACGATCAACCAACATTAATAGGAAGGTTTTATAGTCATCCATTGAGCAAGGTTTACTTAAATACTTTGTAAACTTTTTTCCAAAAGGACTTTTTGCTTTTTTTCTTTTACATGATTTTTGCTCCCAATTTGCATGAGGCCAGATAGTAGCTAAAATTGTTTGATTATGTTCTTGAGCATACATAACATGTTTATCTGTTTCTTCCCAACTAAACTTTCCTTTTTCCTTTTCAATATGGTTCCAAATAAAAGGTCCTGGATGAGGTCTTACCCATTGACCATCTTTACCTCGCATTTTTTCATCACGCATTTCAGTTAATTCACCAAATCTAGAATCTGAATTTGCAAAATTAGAAGTAAATAAAAGTGCAAATAAAATTATTAATAATTTTTTCATTAATTATTTAATTTTATCAATATCATGAATATTTGTTAAGGAATTATTTAATTGCTCGATATTTTCTCTTAAAGCTAAACTTGAAATTGAATAAATCATTATTAGTAACAATACTAAGGGTAGTAATGTAATTACTGAAGCATAGCTTTTGATCAGTAATATATAAAAAATAATAAATAAAGCTGATCTAATTAAAACTGTTTTTCTGAAAACACTTATAATTGAAAGTGAATGTTTTAATAAGTTAAAAAAACTCATTTGAGATGGACCGAAATATCTTTTACCTCTAATAGAAGGTGTGCTGATTAAATCCTTTTCAACTTTTTTTAATGATCCAGAAAAACTATTCCAGGTAGCCTTTTCTCCCAGCATTTTTTTTACAGTTAATTTTGATAAACAAGTAAAGTTGCCAAATTTAATTGATTGTCCCGTAAATGCTAAAGTTAAGAACTTGTGAAATTGATAACATACTTGAAAAAATAAACCCTCAGATCTCTTTACTCTTTCACCAGTGATTGACTTTTCGCCTGACTGCTCTGAAAGTTGAATGAAATTTTTAATTTCTTCAGGTCTATCTTCGCCATCACCATCCATTGGAATTACAAAATCAAAATCTTTTTTTTCAAAGATATATTTTAAGCCAGAGGCAATGCATCTTGCATGACCTCTATTTTCTTTCATATTTATTATTTCAAAAGAGCTAATGCTTTCTATATTTGCATAAGTATCAATTATCTGTTGGGATGATGCATCATTTATAATTACTAAAGATATCTCATGATTTAAATCTTTTATTTCAGAATTAATATTTTCTACCAGTGACTTTAAGGATTCTCTGTCATTATAAATTGGAATTAAAATTACGTATTTCATCTATCTTGACCCTACACAAACACTATCAAGACACATATAATCTTTCAATTGATCAAGCTTTTCTCTCTCAACAAAACCCTCCCAAACTGGTCTTGATTTTAGATGATATGAAAGATTTCCAGCAGTCCATTCATCACCCAAAACTACATTTATTTTTGTGTCAAATTGTTGATCCCAAGCATATTGAGTTTTTATTGCAATTTCTTTACCCATATAATCAGTTCTTTTATTTTCATTTGAAATTGAAACATAAGCGTAAAGTCCTGGTGATAAAAAGAAAAAGAATATAAATCCAAGCATGAAATTTTTAACTTTCTTAATATTTATTTGTGCTTGAAACAAATAAACAGTCAATGTACCAAAGAACAAATAAAAAGGCGTCATCCACATAGTTCTTATTTTTGATCCAGTAATTAATGATGTTGAAAACATTAGAACAATTGGCAAAATATTTATTGCTAGTAAAAATAGTAATTTTTTATCCTTAAAATTTAAATTCAATTTAATTTTTTTAACTAATGACCATGTTAATATTAAAAAAGGAATTAAAATCCCCACTTGTTTTAACAAAAAGATTATTGGAAATTTAAAATGATCTAAAAAACTAGATTGTTCTAGACCAGTTCTAGCTAATCCATATGTAATAGTAATGAATTCATTGTTATTTAACCAAATTAAATGTGGGACTAAAACTACCAAAAAGACTTCAAGAGTAATAAGATATTTAAAATCAAATTTTCTCTCCTTTTTGAAGAATATTAAATATACAAATAAAAGATCAATAGAAACTAATAGATAAATAAATAAATATTTTGATAAAAAACCAAAAGCTGCAAAAAGACCTACTAAAAAACAGTCTGAGAACTTTATTTCTTTGCCACTATATATTTTCCAAGAATAATAAACTGTTAAAGACCAAAAAGGTAATTGGCAAACATTTACATTAAATTCTGGTGTGGTGAAATTATAGAAATAAATAGCTTCAATTAGTAATACAGAAATTAAACCTAATAAATTATTATTAAATATTTCATTTGAAAATTTAAAAACATAAAAAAAAGAAATAATTACAAAAATTTGACTTAACAAATAATAAGCCCAGTCCTGAGGACCAAAAATTTGATAAAAAACTTCTGGAAAAAAAGCACTAAGAGGAGGATGTTTGTTAAAACCCCAATCTAAGTTACTGCCCCAAGCTAATGCTTCAATTGTATCTAAAGGTAAATTCTGATTTGTAACTGTTGGAATTAAAGTCCAAAAAATTAGATGTGCTGTAACAAAAATAATAAAAACATTAAGAATATTTTTGTTATTAATGGTCATTTATAAATATTTATATCAATTAAGCTTGCTTGACACCCCTAATTTGCTGAATATACTGCGAGCGATCAAAATTAAGCTATGCCAAAGACTGCTAAAGCAAAGAAAAAAGTATCAAAATCAAAAACTAAAGTTGTAAGTAAATCAAAATCAACTACGGCTAAAGTTGTTTCAAAAGGCCCTATAAAAATTTCAAAAACTTATGTTCCAAAAGATACTGAAAAATATATGTGTGAAAAACATAAAGTTTTTTTCAGAATGAGACTAACCGAGTGGAAAAAAGAATTAATTAAAGCAAACAATGAAGCTCTTTATAATGGTGGAATGGATGATAATAATATTTCTGCTGATATTGTGGATCAAGCAAACTCATACATAGACAGCAATGTCGAGATGAAAGCAATAAATAGGCAGATTAAATTAATTTCAGAAATTGATAAGGCCTTGAGAAGAATTAGAGAGGATACATATGGTTACTGTTTGGATACTGCAGAACCAATTGGGTTAAAAAGACTAATGGCAAGACCTGTTGCTAAATATACAATTGCAGCACAAGAAAAACATGAAAAAGAAGAAAAAGTACATGCGGATGATTAAATGAGAAAAAAATCTTCTAAACAAAATTCAATTTCATTTCTTTTTGCTAAGAAATATATTTACTTTTACTACCCTTTCTTCTGGATTGTGCTGTTGTTATATTTATTTTTGAAATGAATAAAAAATTAATATTAATAATTATTATTATAGTGGGTATTGAATTCTCGGGTTATGGAATTCTCAGTACTCTATACAGAATTTTTGGATAAATATTTATATTCCTGGAATTTTGGCCTGTTTATCCATAAAACTATAACCTTTAATGACAGCTTCACGCTTAGCTATTTCTAAATACCATCTAGATAAATTTTGATATTTTTTTAAACCAATGTCGTGCCATTCATGTCTTGCTATCCAAGGCCATGTTGCAATATCAGCAATTGTATAATCATTACTAGCAAGAAATTTGGACTCTTTTAATCTGGCATCTAGCTCTCCATAAATTCTTTTAGTTATTTTAAAATATCTCTCCTCACCAAAATCACTTTTACCAGGATTATAATGATGAAACTGATGATGTTGGCCAATCATTGGGCCAACTGTTCCCATTTGTGCCATTAACCATTGATTAATAACGAGTCTATCTTTTTCATTATAAAGTTTTCCACTTTTTTCTGCTAGATATATTAATATTGCACCCGACTCGAAAATACTTTTCTTGTTATCATGGTCAATAATTACTGGAATTTTTCCAAATGGACTTAATTTAATAAATTCTGGTTTGAGCTGTTCCTCTTTGCCTAAATCAATTTTAGTAACCTTGAAATCATAACCAATTTCCTCAAGCATGATACTAATTTTCCATCCATTAGGAGTGTTGGCAGAAAACAGTTCTATCATTTTTTAATTCCGAGTCTTTCTTGTGCAGCTTTAGAGGTTGTTGTAAATTCAAATCTTAATTTTTCATCTGGTTTAGCGTATTTAAAACAGCCTCTTGCTGCTAAAGCGCCTTCATGAAAACCTGAAAGAATTAATTTTAACTTTCCTGGATAAGAACAAATATCACCAATTGCAAATATTCCATTTATATTTGTCTCAAAATTTTCTGTGTTTACCTGAACAGTTTTTTTATCAATATTTAATCCCCAATCTAAAATAGGGCCAAGTTGCATAATTAAACCAAAAAAACCTAATACATAATCAGATTTAATTTCTTTAATATCTCCCTCATCATGCTTAATTTTTACACTTTCAATATTTTTATCTCCGCTTACAGAATCTAATTGGTATTTTGTAAATAAATTTAACTTTCCTTGATCATTTAAGTTTTTTACTTTTTGAACACTAGAATCTGCTCCACTAAAACCATCTCTTCTGTGAATTAAATTAACATTTGAAGTGTTTGATAGCTCAATAGCCCAATCTAACGCGGAGTCTCCTCCACCAAAAATTGAAATGGTTTTGTCTTTAAATACTGATTTATCTTTAATTGAGTAAAATAAAGTATTTCCCTCAAACTTTTCACAATCCTTTACCGAAAACTTTCTAGGTTCAAAAGAACCAACTCCACCAGCTATAACAATTGCTGCAACATCAAACCGTATTCCACCAGAGGTTTTAACATTCCATCGATTATCAGCTTTTTTTAATTCTTCTACTCTTTCATTTAAATGAAATTTTACATTAAATGGTTTAATTTGCCTTATAAGGTTGTTAGTTAACTCCTCACCAGTGCACTCTGGTACAGCAGGGATATCATAAATCGGTTTATCAGGATAAAGCTCTATACATTGGCCGCCAACTTTATCGAGGTTATCTACAATCTCACAACCTAGCCCAATAATTCCAAGTTGGTGAGCGCAAAACAAACCTGTAGGCCCTGCACCAATAATTAATACATCTGTTTTATTCATTTATCCTTGCTTTGATGGAATATTAACTTCTAATCCTTCTAATTCATCTGAAACAATTAACTGACAACTTAATCGACTATTTTTTTTTGGTTCAACAGCCATATCGAGCATATCTTCCTCACCATCCTCTTTTGTTGGAAGTTTATCTAACCATTCTTCTTTGACATAAACGTGGCATGTTGCACACGACATTCCGCCCCCACAATCTGCATCAATTCCTGGAATATCATTTTGAATAGCACCCTCCATAACAGTTAATCCTTTTTGAACATCAACTGTATAAGTTTTGTTATCATGAGTATGGTATGTAATTTTTGCCATGCGTTATATATAAGTTCTTATCTAAATTGAGCAAGTAAGTAAAAACATACTTGATCAAATTTATGCATTTTGTGGGTCAGGGACTTCTTTTTTAAAAAAGTAGCTAGAATCTTCTTTTTGTTTCATCAAAGCTGGTAAAATTTCTTTGTAAGCTTCAATTAAACCATTATTTGTTCTAGGTAATTGATCTTTTATATGGTGATGAAGTTTATCTAAGTTGTAGGATGGGACTGTTGGAAACATATGATGTGTAACATGGTATTCCATTTTCCAATATAAAAAGCTTAAAACAGGATTTAAATACATTTCTCTTGTTGTGTACCTGTGATCTTTAATATCTCTTGCTAAACCTGCATGTTGAGTAAAAGATACGAGTTTGTGTAAAGTTCTTCCATAATATTTTGGTAATAAAAAAAATAAAACTGGCAACCAAGAAAATGTAATTAATGACCACAAAATAATTGCAATCCAAATCGCAACAAAAATTCTGGAATTTAAAATTACTTTTGGTTGTGCGTTTTCGGGTATACAATCTTGCATTACTTTTGTTTTTATACCTAATGCGTGTTGAATAATTTCGTAAGCTATACTTTTTTTAAAATACAAAAGTTCCATAAAAGGAATTAAATTCATTAATAAACCTTTTGGAGTTTCTTTTAAATTATTTCCATATTCAATTTCATGATCAAAGGGATTTTCTGTTGAATAAGTATTTCCATGATGGACAAAATGTGTGTATCTCCATCTTAGCGGTTCAAAATTAGAAAGATATGAAGAAATATAATAAAAAAATTCGTTTAAAAATTTTGATCGGAAAGCGGTTTTATGACCTGTTTCATGCCATAATGGATTTGAAAAACCATAAATATTTCCGTAAACCAAAAACCAAAAAGCAGACCACCATGTGCCCCAAGTAATATATGCCAAAATTCCTGTCACTAATAATAATCCAAAAAAGATTGAAACATGTTGAAGTCCTTTGATGTCAGATTTTTTTGAAAGTTCTTTAAGAACTTCTATATCAACTTTGCATCGATGCCATTTTTCTAATTTTACATCCATAAAAAAAATTATGTATAATTGTTATACATATTTACAAAAGGTAAAAAAAAAGGGCAAGTACAAAATTGTACCTGCCCTTAATTTAAATTTTAGCTAAATTACTTAGCTCTTTTTCCTGCAGAACTAGTTGCAGCAGCCCAGATTACTAGACCGAATGCAATTTTGTTAATGAAGTCAGCTAAGTTGTAAACGACGTTAAGTGAGTTAGCATCTACACCACCAGTTAAGTAACCAAATACATAACCTAATGGATAAATTGCCCAACCTACTGTAACGATCATTCTCATTGCTCCGAATGCAGTTACAAGAGCTTTGTTACCACTCTTGGCTGCTGCTTTACCAGCTTCACCTGAGAATACTTCATAAAGAATGTATACCCAACCTGCCATTCCGATGATGAAACCTAGTGTAGCATTAATATATCCTGCTTCACCTAAGTATCCACCGATTAGCATCACTAATGAACCAATTAACAATCTCCAGAACATTCCAGAGTTTGCTTTGTTAATAGCTGCTAGAATTAAATAGAATTCTACCATCTGTAATGGCACAGTGATTAACCAGTCAATGTATCTGTATACTGTTGGCGAATCTCCAGTAGCCACCCATACTTCTCTCATGTACATGTAATGTATGAATGCAATACCAGTTACAAGGCCAGCAACTATTACTGACGTTCTCCAACCAGTTGCGACGTTGCCTACTTCCATGAAAAAGAAAGCAGTAGCTGCTAACATTCCCATAGAGATAACCCAGAATGAAATTCCTACGAAGTCATCTTGCATCAACATCGTTGCGTCTGCTGCAATAGCTATACCTGAAAAACCAATCAAGCCCATAGCTGCTAAAGCAAACAGTTTAAGTTTATTCATAAAAAACTCCCTCTTCGTTAGTTTTTATTTTAGTTTATATAAACTAGACTTAAGTTACCTTAAGCCAATTTCGTGGTTAAATAGCAAATTAAAATAGTTTTATGAAGACTTAATTGTCACTAATAAGCATTGATTTTACTTAATTTTTAAAATTAAATACAATTTATAAGTTAAAAATCAAAAAAAATAAGGAATTCGAATCAAATTTTTATGTCTTCTGCATTTAATCAAATTTACGAAAATTCTATAAAAAATCCTGAAAAATTTTGGCAAGAAGCCTCGGAAGATATCTTTTGGTTTAAAAAACCATCAAAAATCTTAAATAAATCTAACCCACCTTTCTATAAATGGTTCGAAGATGGAGTCACAAACACCTGTTATAACGCTATAGACATACATATTAATCAAGGAAGAGGAAAAAAAACAGCATTAATCTACGATAGTCCTATAACAGGTAACAAAAGTCAGTTCACTTATGAGGAATTAAGATCGAAGGTCTCTAAATTTGCAGGGGCATTGAAAGCTCAAGGCGCTAACAAAGGTGATAGAGTAATTATTTACATGCCAATGATCCCTGAAGCAGTAATTGCAATGCTAGCTTGTGCTAGAATTGGAGCGATACATTCAGTGGTCTTTGGTGGTTTTGCCTCAAACGAGCTTGCAAGCAGAATAGATGACAGTAAAGCAAAGTTGTTAGTAACTGCTTCATGTGGTTTTGAGCCAGGAAGAACAGTTGAGTACAAACCTCTTGTTGATGAAGCAATAAAAATAGCCAATCATAAAATTGAAAAGATGATTTTATTCCAACGATCTGGTCATGAAGTTGAATTAAATGCACCAAATGAGGTCAGCTGGGAGGAAGTTGTCTCTATTGCTAAAGATGCTGATTGCGTTGAGATGAACTCAAATGAGATTGCGTACATTTTATATACTTCAGGTACAACAGGAACTCCAAAAGGTATAGTGAGAGATATTGGTGGTCACATTGTTGCGCTCAAGTGGACTATGAAAAATATTTATAACATTGATACAGATGATATTTGGTGGTCTGCAAGTGACATTGGTTGGATTGTTGGTCACTCTTATATCGTTTATGCTCCATTGTTTAAAGGATGTACTTCAGTTTTATTTGAAGGTAAGCCAGTGGGAACTCCAGATGCTGGGGCTTTCTGGAAAATCATCTCAGATTATAAAGTAAAGTCTCTTTTTACAGCTCCAACAGCTTTCAGAGCTATAAAGAAAGAAGATCCTGAAGGTAAATTTTTCTCAAAATATGATTTGAGTAATTTTGAAAGCTTATTTCTTGCTGGAGAGAGAGCTGATCCGGATACTATAAAGTGGGCTGAGAATTTACTTAAAGTTCCTGTGATTGATCATTGGTGGCAAACAGAGACTAGTTGGGCAATTAGCTCAAATTGTACTGGTATTGAAATGATGGAAACAAAATATGGTTCAGCCTGTAAAGCTGTTCCTGGATACGATGTAAAAATTATCAAGCCTGACCATTCTTTAGCAAAGCCAAATGAAATGGGAGATATAGTTGTGAAACTCCCTTTGCCCCCAGGGACATTTCCTACATTATGGAATGCAGATCAAAGGTATAAAGAAAACTATATGTCTAATTATGAAGGATACTACCAAACATATGATGCAGGTCACATTGATGATGATGGTTATATTTGGATTATGTCTAGAACTGATGACATCATTAATGTAGCTGGTCATAGATTGTCTACTGGTGCCATCGAAGAAGTTTTATCAGAACATCAATCTGTTGCTGAATGTGCAGTCCTTGGAATAGCAGATAAATTAAAGGGTCAATTACCAATTGGATTAGTAGTTTTAAAATCTGGTGTTGATAAAGATAATGAAACTATATCTAAAGAATGTGTTCAGATGGTAAGAGACAAAATTGGTCCTGTTGCTGCATTTAAAGTGGTGATTGTTATTAAAAGATTACCAAAAACTAGATCAGGAAAAATTTTAAGAGGAACTATTAGAAAAATTGCAGATGGTGTTGATTATAAGGTACCACCTACAATAGACGATCCTGCAATTCTAACAGAGATCACAGAGGATTTAGTTAACCACAAAATCTTAGAAAATGGTTAAAACTTATATTTTTTTAATAGCAGCAATATTTTGTGAAGTTGCTGGAACAATGCTGCTTCCTGTATCTCAAAACTTTACAAAAATTATACCAACAATTGCTTTATCTGTTTTTTATCTTGCTGCATTTTATCTGTTAACTTTTGTAGTCGATAAACTTCCAATAGCAATTGTTTATGCAACATGGAGTGGTTTAGGAATTTTTACTATTGCAATCCTTGGATATATATTTTTTAAACAAACTTTAGCTTGGCAAGCAATTGTTGGATTATTCCTAATTGTAATTGGTGTTATACTTGTAAATAGTTTTACTGGTAAGCTTAGCTAAATTGTAAAGGGGTTCCATCAGGATCACCTAAAATTTTTCCATTCTGCATTTTAATTTTTCCAGCAATAATTGTGTATATGGGTGTACCCTTAAATTTAAATCCATTAAATGGTGACCATTTACATTTACTCTCAATATTTTCGTTTTTAATCTCAATAGTTTTATTCATATCAACTATAGTAAAGTCTGCATCATAACCTTCTTTAATAAATCCTTTGTTTTTTATTCCAAAAATTTTCACTGGATTTTCACATACAAAGTTCATCAATTGATTAAGAGATAGTTTTCCATCATTTATGTGATTTAACATCACAGGCATTAAAGTTTGAACTCCTGGCATTCCTGAAGGAGTATTTGGATATACCTTATCTTTATTCTCTTTTAAATGAGGAGCGTGATCTGAGCCGATAGTATCATTGAAGTTGTTTCTCACTCCATACCACAATCTATCATAATGAGATTTGTCTCTAAGTGGTGGATTCATCTGAGCATAAGTCCCAAGCTTGTCATAACAGTCTGGAGCGTAGAGAGTTAAATGTTGTGGAGTAATCTCAAATGTAATATTTCCTTTGTGTTGTGATAGAAAATCAATTTCTTCTTTTGTTGTGATATGAAGTACATGAGCTTTTTTATTATGCTTTTCTGCGATTCTTACAATTCTTCTAGTGGAAGCTATTGCACATTCTGCACTTCTCCATATTGGATGGGTATGTACATCACCCTCTTTTATTAATTTCTTGTTTACTTTTAAAATCGCCTCATCTTCAGAATGGACTGCCACGACTTTTGAGGCATTTTGAAAAACCTTATCGATGTCATCCTCTTCAGCAACTAATAAATTTCCAGTTGAGGATCCTGCAAAAAGCTTTATTCCACAACAACCTTCCAAACCCTCTAGACTTGCTAAATCATCAGCATTGTCTGCTGTCGCTCCAAAATAAAAAGCATAATTAGAATACATTCTGTTTTTAGCAAGATCGAGTTTTCTTTGAAACTCTTTCATATTTGAAGTTGGCGGATTAGTATTGGGCATTTCAAATACACTTGTAATACCTCCTGCTATTGCAGCTCTACTGCCTGAGTGAAGATCCTCAGTATCAGTTGATCCTGGTTCTCTAAAATGTGTTTGAGTATCTATACAACCAGGTAATACCGTAAGCCCTTCTGAATTAATAATCTCTTTTGCCTCTTCCGAAATTTGTCCAATCCGTTCAATTTTTCTATCTTTTATAGCAACATCAACATCTTTTAACTCACCATCGATGTAGCATTGTCCGTTTTTAATTATAAGATCTAACATTTTGAAAAATTGTTATTATATTACATTTTATAATTAATCAATTATGAATATAAAAAACGTTTATATTTTAGATGACAGAGCAATTCTTTATATTAGTGGAGAAGATGCAAAGGAGTTTCTTCAAAATATAATTAGTAACGACATAAACAAAGTAAACGATGTAAATAGTTGTTTTAGTTCATTACTTACACCCCAAGGTAAATTTTTATATGAATTTATAATCATAAAGCATAAGTCTGGGTATCTTTTGGATTGTGAAAAACCTCAGGCAGAGGATTTGTTCAAACAATTATCCCTATATAAGCTAAGATCAAAAGTTGAAATTCTCAATTTAAGTAATGAATTTGTTGTAGCAGCATTTTCTCATGAAAAATTTTTAACTTTTAATGAAACAAAAGATCAACCTGGATACACAATTAAATATAGAGAAGATCCAATTTTTTTAGATCCAAGAAACAAAGAATTAGGTGCTAGATTAATAATTAATCTAGAAAAACTTTACTTATCTTTAAAAAAACTAGATCTTCATGATGCAAACCTAAAAGAATATTATTCATTAAGTCATAGGCTTGGAATTGTTCCAAAAGATTTAAATAAATTGAAAGATAAATTGTTTGGTATTGAATGTAATTTTGAGGAATTAAATGGAATTGATTTTAAAAAAGGCTGTTATGTTGGCCAAGAAAATACAGCGCGAATAAAATTAAAGAACAAGCTTTCAAAAAGATTATTTCCAATAAATTTAATTAATGGAAAACTATACGAAGGCGAAAGCATTTATAATAATAATATTGAAATAGGTAAAGTTTTAATTAATAGTGACTACCCTTTTGCCTTAATTAAATACTTAAACGAAAACTTTGATGAAAAAGCAAATTTTAAAACTAAAGAAGCTTCAATAAACATCCATAAACCTGATTGGATAAAAAACTGATTTTCTTATTTGAACAAATAAATAATCATTAAAATTATAAAAACTACAATAATCCAAATACTTAGATTTTTAAGAAATTGCTTTAGTTGAGAATTTGATTGTAAAAAACTCGGTAGAACCAAAAGCAAAACTCCAAGCATAAATATTACTGAAAGTAATTTATCCATCAAAAAATCCTATATAAAATTCACTTTGGTGCGGTCGGAGAGACTCGAACTCTCATGGACTAGGTCCACACGGCCCTCAACCGTGCCTGTCTACCAATTTCAGCACGACCGCGATATGTCCCATAATAAATGAATGACAATTATGTTTCAAATTGGTAAAAATCCTCATGGAATTTACACAAGAAGTACGTAAAGCTACAGATCCTATTTATCAAAAGATTTCCAAGGTTATGCCAGAAATTGAATGGTCAGTGCATGCTCCATATATTCATGAAATTAATAAATTAAAAAAAGAAAAAAATGCTGTAATTCTAGCCCACAATTATCAAACTCCAGAGATTTATCATGGTGTTGCAGATTTTTCTGCAGACTCTCTTGCATTAGCAATTGAAGCTTCAAAAACTTCTGCTGATATTATTTTAATGGCTGGAGTACATTTTATGGCAGAAACTGCGAAGTTAATGAGCCCAGACAAAAAAGTTATTCTTCCTGATATGGAAGCTGGCTGTTCTTTATCATCATCTATTACAGGTAAAGATGTAAGACTATTGAAAGAAAAATACCCTGGAGTTCCTGTTGTGTCTTATGTCAATACGTCAGCAGAAGTTAAGGCAGAAACAGACGTTTGTTGCACTTCTGCTAATGCAGTTAAAATAGTCAAATCACTTGGGGTAAAAAGAGTAATATTTTTACCTGATGATTATTTAGCTAAATATGTAGCTTCTCAAACAGATGTTGAAATTATTTCTTGGAAAGGAATTTGCATTGTTCATGATCAGTTTAATAAAAAAGAAATAGAGGATATAAGAAAAAAAAATCCAGGAATTAAAATTATTGCACACCCAGAATGTCCTCCAGATGTAATTGAAGCAAGCGATTTCGCTGGATCAACATCTGGAATGATAAAATATGTAAAAGATAATCAACCAAAAAAAGTAATGATGGTTACTGAGTGCTCAATGAGTGATAATATCCAGATAGAAAATCCAAACGTAGACTTTGTTAAACCATGCAATATGTGTCCTCACATGAAAAAAATTACACTTCCAAAAATATTAGATTGTTTAGAAAATGAGACTGGTGAAATTATTATGGACAAACAAACAATTGAAAAAGCCAGAATATCTGTTGAGAGAATGGCAGCCATTGGCAGATAATTAAGTGTCAAAAATTAAATTAAGTAAAGAATTTATCAAAAGTACTGTTAAATTAGCATTAAACGAAGATCTTTATCCCTCAGGAGATATTACCTCTGGTCTAATCAATAATGATAAAATAGTAACAGTTAAACTAATATCAAATCAAAATGCAATTGTTGGAGGATTATTATTTGCTAAACAAACTTTTTCTTTAATTGATAGTAAAATAAAATTTATTATTAAGAAAAAAGATGGTTCTAAAGTAAAAAAAGGTAATATGGTTGCTATTATTAAAGGTAAAGCAAAAAATATTTTAATAGCTGAAAGAGTTGCTTTAAATTTTTTGTCTCACATTTCAGGAATAGCAACTAAGACAAATAAATTTGTCAAATTAGCTGGAAGAAAAACAAAAATTTGTTGTACAAGAAAAACAATTCCAAACCTAAGAGTTATACAAAAGTATGCAGTCAAATTAGGAGGTGGTACAAATCATAGATTTAATTTGAGCGATGAATATTTAATTAAAGATAACCATATTGCTAGCTCAAATTTAAAATCTTTAGTCCTAAAAGCTATTAAAAATAAAAAAGGAAAAAAAATTACTGTTGAGGTAGATACAACCAAACAACTTAAATCAATTTTAGGTCTTAAATTTAATACTGTTCTACTTGATAATATGAATTTAAAAAATTTAAGAGATAGTGTTAAAATTGCTAAAAAGTATTATCAGACTGAGGCCTCTGGAAATGTCAGCTTAAAAACTGTTAAAGCTATTGCATCTACTGGAGTTAACAGAATTTCTATAGGAAGCATTACTCATAGCGCTCCTGCAATTGATTTTAAATTAGAGATTTAATTTACAAACTTAGATAAATCTGGCTTAAAATAATTAGGACCTTTCATAACTTTACCAGATTCATTATAGATTGGTTTTCCATTTTCATCTAACTTGCTCATGTTAGAGTTTTGAACCTCATTAAAACATTTATCCAAATCAATCCCAAAAGCATGCCCTGCTCCATACGTTACATATAATATGTCTGTAAGTGCGTCAGCTACTTCTAATAAATCCTTATTATTCATAGCTTCCGTAAGTTCGTCTAACTCCTCTTTTATTAGATTTATCCTTAATTTATTTATTTTATCACTACTAAATGAAGGTCTAGTTTTAACTTCCTGGCCAAAAGTTTTCATGAAAATACCTACTTTGCTAAAATTCGACATAATGCTCCTGTATGTTTTTAAATATTTATTGTATGTTAATAATTATTTGTTACTTAAAAATTAATCAATGAAATTAAGAAAAGAATTTGACAGTATTGGGAGTATAAATGTCCCGAGTAACAAATATTGGGGTGCATCTACTCAAAGATCAAATAAATTTTTTAATATAGGTAAAATTTTAGTAAATATTTCAATAATAAAGTCAATTGCAATTATTAAGAGAGCTGCTGCTATAGTTCATGAAAAAGATAAAATGATTGATAACAAAATTTCTAAAGCAATAATCAAAGCATCAGATGAAGTAATTAAAGGTAAACTAAATGAAAATTTTCCTTTAAAAGTTTGGCAAACTGGTTCTGGAACCCAAACAAATATGAATGTTAATGAAGTCATCGCTAACAGAGCGATAGAAATTTTAGGTGGCAGAAAGGGAACAAAAAAGCCAGTTCATCCAAATGATCACGTAAATAAATCGCAGTCTACAAACGATGTTTTTCCAACTGCAATGCATATCTCGGTTGCCAATGAAACAATTTCAAAAATGCTACCGAACTTAAAAATTTTAGAAAAAGAGCTAAAAAGAAAATCTAATAAATTTAAGAATATAGTTAAAATTGGAAGAACCCATCTTCAAGATGCTACACCACTTTCCCTTGGACAAGAATTTTCTGGATATCATGCACAAGTTAAAAAAAGTATTGAAAGAATAGAATATGCTTTAAAAGAAATTTTATTTCTTGCACAAGGAGGTACTGCTGTTGGCACTGGAATAAATTCAAAGAAAAATTTTGACAAAAAAATAGTAAAAGAAATTTCAAAATTTACAAAAATAAAATTTAAACCAGCCCCTAATAAATTTGCTGAGCTAGCTGCACATGATGCATTAGTAAATTTTTCTGGGACTTTAAATACTTGCGCAGTTGCTCTCATGAAAATATCTAATGATATTCGTTTTTTAGGTTCTGGTCCTAGAGCTGGTTATGGAGAATTAACTCTACCAGAAAACGAACCTGGTTCTTCGATTATGCCAGGAAAAGTAAATCCAACACAATGCGAAGCTGTCACTATGGTTTGTGTAAAAGTTATTGGAAACCATAATGGGATAACTATGGCAGGATCACATGGACATTTTGAACTAAATGTTTTTAAGCCTCTAATTGCTCATAACATCTTACAATCAATAGACTTAATTGCTGATAGCACAAAAAATTTTGCTCTTTATTGTGTTAGAGGAATAAAGGCAAATAAAAAGAAAATACAGGAGCATTTAGATAACTCTTTGATGCTTGTTACTGCACTTGCCCCACATGTTGGCTACGACAATGCAGCAAAAATTGCAAAAAATGCACTCAAAAATAACACTACATTAAAATACGAAACTTTAAAAACTGGATTAATAAATGAAAAAGATTATAAAAAAATTGTTGATCCTAAAAAAATGATCTATCCAGCATAACTCTTAATTACTTCATTTAGTAAATTTTTAAAATAAATTTTATTTCGAAGGTCATCCTTTTTAAAAATAACATTATTTAAAATCTTATTAACATTTTGATTAATTTTGTTATCAATTTTAATATCTTCTAATTCAGCTATTTTTTGATCAAAATTATATGTAAAATTTAAATCAATTTTGTTAATTTTGTTTCTATAATTTTTTGGTGTGAGTAGAAAC
>CACKDY010000011.1:0-28705 GCA_902599105.1 uncultured Pelagibacteraceae bacterium | reverse complement strand
ATGATTTAATAACACATTCAAAATTAAAAAAAATGGTAGATAATCATTATTAAAATGAATAAAAAATTTAACCCAAGAATAAAAGCAAGACTAAGAAAAAATAGACAAGTTTTAAATAAAAATATTGATAATTTTTTTGGTTGGGTTAAAGGTGCAAAACTTGTTGAGCTTAAAGAGTGTAATCCTGAAGAAGATCCTGTTAGACCAGAGTTGGATAATAAGTTTAGAACAGGATATGGAAGAAAAATTTTTGGTGTTGAATATCAAGGTGAAATTCATGCTGTAATGTGTTTTGCTTATACAAATGAAATTCCAAAAAGTGTTGAGGAGTTAGAAAAATTAAGCACTGATGCATTTCTACAAACAGCTATGAGAGATCAATCAGGTGGTCAAATAGCTGTAGCTTATACTGTATGGTCCAAAAAAAAGGGCGGAGGAAAATTAATTGTAAAAGAAGTGTTTAAAAATATAAAAAAATCCAATCACTTAAATAGATTAGTAACTCTTTCACCACTAACAGAAATGGCAACTAACTTTCATGAAAGAAATGGTGCTAAATTAATTCAAATTAATGAAACTACACAAAATTTTGAATATAAAGTTATGTAACAATGAGATTAATTAAACTTTATTTTATAGTATTTTGTGCTTTATTTATTTTACCGTATTCTACAGTTATGGCTTACGAAGAAGCAAATTATGAAGTTTTCTCAAAAAAATGAGGTATATGAGATTAGAAAATATTCTGATCGTTTAGCAGTAGAAACAATGACAACTGGAATAGATAGTAATTTTAGAAAATTATTTAATTATATTTCAGGCAGAAATGATACTCAGGAGAAAATTAAAATGACAACTCCTGTTACTCAAGTTGAGAAAAATGGAAATATGAGTATGCAATTTTATTTACCTTCTAAATTTAATTCAGAAAATGTACCAAATCCAATCAGGAAAGACGTTAAAATAGTTAATATTGAAGGGGGATACTACGCAGTGTTGAGGTATTCTGGTCGAGCATCAGATGGAAATTTTCTTAAACATAAAGAAATTTTAGAAAAAGAGTTAAAAAAAAATAGCATTTCAATTATAAGCTTACCTATTAGAGCAACATATGACAGCCCATTTACCCTACCAATGAATAGAAGAAACGAGGCTATGTTTAAAGTGGAATTAAATTGAAGAAATCAAAATTTAAAGCAATGGTATTATCTTGTATAGATCCAAGATTTCAAAATATAGTCCACAATCATTTACAGAAAAAAAAATTAATAGGTAAATACAGTGCTTTTACAATTGCAGGTGCAGCTGTTGGGGTTACACATAATAAATTTAAGCAATGGCATAAAACGTTTTATGATAATTTAGGAACCTCTATTCAATTACATAAAATAGAAAAATTAATTGTAATTAATCATAAAGATTGTGGTGCAGCAAAAATAGCTAATGGAAAAAAAGAATTTAGCCCAGCTATTGAAAATAAAATACACAGAGTTTCGTTTTCTAAAATTAAAAAACAAATAAAAAAAAAATTTCCAAAATTAAAAGTTGAATTAAATCTAATTTCTTTAGATAGTAAAATTACTAAATTCTAATTATTGATTTCTTATTAGGGGATAAACTTTAGGATTTAGATATTTTACGTTTGTTAGCAATATTAAAATTAAAGTAACGAAACCAATTGAAAATCCTAAATAAATTAAAACTTTGAAATCAAACATCCAAACTAGCTCAAAAATATTTTCCATAATAAATTTTGAACCAATCACTGCAAATAATATTGCAATTAAAATTACAGATTTAAAAATAATAATGAATTCAATCAACGATGAAAAAACAATTTGTTTTTTTGAAAAACCTAGGATTTTAAAGACTAAATTTTGATATTCTTTTACTTTTCCTTGAACCATAATTGCACTTGAAATTACAATTAAACCAATAATAATAGTAACAGCTGAAATTAAAGTAACTGCAATAAATACTTTATTTAAAACAGCTGTAACTTTAGATAAGTAATCTGCAATTTTTATAATTGATAAACTTGGCATGATCTGAACCATTTCAGTTTCATCAAATTTATCTGAATTAAATTTTGCAGTGGCCAAATATTCATGGGGCATTTTTTTTGCAAATTGAGGATTAAACAACATTGCAAAGTTGATGCTTAGATCTCGATAATCTACTTCTCTAAAATTAATTACCTCACCTTCAATTTCTCGTCCATAAACATTTAAAGTAAAAATATCTCCTAACCGGATATTAAAATCTTTAGCAACTTTTGCATCTAGAGATATTTGAAGTTGATTTGGGTTTGATAAATCCCACCATTTACCATCTAAAATTGCGTTATCATCAGGTATATTTTCTACCCAAGAAGATCTTCGTTCACTACCAATTACCCAGTAACTATCATTATCTGGTTTAATATAAGTGTTAGGATCGACACCATTAATTTTTACAATTCCAGAGGATACCATTGGCACGATTTCAATAGATGCGTTTGGATCCATATTTAAAATACCTTTTTTAAATTTCTCTCTTTCTCCTTTTTGAATACCAACAAAGAAATAATCAGGCGCAATATCAGGAATAGATTTAGCAATTTCTCTTTGAAAATTTGTACCTACTAAGGCTAGGGTTAGTAACAAAGTGACACCTAAGCCAAGTGACATAACTGTAATGGGAGTTATACTTTTTGTTTGTGTAATATTTTTAATTGAAATTTTTAAAGAAATTATTGGACTAGATTTGAATTTTTTTAGAAAATAAATGATTAATTTTGAAAGTAAGAAAAATACAACTAAACACACAAAAAAAGCAGCAAAGTAACCTAAACTATAAGAAGGCTGTTCAGACCCAACTGTGAATAATAAAATTAAAATAGATAATAAAATAAAGCTTAGAACAACTGATCTCTTTGAATAATAAAATTGAAGGTTTTGAAATACGTTTCTAAATAAATTAGATGCTTTGACTTGGTCAATAGAACTGATTGTTGGGATAGAAAAAATTACAAGTACCAATAATCCTACTAAAAATATTTTAAAAAAATTAAGAATTGAAAATACTGGATAAACATTTAATCCCAATCCATCAGATAAATATTTATCTACTATTGGCACAATTAAGAAACTCGATCCATAAGCTACAACAGTGATAATAAATAAAAGTATAAATAACTGTAGGTAATATAGTGTTTTAATATTTCCTGAATAAAAGCCAACTGCTTTCCGAACAGCTATCGACATGTTGTTTTGATTAATAAAAGAAAGCAAAGTATTTGCTATTCCAATTCCTGCAATCAACATTGCACTAATAGATACTAAAGATAAAAATTGAGAAAAATTACTAATAATTCTTTTTATTCCACTTGCAGAATTTTCAGGATATCTAAGTTTTACTTTTTGATCGTCTTTAAAGATTTCTTCAATTCGTAGTTCAATTTCTTCTGGTTTATCATTTTCATTAAACTTAATTTTGTATTCATAGTTTAAAAAGCTTCCAATTCCGTTTAGTTTTAGAATTTCTAAAGTTTGTTTCCCTGCTAAAGCCCAATCGCCGAATGCAACAAATCCACTTACATCTGGTACTGATTTAATAATTCCAATTACTGTAAAATTTTGATCTTGAACTTTTACTATTTCATTAATTTTAATATTAAGGGTTTTTGATAAACTTTCATTGATCAGGATAGTGTTAGGTTCTTTTTGCATTCTTTCATAAGCACCAATTGGCTCATACACAACATTTCCATACAAAGGATATTTTTCATCTACAGTTTTAATTCTAGTGAATAATGATTTATTTTTTTCTCTGCCAATAGTTGAAAGCATAGTGCTGAACTCAATCATTTGAGAAACAGTTGCAAATTCTTTTACTTTGTTAACTAGATCTAAATTTCCTTGATTACGATTGTAATCAATCTCTAAATCTCCACCCAAAAGAGCTTTAGCATTATCATTTAGTTCTTTTTTAAGACTATCTTCAATTGTGAAAATAGCACTTAAGATAAATAAACTTATAAAGAGTGTTAGAATGATACTGGAAATTTTATGATAATTTCTGCTTAAATCTTTTAAAGCGTATTTAAACATCAAACTAAATTCTGAAGGATTATTTAATTTTTCCATCTTTAATTTTCACTTTTCTTTTAGCCCTGTCAGCAAGTTTGGGGTCATGGGTTACCATGATTAAAGATGAACCTTCTTCTTTTACATATTTAAATAAAATATTTGCAATCATGATAGAATTTTCAGTATCTAAGTTTCCTGTTGGTTCATCTGCTAAGATTAGTTCAGGTTTCATAGAAATTGCTCTAGCAATAGCAACCCTTTGTTGTTCACCACCTGATAATTGACTTGGTAAATTATTAAAACGATGTTTCAAACCAAAACGATCTAATAAAATTTTTGCTTCTTTTTCTGGATTTTTAAAATTATTAAGTTCAAGAGTTAAAGCAACATTTTCAACTGCTGTGTAATTAGGAATTAAATAAAAAGACTGAAATATTATTCCAATATTTTTCTTTCTTATTTCAGATACTTCGTCTTCAATAAGGCCTGTTATCTCTTGATCATTAAAAATTATTTTACCAGAGGTTGGTTTTTCTAAGCCCCCAATTAACATTATTAAACTTGTTTTCCCTGAGCCACTTTCTCCAACTACTGAAACAGTTTCTTTTTTCTTAATATTTAAATCAATATTTTTTAAAACATTTATACTATCTTTGCCAGTTTGGTATTTGAGATTTATTTTTTTTAATTTAAGAAGAGTGCTCATGAATAAAAGTTTATTTACAAAAATTTTGATAATCTTTCTAGTGAACATAAACGCAAGTGCAATAGAAAAGGTAGTTTTATTTGGTGATAGTTTGATGGCCGGTTATGGATTACCTAAAGAACAGCATTTATCAATAGTTTTAGAAAACAATCTTAATCAAGCTGGGTTAAATATTAAAGTTATTAATGGAAGTGTCTCTGGTAGCACGTCATCAGGTGGATTAAATAGGGCTGATTGGAGTTTATCAGAGCCAGGTATTGATTTAATTATTTTAGGATTAGGTGCTAATGATATGCTTAGAGGAATCCAACCAGAGGAAACGGAAAAAAATTTAGAACAAATAATAAAAGTTGCTCAGAATAAAAAAATTAAAATTATTTTAGCTGGAATGATGGCACCAGATACTCATGGGGAAAAATATAAAAAGGAGTTTGATGCTATTTATCCAAAGTTATCAAAAAAGTACAATTTACCACTAATCCCATTTCTTCTTGAAGGTGTGGCACTTAATCCAAGTTTGAATCAACAAGACGGTATACACCCCAATAAAGATGGAACAATTAAAGTAAGTGAAACTATAAAAAAAAGTATTATTAATATAATTAATTAAATGAAAATTTTTCTATCTATATTTATCTTATTATGTTGCATTAGTTTTGCTCAAGCTCAAAATACAAATATTACTCAAAATTCTGATTTGAACTTAAATTGTAAATTTGAAAAGGTAATTTTAAAAAATCCAGACCATAATTTTGAGTCTTTCACAAAAGATCAAATTAAAAGAAAAGATATTAATAAGTTAATAATACAGTCTAAAACACCAGACGTTCTAAATGTAAAAAATTTATCGGAATTTTTTAATAAAATTGATTTAGAGGTTAAAATTTCAAATAAGGATATATTCTTAATTCAAGCATTCGATAAAGAAAGGAATTATTCTGAGTCTGCAGTCTATACTAGAAAAACAGGTGAACTTATTCACGAAATCACAAGTAATATAAAACAAGAAGAAAAAGAAAAAGACATTTCTTTTTATAGTTGTAAAAATAACAATAAAGACACTTAAGACCAAAGACTCTAATTCTAATATTTGATAACATCTAACTATGAAGAAGGTATTCCTAGTAATTTTGTTTTATTTACTATCTCAAGTTAGCCTTTTAGCAAATGAAAGGGATGTTAGACTGAACCAATTGTTTAATGAATTAAAAGTAAATAAATCAAAAGTAGCTTTTATAATTGAACAAGAAATTTGGACTTTATGGAGCACCCATCCAACAGATGAAAAACTTACTGCAAGATTAGAGGAGGGTTC
Source organism: uncultured Pelagibacteraceae bacterium (assembly GCA_902599105.1). GTDB lineage: Bacteria > Pseudomonadota > Alphaproteobacteria > Pelagibacterales > Pelagibacteraceae > Pelagibacter. The sequence goes on along the minus strand of CACKDY010000011.1, from coordinate 22,614 downwards.
TCAATTTGTGAGAGATCAAAATTATATAAAAGCAAAAGATATTTTTACTGAAGTAATTAATCTTGATCAAAGTTGGGCTGAGGCATGGAATAAAAGAGCAACAGTGCTTTATATGCTAGGAGAATTTCAAAAGTCACAAGATGATATAGATAAAGTATTAGCCTTGGAACAAAGGCACTTTGGAGCTTTAGCAGGGCAGGGTTTAGTAAATATTCAACTTAAAAATTATGAAAAAGCAATAAGAAGTTATGAACAAGCACAAGAAATTTATCCTGCAATGAGATCACCAAAAATTATGATTAAGCAAATAGAAGAATTAATGAAACAGCAAACAATATAATGTGTGGAAGATACGTAGTAAAAAACCCGGTAACAAAAACTAATAAGTTAGTAAAGTCAGCAATTCAGGTTGAAGATACTGAAAACTATAATGCTCATCCATATCAAAAACTGCCTGTCATAAAAAAATATAAAAATGGAAATACTTTAGAAAATCTTCGATGGGGTTTAGTACCTAGTTGGGCTAAAAATAAAGATTTTAAAGCTTTAATTAATGCAAGGTTAGAGACCATTGATGAAAAGGTTTCATTTAAAAAACTAATAAAAAACAATCGATGTGTTGCAGTTGCAGATGGTTTTTATGAGTGGAAAAGGGAAGAGAAAGAAAAAACTCCCCATTATTTTACTCGTGAAGATGCTAGTCCTATTTATTTTGCTGGCATCTTTGAAAATGATCAGTTCTGTTTGATTACAGAGGAAGCAAAAGAAAATATAAATGAAATTCATAACAGACAACCTGTTATTTTAAATCAAGCAGATATTAATCGCTATTTAAATTTAGAATTGCAAGGTTCAGCATTTTTAAAAGAACGCAAAATACCTGATTTGACTTTCTATGAAGTTTCAAAAGATGTTAATAAACCTACAAATAACAGTGCATCTTTAATTCAGAAACTCTAATTAGTCTCTAAAATTAACAAAGTCAGTTGGAAGTCCTATATCAATTGCTTTGATTGCAGCGATAGCTTCTTGAAGATCATCTTTCTTTTTGCCATCTACTCTTAGTTCGTCACCTTGGATTTTAATTTGAATTTTAATCTTGAGCTTTTTAATATCAGCAATAATTTTTTTAGCATTTTCTTGGGTAATACCTTCTTTCAGTTCACTTATTTGTCTAATTGATCCTCCCGAAGCTCCTTCTGAATTTTTAAATTCTAATACTCTTGGGTCTACTTTTCGTCTAACTAAATGCGTCTGCAATAAATCATTTACCTGTTTTAATTTTAACTCATCAGGCGCATTGATTGTTACCGTTTTATCTTTTCGTTCAATAGTAATATGTAGGCCTTTAAAATCGTAACGATTACTTATTTCTCTTAAACAATTAGCTAAAGCATTATCAAATTCTTGATAATTTACTTTACTGATTACATCAAATGAAGGCATATTATATTATACAATATTTAAGATCAAAATTTAAACTAAATATAAAATCTATTAATATTAAGGCATTTTATCTTATTGAGTTAATTATAAATATAATTATATTTAATAAATGCTTACTTATATTATTCCTTTTTTGATTCTTATTTTGGTAGTTGTTTTTATACACGAATATGGACACTACTATTTTGCTAGAAAATATGGAGTAGGTGTTACAGATTTTTCAATTGGTTTTGGTAAAGAGTTATTTGGTTGGAATGATAAATCAGGCACAAGATGGAAAATATGCGCAATCCCTCTGGGTGGATATGTAAAATTTTTTGGAGACAGAAATGTATATTCTCAGGCCGATCATCAAGAAATTTTAGAGAAATACAATGAAGAAGAAAGAAAAAAACTGTTTACATTAAAACCCTTATATCAAAGGGCATTAATTGTGTTTGGTGGCCCTTTAGCTAATTTTTTATTAGCTTTAGTTATTTTTTTTTGTCTTTATACATTTGTTGGTAAAGATTTTACTCCTGCTGTAATCAGCGAAGTTCAAGAAAACAGTCCTGCAATGATTGGTGGACTTAAAGATCAAGATATAATTTTAGAAATAGATGGAAATGAGGTTAAAAGTATTATGGAAGTTTCTAAATTTATAACCTTGTCTACTGGTGATTTTATAGATTTCAAAGTTAAGCGTTCTTATGATGAATTGATATTAAAAGTAAAACCTAATGTTGTTGAAGGTGATGATGGATTAGGTAACAAAATAAACAAAAGAATGGTTGGTATAAAATTGTCAGCTTATAATGATAAGATTAATCATGTTAAATTAGGACCTGCAAAAGCACTTTATCACGCAGCAAATGAAGTTTATTTTGTAAGTGTTTCCTCACTAAAATACATTGGAGGGATGATTTTAGGTAAGGCAGACACTTCTCAATTGGGAGGTCCAATTAGAATTGCAAAAATTTCTGGACAAGTTGCAACTTTTGGAGTGTTGGCATTTATTAGCATGATGGCTTATATTTCAATAAGTTTGGGGCTTATAAATCTATTTCCAATACCAATGTTAGATGGGGGTCATTTAATGTTTTATGCATTTGAGAAAGTTTTAGGCCGACCTTTGTCTCAAAAAACTCAAGAAGGTTTTTTTCGAATCGGATTGTTTTTGTTGCTATCGTTGATGTTTTTCACCACATTCAATGATCTAAAAGACCTAGGTTTATTTAGATAATTTAAATTTTAAAAAGTTCAAAAAGTTAATAAATTCAGGGTTTATTTAAGTTTTTACAAGATATTGTGTGTTCTAAAAAAGTGAACACTAAAAAAAAGCTTGATTTATCAACGTTTATGACAAGTATAAATATTAACCAACAAAACCGGAGCTAAAATGAACAAAAAACAACTAATTGCTAAGCTTTCTGGCTCATTAAATTTGAGCAAAGCAGATGCTGAGCGAACTTTTGATACAATTACTAACACTATTTTAGATGCTCTAAAAGGTGATGATTCAGTAAAAATTGCTGGATTTGGTACGTACAAAGTCGCTAAGAGAAAAGCAAGAGTTGGGAGAAACCCAAGAACTGGTGAGCAAATTCAAATCGCTGCTTCTCAAAAGGTAAAATTCTTACCAGCAAAAGCTTTAAAAGAAGTATTCAATAGATAATATTTTTTTTTAACAGCCCTAACGTATTTTAAAACACGTTCAGGGCTGTTACTATATGCAAAAAATGCATAGCCACTTTTCCTAATCAGCGTTACTTTAAAATTTTATTAAATCTATAAGACATCATTTAAACAAGTGGAGGTCTTATGACTAAATTTATAAAAAAAATGTCTGCACCAATTCTTAGTTTAATATTTTTATTAAACATGAGTAGTGCAGGTATGGCAGAGACAACAGTTTCTGCTGAAGTTCAAGCTATATTCAATTCACTATTATTTTTAATGTGTGGTTTCATGGTCATGTTCATGGCAGCGGGTTTTGCAATGCTAGAATCTGGTATGGTAACTTCTAAAAGTGTTTCTGTAATCTGTGCAAAGAACATTGGTCTTTACTCAATTGCTGGAATTATGTTTTGGTTATTTGGATATAACTTAGCATATGGTATACCTGAAGGTGGATATATAGGTACATTCACACCTTGGTCAGATGCAAGTTCAGTTGATACTGGATATGCTGATGGTTCCGACTGGTATTTTCAAATGGTTTTTTGTGCAACAACAGTTTCAATTTGTTCAGGAGCAATGGCTGAAAGAGTAAAACTTTGGCCCTTCTTTCTTTTTGCAGCTATCTTATCTGGAATTATTTATCCAATCGTTATGGGTTGGCAATGGGGTGGAGGCTGGTTAGCAGAACTAGGCTTCTCTGATTTTGCTGGTTCAACATTAGTACACTCAACAGGTGGTGCTGCAGCTTTAGCTGGTATTATGTTGCTAGGTGCTAGATATGGAAGATTTGGAAGCAAAGGTGAAGCAAAAGCTATTAAACCTTTCGCTGCTTCTTCAATTCCATTAGTAACAATTGGTGTATTTATTTTGTGGTTAGGTTGGTTTGGATTCAATGGTGGATCTCAACTAGCTATTGGAACATTTGATGATGCAGTTGCTGTATCAAGCATTTTCATTAATACTAATCTTGCTGCTGCCGGTGGTGTAATGGCTGCTGCAATCATTACAAGATTAATGTTTGGTAAAACTGATGTTATTCAAATGTTAAATGGAGCAATTGGTGGTCTTGTGGCTGTAACAGCTGAACCATTAGCACCATCACCTTTAGCAGCAATATTTATTGGAGCTGTAGGTGGTTTAATCGTAGTATTTGGAACTAAGTTATTATTTAGTTTCAAACTTGACGATGTTGTAGGTGCAATCCCAGCTCACATGTTTGCTGGTATATGGGGAACATTAGCAGTGCCATTAACTAATACTGATGCTTCGTTTAGCGCACAATTAATTGGTGTGCTATCAATTAACATTTTTGTATTTGTGGTGTCATATATCGTGTTCTCAATTATGAAGGCTACTTTTGGAATTAGGTTAAGTAAAGAGGCTGAAGCTAAAGGTACTGACGTAACAGAAACAGGAGTAATAGCATACGCAATAAGAGACTAATTGCATGCAATATAGAGGCTCTTCGATCTCCATGTCGTTATCTCATTGAAGAGCCTCTAATAAAAAGAATTAACTATAATCTCTCTCTCTAGTTAGTTAACCAAAGGCCCCTTAGAAATAAGGGGTCTTTTTTATTTTTTAACAATATTTTGAAGAGTTTTTAAAACTTCTTTAGCATGGTCTTTTACTTTAACGTTTTCCCAAACTTTAAGTATTTTGCCTTTTTTATCTATTAAATAAGTAGATCTAATTATTCCCATAAATTCACGGCCCATAAATTTTTTCTTACCCCAAACTTTATATTTCTTAAGAACTTTTATTTCTTCGTCAGAGAGTAAATCAAATTTTATCTTGTATTTATCTCTGAATTTATCATGACTTTTTAAACTATCTTTTGATAGCCCATAAACTTCACAGTCTAACTTTTTAAACTTAGATAGGAGTTTATTAAAATCATTAGTTTCCATAGTACATCCAGGAGTATCGTCTTTTGGATAAAAGTACAAAACAACATATTTTCCTATTGAATCTTTTAATGAGTATTTATTTTTTGTAGTTGATGTAACTGTAAATGAAGGAGCCTTGGAATTAATTTTAAGCATAATTTGATAGCAATATAATATTTTTCAGGTAATTTAAAATAAATTATGAGTGTAAAAACAATTCAAAATTTAGTTTCTGAAGCTATGAGTGAAATTAAAACAATTGATGCTGGAGAAGCTTATCAAATGGTCCAAAATAAAAATTGTAATCTTATTGATATAAGAGAAAGTAATGAGTTAGAGAACACAGGTAGTGTTGAGGGAGCAACTCATATTCCAAGAGGAATGCTTGAAGTATATTTAGATCCCAATAGCCCAATATTTCAAAGTGGAAAAATAGACCAAAATAAAGAATTTGTTTTGTTTTGTGCAGGAGGTGTAAGATCAGCTTTAGCTGTAAAATCATTAAAAGATATGGGGTATCAAAAAGTATCACACATTGATGGAGGATTTGGCTCTATAGCTAGCAGCAAATTTAAAATAATTTAGTTAGCACCAATTTCTTCTAAAGCATATTCAAGTCTATCTTGTCCCCAAAAAATTTTATTATTTACTCTAAAAGTTGGAGTTCCAAAAACTTCTTTTTGAAAAGCATCAGTAGTTAATTTAATCAATTGATCTTTAACAGATTGTTCTTTTATAGATTGAAAAAATTCTTCACTATCAATATTTAAATTCCTTATCAATTTAGATATATTATTAATATTTGATAAGTCATTATTGTTTTTCCAATAAGCATCAAAGAAACAATTTAAGTAATCGTTTTGCTTATCCTTACTAACACTAATATACCCTCGCATTATATTTAAAGAATTTATAGGAAAATTAGCATTCCATTTGAATTCAATATTATTTTTTGCAGATACCAAATTGCAATCATTTATATTATTTTTCAATTTATATTTATTAAATGCAGGCGAATCTATCCCAGCAAGTTTATGAAGACCTCCTAAATAGATGGGTTTATAATTAAAGATGACATTTTTATATTTAAGAATTTTTTTATGTGCAATATATGCATACGGGCTAATTATATCGAAATAAAAATCTATATGATTACTCATATAAACTAATTCTTTTTGCGTAAAAAATTCTAATTATCCAATATAAAAGCAAACCTATTGGACCAATTAAATAAGTCACAATTAATGGCACAGCCATCAAAACTTTATTTATAGAAAACTTTTGAGAGTCTTTAACAATCCAGCCACCAATAAATAAGTTTATTGCTATAAAATGAGTCCAAAATATCATTATATACAAATGATCTTCAAACAATCTAGATAGCTCACTTAGACCCAAGTAAAGAGTGAAATTACTGTCAAAATCATACCCAATTAAATAAGATTTATATAAAATAAAGATATACACACCGCTTAATATGAAAAAGGGAAAAATTGATGTTACAAATATTCTACTTAAATGTGATTGAGGAAACACTATTAAGATAAACCAAAAAGGTAGAACTCCAAGGTTGATCCACATGTAAAGTATCTCAATTGTAAAATAAGTATAAATTTGTTCAATCATTTAGATATATTATATTAAATCTAACAATGATTCCTATAAGAAATAGAAAAAAAACCCTCCAAGTAACTGTTGATGAGATGCGTAATTTTGCCTTTGCTTATGTTGAAAAGTACGCTCCTTCAAAACAACAACTCAAAACTTATTTATTAAAAAAATATATGAAACTATCATCATCAGATGTCAGAAAAAAAGATGTAAATAAACTGATTGATATTGTTCTATCTGATTTAGAGAAAAATAGATTTATAAATGATCAATTTTATTCTGAAAGCAAAGCTAAAAGTATGATTCAAAGAGGAAACTCAATTAATAAAATTAGAAATTATCTGATTGGAAAAGGAATTAACGAGACATTTATCAAAGATACTGTAAATAAAATAAAAGAAGACAATTCAGATCAAGATTTTTTTTCTGCTATAAAATTATGTAAAAAAAAAAGAATTGGTCCAGCTAGAGCAGAGGATAATAGAACTTTATTTTATAAAAAAGATATATCCTTGCTTGCAAGAAACGGTTTTGATTTTGAAACATCTAAAAAGGTAATGGATATAGAAAAAGATGAATATCTGAAAATAATAAATTTACTCTGACTTTTTATCTTTTTCTTCTTTAACAAGCTGATTTATTTTACTTCTTATATAGTTTTTTACGAAAACAAACACTAACAACCCAAAAATTGAAACAGAAACAATAATTATCAGTATTATTCTTAATTGTTCATCCATTATAAAATATTTTTATTTTTCAAAATTATACTTGGATTTTTTAAATCTTTTTTACCATACAAAATTTCATTTCCTTCAAAATCTGTTACAGTTCCACCTGCATGTTCTAAAATTGCATGACCAGCTGCTATATCCCATTCATGTGCCCTAGGTTCAGCAACATATCCATCGTATTCACCAGCAGCAACAACACAGAATTTCAAAGAACTTTTCATTCTAATATTTTCTTTTACCCCTAAATCATCATAAATTTTTTGAATTTCAGGTTTTATTTTATTTGAGTAAGAAATAAATTTTAAATTTTCTTTTTTCTTAGAAGGTAAATCAAATAAGTTAATTTTTTTACCGCTACTAAATTCAAAAGCATTACCTTTTTCATAAGAATAAAACATCCTTTTTTTTGCAGGAGCATTTATCAATCCTGCAGCAGGCCTGTTGTTTATTATTAAACCAGCGTTAATGGTAAATTCTTCTAAATTATTAATATAATCATAAGTTCCATCAATAGGATCAATAAGCCAGAAATCTCTCAAATTTTGATTGTCTTTATTTTCAGAAGTTTCCTCTGAAATGATAGGTAAATTAGGAGTTACCTCAGAAATTTTGTTTGATATAAATTTATTTACCTCCAAATCACCATTACTGACAGGTGTATTGTCTGATTTTATTTTTTTAACTAGACCCTTTTCTCTTAATTGAATAGATAAATCTCCTGCTTCTAAAAAATTTTCAATTAAACTTTCTACAATCTCTTTTAAGTTTACCTTCATTTTCCTAGTTTTTTTAATTCAATGTTTTTTGCGTTAATTACTTTTTTTCCAGCATTTTCAAAATTTACTGTTACTTTATCTTTAATTATAGATTGTACTTGCCCAATCCCCCATTCTTTTTTTTGAGGGTTAGTGACTTTGTCACCTGGTTCATAATCTAATATCATTTAATTTAACTTATATTGTAAATCAGTATAAATACCACCATATGAATAAAGACTTAAATTCTATAGGTTTAGATAAAAAACCTTCAGATACAACTGTAGTTGTTGCAATGTCGGGTGGAGTAGATTCTTCCACCGTTGCAGGTATCATGAAAAAAGAAGGATACAATGTAATTGGAATAACTCTAAAACTTTATGACGATGGCAAAGAAGTAGCTGCATCAAAACAATGTTGTTCAGGTCAAGATATAATGGATGCTAAACGCGTTGCACACAAGTTAGGTATAGAACATAAAATTTTATATTACCAAGACAAGTTTAAGCAAGGCGTTATAGATAATTTTGTTGAGAGTTATTTAAAAGGTGAAACTCCAATTCCATGCGTTCAGTGTAATCAAACTGTAAAATTTAAAGATTTATTTGAAGTTTCAAAAGAACTCAAAGCTGATGCATTAGTTACTGGTCATTATGTAAAAAGTATTACAGAAAACAAAACTTCAAACATGTATAGAGCCATAGATGAAAATAGGGACCAAAGTTATTTTTTGTTTAATACAACTAGGGAGCAATTAGATTATTTAAGATTTCCATTAGGTGGAATGTTAAAAGACAAAACTAGAGAAATTGCAAAAAAGTTAGATTTAAACGTTGCTGATAAACCTGATAGTCAAGACATATGTTTTGTTCCAAATGGTGATTATGCTTCAGTAATACAAAAGTTTAGACCAGACTCCTTTCAGAAAGGAAATATAAAAAATTTGAATGGTAATGTAATTGGTGTTCATGATGGAATTATTAATTTTACAATTGGACAACGTAAAGGTATTAAAGTTTCAGATAAAGAAGCTCTTTATGTACTTAAGATCAATTCTGATAAAAATGAAATAATCGTTGGACCTAAAGAAAAACTTGGAAAAAAAATAATATCTTTAAAAGAAATAAATTTGTTAACTAAAAAAGAGGATTTAGATCAAAAGCTCTTTGTTAAAGTTAGATCAACAGGAAGTCTTTTAGAGGCAAAAGTCGATTTAATAGATAACAATAATGCAAAAGTTCATTTAACACATCCAGAGGATGGTATTTCACCTGGTCAAGCATGTGTCTTTTATCGTGAAGACCAATTTGGTCACAAAGTGCTTGGTGGTGGATGGATTAAAGAATAGTAGAGAAATTATTTCTTCTTGTTTTTTCTTTTAGCTCTTCTTTTTTTTGACCCTTGTTTTCTTCGGCCTCTATGTTTTTTTGGGTAACTCATTTAATCCTATTTTAATTATATTGACGTTTTTCATGGGATATAGCATTGTCTTAATAACATATCAAATTTATTATGGGTAATTCCTTAAAGACTTTTCTGAAACATACAGCTAAAGATTTTCATAATCAGTCAGTAAATCCTCCAGTGGTAAGAGCCTCTACTATTATTTTTAAATCTTTGCAGGATATTAAAAAGACACAAAATAAATATTTGAAAAATCCAGTAAGTGGAAATTTTGATTATGGTCGACAGGGAACATCCACAACATATGCATTACAACAAATTTTAAGAAAAATTGAAGAATGTTACAAGGTTTATCTAACACCTACTGGTTTTGGTGCTATATTTCTTGGAGTGTTAAGCGTTGTCAAGCCAGATGATGAAATACTTGTTACAGACTCTGTTTACTCACCTTCAAGACTATTAACAGAAACTTATTTAAAAAAATTCAACATCAGAGCAATATTTTATAATCCAAATGATTTGAACGATCTTAAAAGCAAGATTACAAAAAAAACAAAGCTTATTTTTGTTGAAAATCCTGGAAGTAACACCTTTGAATTTCAAGATTTATCTAAAATAGTCTCATTGGCAAAAAAAAATAAAATTTATACAGCCATAGATAACACTTGGGGAACACCTTATTTTTTAAAACCAATAAAATTAGGTTTTGACATGTCAATTGTTTCTGCAACAAAATATTATTCTGGGCATTCAGATGTAATGGGAGGTAGTTTAGCAATAAGTAAGAGAGTTTTTAAATTGGTTGAACAAACTAGTAAAGTTTCAGGATTAAGGTTAGGTCCAGATGATGCATATTTAATTCTTAGAGGAATTAGAACTTTAGATTTAAGATTAGACAAACATCAAGAAAATGCCCTAAAAGTTTCAAAGTTTTTATCAAAACAAAAAAAAATTATTAAAGTTTTCTATCCATATAAAAAAGGAAGTCAAAATTATAAACTGTGGAAAAAATATTACTCTGGAGCTTCGGGTTTATTAGGATTTAAAATTAAATCAAAAAACAAAAATTCTGTATTAAAATTTGTTAATTCACTAAAACTTTTTGGTTATGGTTTTAGTTGGGGTGGTTTTGAAAGCCTAGCACTTTATCAAACTCATCACGCTTTAGGTAAGAGACAATTTACACATATAAATAAAGACGAACATATAGTAAGGATGCATATTGGACTTGAAGATCCTAAAGACATAATAAATGATATAAAACAAGCGTTAAAATTTATAAAATGAGTTCAGAAAGTTTTACTATTAGCAAAAAAGCGTTAATCACTTTAATCGCTGCTTCCATAGTTGTAATAATTTCATTAGGAATAAGACAAACGTTTGGATTATTTTATTTTGATTTTAATACAGATTTAGATATTTCCATATCTCATTTTGGTTTTGTTATGGGATTGCAATTATTACTTTGGGGAGTATTCAGTCCGTTGTTTGGTGTACTTACTGACAAATACGGAGGAGCGGTTTCAATATTTATTGGCTTTGCTTTTTATTTAATTGGGGTTTTGCTTTTTTACTCTGGCTATAATACGGGAGGTTATTTTACTTTAACTATAGGAGTGATGATTGGAATTGGTTTAGGGTCCACTGCAATCGGTATCCCAGTATCAGTAGTAGCTAAACATTTTCCAGCATCTAATAGAACTATTGCAACTGGAATTGTTACATGTGCAGGTTCATTTGGATATTTTGTATCACCTTTACTTGTAAGATATTCCTTAGTTGAAACAGGTTGGGAGAATACACTATTATATTTTTCTCTTCTTTTAGGATTAGGATTGGTTGTAGCTTTGTTTGTTAGTACTCCAAAAATACCTGTAGGAGTTAATCAAGACAATAATCAAACAGCAAGAGAGGCTCTAAGAGAGGCATTTGCCAACAAAAGTTTCATTTATCTTACTTTGGGTTTTTTTGTTTGCGGTTGGCATATTGCTTTAGTAGCAACACACATACCTACTTACATGGCAGATAAAGGTTTGCCTGATTGGACGCCCGCAATGGTTTTAGCTTTAATTGGTATATTTAATATGGCTGGTACTATTACAAGCGGTTATTTAGCAACAAGGTATAGTAAGAAAAAAATTTTAAGTGCCATTTATCTATTAAGAGGAGTTTCTATAATTTATTTTATTTTCTTACCACCAAGTATCTTTAATTCAGTAGTTTTTGGAGTTACTTTTGGTTTTTTATGGCTATCCACAGTTCCTCCAACAAATGGAATTGTTGCACACATATTTGGTACAAAATATGTTGGACTTTTATATGGAATAGTTTTTGTAAGCCATCAAATTGGTTCTTTCCTAGGAGCATATCTAGGTGGTGTATTTTATGAATTAAATGGAAATTTTGATTATGCATGGTACGGATCTATCGCATTATCATTATTTGCAGGTCTGATACATTTACCTATAATAGAGAAAGCAATTGAAAGAACTCAGCCAGCATAAGTTTAAATTTAACCCATATTTAGAGGATCTGTATAAATCAGATAAACCTTTAATAATTTATAAAATTGATGATGGTTATAATATTTATACCGATTTTTCTAAAAAAGTTATTCTAACAAAAAAAAATATTAATAAATTTCTTAATTCATTAGAGAAGAAAAAATATAAAAAAGAAACAGATTTATATCTCGGTTTTTTTGGTTATGAAATTTTATGTAATTTAATTGGTATTAACTTAAAAAATAAAAAAAGAATCAATTTTTATAAAGGAATATTTTATAAACCTGAGACTATAATTAAAATTAGAAAAAATATTAAAATTATATCTAATATAAAAAAACATTCATTCAATTATCAGTTCAGCAAAACTCAAATATTAAGTCCTTTTAAGATTAATATTTCTTATATAAAATATAAAAAAATATTTGAATTATTCTCAAAAAAAATAAGAGAAGGTGAAACCTATCAAATTAAAATTTGCACAAAATATAAGAATAAATCATTAATTGATCCTATTAATTTTTTTTGGAAGTTAATGCGTGTTAATGCCTCCCCAGAATCATTTATGATAAAAGATAAGGATTACTCTATAGTTAGTTGCTCTCCTGAAACATTAATTGATAAGAAAAAAAACAAAATAATAACTAAACCAATAGCTGGAACTTTTAAGAAAAAATTATTATCCAATAAAAATATAGCTCTTAAATATTTTAAAAATAACGAAAAAGAAACCAAAGAACATAACATGATAGTTGATATGGAAAGAAGTGATTTATCTAAAATTTGTAAACCAGGAAGTGTTAAAATATTCAAAAAAAAATATGTCGAGGAATACAAACATCTTTTTCATTATGTGACTTCAATTGGTGGAATATTAAATAAAAATACAAAATTGATTGATATAATTAAGGCAATGATGCCCGGAGGATCTGTAATTGGTTGTCCTAAAATTAGAACTTTAGAACTTTTAAACAAACAAGAAAAAGAAAGTAGAAATATTTTTACAGGAAGTTTTGGATTTATTAAATTTAATCAAGATATGAAGTTTAATATAATTATTAGATCTATATTAAATTATAAAAATCAATCGGAAATCTCTGCAGCATCTGGTGTAGTATTAGATAGTTCACCAAAGAAAGAATTTAATGAAAATTATATTAAAGCAAAATCTTTATTGGAGTTATTTAAATGATTTACATTATAGATCATCAAGATTCTTTTACCTGGAATGTTGTTCATCAATTCGCAAAATTCGATAAAGTAATTTGCTCAAACTATTATGATTTAAAGGATCAATTGCTTGATAAAAGTAATGTAATCGTTTTGTCACCAGGACCCGGATCACCAAAGGATTACCCTACTACATCAAGAATTTATAAAAAATATAAAGGAAAGAAAAAAATAATTGGAATTTGTCTTGGCTATCAAATGATTTTACATAATGAAGGTGGCAAAATTATACAACAAAAAAAAATTTATCATGGCTTTCAATCCAAGATAAAAATAAACAATGAAAGTAAAATTTTTAAAAATAATAAACAGTTTAAGGTTGGAAGATATCATTCATTGAAATTAATGGAGCCATTTAAATCAAGCTCTATTAAAATAACCATGAGATGTAGCAAAACAAAAATACCAATGGGACTTGAAGATAATCAAAATAAAATATATGGATTTCAATTTCATCCTGAATCTTTTTTAACAGAAAATGGCAACACTCTTATTAAAAAAATCTTATCAGCTTAGTAATCTTAAAGAAGTTACTTTCAAAGACCTCTGGGGATCTAGAGGTGTATTTACAACAATGCGTATGGTCGGAAAACCTCCTAGGTTAATACTTTTAAAACCACATATAGAACACTTATTAAAATCTACAAAAAAATATGGAATAAGAACAAAAAATTTAAAAAATATTGTTAGAGATTTAATAAATAAAAATAATTTATACAAAGGTCCTGATAATTTATTTCGTATAGCGTTAAATAAAAAATTAATATCGGTCTCAATTAGAAAAAGACCAAAACCAAAAAATAATTTTAATCTTTTATTGTTTAAATATAAACGAGTAGAGCCAAATTATAAAAATCTATATTATAAAAAAATATTAGCAAAATTAAGCAAAGTTGACTCAACTAAATTTGATATCGCTCTAGTCGCAAAGGATAAAATTTTAGAAACTGGTACTTCAAATTTGGTTTTTGTGAAAAATAGAAAGTTTTTTTCACCTAAAAAAAATTGTTATTTTGGAAACACACTTAAATTTATAAGCAAAAAAATTAAAATTAATTTTAAAGATATTTCTATAAAATCAATTAATGATTATGATGAAGTAATTCTTATTGGATCTGGCAAAGGAGTAACATCAGTTTCAAATATAAAAGATCTTAGATGGAAGAGAAGAAGTACTAATTGTTACACGAAGTTAAATAAAATTTATAACTCTCTTGTTTAAATATGAAAGATCCAAACAAGCCTTGTATATTTTGTAAAATCAGAAAAGAAGAGCTTCAGTTTGAAAACCAATTAGCCTATTCATCTAAAGATAGTTACCCTGTATCAGAATTTCATAGTCTTATCGTTCCTAAGAGACATGTAGAGACATACTTTGATCTTACTGAGGAAGAAATTCAGGCATGTAATGATTTAATTTTAAAAACTAAAGAAAAAATTTTAAAACTAGATTCTAGTGTTAAAGGTTTCAATATAGGTGCAAATGCAGGAAAAGTTGCAGGCCAATCAATTATGCATTGTCACATTCATTTAATACCTAGAAGAGAGGGTGATGTAGAGAACCCTCAAGGAGGTGTTAGGTCAGTAATACCTAGCAAACAACACTACAAACGCAAATTCTAAGTTGTTATTAAAGACAAATTGACCAATACTTTTGGTTGAAGTCTTTAAATAACTAGATTAGAAAACTTTAAACTAATTCAAAAATATTTTACGGGTATTAAAATGTTCACTACCAATCCTTTTTCAGTTTTAGCAGAAACAGTTCCATCTATAGTTATGCAAGGATTTGTGGTGTTAATGATTTTATTGATTGTAACAGGAACTCTATTAGACATAATTCATAAAAAGAATGTTAAGTATTTTTTTGAAAATGCAAAAAAAGCAAAAAAAAATGCAATTAAAGAATTATCAACTAGTGAAAGGATCGCAGTCGTTTCAAAAACAATTGCATACGACATAGGAACCACATCAGAACTAGGTGCAGGAAAAAGAAGAATAGCTCATGTTCTTGGTATGTATGGAACTATTCTATTCTGGGTTGGATCTGTAGTTATGATTTTTGCTTATTCGTCAACAAATATAGAAACGCCAGCTGTATGGCCTATGATCTGGCATATTGGGGCTTTAATGACTGTCTTGGGTGGATCATGGTTTTGGTTTTTTCTAAGAGTTGATGTTTATTCAGAGGCTCAACCTTGGTATAGAATTATTAAAGCTGATTTATTTGTATTAGCATTGATTGCAACCTCTTTAACAGGATTTATCTGGTCATATCTTCAAAGTTTAAATCTAGAGGGTAGATGGGATGCTAATTTATTTTTAATATTATTTGTAATTTCAAATTTTGTTTTATTTGGAGGAGTATACTGGTCAAAGTTTGCTCACATGTTTTATAAGCCTGGAGCAGCAATCCAAAAGAATTTAGCAGAAGCAGATGGTTCAAGGGACAATTTGCCTCCTCCTGCAGATGCGCCTGAACAATTTGGTTTAGGTATTAAAAGAGAGAAACCTAAACACTATTAATTAAAATTAATTATGATAAAAACTATAGAGGAGAAAAAATAATTATGTCAACTTTTGTTTATATGACTAGATGTGATGGATGTGGTCATTGTGTAGATATTTGTCCGTCAGATATAATGCACATTGATGAAAATATTAGACGAGCAAAAAATATTGAACCAAACTTTTGCTGGGAATGTTATTCATGCGTTAAAGCGTGTCCTAATCATGCAATTGACGTAAGAGGTTATGCTGATTTTGCTCCAATGGGTCATAGTGTGAGAGTTAGAAGAGAAGAAGAAAAAGGAACTATTTCTTGGAAAATTAAGTTTAGAAATGGAACAGAGAAAAATTTTGTATCTCCAATAACAACTAAACCATGGGGAAAATTTATTCCAAAACTTGCAGATGGTGAAAAAATCAAACAAGGTGAGTTAAATTCTCAAAGATTATATACGGAGCCAGAAGGTTTAAACATTGATGGAGAACTTCCATCTGTGCCAAAAGATTCTTTTAAAAAAGGAGTTTATTATTAATGGCTAGTCACAAAACACACTACGAAGATTGCGATATACTAGTTGTAGGTGGAGGAATGGCTGGAACTGGAGCAACCTTTGAGGCAAGGCACTGGGGCAGAGACATGAAAATTATTTGTGTGGAAAAAGCCAATATAGATAGAAGTGGAGCCGTTGCTCAAGGACTTTATGCTATCAACTGCTACATGGGAATGCAATGGGGTGAAAACCAGCCAGAAGATCACGTTAGATATGCAAGAAATGATTTAATGGGAATGGTTAGAGAAGACTTAGGTTATGACATGGCACGTCACGTAGATTCTACAGTTCACATGTTTGATGAATGGGGCCTTCCAATGATGAAGAACGAGGAAACTGGAAGATACTTGAGAGAAGGTAAGTGGCAGATAATGATACACGGTGAAAGTTATAAACCTATTGTTGCTGAGGCGGCAAAAAAATCTGCAGATAAAATTTATAATAGAATAATGATAACTCACCTTTTGATGGATGAGTCTCAAGAAAATAGAATCGGTGGAGCAGTTGGATTTAATATGAGAACTGGTGATTTTCATGTATTTAGAGCAAAAGCAGTAATTGTTGCTGCTGGAGGAGCTTCGCATATCTTTAAACCTAGAGCAGTCGGAGAAGGAATGGGTAGAACTTGGTATGCTCCATGGAGTAATGGATCTGCATATGCATTACCTATTGCTGCAGGTGCCAAGATGACTCAAATGGAAAACAGAATTGTGTTATGTAGATTTAAGGATGGTTATGGTCCAGTTGGAGCATATTTTCTTCATTTAAAAACATATACACAAAATGCTAATGGCGAAAACTATGAGAAAAAATGGTATGACCAAACTAAAGAGTTAGTTGGTGAATATATTGATCATCATCCAACACCAACTTGCTTGAGAAATCATGCATTTATTCAGGAGGTAGCTGCTGGCGGTGGACCAATCCACATGGTAACTACTGAGGCTTTTCAAGATCCACATTTAGAAACAGTAGGTTGGGAAAATTTTTTAGGAATGACAGTTGGTCAAGCTGTTGTTTGGGCATCTCAAAATATTGATCCAAAATATACAAATCCAGAGTTAACCACATCTGAGCCTTATGTAATGGGTTCACATGCCACTTGTTCTGGAGCTTGGGTTAGTGGTCCAGAGGATTTATCACCACCAGAATATTTCTGGGGTTATAACAGAATGTTAACTATTGATGGTTTATTTGGTGCAGGTGATACAGTTGGTGGAAGTGCTCACAAGTTTTCATCTGGATCTTTTACAGAAGGTAGATTAGCTGCAAAAGCTGCTGTTAAATATATTGAAGATAAAAAAGCTGAGGGTGTTATAGTTTCAGATAAACAGTGTGAAGAATTCAAGACAGCGGTTTACAAACCATTAGAAAACTACACAGTTGCTAGAAATGAGATTACCGGTGGAACAGTTTCTCCTAGCTATATATCTCCAATTCAAGGCCTTCAAAGATTACAGAAAATTATGGATGAATATGTGGGTGGAATTACTTCAAATTATATGACAAATGGCAATATGTTGAAAAGAGGACTAGAGCTTTTAGAGTGGTTACAAGAGGACTTAGAACATGTTGGTGCTGAGGATTATCATCAGCTTATGAGAGCCTGGGAATTAAAACATAGAGCTTTGACTTCACAGTGTGTAACAGAACATACATTATTTAGGGAAGAAACTAGATGGCCGGGCTACTATTACAGAGGTGATCATATGAAGCTTGATGATGAAAATTGGCATTGTTTAACAGTTTCAAGAAGAGACCCTAAGACTGGTAAGTTTAGTATGGAGAAAGTTCCTGTCTACCATATAGTGGATGAGAACGAGAAGAAAAAAGCTTCGTAGCAGATAATTTAATTAAATCATATGAATATTTTATCTAAATCAGATGATGAAATATATGAATTAGCTAAACCTATTTGGGATAATTTGGTTAAATCATCAAACCTTAAAGATTATGGTGGGTTTACAAGAGATTTCTCAACTCAAATGCTTTTTGGCGCTAACGAAGTAGAGCTTGGTAAACAGTGGGCTAACAATAAGCTAATCACTAATCTTAAAGAGACTTTTGAACCTTTTGGGTGCCTTAGAAGAGGAGATCATATAACTGTTCTGATTAAGCAAGGAAATAAAGAGATCCCAGGAGAGTTTCTTGGGAGGTTAGTCTTAGGGGTCGAAGACGATACGGTTAAAGTTTTTGGAGCTACGATCTATTAAGAAAAAAATTATCTAGGTTTAAATAATTGTTTGACAAATTTCGTTGTGGGTGTAATGACGGA
This sequence comes from uncultured Pelagibacteraceae bacterium, assembly GCA_902599105.1. Taxonomy (GTDB): domain Bacteria; phylum Pseudomonadota; class Alphaproteobacteria; order Pelagibacterales; family Pelagibacteraceae; genus Pelagibacter. Next base: position 4,048 of record CACKDY010000011.1, on the reverse strand, counting down.
ACTAATGTTACTTTCTAACTTAAAAATTATAAACAAACTCTCAAACTTCAAAACTATATTTATTAAAGTTGGAATTATAGCAAGCTTAACGGCTTACTGGGGAGTAATTTTAGTTGGAACTTTTATCACTTTTAACTAAGTTGTTTTTTAACAACTTTTAAATTTTTATGGAAGTATTTTTACCGATAGCTCAAGTTTTTGTAAACCCTATCGAGATACTTTTATTAAGTGCAATTGTTGGAGTGCTTTCAGGTTTATTTGGTGTTGGTGGTGGGTTTTTGATGACCCCTTTTTTAATATTTTTAGGAATACCTCCTGCATACGCAGTTGCGAATGAAGCAAATAATATTTTAGCTACTTCGGTTTCTGGATCAACGACGCATTATTTAAAAAATACTTTAGATTATAAAATGGGTTCAATGATTGTGATTGGAGGAGTAATTGGAACCTCTTTAGGAATTTACACTTTTACATATTTTAAAGGTATTGGAAAAATTGATACAGTCATCTCTTTGGCCTACATGTATATATTAGCAATAATCGGAACTTTGATGTTAGTTGAAAGTTTGGGTGAAATAGATAAAGCAAAAAGAAACATTGTAGTTAAAAAAAAATTACATGTTCATTATTGGATACATGGTCTTCCATTAAGAATGAGATTTCCAAAGTCAAAATTATATGAGAGTATTTTTACTCCAATTTTGATTGGTCTATTAGTTGGTTTTATTGCAGCCATAATGGGAATTGGAGGTGCTTTTATTTTAGTTCCAGCAATGATTTATGTAATCAAGATGCCAACTAAATTAGTTCCTGGTACATCTTTATTTGTAACTATTTTTGTAAGTGTGGTTGTTACTTTTCTTCATTCATTTAATTATGGATCTATAGATTTATTATTAGTTCTTATGTTGGTTGTAGGATCTATAATAGGAGTTCAGGTTGGACAAAAATTAGGAGAAAGAATTGATAGCTCTGGTTTGAGAGCTTTATTAGCAATTTTGTTACTGATAGTGGGTATAGCGATAGCATACGATACCTTTTTTGCCGAAAAAATTATAAATGGATCTGCTAAAACAATTAGTTCAGATTTAAATTTCTTTTCTCAATTTATAATCGACTTTTCTAAAGAGATGCCTTTCTTTTATGGACTATTCACTATTATGTTTGCAATTATTTTAGGTGTTGGAGCTGCTTTTATAAGACGATTTCTTTCAAACTTTAGAAAAAAATTATTAATTAAATCTTAATAAAAAAATTTTATATATAATTCGATAGTTGTAATACTTACAAGACCTACGGTTGCCATCCCTATAAAACCAACAATAAAGGGTTTGAAACCCATATTTTTAATTTCTTTTAAGTTGGTGGATAGGCCGATTGCTGCCATTGCCATTGTTAAAAATATTTTTGATGACAATTTGATACCATCTACCACAAATAACCATTCATAAGTATTTGAAAACATTAGATCACCTAAGTTCCTAATTACGATCATAGCTACAAAACCTAATACAAAGTAAGGGAAAATCCCAATTATTGAGTATTTTTTTTCTACAGCTCTCCCCCGGTTATAAAGAAAAGCAAATAACGGAATCATGATTATTAAAAATGTATTTCTTATTAGTTTTGTTACTGTGGCAACATTAAGAGTTTCAGGACTATTAAATTGTTGATCATAGATAAGACCAGCAGCTGCAACTTGAGACGTTTCGTGAATAGAAGTGCCTAAAAATAGTCCAATTAATAAAGGCTCGCTATTGAAATAAAAGTTAGCAAAATAAGGGTAGATTAACATAGAAAGAATACCAAATAATGTAATATTGGCAATTGCATATGACACTTCATTTTTTTTTGCACCAATAACAGGAGCAGTAGCAATTATTGCAGTAGTGCCACAGACAGTGCTGCCTATAGATATCAAGTAAGCCATTCTTGTTGGTATTTTTAATTTTTTAATTAGGAGTTTTATTACAATTAATACACTGATGATACAGATTATAATTAATGGAATAGCTATTGTTCCAAATTCTAAAAATTCAAACGGTTTCAATTGAATACCCAAGCAAATAATACCAAGTTTCAGGATATATTTTTGCGTGAAATCCAATCCTTTTAAAAAACCTTCTCTAATTTGAAAAAGATTTCCGAATAACATCCCTAATAAAATAGCAATCATTGCAGTGGATATTGGGCTTTTTTCATAGCCTAATAACTCAATACCAAGAATGTTATTGAATCCTTGAGATAAAGTATAAAGAACGAACGCTAAGACTATACCTGGTAATACTACTAGGTATTTATTAAATTTCATTTAAGACTAAAGTTAATTAAGCACTTCTGTAAAGTTTAGTCATAACAAATTCTCTATGACCTAAAGCTTCAGCACAAGTTAATCTTCCGTTAGCTACTCTAAGTGTGGTTTTAATTAATTCATCACCTGCTTCAGATAAATTCATTTCTCTAGAAAGAATTTTTGAAACATCACAATCAATATGTTCTCCCATTCCTTTTACAGTTAATGGATTAGCCGTTAATTTAACTACAGGCTCAATCGGATTTCCAACGATATTACCTTGTCCAGTAGGAAATAAATGAATATTAAAACCAGCAGCAGCTTGAAGTGTTACACATTCAGCAGCTGCAGATGAAGTATCCATAAAATATAAACCTTTCCCTTTAGTAGGTTCTTCAGCTGGTTCAAGAACATCAATGAATTTACAATTTCCAATTTTTTGAAAATTCCCAAAAGCCTTTTCTTCAATTGTTGTTAATCCTCCAGCTATATTTCCAGCTGTTGGTTGACTTTCAGAAAGATCATCTGTTGCTTCTTTTAAGATAAAATCATTATAAGAGTTCCAGGTTTTCATAAATTTTTCAGATGCTTCTTTTGTAGCTCCTCTAGTTGCACAAACTTGTTCTGCACCAGTTAATTCTGAAGTTTCACCAAAACACAAGTGAACACCTAATGGTTCAAGTTTGTCCATTAAGTTTCCAACAGTTGGATTTGCAGCTAGTCCTGAAGTAGTATCAGATTCTCCACACTTAACTGAAATCCATAAATCACTTAAGGGACATTCTTCTCTTTGTTTTTCCGAAGCCCACATAACAAACTCCTGAGCTTTTTTTGATGCTTTCATTGTTGTACCAATATCCCCTGTACGCTCGATATGAAATCCCTCTACTGGTTTTCCAGTTTTAGCAATTCCATCTACAATTTTTTTTGTCCATTTCGGTTCAATACCAATGACAATTACTGCTGCAACGTTTGGGTTACATCCAGTTCCTATCATGGTTCTAAAATGAAGCTCTAAATCTGCACCAAACTGAAGTCTTCCATAAGAATGAGGAAGAGCAATAGTGCCTTTAATATTATTAGCAACTGCCTCAGCACATGCGTTTGAGATATCATCAACTGGTAAAATAATTACATGATTTCTTGTTCCAGCTCTGCCATTTTCTCTTTTATAACCTAAAAAGCTCTTTGGGATTTCCATACTATTACCATTTCTTTGTTTTTACATTGTGAACATGCACGTGCTCACCTTTTTTGATTGATTTAACAACTTTACCAATATCGTGACCATACTTTAAAATAGTATCACCCTCCTTAAGGTCAACCATTGCAATTTTATGACCTAAAGGTATTTCATCTACGGATTGAATATTTGTTGAACTGTCATCTTCCATTATCCAGCAAGCACAGTCCTGTTTAGGAGTGATTTTTTCAATAACAACTACTCCTACGTTGTCTTTTTTATCATGTATGATTATATCTGTTGCCATATCGTGTCGATTTGTTTGTTTGAAATTCGTAAAAACTTATATATTAATCGCACAAATTAACAAACGAATTTTATAAATAGTATTATTACACTTTAGAGAGGTTCTATTTTTATGACAAAAATGACAACAGAAGAAGCTTTTGTAAAAGTTTTACAAATGCACGGTATTGAACATGCGTTCGGAATTATTGGTTCAGCCTTTATGCCAATTTCAGATATTTTTCCAGATGCAGGTATTACTTTCTGGGATGTTGCTCATGAAACAA
>CACKDY010000010.1:0-29116 GCA_902599105.1 uncultured Pelagibacteraceae bacterium | reverse complement strand
TCAAATTCTTTTTGAAGTTTTTCCTCTGCTAAATCTGATATTTTTCTGGAAACTAATATTTTTGGCCGCATTAGTGAGAATCTCTTGGTAAACCTTTGGTATGTGATACGTCTAAATATTTACCTCGAGAATTAATGCATGCACCATCATCCAATTGACCAACAGTATTTCTAAATATTTCTTGCCAAGGAGTTTGATTTTTTGGCTTAAATACTTTTTTGTTTTTTCTTCGTTTTTTAAATTCAGCCTGAGAAATCAATAAATCAACTCTTCTTTTATTTAAGTCTATTTTTATTTTATCGTAAGTTTTAACAATGCCTAGATCTCCACCTACTGCTGATTCTGGTGAAACGTGAAGTATTGATGGGCTCTCGGATGTTCCACTCTGTCTTCCATCTCCCAAAGTTGGTAAATGTCTTATTCCTTTTTTTAATAATCTGTCAGGTGGTTGCATATTAACCACTTCTGCTGATCCAGGATATCCAACCGGTCCGCAACCTCTGATAATTAATATTGAGTTATCATTTACTTTTAATTTTTTATCATTAAGTCTTTTGTGATAATCCTCAGGACCTTCAAAGACTATAGCTTTACATTCAAAAACATTAGGGTGTTTAGGATTTGATAAGTATTGATCTTTAAATTCCTTACTGATTACAGATGTTTTCATTATAGCAGACGAGAAAAAATTACTTCTCATAACCAAAAAACCAGCTTTTTCAGTTAATGCATTTTTAAAAGTTTTAATTACTTTATTGTCTATATCAACTTTCTTTCTTAAATTTTCACCTACAGTTTTACCCGTGACAGTCTTTATGTTTGTATGAATTTTTTTATTTTTAATTAATTCCTTCATTACTGCAGGTATTGCTCCAGCTCTGTGAAAGCTTTCCATCAAGTATTCTCCTGCAGGCTGACAATTAACTAATAAAGGAATGTTGTGCCCTAGTTTTTGCCAATCAGAAAGATCAAATTTAATTCCCATATGTTTTGCGATAGCGCTCAAATGGGCTGTGCAGTTACTAGATCCGCCTATAGCACTTGCTACTACTACAGCGTTTTCAAAAGCTTTACGTGTCATAATTTTTGATGGGGTTAAATCTTCATAAACCATTCCAACAATTCTTTTTCCTGTTTCGTAAGAAATTTGTTCTCTTTCTCTATAAGGCGCAGGTATTACTGCACCACCAGGTAAAGACATACCTAATGCTTCTGCAACTGAATTCATTGAAGAAGCTGTTCCCATTGTATTGCAATGGCCAGCACTTGGTGAGGATGATGAGACCATATCCATAAATTCCTCATATTTAATCTCTCCTTTAGCTAACATTTTTCTAGCTTCCCAAACTACCATTCCTGATCCAGCTAATTTTCCCTTATAAACTCCATCTAACATTGGGCCACCAGATAAAACTATTGCTGGAATATTTACTGTGGCTGCTGCCATCAAGGCTGCTGGAGTGGTCTTATCACATCCTGTTGTTAAGATAACTCCATCAAGTGGGTATCCATATAAAACCTCAACTAATGACAAATACGAGAGATTTCTATCCAACATTGCTGTTGGTCTTTTTCCTGTTTCTTGAATTGGATGAGTTGGAAATTCCATTGGTATACCACCTGCTCTTCTGACTCCATCCTTTATTCTCTTACTCAGTGACATAAAATGCCTATTGCATGGTGAAAGGTCACTACCAGATTGAGCTATTCCTATAATTGGATTTCCAGACTGCAATTCTTTTCTAGTAAGACCATAATTTAAATACCTTTCTAGATACAAAGCCGTCATATCTGGGTTTTTTGGGTTATTAAACCACTGCTGACTTCTAAATTTTTTTTTTCTTTTTTTTGGCATAATTGTTTAATGGTCTCTTTAGATTTATAGTTATATAATAATTTTATGAATAATCTAATAGTTTTAAATAAGAATGACAATGTGGGAGTTAGTCAATTTATCATTCCTGAAAAAACAAAAATTGAAGGTCATGAGATTAGTACTATCGATCCAATCCCTTTTGGACATAAAGTTTGTTTAAAAACAATTAAAAAAGGTGATCCAATCATTAAATATGATCAAATTATTGGTTTTGCATTAGATGATATTAAACCCGGACAACATGTCCACTCACATAATTTAGAATTTAGAGAGTTTAAAAGAGATTTTGAAGTTACAGACAAAAAAAACATTGTAGATGAAAAAGTAGACACTTTCTTTAATGGAATTTTAAGAGATAATGGTCAGGTCGCTACTAGAAATTATATTGGAATAGTAAGTACTGTAAACTGCTCAGCAACTGTCACTAAAATGATTGTTGAAAGGATTAAATATTCTGACATTTTAAAAGATTACCCAAATATTGACGGCATAGTCCCAATTACTCACTCCACAGGATGTGGAATGAATACAGAAAGTGAAGGGATGCAAATTTTCCAAAGAACTATAGATGGCTTTAAAAATCATCCAAACTTTTCTCATGTTTTTGTAATCGGTTTAGGTTGTGAGTGTGCCCAAGTAAGTTTGTTTGATGATTCTTTAAAAAAACATGACAGAATTCATTTTTTAACAATCCAGGATGAAGGTGGAACTAAAAAAATAGTTGATAAAGTATTATCACAAATAAAAAATTTACTTTCAGAGGCAGACAGTGTGCAGAGAACTTCACAACCAGTAAGTCATTTAACTTTAGCTCTTCAGTGCGGAGGTTCTGATGGTTATTCTGGAATAACTGCAAATCCTGCATTAGGTGTTGCAGCAGATCTCTTGGTTAAGAAAGGTGGAAGTTCAATTTTATCTGAAACTCCAGAAATTTATGGAGCTGAACATTTATTAATTAAAAGAGCTAATTCACAAGAAACTGCTGACAAGCTAATAAAAAGATTAGAATGGTGGAGACATTATACCTCGATCAATAACAGTTCGATGGATAACAACCCAGCACCAGGAAATAAAAAAGGTGGTCTTACAACTATATTAGAAAAATCGTTAGGTGCTGTTGCTAAAGGGGGTAATTCTATTCTTCAGGATGTATTGCACTATGCAGAACCTTTAAAAAACAAAGGATTTAATTTTATGGATTCTCCTGGTTATGATCCTGTATCTGTTACCGGTCAAGTTGCATCAGGTGCTAATGTAATATGTTTTACAACGGGACGTGGGTCTTGCTTTGGCTGTAAACCAGTTCCAAGTTTAAAACTGTCAACAAACTCAGCGATGTTTGAAAAAATGTCTGAAGATATGGATATTAATTGTGGAACAATTGCTGAAGGCAAAGAAAAAGTTGAAGAAGTTGGTCAAAAAATATTTGAACTAATTGTTAATACTGCTTCAGGAAATAAATCAAAAAGTGAAATTAACGGCTACGGTGACGAGGAGTTTAATCCTTGGCAAGTAGGCGTAGTGATGTAATTTTTATTTACAGTGCCACAACAAACATCTTTAATTAATGTAATTTTATTGGCTGCAGGAGGCTTTTTCATGTTTGTTTGTATGGACTCTACAGCAAAATACCTTGGTACAGTTATGCCAGTTACACAAGCAATTTGGGGTAGATTTTTTTTTCACCTAGTTTCTTTAATTATATTTTTTTTAATCTTTAAACCAAAAGTAAATTTGAAAAAAAATTTCAAGGTCCAAATAATAAGATCAACATTGATGGTTACAGCAACGTCATTTATGTTTTATTCTTTACAAAAATTTGACTTAGTAGATATATATGTAGTTTTCTTCACAGCACCTTTAATAGTTTCTTTGCTTTCAGCATATTTTTTAAAAGATATTTTAACACCAAAGGGTATACTTTTAATGTTACTTAGCTTTGGTTCAATTATTTACTCTTTGGGACCAAGTATGAAAATATTTAGCATAGATTTAATTTTCCCTATAGTTCCACCAATTTGTTGGGCGCTTTATCAATTTTTTACTAAACTTGTATCAGGTGACAACGATCCATTTGCTGCAATATTCTATACATCAATTTTAGGTGCAATTATATTTAGTATATTTATTTTTTTTAACTGGGTACCTTTAGAGAAAAATATTTTCTGGCTTTATTTGTTATTGCTTGGTGTAGCAGGCTTTGTCAGTCATTCTCTAATAATTTACGCAATCCAACTCTCTAATTTATCATTTGTGACAAACTTTCAATATTCTCAGTTAGTTTGGTCAACAATTATTAATTTCTTAATTTTTGGAGTACCTTTTGATTATAATAAAATTGTAGGTGTGGTAGGAATTATTGTTTTTGGTATAATGTTTATAAGAACAGAGGGTACAAAGAAAAGTTAATTATAAATATGAAAAATATCGGATTTATTGGTGTTGGTTATATGGGCTACGGAATAGCCAAGAATATTTTAAAACATAAACATAAACTTTATGTTATCGCAAACAAAAATAGAAAGCCAATTGAAAAAATTATTAGCAATGGTGCAGAAGAAGTAAAATCTTTTGAAGATTTTGCTAATAAAAATCTTGATGCTTTGTTTATGTGTGTAACAAATACCCCAATTGCAAAATCAATATCTGAAAAAATTTCAGTAATTTTAAACGACAAAACTATAATTATTGATATCACAACTCATAACCAAACTGGTTCTATCGAAACTGAGGCTATTTTTAAAAAGAATAACATTAAATATGTTGAGTGTCCTGTAATGGGTGGTCCTGTTCAAGCAGAAGAAGGAGTTTTAGGAGGAATAGTAGGAGCATCAGATGAAAATTTTAAAATAGCTGAACCTTATTTTAAGTTTTTCTGTAAAGAATATTTTCATTTTGGAACTGTCGGAATGGGAGCAAAATCAAAACTTTTGAATAACTTTTTAACTCTAGGAAATGCTGCATTAGTTAATCATTTAGCTAAAAGTGCTTCCGAAATGGGACTTGATTTGAAAAAAATTTTTGATGTTGCTAAGCTTGGTTCGGGTAATTCTGCAGCTCTAAATAGAGTTTTTGATAATTTATTAAAAGGAGATTTTACTGGATTTAAATTTACTGCCAGTAATTCTGTAAAAGATTTGACTTATATTCAAGACTTATTAAAAGATTTTCCAGAAGCAGAAAAAGTTGCTGAAGTTAATAAAAATTATTTTCAAAAAGCTGTAGACGAAGGTTACGGTGAAAATTTTATTAGTGAATTAATTAATAAAAAATAATTTAAAGTAGATATATTTGATATCGGGAATCTACTAAAGCAACAGGTTGTATTCAAGAATTTTATTTAACTAAAACTCAAATAAATTAATTGAATTTGTATTAAATATAATTACCTTTTTTTTAGAAGGAGGTTTATGTTAATACTTTCACCACCTGATACTTAGCTGAAGTCTTTTAAATATCAAAAAAGTTAATAACATTAAAATCCGTTTGGATTAAAATGCCAAAGAGGCTTAAAAAAAAAGGGAGCTCTTTAGGTATTCGCTTAAAGAGCGAACCCTTAAAAATAAATTTTAATGAGGCATCCGATACTTGCTATGACAAGCTTTGCAATTACTCCACATCAATTGTTTTAATGTACCTCTAATATCATCGCTATCTTCAATAACAGATGCAAGTGTAACCATATCATCAGATGCTTTTTTCATTAGAGCATTAAAAGCATCTTTTTCTTCCCAAATGATTGGTAAGGCTTCTGTTTTAAATCCTTCCTTGCTATTTTCGGGAAATAAATCAATCAAAACTTTATAATTTTCGCTCATTTCTATCATTAATTCTATTGATCTATCAAAATCTCCATTTGATGCAAAGGCTTGCACTCTTTTAGCAGTGCTATAATTCTTACTAAATAATGCTTTTCTCCCCTTTATAATATCTTCAACGCTTTGTTCGGCATTACTAACTGAGACCAAAAGCACAGTAAAAATTGATAACAATAATATTTTAATAAATGAGGTTATGTGATTAAATAATTTATGCATGTTAAAAATACCCTAACAGAGTATGGTATTATTTCAAAGCTGTTACATTGGCTAAGTGCGTTATTGCTTCTAATTCAAATCCCATTAGGTTTTTATTTAGTTGATTTAGATTTTGGTGAAGAAAGAATAACCTTTGAAAATATTCATGTTACAATAGGTTTAACTATATTTTATTTAGTAATTTTAAGGTTATTAAATAATATACTTAATCCTAAACCCAAACTTAATCCAAGTATATTCGTTGGACAAAAATTTATAGCAAAATTAAACCATGTTCTTTTATATGTGGCAATTTTGTCAATCACAATTTCAGGAATTTTAAAAAAATTATTTAATGGAGAGACTTTAATAATTTTTTTTAAAGAGATAAAAATTAAAGATAATTTTGAATTAGCAGATCAATTTTATAATATTCACATATATTCAAATTATACAATTATAGCTTTAATATCCCTTCATATTTTAGCGGTGATAGCTCATAGATTGTTGTTTAAAGATAATTTGTTGAAAAGAATGCTTTAAACTAATGACAAGCTACTCCGAATTTTTTTAATCTCCAATAATTGTATGGCCATGGAGTTAAAAAACCTACAATTAACATTATTGGAACAACCCACCAAGTTAATATGGCACCACCAGTTAAAACATAATCTGTCAAATTCATCATAATTTCCATACTGATCATTGATATTAAACTCATTCCACAAGCAGTTTTAAACGCATTAATAAAATTAAAATTTTGTGTCATTAAAATAATTGTTTCTAAAATAATACTTGTAATCAAACCATTAATGATTGCTAAAATCATAATTCCTAAAACTGGAAAAGGAATTCCAGTTAATTGAAAAAATAAAATTGTACCAAAATCACCTATGGCACAACCTAATACACACCAAGCTGTATTTTTTGCACTTCTTTTCCAAGTATGTTTGCAAGACCAATTAAATGTTATTGCTGTCATAATTATCTACTCATATTAATTTGATATTCATATTTATCAATAGGCCAATAAGACTTTAAATAAGCTAGTACACTATCAATTTCTTTATCAGATAATTTATCCTCAAAACCAATCATTTTACCTTCATAGTTTTTTACTAATTTTGCTAGTCCATATTTTATTATTGCATGCAGAGTTTTGTCGTCATGATGCCAAGTATGACCTGTGCCATTTAAAGGTGGGGCTTTTCTATGTCCGTCTTCATCCAATCCTTTCCAGTTTTTAGCACCAGCTAAATTTATCATATGACAAGAAACACAATTTTTTTCATATGCAATTTTACCTCTTTCAATCATAAGTTTAGAATCAGTTGTGATAGGAAAATGACTATGAGCACTTACAACGTTAGTAAAACTATATATTAATAAAATTATAATGAATGAAATTAGTTTACCCATGAAAGTTAAACAGATAATTGATTTATTATAACAAGTACATGTGATATTTTAAGCTATGATATTTAAGCAAGTTTTTGATACGAAATCATCAACTTATACTTATATAATTGCTTCTGCTAAAGGTCGAGAAGCATTAATAATTGATCCGGTAATTGAGAATGTTGATAGCTATATAAATTTACTTAATGAATTAGATCTTAAACTTGTAAAAGTAATTGATACACATATTCACGCAGACCACATAACAGGTGCTTCAAAGTTAAAAAAAGTTACAAATTGTTCTACAATCATGGGAGAGCACACACCAGCTGATACAGTAGAAATCAAAGTAAAAGATGAAGAAATAATTAAAATTGATCAAATTCAGATTAAAGCAATGTATACACCTGGTCATACTTCGGACAGTTATAGTTTTTTGATGAATAAATATTTGTTTTCAGGTGATACGTTGTTAATTAATGGAACAGGTAGGACAGATTTTCAAAATGGTAGCTCAAAAGATGCTTATAATTCTTTATTTAATAAATTACTTAAACTACCTGAGGATACTTTGCTTTATCCAGGTCATGATTATAACGGTAAACTTGTTAGTACCATTGGAAATGAAAAAAAATCAAATCCAAGGCTTCAAGTTAATAATGCTGACGAATATGCTGAGATAATGTCAAATCTTAATTTATCTAAGCCTGAGCTAATGGATAGCAATATTAGAAATAATATGAAATTAGGTGCTAACTAAAAATCACAAAAATTAAAAACCAATAAGAAACTAATCCTGCTAAAATAGTTGCAATAATATTTTTTGAAAAATAACCTACAATAACTGCAACTAATGCCCCAAAAATTTTTGGATCATTCATTTCTATAAAAGTTCCATAATCGTTAATAAATATTCCAGGAAATATTATGGCTGGGAATACTGCAGATGGAACATATTCTAATACAGCTTTAATTTTATCTCCTAACATATCTCTACTAATTAAAGCGATCATGGTCATTCTAGTGAAATAAGTTAATATTCCAGCTGCTATAATTGATGCCAAAGTCATTTTTTTAACCTCAATAATAGTGCAGCAACGAACAAAGCAATTACTGGTGAAATAATTATATAAGATTTAAATGGGGCATCAAAAAATAATAGAGAGCTTAAACCACAAATAATCATTACAATTACATGATCTAATTTTTTTAAATCCTGAACAACAATGGCTATAAAAGTTAAAGGTATTGCAAATTTCAATCCTAGTTCTTCAGGAACAAAAGATCCTAAAATTATTCCTGAAAGGGTTGCAATCTGCCAACAAACCCACATTGTGCAACCTGTACCAATTAAATGATAGTGCAAATATTCTTCAGTTCTATTTTTTTTAAAAAATTTATTCGACTCAGCAAAACCTTGATCTACTACAACATATGAAATTAATAATTTTTTAATAAAAGATAATTTCTCTAAATATTCAGATAAAACTGCTCCATATAATAAATGTCGAGAATTTATAATTCCAACAGAGGTAACAGCTACTAAACTAGACGCACCTCCTGATAATAACTGTAAAAAAACTATTTGCGATGCACCTCCAAAAATAATGAAAGACATTGCGTAGACTAAATATGGATTAAAACCAAGCTCAACTCCAATTGCTCCACAAATTATCCCAAATGGAATAACAGAGAGCATATGTGGAGAAATATCCAACATGCCTCTTGTGAACAATTGTTTTTTGGTAAGCATTTGGTTGTTTTATTAAAAACAAACTATGTGATCAATATTAATCGGTCTCTTAATTCCAAACTTTTCGTCAGCTTCATGTTGATGTTCGTGATGAGAATGAACAAAAACTGGTATTAATAAATTGCTGCTTGTTTTTAAAGTATAAATAAAGTTTGTCCCTCTAAATTTCCGATCTACAACTTCTAGCTTTAAATTGCTTTTATCATCATGCTCAAGGTCTTCTGGCTGTAACAACAATTGTACACTTGATCCTTTTGGATAATGTTTAATAAAATTACCTTTAATTGTTCCAAGGTCATTGTTTTCTAATGAATTTTCTCCTGTCACTTTTGCAGGAATTAAAATACCTCTATTTAAAAAATTAACTACTTCTACAGAGTTTGGAAAATGATAAACATTATAAGGATCGTCAAACTGTTTAATTTGACCATCTAATATAATTGCACATTTATGCCCAAGGTAAAAAGCCTCGTATGAGTCGTGGGTAACTATTATTGTTGTAATTTTTAATTTACTTAAGATTTTTTTTAATCTTACTTGTATCTCCTCTTTAAAACTTTGATCAACATTTGATAATGGCTCATCTAAAAGTAAAAGATCAGGTTGTGTTAAAAGTGATCTAGCAAGTGAAGCTCTCTGTGCTTCCCCCGCACTAATTTCATGTGGGTATTTTGTCAAAATTTCTTCTATATGAAGAAAATCTACTATCTCCTTAAAGCTAAGTTTTTTTTTCCTTTTTCCTTTATTTCTTTCAGCGCCTAATAAAATATTTTTTTCGACTGTATAATGTGGAAACAAACTATTATCCTGAAAAGCTAGGGATATATTTCTATCCTCAGGTTCTACATTTTGATCTTTAGAAGACAACAGTTTGCCGTTTAGTTTAATTGAGCCTTTGTCAATTTTTTCTAATCCAGCGATAGTTCTTAGTATTGTCGTCTTACCAATTCCTGATGGACCTAAAATACACAAAGTGTCTCCCTCATTTTCAATTACAAAGGATGCATTCTTTACTTTTGTCTTTCCACTTATCGTGAAATCAACATTTTTAATTTCTAAATAGCTATTGCTCATTATCTCTCAGAATATATGTAGATGTAAGCATTATAAAAAAACTTGCAATAAGAATTAAAAATAACGAAGGTACAGCAGCAGCTTCTAGCAAGTCTTCTGAAGCAGATATATAAGCCGTAGTTGCGAATGTTTCAAAATTAAAAGGTCTTAAAATCAAGGTGATTGGTAATTCTCTTATTATTTCTAAAGAAATAAGAATTCCAACAAATAAAAGAGATTTTCTTAAGAAAGGTATATGAATATTTATGAAAGTCTTTTTTTTAGAATAACCAAGTAGGTATGAACTTTCATCAACTGAAATATTTATCTTTTCGTATCCAGATTTAATTCCATTAAAGGCTAAAGAATAGAACCTAATAAAATAAACAAGAACCAAACCAAGAATAGAACCTATAAATATTTTTTTAACAGATAAAAAGCCAAGTGCTTTAACCACGTTATCGTCAAACCAAGCAATAAAAGTTATAAAAGCTACAGCTAAGATTACTCCTGGAATAGCATAACCTGAAATAGATAAAGTAGACAAAGCATTCAAGGTTTTATTTTTAGAAACTCTATTTCCATAATTGGAAATTAAAGAAAAGGTTATTAAAACTAAACTCGATAATAACACCAAGTAAAGTGTATTTAATGTCAAGGTAATGACCGGTAAATCGAAAAGATTTTCTGGAAACTTTAAAGTCCAATATAACATTTGACTTAGTGGAAATAAAAAACTTAAAAAGAAAACAACCAAACAAATTGAAAATGCATAAAACGCTTTTGCTCCTGAAAGTTGAATTTTTTCTTTTTGTTTAAATCCACCTTTTGTATTTGAATGATACCTCGCCTTTTTTCTAGATAAATTTTCTAAAATGAATACTGCAAAAATGAATAAAAGAAGAAAAAAAGATATCCTGTTTGAGAAAGCTAAATCATCAAAAGTGATCCAAGAATTGTAAATACCCGTAGTTAAGGTATTTATAGAAAAGAAATCAACAGCTCCAAATTCAGCTAAAGTTTCCATTGCTACCAAAGAAAGACCTGCAACAATTGCAGGTCTGGCTGCTGGCAATATTAAAGAGTAAAAGGACTTCATTTTAGAAAATCCTAAATTTCTACCTAAATCAATTAGATTTTGAGATTGATACTGGAATGATGCTCTTGAGAGAATATAAACATAAGCAAATAGTGAAAAAGATAGCGAAAGTACAGCACCAATTAAACCATCAAACTTTGGGATGCTTTGGTTATAATTTCCCTCTCCGAATACATTTTTCAATATCGAATATAAAGTTCCATAATTTTCAAAGAAAGCTGTTAAAGAATACGCATAAATGTATGGAGGCACTGCAAAAGATAATATCAGAGCCCATTTAAAAAAATTACTTAAAGGGAATTTATAAAAAGAAACTAAATAAGCTGTACTAGTTCCAATAAGAAAAGTTAAAGCTAAGACACCAACAAGCAAAATTATTGAATTAAAAATATATTCAAACAAAAAAGTATCTTTTAGAATTTGATAATAATTTGATGTTTCCTCAAAAAAACTAATAAATACAGTAACAATTGGTATAGCAACAAAAATTGATACCAGTAAAGAACTTAAAAACCAAAAATTAATTTTTTTTAAATACATTTTTACCCTTTTTTTCAAGTGAACATAATCAATAGTAGGGTAAATAACTATTAAGTTATGTTCACTTTTTGAAAATTAACTTTTTAAATCAAAAACATTAATGACACGATCAATATCATCATTTCCGATCTCAGATAATTTTCTATTATTTATTTTTTTTTTAATTTTTTCACATTGTGACAAGCATGGCTCACAAGTTATCTGACCCTCTAGAGAACCACTTTTGCCTAAAGAAATGTCTAAATTAAAATTAAATAAATTCTTTCTCACTTTTTCCTTACTTCCATCCAGCAGCTGTCATTACCTCTAATGCAGCAGCTTGATTTTTTCCATAGCTTGAAACTTTAGTTGTTAAATCTTGTTTAAAATCTAATCCTAAATTATTCACTACCAATGGATTTGGAGATACCCCGGCTATCATTGGAAACTCAAAAGTGTTATTTGTAAAATGTTCCTGAGCCTCTGGTGATAATAAAAAGTCAACAAGAGCAATAGCATTTGCTTTATTAGGAGCCCCTTTTACTAAAGCTGCACAACTAATATTCATGTGTGTTCCTCTATCATTTTGATTAGGAAAAAATGCCTTAACTTTTTTAGCAGCCGCTTGTTGTTCTGCTCCTTTATTACCAGATAACATTAGTGCCAAGTAATAAGTGTTTGCTACTGCAATATCAGCTTCTCCAGCCGCAACTGCCATAATTTGAGCTCTGTCGTTTCCTTTTGGTGTTCTTGCCATATTAGTAACAACTCGTTTAGACCATTCAGCAGCAGCTTTCTTTCCATTATTCTCAATCAATGAAGCTACAAGAGATTTGTTATAAATGTTGCTTGATTTTCTAATTACTAATCTGCCTTTCCATTTTGGATCAGCTAGACTTTCATATGTAAGACCTGATAATTCAGCACCACTAACTCTTTCTGGTGAATAGTAAATTATTCTTGCTCTTTTGGCTACTCCTACCCAGTGTGTAGTTCTAAAATTTTTTGGAACAGAAGATTTAATTGTCGGTGACACCAAACCACTTTGAGTCATTCCTTTAGCCTTGAAAGCTCCACATCTTCCAGCATCAGCAGTAATATAAAGATCAGCTGAAGAGTCAGTCCCTTCTTCAATCATTCTTTTTTCTAATGCACTGGCCTTTCCATTAATCAGGTTTACTTTAATTCCAGTTTTGTTGGTAAATTTGCTATAAAGCTCATTATCTGCTTTATAATGTCTTGCATTGAAAATATTTACTTCATTTGCAATCGCAAAAGACGAGAATATTAAATAAACAAATAAACTTATTATTGTTACTTTTTTCATTGTATCCTTATCTTTACCCTAATTAATTTGCGAATGAGAATTATTCGCAATGCGAATGATTATCAATCGCATATAATGTCGCATTTTACAAGTATTATTTGGATATATTTTTAATTAAATCCTTACTTCCAGTCGCCTATTTTACTAAATAGGAAGTTTCTGAAAGCTTGTACCCTAGCTGTATTTTTAAGTGATTGCGGGTATACAAAGTGAGCTTCAGTTATAGGACCTTCTACTTTTGGAAGTACTTTAATTATATTACTAGTATTTGAAACTAAATATTCTGGTAGTGCAGCTAATCCTACACCAGATTCAACACCATATAGTAATCCGCTTACACTGTTTACTTTCATAATTGATTTTCTTTTCTTTCCATCATGCATTCCAATTTTTAAAGCCCAATCTGGGTTATAGACTGGTGAAGGTGCTCCTTTTCCAAATGAAATAAATTTATGTTTATTTAAATCATTAACTGTTTTGGGCATACCATTTTTTTCCAAGTATTTACTTGAACCATAAATATAATATTTAATATCCACTAATTTTTTCTGAATATAGTTAAGCTGTTTTGGTCTTCTCATGAAAATTCCAATATCTGCTTGCCGAGTGCTTAAATCTAACTCTTTATCATCGAAAACTAGCTCAATCTCAATTTCTGGATTTAGCCTCATAAATTCTTGAATTCTTGGTGTTAACCAGTGGGTACCAAAACTTCTGACAGTCGTAATAGTTAATTTTCCTGAAGGTTTACTTTTTTGATCACCCAGTGATGTTTCAACTTCTTTAAGTTTTGTGATAACCTCGTGAGCTGTTTTAAAGACATACTCTCCATTTTCTGTAAGAGTTAATCCTCTTGCATGTCTTTCAAATAATTGAACTTTTAAATCTTGTTCTAAAGATTGAATTTGTCTACTTATAGCAGATTGACTAAGATTCAAATTAATAGTAGCGTTTGTGAAGCTACCCGCTTCTGCTACTGCATGAAAAATTTTTAATTTATCCCAATCCATTATTTATTTAAATCAACTAATACTCTTCCAGAAATTTCACCTTTTAAAATTTTAGGATAAGTCTCAATCAACTCCTCCAAGCTCACTGTTAAAACCGATTTTTCCAATAAATCAAAATCAATTAAATTTTTTGCTTCTCCCCAAATGAAACCTCTTCTTTTTATGCTACAATTAGCAGAGTCCATGCCCCAAACTTTAATACCCCTCAACATAAAAGGTAATAAATTTGTATTAAGTTCATTACTGTTTGCATTTCCGCACACTGATATTATCCCATTTGATTTTGTTTGAGCAATTGCATTTGACAAAATTTTTCCACCAACTGTGTCTACCACTCCATCCCATAGACCTTTGTCTATTGGTCGTGGATCTTTGTCAAATTCAGCCCTATTTATAATGTTTTTAGCACCTAATGATTTTAAATAGTCTGACTTAGAGTCTTTTCCTGTTACAGCAGTAACGTTGTAACCTAATTTAGTTAAAGCCATAACTGCTAAACTGCCAACTCCACCTGTAGCGCCAGTTACCAAAACATCATTTACTTTTTCCCCCAATAAAATACTTTCCCTTGCTTGAATTGCAAAAGCACTCATTAATGATGTAAAACCTGCAGTACCTAAAATCATAGCTTCTTTAGTTGTTAAGCTATCAGGTTTTTTAACTAAAAAATCTGCATTTACTTTTGCAATTTGTGAATACCCTCCAAAAAATATTTCTCCAACTCTAAATCCAGTTAAAATTACCTCATCTCCTTCTTTAAATTTTGAATTTTCACTTTCAATTACTTTTCCTGAAAAATCTATCCCTGGAATATGTGGAAATTCTTTAACTAATCGTCCACCATTTTTTAAAATCATTCCATCTTTAAAATTAAGGTCAGAATAATCTACTTTTACGGTGACGTCTCCATGCTTTAAAAAACTTTTATCAATTGACTTAACTTCACGTGAGAAGTTTTCACCTTCTTGATTTAGAATTAGTGCTTTGAATTGGTCAGACACACTAGTCTTTTAACTCAGTGCTGATAAATCGTAAATATCTATTTTGATAACTCAAATCTTCTTTGAATTGACCTAAGTAAAAATTAGTTACAGTTGTTGCTTGTTCTTTTTTTATACCCCTCATAGTCATACACTGATGAGTTGAATCTATTGTAACAGCCACACCTTTTGCATCTAACGCTTCCATTAAGCTGTTTGCTATCTGTACTGTTAATCTCTCTTGTGTTTGTAATCTTTTCGAAAATATTTCAACTACTCTCGCAATTTTACTTAATCCTACAACTCTTTCATTTGGTATATAAGCAACATGTGCTTTTCCAATAATTGGAGCCATATGATGTTCGCAGTGACTTTGTACTGAAATATTTTTTTGAACCACCATATCGCTATAACCTTCTACATCACCAAAAGTTTTATCTAATACTTTTTTTGCGTCCTCATTATAACCTTGAAAATATTCTTTAAATGCTTTTACAACTCTTTTAGGGGTTTCCAACAGTCCCTCTCTTTTGGGATCTTCTCCCATCCAAGATAAAATTGTTCTGATAGCTTCCTCGGCTTCTTTATCAGAAACCTTTTTTGTTTCTAAATTATTGTTGTCTGTGTCTTTTACTAATTTCATAGCGCCTTTTTATACAGTAAATACCTCAATTTAAAAATATTTAATATATTTAGATATGTGCTAAATAATCACCCCGTATGTTCAAAAAAAGAGAAAATATCTATGATATTGAAGAAGGAAATCTTCTATCACCAAAATTTGATAATGATGGATTGATTCCTGTGATTACCATGTGCTCAAGAACAAAAGATAT
The DNA here is from genome assembly GCA_902599105.1 of uncultured Pelagibacteraceae bacterium. Taxonomy (GTDB): domain Bacteria; phylum Pseudomonadota; class Alphaproteobacteria; order Pelagibacterales; family Pelagibacteraceae; genus Pelagibacter. The sequence continues at coordinate 13,249 of CACKDY010000010.1, read as the reverse complement.
TTTAATGCACGGATACATGAATGTGGAAGCTTTGAAAAAGACAATTGAAACTAAAGAAGCGCATTATTATAGCAGATCTAGAAAAGCTATTTGGCATAAAGGTAAAACAAGTGGATTTACTCAAAAGGTTACTGAAATTAGAATTGATGATGACCAGGACTCTATTTGGTTAACAGTTGATATAGGTGATGGGGCTAGCTGTCATGTAGGATATAGATCATGTTTTTACAGATCAATTCCAATGGGACCAATTGATAATGGAAGAAAAGTTGAAATGGAATTTCTTGAAAAAGAAAAAAAATTTGATCCAGAGGAAGTTTATAAAGGACAACCAAACCCAACAAAAATTTAAATGAGTGAAAAACAAAAAAATGTCTTAGGTGAAGACTTGGAGGAATGTTCAAATGATCCTTTAACAGGATGGTTTCGCGATGGTTGTTGTAATACTGACGAGAATGATCATGGAATTCATACAGTTTGTGCTAAAGTTACTACCGAATGCTTAGAGTGGATGAAAGAAGCAGGTAACGATTTAATTACTCCACATCCTGAATTTGGTTTTCCAGGTTTAAAAGATGGAGATGGATGGTGTTTGTGTGCTAGTTGGTATGCAAAAGCGGTTGAAGCTGGAAAAGGATGTCCAATATTTTTGAAAAGAACTCACGAAAACACTCTTAAATATGTACCTATTGAAACTTTAAAAAAGTTTGCAATAGATTTGTCCTAATTTACATATTTCCATATCTTGGACCACCACTACCCTCTGGAGTAACCCAAGTAATATTTTGAGATGGTTCTTTAATATCGCAAGTTTTACAATGAATACAATTCTGAGAATTGATAACAAATTTATTTACATCATTTTCTTTTTGAACTTCATACACACCTGCAGGACAATATCTCTGAGCAGGTTCATCAAATTTTTCTAAAGTATAATTTATTGGTAAATCAGGATCTTTAAGTTTCAAATGAACTGGTTGATTATCCGTATGATTAGTTCCTGTTAGATAAACTGAACTTGTTTTGTCAAAAGTTATTACATTATCATATTTTGGATAATCTATTTTTGGCATCTGATTTGCGGGCTTCAATGTTTCATGATCAGCATGTTTATGTTTAAGTGTAAAAGGAAGTTTTCCTCTAAATAAAATTTGATCAATACCTGTGAAAATTATTCCTAAAATTAATCCCCAGCTAAAACTAGGTTTAACATTTCGAGCCTCAAAAAGCTCTTTATATAACCAGCTATTTTTAAATTTATTTTCATAAATCGATAAATCTTTGTTTTCATTTATGTGTTCATTAATAGTTTCGGCAGCAATAATTCCACTTTTCATCGCAGTATGAGAGCCTTTAATTTTTGGCATATTTAAAGTTCCAGCGTCACATCCAACTAACAAAGCTCCAGGCATAAACATTTTTGGCAAACTCTGAAATCCACCTTCAATTAAAGCTCTTGCACCGTAAGAAATTCTTTTTCCACCTTCTATAATCTTTTTAATTGCCGGATGAGTTTTAAACCTTTGAAATTCATCATAAGGAGATAAATGTGGATTTTTGTAATCTAAACCAATTACATAGCCTAAAAAAACTTGTTTATTTTCCGCATGGTACATGAAACTTCCTCCATACGTATTGTTATCTAGCGGCCATCCAGCTGTATGCATAACTAAACCTTCCTCATGATTTTTATCCTCTATTTCCCAAATTTCTTTAAATCCAATTCCATATTGCTGGGGATCTTTACCTTTGTTTAGTTCAAATTTTTCAATTAGTTGTTTTCCTAAATGACCTCTGCAACCCTCTGCAAAAACAGTTACTTTACCTGTAAGTTCAATTCCAGGTTCAAAACTATCTTTTTTATTTCCTTCTTTATCTATACCCATGTCTTGAGTGGCTACACCTTTAACTGATCCATCTTCATTATATAAAATTTCACTTGCTGGAAATCCTGGAAAAATTTCAACACCAAGAGCCTCAGCTTGCTCAGCAAGCCATCTACATAAATTTGCAAGACTAATAATATAATTTTTATGATTTTGTTGAACTGCAGGAAGTAACCAAGTTGGCCAACTTAATGAATTATTTTTTCCTAAAAATAAAAATTTTTCTTTAGTTACTTTTGTTTTAATTGGTGAATTTAGTTCTTTCCAATTAGGTAACAATTCATCTAGCGCACGTGTTTCAAATACATTACCACTTAAAATATGTGCTCCAATTTCTGATGCTTTTTCTAATAAACAAACATTCAAATTTGGATCTAATTGTTTTAATTTAATTGCAGTTGATAATCCTGATGGACCTCCACCAACAATTACAACATCATATTCCATTGATTCTCTAGACATAACCTAGTTTTTAACTGTAAGGATTATTTTTGTATAGTGTTTAATTTGTTCAGCTCTTCCATGAACTGAGGTATTGCTTCAAATAAATCTGCCTCAAGACCATAATCTGCTACACTAAAAATTGGTGCTTCGCCGTCTTTATTTATTGCAACAATAACTTTACTTTCCTTCATTCCAGCTAAGTGCTGAATTGCCCCAGAAATTCCGATAGCAATATACAAATCTGGGACAACAACTTTTCCTGTTTGCCCTACTTGATGATCATTACTTATATAACCAGCATCAACTGCAGCTCTTGAAGCTCCGATAGCTGCTCCAAGCTTGTCAGCAATTTCTGTAATTAATTTAAAATTATCTCCACTTTGCATTCCTCTGCCACCTGAGACAACAATTCTGGCTGTACCAAGCTCAGGTCGATCAGATTTAATTTCTTCTCTTTTGATAAATTTTGTTTTTGAAAACTCTCCACTAGCATCTACTTTTTCAATTGGGGCTGATCCACCTTTAGTCTCACAAGGATCAAAAGAGGTAGGTCTGATTGTTACACACTTTTTAGCATCATTGCTTTTAATCGTTGCAAAAGCATTTCCAGCATAAATAGGTCTTAAAAAAGTATCTGGTGATATTACTTTAATAATGTCACTTACCTGCGATGTATCAAGATGAGCAGCAATCCTTGGCATCAAATTTTTCCCAAATGTATTTGCCGAACAAACAATATGAGAATAATTTTCAGCAAGTTTAACAATCACTGGCGCAAAATTTTCTGCTGTGAAGTTTTCATAATGAGCTGCTTCAACACTTAATATTTTTTTAACTACTGGAAGTTCAGATAATTGTTTTGCAGCTTCTTCAGTATCTTGACCAATAATTACAGCGTGAACATCTGAATCAATTTGAGATGCTGCTGTAGCTGCATTATGAGTAAATGGTCTTAACTCTTTATTATTATGCTCAGCTATAAGTAAAACTGCCATTATATTACCTTTGCCTCATTCTTTAATTTTTGAACTAATTCAGCAACATTTGCTACTTTTATACCCGCTTTTCTTTTTGGAGGTTCTTCCACTTTTATTTGTTCTAATCTTGGTGACACATCCACACCTAAATCTGAGGCTGCAATTTCTTCAATAGGTTTTTTTTTAGCTTTCATAATATTTGGTAATGAAGCATATCTAGGTTCATTCAACCTAAGATCACATGTTACAATAGCTGGAACATTTATTTCAATTGTTTCAAGACCTTCATCTATTTCTCGAATTACTTCTAATTTATCATCTTTAACATCAATCTTTGAGGCGAATGTCGCTTGTGGCCAATTTAATAAAGCACTCAACATTTGACCTGTTTGATTGCAGTCATCATCAATTGCTTGTTTGCCCATAAACACTAAATCTGGTTTTTCTTTATCAACTATTTTTTGTAAAATTTTTGAAACAGCAAGTGGCTCTAATATTCCGTCTGCTTTTACGTGAATACCTCTATCTGCACCAACTGCTAAAGCTTTTCTAACAGTCTCTTGAGCTTTTTCTTCACCAACAGTTATTGCAACTACTTCTGTAGCTTTGCCTGCTTCTTTAATTTTTACAGCTTCCTCTATTGCATTATCATCAGGTGGATTAGTTGACATTTTAACATTGTCAGTAACTACACCAGTTCCATCTTCTTTTACTCTGATTTGTACGTTGTAATCGATAACTCTTTTTACAGCAACTAAAATTTTCATTAAGCTCTCAATAAATTATTTTCTGAGTCGTATGGACTCTCATCTAAGACGGTAGCGTCGTACATTTCACCTAATATATCAACTTTTAATTTGTCGCCTACGTTTGAACAATCTGGCTTAACCATTGCAAGAGCTATTGATTTATCTAATCTAAATCCAAACTCACCACCCGTTGCTCTTCCAACAACTTTACCATCTTTAAATATAGGATTATTTCCTAGTACATCAGCATCTTTAGTATTATGAACCTCTAAAGTAACTAATTTATTATCAAAACCTTTTTCTCTCCATTTGTTTAGTGCTTCTAAGCCAATAAAGTTACCTTTGTTTGGATGAACAAATCTATCAAGGCCGGATTCATAAGGTGAATATTCAATTGATAATTCGGTACCAACTAGTTTGTATGATTTTTCAACTCTCAAACTATTCATAGCCCTAATTCCAAAAGGTTTAATTCCTAAATCTTTTCCTGCTTCCATTAATTTATCAAAAATATGGTTTTGATATTCAATTGGATGATGTAGTTCCCAACCGAGCTCACCCACAAAATTAACTCTCATTGCATTTACTGGAGCGTATCCAACATTTACATTTTTAGCAGTCAGCCATTTGAAATTCTCATTTGAAAAATCGTCTGTTGAAACCTTCTGCATTAATTGTCTAGCCTTAGGACCTGCTACTACTAGAACTCCTGTACTGTTTGTTAGATCTTCAAATATTACAGATCCATCATCTGGCATCCATTTTTGTATCCAGTCATGATCCAATCTTAAATTCGCTCCAGCAGAAACTAAATAATAGCTATTCTCTGCTTCTTTCATTATTGTAAATTCTGAATGAACCCCGCCTTTAGTATTTAAAGCATGACATAAATTTATTCTTCCAATCTTTTTTGGAAGTTTGTTAGCTACTAAATAATCTAAAAATTCTTCTGCTTTAGGCCCTCTAATTCTACATTTTGCAAACGCAGTCATATCTAAAAGACCGACATTTTCTTTTACATTTTGACATTCTTTTTTAATAGCATCAAACCATTTCGATCTTCTAAATGACCAATCATCTTTTTGTTCCATTCCATCTGTTGCAAAAAAATTAGGTCTTTCCCATCCAAACTTCTGACCAAACACAGCACCTAAATTTTTCATTCTTTCATAACATGGTGCTGTTCTTAGTGGTCTTGCTGCGGGTCTTTCTTCATCTGGATAATGAACTATGAAGACATGACTATATGCTTCTTCATTTTTTGCTTTTAAATAAGATTTAGTTGCGTAATTTCCATAACGTCTTGGTTCAACTCCCAACATATCAATCGTAGGTTCACCATCAACTATCCATTCTGCTAATTGCCATCCTGCACCACCTGCTGCTGTTATTCCAAAGCTATGTCCTTCATTAATCCAAAAATTTTTAAGTCCCCAAGCTGGTCCAACAATTGGATTTCCATCAGGTGTATAGCAAATTGCTCCATTATAAACTTTCTTTACTCCAACTTCTCCAAATGCTGGAACTCTATGAATTGCCCCTTCAATATGTGGAGCTAATCTATCCAAGTCTTCTTGAAATAATTCATATTCAGAATTTTTTGATGGACCTTCTACATAACAAGCTGGTGCACCATCTTCATAAGGACCTAAAATTAATCCTCCAGCTTCTTCCCTCATATACCATCTGCTATCACTATCTCTTAAGACACCCATTTCTGGTAATCCATCTTTTTTTCTTTTTTGAATTGCAGGATGAGGTTCTGTAACGATGTATTGATGCTCCACAGGTATTACAGGGATATCTAATCCTACCATTTCACCTGTTTGTCTTGCAAAATTTCCAGAACATGAAATTACGTGTTCGCATTCTATTGATCCTTTATCTGTTTCTACAACCCATCCATCTTTAGTTTGTCTCATTGATAGAACCGTTGTGTTTCTATAAATTTCAGCTCCTCTATTTCTTGCACCTGTAGCTAAAGCTTGTGTTAAATCTGCTGGTTGAATGTATCCATCTTCTGGATGTTGTATTGCCCCAACTAAATCATCTGTATGACATAAAGGCCAAATTTCTTTTACTTGTTCTGGTTTTAAGAACTTTACATCTACACCAATAGTTCGAGCTACACCTGCATATTGATGATACTCATCCATTCTGTCCTTTGTACTTGCTAAACGAATATTTGAAACAACACTAAAGCCAACATTTTTTCCAGTTTCTTCCTCAAGTGTTTTATAAAGATTAACTGCATATTTATGAAGCTGTCCAACAGAATAACTCATATTAAACAGAGGCAATAAACCAGCTGCATGCCAAGTGGATCCTGAAGTTAACTCTTTTCTCTCAACAAGTACAACGTCAGACCAACCTTTTTTTGCTAAGTGATAAAGAGCGCTTACACCTACTACTCCTCCACCAACTACTACGACTTTAGTTTTTGTTTTCATTCAGCGATTCCTACTAAATTTTTAATTATTACGAAACAAAAATGTATATTGAAAATCAAATTGAGCTTCCTAAAGGGATTGGGCTAGAAACCATTGTAGTTAACCAACAGTCTTTTAAACTTCCATCCAAAGTATACTTTTCAACTTGCCAGTTGAACTTGTGGTAAATCTTATTTTTATCTAGAATGATTACTTCAAATTGTGCCCATTTGTCACTACTTCCAAGCTCAGTAATTGTATGACTTAGGTGATTAATCATCATCCCATAAGAGTCACTTTTTAACATCATTTTAAATTTGCTTAATGGTCCTGTTACTCTCTTATTGTTTGGGTGAGCAAAATTCCATGTTTGTTCTATTCCACTATCCTTGAATTTAGAGTCATTTTTTTGAAGTCCATTAAGTTGAATCTTTATAACTTCTTTCGGTTTAATAGTGCTATTTGGATTTAATAATTCAGCGTTTGAAAAGGTCGAAGATATCAATAATAAAATTAATACTTTAAAGACGGTTTTCATTTTAAAAATAATTACTCCGATGTTTTGTATTTACTATTATTGATAATAATTACAAATAATATTGGAAGAATTAATGTCAAAAGTGTCACAACAATTAATAAAATCCCAAGTTCAGAATAATCTGCTGTAGTTTGAATTTCACCTGAAACTTTATCTTTTACTTCTCTTGTGACCGTAAAGATTTCATTTAAATACTTGGTTCCTAGTGCACTTGCTGATAACGCAAGATTTGTAAAGGATGCAAAAACTGCAAAAAAAGTTGCTTTTAAGTGTGCTGGAGCATTTTTTGCTATCCATGCTAAAAGAGGAATCATTGAGACTTGTCCCAAAGGAGATTCAAGAGCTGTGTTTATTAATGCAATGAACTTAGCATCAACTACTCCACCTGTTAATGAAGCTGTCCAATTATGAAAACCATAGTACATTCCAACACTTGGTAAAAATAAAATTGCTCCTGCAATACTTAAAACAACAATAATTTTAGCAATGGAATTATTTGCCATAAACGGTCTTAACAAAACAATACCTGCTAATGTCAAAATTGATGCAAGTAATGATAGGACAGAAAAAAACTGCTCATTAAATCCGAGCTCATCAATTTCAAACCATGTCAATCCTGGTCCAGGTCCAGGCATAGCTCTAAATATAAATATAATTACTGCTGTACCCACAATAGTTAATCTTAATTCCTGAGGCAATTCCTTTATAAGCTTAAACATTAAAAACAAAATAATTATTACTGAACCTAAAAATACAATTTCTTGAGCAAAAGGTACTTTAAAGGACCCAATGGACAATGTGAAAATAACAAAAACTAAACTTCCTCCTAATATCCACCAGTTTATTTTTGTTTTCTTGTTACCTCTCTCTTCTTTAAATTCTAGACCTTTTGATTTTAAAGTTTGTATTTTTTTATATCTTAAATAATTAGCTAAAATTACACCTAAGATAGAAACCAAAGGTATTACAAGTGCGTAGATATAAATAGTTCCATATAAATTTATCTTTTCAGTCTGTTCTAAACTCTCTACGTCTCTAAACAAAATTACATTAACTAACGCTACAAGGACAGTACCACCAATAATTGCGAACCGTCCAAGAGTTTGCATTGTTGTATGCATTATTTTTATTTGATCTTTGGAATAATCACTTCCAGTTTCATCAACTAAAGGAACAGCTTCGACAGTCATAGCATCAGCTACTACATCCTGAACTACATAACCAACAGGAGCCAAAATCACACTAATCACAAACCAAGTCTCTACTGAAAAAACTTGAGACATTTCTTCTGTATGAATAATCAGCCCATACATAACTAGTAAACTTAAAGCTATTAAAGATGCTCCAAAGTAGACCATGTAATTTTTTCTTTCCCAAATAAGATCTACTAGATGACCTAGTGGCATTTTTAATGCCCAAGGAATACCTGCCCAAAAACCTAGGCCTGCAAGAAATGCAGCAGACAAATTCAAATAATCTTTTACAAAGAACGTGCCAACTATACCTGTTAAACCAGATATACCTGCAGCCATATATACCATTAATGGTGGCAAGTAAGTCCACTTAAATTGTCGACCTAAGTCTAAAAAAGTACTATCTAAAAACTTAATTACTCTGTTCATTAGTCACTCAAAACTGGAAACGCCTGTCTAACTTTCAAAAAATACTTTTGATATTCCATTTTAGTACATTTGTTTTCTACATACTTAATATCATTTTTTTCCATCAATTCTTTTGCTTTTTCGTCTCGTATACCAAGCTGTAGCCATAAAACTTTAGCCCCAATTTTAATTGTATCCTCTGCTATAGCATAAACTTCTTTAGATGGTCTAAAAACATCTACGATATCAATTGGATCTTTAATATCTGATATTTTAGCAAAAACCTCTTGCCCTAAAATTTTTTGACCCTCAGCTCTGGGGTTAACTGGATAAACTTTATATCCATATTCTTGCATGTATTTCATTACAATAGTTGATGCTTTAGAAGGATCATTGCTTACTCCTACCATAGCAATAGTCTTATATTTTGAGAGAATTTCCTTAATATCACTCATTAATTATTTTTAATCTGTTTCTCACAAAATATTCTAGCTTCAGAAGCAGTCATTGGTTTTTCCAATGTTTTAGTTCCAGCCACACATGCCTCGATCGCTCTTTTTTGATTATGATCTTTAAAATTATAAATTACTAATGCACCAATAATAACAAAAAAGAATATTAAAATATTCTTTTTCATTATTTATTTTTCCAATTTGGTTTTCTTTTTTCTAAAAAAGCAGAAATTCCTTCTTTAGCATCCATTGCCATCATGTTAAGGGTCATCATTTTGCTTGTGTAAGCATAAGCTTTATTTAAAGGCATTTCTAATTGTTTGTAAAAAGCTTGTTTTCCAATTTTAATTGTTAAATTGGATTTTGAGGCAATTTTGTTTGCCACCTTTAATACTTCATTATTTAATTTTGATTTTGAAAAATAATCATTTATTAATCCTATTTCTTTTGCATAATTTGCTTTTATAGGTTCTCCAGTTAAAAGCATTTTCATCATTGATTTTCGATTTATCTTTCTGCTTACAGCAACCATTGGTGTACTACAAAATAAACCGATATTTACACCTGGTGTAGCAAACAATGCATCTTTAGTACTGTATGCTAAATCACAACTCGCAACTAATTGACAACCTGCTGCAAATGCAGCTCCATGGACTTTGGCAATTACAGGTTTTCTACCTTCAACAATTTGAAGCATTACTTTTGAACAAAGATTAAATAATTTTAAATATTTATCTCTCTTTTTTAAACCTCTAACTTCTTTTAAATTGTGTCCTGCGCTAAATCCTTTGCCTGCACCCTCTAATATTATTACTTTAACTTTTTTATCAGTATCTAATTTTTTTAATGCCTTTAATAAATCTGAAAGATTCTTGAATGATAAAGAATTATAAGTTTTTGGTTCAGCAATGATAATTGATGAAACTTCGTTGTTAATTTTTTTAATTTTAATGTTACTAGTCATTTAATCAGTTAATCCATCGGATCTAGCCTGATTTCTTTCTATATGAATTGGTAAAACTTTGCCATAAATAGCTTTGGAATGTTCTGGAGTGTTTACTCTCCATGGATCTAAAACATAAGCTGGAATACACATATATCTTGATTTTTGGCCCTCAACCTTTGTTACTCTGTGCAAAGTAAATCTACCTTTAAATATTTGTAAATCCCCTGGCTCTAATTTTAATTGTCTTACACTAGTTCTGTCTCCTGCTATAACTTTTTGCACTTCTTTGAAATTTTCATTTCCAGGTTCTCTAATATTTGGACAGTACTCAAATATTCCTCCCTTCTCAGGTTTTTGTATCATTAAACTAAGTGTAAATTCACAACTATCAAAATGCCATGGCAGTACCCCGTCTGGTTTCATAACATTATACGCATGACATGCTAAAGGATCCGCCCATCTGTAAATAGGTGAGACGCCTAAACAAGCAGATACAAATTTTAAAAGTTCTTCAGTTTCGTAAAGATATTTCATTTCAGAATCTTTTGGAAAACAATCTGAATTTAAATATCCATTATATCTATTCATAAAAGTTCTTTTTGGATGATCTTTTGGTAATGAGGGATCGTCCTTTGCATACAAATATGCATTTATACTCTCTTTAGACATATAAACTTCGTCTAATTGTTTTTCTAACTCAGAATTCATTACCTTAAGTGATTTAGGTAAAATAAAATTTGGAATTGTTGAACAACTATATTGATCAAGTTCTTCTTTACATTTTTTAATTAGATTTTTAATTATTGGTGAATTTAAATCGTATATTGGATATTTTTCTAAATCTACAATAGTCTTAAGTCTATCGCTCATTTAAGTTTATTTTAACTTTCCCTCTTCTCTCATTTTTGCTCTTATCTTGGTAGCTGATATTTTTTGAGTTTCTTCATCTAAAACTATTTCCTCAATTTTATATCCAACTCCCCTACCATAACAAATATTTGTAATATTAGGCACTAACATTATTTTAAATTGTCCTTCAAATTCAGGATTTAATCTGTCTTCAATATTTTTTTTAACAGTTTCAAAATCAAAAGGATTATCGTCTACACCCTGTACATCTCTAATTTGAATACAAACTTGTCCAGTTTTTTTAATAATTTCTTTAAACAAAGTGTAATGTCCATCGTGAAAAGGTTGCCATCTTCCTAGCATTTGTGCTGTTGGTTTTTTGTTATCCCATTGGTGTGTCATTTTTTAATCTCCTCTATTATTTTTGGTGCCCAATTTTTTGCATCCTGAGTTGTTACATGAAAATCAAAATTCTTAGGATTAACAAACATCTGATTTGTGTCTTCAAATCTTCCTTCTTTAATCGTATCGACCCACACTCTAAAATCTGCTGGAAACAAACTTCTTGCTTCGGGAGTTGGCGCAATAAAATCTGCAATTACATAATGACCATCTGCTTTTAATTTTAAAGCTGCCTCAGCCATTCTTCTTGCCTGCCTTACTCTTCCCTCTTCAGAAAAATCCCAATCGTTTGCAGCTTTTCTTACCTCGTCTGCATTTAATCTTTTTGCATTTAATAGTGGTGCCATTTCATTTGCTAGAGTTGTTTTACCTGCTCCAGGTAAACCCATTACTAAAATAATTTTCATTAAATATCTTCTAATGGATGATGGGACATTAATTCAAGTCCATTTTCACCTACAAGATACTGTTGTTCAAGTTTTACACCTTCTTTACCACCAACTTTACCAATATAACTCTCAAGTGTAATTGTCATGTTCTTCTCAAAAGTTCCACCTTCTTCTCCACCATCAGTTGGATATCTTATTTGAGGCCACTCATCACACAACCCAATTCCATGAACCATACAAGAATACCTATTTCCATAATACTCATCAGGCAAAACCCAAGATTTTTTTATAAATTCTTTAAAACTCATTCCTGGTTTTATTAATCTAAAATTATGATCAATTTGATCTCTAGCCATTGAATATAGTTTTTTTTGCTCATCATTAAATTTATGTCCAACTACAAAGGCTCTTGATATGTCAGCACAGTATCCATAGGGACCAACCATATCTGTATCAAAAGCAACAATTTCTCCTTGTTGCATAACTTTATTACTACTCTCTTGCATCCATGGATTTGTTCTTTCACCAGACGATAAAATCCTACACTCAATCCACTCACCTCCATTTTCAATATTCGTTTTATGTAAAATTGACCACAATTCATCTTCTGTCATTCCTGGCTTAAGATCTGATCTCATTTTTGATACACCTTTTTCTGCAACTTCTATTGCTGCTTTCATACAGGTTAATTCATCAGGTGATTTTATTACTCTTGCTTGTTCTAAAATTAACTTTGCATCTACAACTTCAATTCCTTCTTTATTTAAAGCTGTAACCGCAGGACCATTTAAAACATCGATTGCAATTTTTTTAGTTTTAAAATAATTTTTTGATAAATCTTTAACTTCATTTATCCATTTTGATAATTGTAAATTTGCTTGATCTCCATTGCTAAAATAATCCCATGTGATTGCAGGTCTGATTTCGTCAATTAGATTTAAATGCTTTGATAATATTTCACAATTAAAATACTCATAAAGAATTGTTGGTCCATTGACCGGTACAAAACAATATCTTGTTAAGTTATGCATATTATAGACACTCATGTTTACAGTATCTAAAGCATAACGAACATTCACTGGATCAAATAGAATACAAGCTTCTAAATTGTTTTTTACTAATTCTTTTCTAACCCTATCTAAACGATATGATCTTAACTTATCAAAATCAATTTCATCTTCTCTTAATCTTTTTTTAGTAATAAAATTTTGTCTTGGTTTTATCTCAGGAGCTATTTTTCTACTAAACCTCATAATACTCTATACAAACCTAACCATGCGTTAACATCTTTGCTTGCAATATAGTCGGATTTAAAAAATTCTACTTCTTCCCACTTCTTGCTTTCTTTGAGTATATCAATTTTTTTATCAAAACCATACTCTTCATGAATTCCTTCATTAATTGTGAAACAAATTAAACCACCTGGTTTTGTTATTCTTATAAATTCATCTAATGCATTTGGTTTTACATGCCCAAAAGTAAATGTTCCAACACACATAACTCCACCATAAAAGTTGTCCTCAACTTCTATTGGTTTATTTAAATCAACCTTTACTAATTTTTGATAAAGATCTTTTGGTACAGTGT
>CACKDY010000009.1:0-29900 GCA_902599105.1 uncultured Pelagibacteraceae bacterium | reverse complement strand
TAGAAAGGCAATTTCAAATTGATAAAAAAATAGACTTAGTTATTTCATTAAAATCAATGGGATATCATTATCCAATAAATTCATATATTGAATTGTTTAGAAATTGTTGCACAGAAAATACAGTCTTTATTTATGATATAGGAGAAAATCAATACGATGAAAACTACTTAAAAACTATTTTTGATGATGTTAAAATTATTTATGAAGAAAATACAAATAATGTCTTAAAAAGAGTGTGTTGTAAGAATTTTAAAATATAAATGAAATGTTTTTACATACTAAATTAGAAAGTAGAAAAGACCATATAAAAATTGCTTTTATTGGATGTGGAAAATTTGTCAGTATGTTTTTGGCTCAATATAGTCATTTAAACAAAATACAGATTGATAGTATTGTTGATATTAATATTGACCAAGCAAAAAAAAATTGTCTAAACAGCGGACTTAGTCTAGAAAATATTGAGAAAATTAATTTTTCTAATTCTCTTGACAATATTTTAGACAGAGATATTGAAATTTTTGTTGAAGCTACTGGAAATCCAATAATTGGAACAGTTCACGCAAAAAAAATTATTACAAATAAAAAACATATAATTTTAGTTAATGTTGAGGCTGATATTACATGTGGGAAATATCTTGCTGATCTTGCAAAAGAAAAAAATGTCATTTGTTCAATGGCATATGGAGATCAACCATCATTAATATTGGAACAAATTGAGTGGGCTAGATTAAATGGATTTCAAGTAATCTGTGCAGGAAAAGGAACCAAATATCATCCAAGTTTTGAATATTCAACACCAGATACTGTTTGGGGCCATTATGGTCTAACAAAAGATAGAGCAGAAAATGAATCTGGTATGAACCCAAAAATGTTTAATAGTTTTTTGTGTGGTGATAAATCAGCAATAGAAATGTGTGCTGTAAGTAATGCTGCAAATCTAAAATGTCCCAATAATGGTTTAACTTTTCCTCCAATTGGCGTCTATGATATTGCTAAGAAAATGATTCCTAAAAAGGATGGAGGTTTAATAGATAATGAAGGGCAGGTAGAGGTAATTTCAAGTATTGACCTAGAAAAAAAAAATATTGAAAATGATTTAAGATGGGGTGTTTACATTGTTTTAAAAGCAAAGAACGAATATGTAAAAAATTGTTTTAAGGATTATGGAATGGTAACAGATACCTCAGGCAATTATTCTGCTATATGGAGGCCATATCATTATATAGGTTTAGAACTTGCTCAATCCATATACTCTATAGCCTTAGATAATAGAGCAACTGGTTTTACAAAATATTATAATGCTGAGGTTGCAAGTATTGCAAAGAAAGATTTGAAAAAAGGTGAAAAACTTGATGGCGAGGGTGGATTTTGTGCAAGAGGTAGATTGATTACTTCAGAAAAATCAAAATCAGAAAAAATATTGCCATTGGGTCTTACTGATAATGCAATATTAAAAAAAAATATTAGTAAGGATGAAACGATAAAAATAGAAGATGTTCAGCTCAATCTACCGGATGAGGTATTAGAGGCTAGAAGTTATCAATACAATCTAATTAATTAATAAAGGATTTAAAGATAATATTTATTATCTTCATTAACAGCTTTTTCTAATCTTATTAAAAAATCAGGAATGGCACTTTTAACTCTACTCCAAGTTGGTATAAATGGTGCATCCATTGGATTTAAATAAAAATCTTCTCCTGCTTTGATAATATTTTTAGAAAATAATTCGACAGCCTTCTCTTCAGAATGTGAGTCAAATTTCAAACCATTCATTTCAGCATCTCCACGATAAGCGTCTATTAAATCAAGGGCTGACCTATAATATGTTGCTTTAAGAGATCTTAATTGCTCTCTACTAAATGAGTGACCTTGAGTAGCCAGTTTTTTGATAAAGGTTTTAATTATATCAATAGACATTCTTGACAGACCTTTATTTTCATCATCAATGGACAAATCTTGATGCTTGTGGTCATAACTATCGGCTAAATCAACTTGGCAAATATTTTGTGGAGAAAAGTTTCTTTGCATTTCTGATAAAATTCCAATTTCAATACCCCAGTCTGATGAAATTCTTAATTCTGGTAGAATATTTCTTCTAAAAGAAAATTCTCCAGCTAATGGATATTTGAATGATTTCATAAAATCCAAATACTCACTTTTACCTATAGTTTTTTCTAAAGCATTTAATAGTGGAAACACTAATAATCTAGCTACTCTACCATTCATTTTGTTATCTGCTACTCGGGGATAGTAACCCTTGCAAAATTCAAAATTAAACAATGGATTAACTACTGGATAAAATAATTTTGCTAACATTCTTCGATCATATGTTTTAATATCACAATCATGTAAAGCAACAGATCTTGCACTATTTCTTGCTATAGACATTCCGATACAGTACCAAACATTTCTACCTTTACCTTTTTCATTCGGTGCTAATGCTTTTTTTTGTAATTCTTTATCTAATTTTTTTAAATTTGGACCATCATTCCAAAGTATTGTGAATGGAGTTTCTAATTTTTCAAAAAATGTCCATGCTTTT
The DNA here is from genome assembly GCA_902599105.1 of uncultured Pelagibacteraceae bacterium. GTDB lineage: Bacteria > Pseudomonadota > Alphaproteobacteria > Pelagibacterales > Pelagibacteraceae > Pelagibacter. The sequence continues at coordinate 27,355 of CACKDY010000009.1, read as the reverse complement.
CGTGCCTGTTTTTCGTTAGCTTGATCTAGTCCTATTATTATATGATGCAAGTAATTAGTTTGAGCTATTTCGGAAACTATTTTTGGTAATGCATCTCCGTTCAATTCACTATAAAGACAAGGTAAAATAAGTTCCATTTTTCTTTCTTTTGAAAAATTTAAAAGCTCTTTCTCTATTTGTTTTGTTGACTTTGTACCAAAATCATGAAGCGTAGAAATAATTCCATTTTGTGTAAATTCGCTCATACTCTTTATTTATTAATTTTTTTGTATTTTAACTAGAGCCATTTTAATCACATCTGCCCAGCCCTCAGGGGATGGCTTGTTAGTAGTAATTAAATTATTAATAGGTATTTCATCTAAAGTGAATTTGTCATTAAAAACTAAGCAAGGAATATCACTCGTTTTTAGCATATCTATGTCATTATAATTATCTCCAACAGCTACTGTTTGTAGATTTTTGTGATGTTTTTTGAAAAATCTCACAAATACTCTTAGAGCTTTAGCTTTATTAATTCTATCAGTTAAATTTATTACCCTTCCACCCTCTTGTAGGTAGAGACCATCTTTTTTTATGATTTTTGATAATTGATTTTTTTCATTTTTATTTCCATTAAATACAAAAGGAATTGTGTATTTGCGATCTAAAGCCATTTTGAGTTTTTTATCTTGTAAACCAAAAATCAAACTTTGGCTCTTTTCATCCATTTCAGATAACCATTTACATTTGTTTTGTAAGTTAATTGGAACTATATTTTTAAAAATATTTATTATATCTTCCTTTTCTCTACTAAGAATTAATTCTTTGGGTAAATCTTTATTTAATAAATCTAAACCATGTATAGCTGCTCCATTTTCACAAATATAAGGTAAACTCAAACCTAAATCGTAACTAAATTCTAGAATTTCTTTATCAGTTTTGCTTGAGTTAGGTATTACAAATATACCTTTTGAAATGATTTGTTTTAAATAGTCTTTAATTTCACCAAACTCAAATGTATCTCTATGAAGAAGTGAACCATCGAGATCAGTAAATATCAAAACTTTAAACACTTTTCTCATTGATTAATCTTTATAAAAATTTCTAATAAATAACAATTTTACATATTAAGCTTGTTCAATTATAAATATTGGCATAAATACTCATGAAAATAACGCATGCCCTCGTTGTGAAATTGGTAGACACAAAGGACTTAAAACGTAAAGGATTCACAACTAGTAATTCAATCCTATTCTTGGCTAGTGCAAAATATCAATAAAATCTTATCACTTTATTTTAACTTTCAATTAAAATTAGAAAATATGAAAAAGATTTGAATTTTATATTTATGTATTATAAAGTTTATAAAAAATTAGACTAATACAAGATATTATTTTTTTAATATCTTCATTCATAATCATTATACTTTTTTTATTATTTTTTTTTGGAATAATTATAAAAAATTGACTTCACATTAAATTCACGACACAATGTTCCAATTACTAAATAGGGAAGGAAAAAAATCATGATTAAACTTAAAAAAATAAGTATTGCATTTTTGACAATTATTTTTTCTTTATTTTTGTCAGTTCAAAATGCAAATGCTGGAAAAGTAACAATAAATTTAGGACATGGAGCTGGAGAAAAAAGTGCCTACGGTCCTTTAGCTGAAAAATTTGCTGAACTTGCTGCAAAATATTCAAATGGTAGTCTAGAAGTCAAAGTTAGATGTTGTGGGCAACTTGTAAAGGAAGATGAGGCCTTTAAAGCAATGCAATTAGGTACTGTGGACATGAGTATTATAACAGGTAATAATTTATCACCTCACTTTGAATTAACAGACGCTTTTGTTTTGCCATATATCTTTAAAAATAAAGAGCATGCTTACAAAGTTTTAGAGGGACCTGTTGGTGACAGTTACAAAAAGAAATTGAAAGACGCAACTGGAATAACAATTTTAGCTTTTGGATTTGTAGGAGATAGGGACTTTTACAATTCAAGACAACCTATAACGAAAATGGCTGATATGAAGGGATTAAAAGTAAGGGTTCCTAAAAATCAAGTAATGATTGATACTTTTAAAGAATTTGGTGCTGCACCAATACCTCTTCCTTGGGCTGATACACCAACAGCATTACAAACAGGAACTGTTCAAGGTGCTGATAATGGAACATCATTTATTAAGTCAGCAAAGTTTTATGAGATAATGCCTTATTTTACTGCTCTTGAACATTTCACATATTTCTCTCCATTAATGGCTAGTCCAAGATTAATGAAAAAGTTAGATGCTGATCAAACAAAAGCACTTCTTAGAGCTGCAAAAGATGCTAATGAATATCAAAAAGATGTCATGACCAAATCTGTTTCTGAAATACGTAAATTTCTTACTACTGATGGTCAAGGAGGCATGAAAACAGTTGAATTTGATAGAACTGATTTTATAGCTGCAGGTCAACGAGTACAAGATCGTTACGCGAAAGAAAAAGGAGCTGAGTTTACGGCATTTGTTCAAGCAATAAGAGCTGCTGGAAATTAATCTTTTGTAAACAAATTTAAAGGGCGCAGAATTTTTAAATTCAAGCGCCCTTTTTTAAATTAAAAAGATTACTCTGTTTATGATTAGTAAAATTAATAAATATTTTGAAGAAATTCTTTGTACAATATTTTTATTTATTGTTTTTATCTCTGTTATAACTCAAGTAATTTTAAGGTTTGGGTTTTCTTCTGCTGCAGCTTGGCCTGAGGAAACAGCTGTGTATGGTCTAATTTTTGCTGTTTATCTTGGAGCTGCTTTAGGAATAAAAGAAAGAGCCCACCTAAGAATAACTTTTTTAGTATTTAAATTTCCAAAAAAATTACAAGTTCTCTCAATTGTTGTTGCAGATATTTTATGGATTTCTTTTATAGCTTTGATGGTCTATCAAACTGTAATCTACACTCAGCTTTTATTTGATGTAAGTTATGTACTCCCAGGTTTAAACATTGAGCTTAAATGGCTTCAAATGTTTATACCTATGATATTTACACTAATGTTATTTAGAATTTTGCAAGTATATTGGAATTGGAAAAATACAGGTTGGAAAGGTTTACCATTATGAGTGGACCATTGATAATGGGTTTAATCTTCGTATTTACAATGGCTATTGGTGTCCCAATAATATTTGCAGCTGGAATTGCAACTGTTGCGGGCTTACTGGTTGCAGATATACCTCTATCTTTAATGGCTCTAAGCGCTTGGACAGCTTTTGAGCCATTTCCATTAGTCACAATACCCTTATTTATTTTAGCTGGTCAATTGATGGAGCACGGTGGTATGTCGGATAAATTAGTTACAATTGCGAAAAAACTAGTAGGTGCTTATAAAGGCGGGCTTGGTTTAGTCACAGTAGTAGCCTGTATGTTTTTTGCTGCTCTTTCAGGTTCTGGACCAGCAACAACTGCAGCTATCGGATCTATCACAATTCCTGCTATGCAGAAAGAAGGTTATAATTCAAGATTTGCTGGAGGAATTGCTGCTGCAGCGGGAGCTTTAGGGAGCATGATACCACCTTCGAATTTATTAATAATTTTTGCATTAGTTACCGATCTTTCTATTCCAAGACTTTTTCTAGCAGGGATTCTTCCGGGAATAATTCTAGGCATAATGTTGATGATTGTTGTCTTTATAATCTCATTAAAAAATAATTATGGTGGAGATGGAGAAAAATTTAAATTTAGACCGTTACTTTGTGCACTATGGGATGGAAAATGGGCAGTATTTGCTCCAATCATTATATTAGGCGGAATATATAGTGGTATCTTTACTCCTTCAGAAGCAGCAGCTGTTGCTGTTGCATACGGTTTGTTTGTAGGATTGTTTATTTATAAAGGATTAACATTAAATAAATTATTTAAAGCATTTAAATTTACAGCAATAGTTATAGGTACAGTTTTATTTATTCTAGGATCTACCAAAGCTTTTGGCCAACTTGTAACAATTTATGATATTCCTGAAACAATTCTGAGTCTATTTCAAGGGATAGTAAATTACCCTTGGTTAGTAATGTTGTTAATTGGAATACTTTATATAATTGTGGGTATGTGGTTAGAAAGTATTCCTCAAATTATAATTTTTACTGCTATTTTTTTTCCTTTGATAACAAAGATTGGGATAGATCCAGTTGTCTTTGGAATATTTACTGTAATGACTTGTGAAATTGGATTTCTAACACCTCCAATAGGAATTAATTTATTTGTTGCAGCGAGAATAACAAAAATATCAATTGAAGAAATATCTATTGGAGTTTTACCTCTTTTAATTCCATATGTTTTAATGGTTTTAATTTTAGTGTTCTTTTCTGATTGGGTAACATATCTCCCTGACTTGGTTTATGGTCCAACGCGATGAAGAAAATTCCATTAATAGGATATACAGATAAATTATCATTACGACCAGGTGAAACAATATCATTTAAAGTATCATCAACACTAAAAAAATCCTTTAGTGCAAGTTTAAAAAGATCTATAAGTGCAGATCCTAATCCTAAAGGAATTGGTATAGTTGAAAAAGATGCATCAAAATATTTTAAAACATCTTTTTTTAAATCAAGAAAACAATCATTTAATCCTGGTTCTTATGCAATAAGCAAGACGCCAATAAAAGTTTCTATTAAGAATAATTTAAATTTATCTGTAATTATTTTTCCAACTCTTTTTTCATCAAACAAACAAACAATTTTAGCTTTTGATAATGTTGAAATTTATATAAATTCTAATCGAGCAACTTCTGTTAGAGTAGGAAATGACTCTATTTCTATTAAAGAACCTCTAACATTAAGATCATGGTATAAAATTAATATTAAAATTTCTTTAAGTGGAAAAATATCTATTTCTCAAAAAAATTTAAAAAATAAAAATGAAAATAGCCTAATAAATAATGGAAAAATTTCACTAAATAAGGTTCTTTCTGGAAAAGTATCTTTGGCTGCAGTTGTCTCTAAAGGAATAAGTCATAACCATTTTAATGGAAAAATTGAGTCACCAACAATAAATGCTGATGGTAAAAAAATTGTTGACTGGGACTTATCTGCTAATACAAACTCTACATTTGTAGATTCTATTATCGGTCCAAAATTATTATTAAAAAATTTTCCGACGCGTGCAGTTACCAGTTCTAAATGGGATAGTTCAGAAATGAATTGGCAACATAAACCTGATCATTATGCAGCAATTCATTTTCATGATGATGATATCTATGATTTTGAGTGGGATACAGATTTTAAATTTAAAATTCCAAATAATATGCCATCTGGCATCTACATTATGAAAATTAAAGGTGAAGGTAATGAGGACTCTATGCCTTTTTTTGTTGCACCTAAAATAAATAAAACGAAATCCAAAATATGTGTCTTAATATCTACTTTTACTTATTCAATTTATGGAAATCATGCACGAGTAGATTATAAAGACAGCTGGCTTAATAGAATTAGAGAATGGAATGCTTATCCATACAATCCTGCAAATTATAAAGAATATGGTCTTTCAACATATAATTATCATTCAGATGGTGCTGGTATTTGTCATGCATCTCATCGAAGACCTTTATTCAATTTAAGACCAGGTTATATAACTTTTGGTGGATCTAAATCCCCTTGTTCAGGATTAAGACATTTTCAAGCTGATAGTCATTTAATTAGCTGGCTACATAATAAAGAATTAGATTATGAGATAGTTACAGACGAGCAACTTCATGAGGATGGTTATAAAGCAATTAAAAATTATAAAACTATTATTACTGGAACGCATCCAGAATATCATACTAAAGAAACATTGGATGCTTTAACTGACTTTCGTAATAATGGTGGATCACTTAATTATTTAGGAGGTAACGGATTTTATTGGCGGATAGCAATTCATAAAGAAAATAAAAGTTTACTAGAAATTAGAAGACCTGAAGGTGGAATACGTGCTTGGGCATCAGAACCAGGGGAAGCTTATAATGCTTTTGATGGTACTTATGGAGGTCTTTGGAGAAGAAGTGGTAGAGCTCCTCAAGAACTTGTAGGTATTGGATTTACTGCACAAGGTAACTTTTATGGGCATGCCTATGAACGTAAATGTTTTGATCCAAAGTATGATTGGATCTTCAAAGGCATAAAAGATAATAAGTTAGGAGATTTTGGTTTTAGTGGAAATGGAGCGGCAGGATTTGAACTAGATCATATTGATTCTCATTTAACTTCTATCAAAGATATAACTTTATTAGCTCAATCTAAAGCGTCTAAAGATCCGGAAGAAAATTTTATATTAGTACCTGAGTCTCAATTAACTCACTTGTCAAATATTAAACATCTTCCTGAAGATGAAATTTTACAAGCTGATATGGTTTATTTTGAAGTTCCTGGTGGTGGCTCAGTGTTTTCGACTGGTTCTATTACATTTTGTGGAAGTTTACCTTGGAATAATTTTAATAACAATGTCTCAAAACTTTTAGAAAACATTATTAAAAAATCTATTACATAGGAAGATAAATTAAAAAAATTTACTTATTACCCTTGTTCAATTATAAATATTAGCATAAATACTCATGAAATTCACAAATGCCCTCGTGGTGAAATTGGTAGACACAAAGGACTTAAAATCCTTGCCGCTTGCGGAGTGCCAGTTCGAGTCTGGCCGAGGGCACCAATAAATGAACAAAGTTCAAATTATTTCTGATAAAAACAAAAAGTCTTTAAAGATTAAAAGTTTATTATTAGAAAAAATAAAATCAAACCAGTTTTACAAAAAAAATTTGATTATTGTTATTGGTGGTGATGGTTTTATGCTTCAAACTCTTAAAAAAAATAAAGAGTCTAATAAACAGTTTTATGGAATAAATTCTGGAAATTATGGTTTTTTGATGAATAAATTTTCTTCAAAAAATATTATCAAAAACTTATCAAAAGCAAATATGGTTTCAATTTCACCTTTAGAAATGATTGTTAAAAACAAAAATAACCAAATCAAAAAATCTATAGCTATAAATGAAGTTTCTGTGCTAAGACAAAGCAGACAAGCAGCCACATTGTCTATCAATCAAGGATCAAAACAAATAATAAAAAAATTAGTGTCTGATGGTGTATTAGTATCAACACCTGCTGGAAGTACTGCGTATAATCTTTCTGTTCACGGTCCTATATTAAGTCTTCATTCAAAAAAATTATCAATATCACCAATAAGTCCATTTAGACCAAGAAGATGGAAAGGTAAAATAGTTAACGATAAATCAAAGATCACAATAATTAATTTAAATCCAAAAAAGAGACCTATAAGTGCTGTTGCCGATAATCTAGAAGCTAGAAATGCAAAATCAATTATTATAAAAACAAATAATAAAATAAAATTTAATCTTCTTTATGATAAAAATAGAAGTTTACAAAAAAAAATTAAAATTGAACAATTAAGAAAAGAAACTAGCTAAATTCAAATAACAATCTATGATAATTGATAAATCATTAGATGTACTTACTAAAGAACTTTTAACATATTATCAAAATAAAGATTTTTCTAAGGCTCAAGATTTAGCTAATTTAATGATAAAAAAATTTCCAAAAAATAATTTAAGTTGGCAAATACTCTCATTTATTTATTTAGAACAAGAAAAAATACATGATGCATATAATGCAATAACTAACGCTAGTAAAATAGACCCTAAAGATTTTAAAGTTCTTATTAATTTAGGATTAATACTTTTTAAACTAGGATTATACGATAAATCAATTTTGACATTTGAGAAAGTATTAGAAATAAATAAAGATAATTTTTCAGCATATATTAATCTTGGTGCTGTTTACCAAAAAAAAAATGATTTTAAAAATGCTGAGTTAAATTATTTGAAAGCAATAAAAATTAATCCTAACTCATCAATTGTTTATAATAATTTAGCTAATACATTAAAGGATTTAAATCGATTGGAAGAGGTTGAGCACAATTATAAAAAAGCACTAAAAATTGATCCAAATTATAAAAAAGCATCAGAAAATTTAAATTTATTTTTGAGAGAGAAGGAAATACTTGAGAAATTAGTTTCCAATAAAAAAAAAAATAAAAAACAAAATCTATTACAAGAACCATTTGTAAAAACAAGAAGGGTTGAGAAGGATCTAGTTTTTGATTTATACAAAATTAATTCTCTTGAATTAAATAAAACTGAGGGAGGTCCTCTATATGGCAATGGAAAAACTACAAATTATCAGTTATTTGAAAATAGTAGCAAAATTTTAAATACAGTTAAACATGATTTAATTGAAATTATGAGAGAGGCTGTTAATTCTGAAGTTTATATAGCAGAATCTTTTCTAAACATTTTGAAAGAGAACAGTGGTTCACATCCACATACGCACATTATGCCTTTCGATAAAAATAATAACTTAACAAAAAATAAATTTAGTCTTGTTTATTATGTATCTGTAGGAGATCAAAAATCATCAAAACCAGGAACATTTAAATTAGAAAATCCTATTCAGGAAATTTTACCAAAGGATGGTACAATCATTATTATTCCTGCAAGTAGAGTGCATTCAGCAGTTTATAATGGAAAAATTGATAGATTAATGATTGGTATAAATTTTTATTCTATAGATTAAAAAATATGATGGTAAATTAAATAATTTGATGGTGCCCCCGCACGGATTCGAACCGCGGACCTATTGATTACAAATCAATTGCTCTACCAGCTGAGCTACAAGGGCATGCGCAATAATTATTAACAATTTGTAAAATAATCAACTCTTTTTTTTTAAATAACTAAGGTAATGAAACACTACAGCAGCGCTATTTGAGATATTTAAACTTTCAATTTCTTCATTAATATTAATTTTAACAAAAAAATCTGCGTATTTACCTGTATGTTTTCTCATACCAAATCCTTCTGATCCAAATAAAAGAATATTGTTTCCTTCCCATTTGATATCAGTGAAACTTTTTTGAGCTTTTGCATCAAAACCATAAACCCAGAAATTTTTTTCTTTTAAATTTTTAAGTGTAGAATTAATGTTAGATACTTGAAATATATTGATGTGCTCCATGCATCCACTAGCTGATTTATACATCAATTTACTATCAGATGGAAAATGTCTTTCCTTAATTATCAATCCGTCAATTTTAAATGATGCAGCACTTCTGATTAGTGAACCAATATTTCTTGGATCACTAACTTCATCGAGACAAACTAATGTTAAATTATTTTTATTTTTTATGAATTGTTTTAGGTCCGGTTGATCTAAATGTTCGATTTCTGCAACATAACCATTATGCATTAACTGATCTTTAGAAGTATATTTGTCTAATTCTTTTTTAGACTTAAAATAAACTTTAACATCTTCTAAAATATTTTTATTAGGGTTTTTTCTGTGAATATTTTTTTTAGACTCCTCAGTCAAAAAGACTCTTAAAACCTTTCTTTTTGGGTTTCGAAGGGCTTCAATAACAGCATGTTGACCAACAATGAAAAAAGATGATTTATTCATAAATTAATAACTGTTTTATACGGTTTTTTTAATATTTTCCTATTAAATCACGTGTTGCATTTGCATAAATAAAATATATAAAACGCATGTTATTTGAAGCTTTATTGAACAAGGGGACACTTCCCCAAAGGAGGGGTTCCAGAGCGGTCAAATGGGGCGGGCTGTAAACCCGTTGACTTCGGTCTTCGAAAGTTCGAATCTTTCCCCCTCCACCATTTAATAAAATTTTTGATAACATGGAGTGTTACTCTTGGGGTTGTGCGGGTGTAGTTCAATGGTAGAACGCTAGCCTTCCAAGCTGGATGTAAGGGTTCGATTCCCTTTACCCGCTCCAAGAAATTAAAATTATAAGAAACAAAAAAAACTGAGGTAAAAACATAATGTCAAAAGAAAAATTTGTAAGAAACAAACCCCACTGTAACATTGGGACTATTGGTCATGTCGACCATGGTAAAACAACTCTTACTGCCGCGATTACAAATGTATTAGCACAAGCAGGCGGCGGAACTGCAGTTGCTTATGATCAGATTGATAAAGCACCTGAAGAAAAAGAGAGAGGTATAACAATTTCAACAGCACACGTTGAGTACGAAACTGAAAAAAGACACTATGCTCACGTAGACTGTCCTGGTCACGCTGACTATGTTAAAAACATGATTACCGGTGCCGCACAAATGGATGGTGCAATTTTAGTTGTTAATGCAGCTGATGGCCCAATGCCACAAACAAGAGAGCATATTCTTTTAGGAAGACAAGTTGGTATACCTGCAATTGTTGTTTACTTAAACAAAGTAGACCAAGTTGATGATAAAGAAATGATTGAGCTTGTAGAAGAAGAAATCAGAGAGCTTTTAACTTCATATAAGTATCCAGGTGATAAAACACCAATAGTTAAAGGTTCTGCTTTAGCAGCAGTAGAAGGAAGAGATGATGAAATTGGAAAAAATTCAATTTTAGAATTAATGAAAGCTGTTGATGAGCATATTCCACAACCAGCTAGAGAAGTTGATAAACCATTCTTAATGCCAGTTGAGGACGTTTTCTCAATTTCAGGAAGAGGAACAGTTGCAACTGGGAGAGTTGAATCTGGTGTAATTAAAACTGGTGAGGAAGTTGAAATAGTTGGAATTAGAGAAACTAAAAAATCAGTTTGTACAGGAGTAGAAATGTTCAGAAAACTTTTAGATTCTGGTGAAGCTGGGGATAACGTTGGAATTTTATTGAGAGGTATTGAGAGGGATGACATCGAAAGAGGTCAAGTTCTTTGTAAGCCTGGTTCAATTACTCCACATACTAAATTTGAGGCTCAAGCATATGTACTTAAAAAAGATGAGGGTGGAAGACACACTCCTTTCTTCACTAAGTACAGACCTCAGTTTTATTTTAGAACAACAGACGTTACAGGTGAAGTAGAATTACCAGCTGGTACAGAAATGGTTATGCCAGGTGATGACGCTAAATTCACAGTTAAACTAATCACACCAATTGCTATGGCAGAGAAATTGAACTTTGCAATTAGAGAAGGTGGACGAACTGTTGGAGCAGGAGTAGTAACAAAAATTATAGAGTAACTCTATAAATAGGAGTGTAGCTCAATTGGTAGAGCGCCGGTCTCCAAAACCGGAGGCTGAGGGTTCGAGTCCCTCCGCTCCTGCCAACTTGAGCTTAAAAATTATGAGAAACCCGATTAAATTTATTCAGGAAGTAAAACAAGAGGCTTTTAAAATTACTTGGCCTACTTGGAAAGAAACCTTACAAGGTGCTTTAATGGTTTTTGTTATGGCAGTTGTTATGTCTTTGTTTTTTCTTCTTTTAGATCAGGTTTTGAAATTTTTCTTAGAACTTTTACTTAAAGTGAGCATATAATGAAAAACTGGTACATAGTTCAATCTCATTCTAGCTTTGAAAATAAAGTTGCTGCATTGATAAAAGAAGAGGCAGATAAAGCTAAAATTGCTGACAAATTTGAAGAAATTATTGTACCAACTCATGATGTTACTGAAGTAAAAAGAGGCAAAAGAATTCAAAGAAAAAAGAAATACTTTCCTGGATATGTATTAATTAAAAGTGAGATGGATAATAATATTTATCACATGATTAAGAATATAAAGAGGGTCAGTGGATTTTTAGGTACAAAAGGGATTCCTGTTCCAGTTTCAGATAAAGAAGTAGAGAAGATTTTAGGTCAGATTAAAGACGGTGTCGCTCAGCCAAAATCTGGTGTAGATTACAGCGTAGGTGAAAAAGTTCAGGTTGTAGATGGTCCATTTGCTTCATTTACTGGAATGATTGAAGAAATAGATGAAGAAAAAGCTAGACTTAAGGTGTCAGTTTCTATATTTGGTCGTCCTACACCAGTAGATTTAGAATATAATCAGGTTGAGAAGGTAAGTTAATGGCAAAAGAAATTAGTGGATTTATAAAACTACAAATTAAAGGTGGGCAAGCTAACCCAGCTCCCCCAGTTGGCCCTGCATTAGGTCAACGTGGTGTGAATATTATGGAGTTTTGTAAAGCTTTTAATGATAAAACAAAGGCAATGGCAGGAAAACCAGTTCCTGTTGAAATTACTGTATATAAAGATAAAAAATTTGATTTTAAAATTAAATCGCCACCAGCATCTTTTTATATTAAAGAAGCAGTAAAGCTTAAAGGTGGATCTAAGGAACCAGGAAGAAATATAGTTGCCTCAATTTCTAAAAAACAATTAGAGAGTATAGCTAAAGAAAAAATGAATGATTTAAATGCTCATGATATTGAAGAAGCTATAAAAATTATTGCAGGATCAGCAAGATCAATGGGCATTGAGGTTAAAGAATAATGGCATCTAAAAGATTTAAAAAATTACCTGAAAAGACTAAAGACCTAAGTGCAGAGACTATCGAAAAATTGTTACCTGATCTTAAAAAAAACTGCACAACTAAATTTGATGAGTCTTTAGATTTAAGTTTTCAAATAAACAACAAACAAAAGAAAAGCGAAGTTAATATTAGAACCGTAGTTAATTTGCCCGGTGGAACAGGTAAGAAAGTTAAAGTTGCTGTAGTTTGTGAGGATAATAAAACACAAGATGCAAAAAATGCTGGCGCAGACATTGTGGGAGGTGATGAGTTTGTTGAAAGAATTAGAGGTGGAGAATTAAACTTTGAAAAATTAATTTGTACACCTGGAATGATGGTTAAACTTTCTAAATTAGGAAAAGTTTTAGGTCCAAAAGGTTTGATGCCTAATCCAAAACTTGGTTCAGTTTCTGAAAATATAAAAGAAGCTGTAACAAATGCTAAATCTGGCCAAGTAGAAATTAGAAATGATAAAGACGGAAATATTGGCGTTAGTATTGGTAAAAAATCTTTTGGTGATGATCAATTATTAAAAAACTATAATGCAATTTTAGATGCTTTAGAAAAAGAAAAATCAAATATCACATTAAAAGGTGACTTAATTAGAAGTGTATTTGCTACATCAACAATGGGTGTTTCATACAAAGTTAAATTAGGGAAATCGATATAGTTATGATGAACAAAGAACAAAAGAAAAATTATATTGAAGAAATGACTAGCAAGTTTGAAAACAGCAAAGCTGTTATGGTTACTCATTACCAAGGTTTAACTATGACTCAGTTGGATGAATTAAGAGCCAAAATGAGAGAACATGGAATCATATTTAAAATAACAAAAAACAGAATTACAAAATTAGCTTTAGAAAAGACTAAGTGTAAAGATTTATCAAATTTATTTACTGGTCCTACAGCAGTAGCATTTGGAGAGGATGCTATAATGTCTGCAAGGATTCTTTCAAAATTTGCAAAAGATAACGAAAACTTAAAATTAATTGGTGGAATTATGGATAATGAGGTCTTAGATCAGGCCGGTGTCCAAAATGTAGCTAGTTTACCTACACTAGATGAAGCAAGAGCCAATATTGTGGGTATTTTGAACGCTTCTGCATCTAAATTAATCAGTATTTTGCTTGCACATTCAGAAAAAATGAGTAGTTTGTCGGCAGAAAATTCTGAAACACAACCCAAAGAGTAATATATGCCTGACCTGAACAAAATTATTGAAGACTTATCAAGTTTGACTGTTGCAGAAGCAGCTGAACTTTCAAAACAATTAGAAGAAAAATGGGGTGTAACTCCAATGGCAGCAGCAGCTCCAGCAGCAGCAGGTGGTGCGGCTCCAGCAGAAGATAAAGATGATTTTACTATCATGTTAGTTTCTGCAGGCGATAAAAAAATTAATGTAATTAAAGAAGTAAGAGCAGCTACTTCATTAGGTTTAAAAGAAGCTAAAGATCTTGTAGAGGGAGCACCAAAAGAAGTTAAATCTGGTGTAAACAAAAAAGATGCTGAAGAGATCAAAGCTAAGTTAGAAGCAGCTGGTGCTAAAGTAGAACTTAAATAAATTAAATAGAAAGAATTCAAATACTGATTATTTTTAATCAGTATTTATAAACATAGATGCAATTATCTTTTACTGAAAAGAAAAACATTCGAAAGAGTTTTGGTAAACTAAAAGAGAGTTTATCTATACCTAACTTAATTGAAGTACAAAAAAATTCTTATAAAGAATTAACAGAATTTAATGTTGAGGTAGCAGAACTTACTAAAGGTTTTGATAGAGTTTTTAAAAGTATTTTTCCTATTGAAGATTTAAATGACAAAGCAACTTTAGAGTATGTTTCATATAGATTAGAGAAACCAAAATTTGATGTTGAAGAATGTATAGCAAGAGGTCTTACATATTCATCAGCTCTTAAGTGTACTTTAAGATTAGTAGTTTACGAAATAGATCAAGATAACAATACAAAAGATATTTTATCAGCAAAAGAGCAAGAAGTATATATGGGTGAAGTTCCTATGATGACTAATAGTGGAACTTTTATAACTAACGGAGTTCAAAGAGTTGTAGTAAACCAAATGCACAGAAGTCCAGGTGTATTTTTTGATCATGATAAAGGAAAAACTCATGCAAGTGGTAAACTTTTATTTAATTGTAGAGTAATACCTAATAGAGGTTCATGGTTAGATTTTGAATATGATGTTAAAGATTTTTTGTATTTTAAAATTGACAGAAAAAAGAAAATTTTTTCATCTACTTTATTATTAGCTTTAGGTTACACAAAATCAGAAATTGTGGATGAGTTCTATGAGAATGAACAATATCATTTTGATCCAAAAACAGAAAAGTGGAAAACTAAATTTAATCCTGAAAACTATAAAGCAAAAAATTTCTCAGAAGAAGTAATTGATGCAAAGACAGGTAAAGTAGTGATTAAATTAGGTGACAAGATTAATTTTTTAAGTGCAAAAAAATTAGCTAACGATGGTTTGAAAGACATACTAGTTTCTAGAGAGTCTTTGTTTGGTAAATTTTTACACAGAGATGTCAAAGTCAATGAAGAAGAGAACGGTGTATTTAAAATTGGGACTGAATTAAATGATACAATTATTCAACAAATATTAGATTCAAATATACATACACTTCAAATTTCTGTTACAAACTCTATAAACAAAGGACCTTATCTACTTACAACTATTTTAGCTGATAAAAATAATACTAAAGATGAAGCTATTACGGAAATCTATAAAATGTTAAGACCTGGAGAACCACCCACCATAGAGATAGCAACTCAAATATTTAATAATCTTTTTTTTAGCTCAGACAGATATGATTTGTCTGATGTTGGAAGAGTTAAAATGAACTCAAGATTAAACCAAGAATGTTCTGATAAAATTACCATATTAAGAAATGACGATATTATAGCAATTATTCATAAAATGTTGGATTTACGTGATGGTAAAGATGATGTTGATGACATTGATCACTTAGGAAATAGAAGAGTTCGTTCTGTTGGCGAGCTAGTTGAGAACCAAGCTAGAATTGGCGTTTACAGAATGGAAAGAGCTATTAAAGAAAAAATGACAACTTTAGATGTTGAGTCAGCAATGCCACAAGATCTAATTAATGCAAAACCATTAACAGTTTCATTGAAAGATTTTTTTGCAAGTTCACAACTATCTCAGTTTATGGATCAAACAAATCCTTTATCGGAAATTACTCATAAAAGGAGAGTTTCAGCTTTAGGTCCGGGTGGATTAACAAGAGAAAGAGCAGGTTTTGAAGTTAGGGACGTCCATCCAACCCACTACGGAAGAATTTGTCCAATTGAAACACCAGAGGGTCCAAATATTGGTTTGATTAATAGCTTATCTACTTATGCAAAAATTAATAAATATGGTTTTATAGAAAGTCCATACAAAAAAGTCAAAGAAGGTGTTGTTCAAGATAAAGTCGAGTACTTATCAGCAATGGAAGAAACAAAGTTCACTATTGCTCAAGCAAATACAAAACTTGATAAAAATGGAAAAATTACTGAAGAACTAGTTTCATGCAGACAAAACCTAAACTTTCTTTTAGCAAAACCTGACTCTATTGATTACATTGACGTATCACCAAAACAATTAGTTTCAGTTGCAGCATCTTTAATTCCATTCTTAGAAAATGATGATGCAAACAGAGCATTAATGGGATCAAACATGATGAGGCAAGCAGTTCCATTATTAAAACCTGAATCGCCGCTTGTTGGTACAGGAATTGAAAGTGATGTTGCTTTAGACTCAGGGGTAACTATTGTTGCTAAGCGTGATGGAATTGTTGATAAAATAGATGGTAAAAGAATTGTTATAAAAGTAACAGAGGAAACTGACTTTAGTAAGTCTGGTGTTGATATCTATAATCTTCAAAAATTTAAAAGATCAAACCAAAATACTTGCATAAATCAAAGACCACTAGTTAGAGTTGGTGATAAAGTTAAATCTGGAGACATTATAGCTGATGGTCCGTCAACTAAATTAGGTGAACTTGCCTTAGGAAAGAATGTTACTGTAGCATTCATGCCTTGGCAAGGTTACAACTTTGAAGACTCAATCCTAATTTCAGAAAGATGTGTTACAGATGACGTATTTACATCTGTTCATATTGTTGAATACGAAATAATGGCGAGAGATACAAAGCTAGGTGAAGAAGAGATAACAAGAGATATACCAAATGTAAATGAAGAAGCTTTGAAAAATCTTGATGAATCAGGAATAGTATATATTGGTGCTGAAGTTAATGCTGGAGATATTTTAGTTGGTAAAGTTACTCCAAAAGGTGATTCAGCATCTGGTCCTGAAGAAAAATTATTAAGATCAATATTTGGAGAAAAAGCTATTGATGTTACTGATACATCTTTAAGAATGTCTAGAGGCTCAAGTGGCACGGTAGTTGATGTTAGAGTATTCAATAGACATGGTATTGAGAAAGATGAAAGATCAATAACTATTGAAAGAGCTGAAATTGAACAGGTCCAACAAGATAAAATTGTCGAAGAAGAAATATTAGAAAGAAGTATAAAACAAAGAGCTTCACAATTCCTATCAGGATCATCTTTAACTAAAAAGGTAAAAGATTTATCCGAAGGAACTAATTTGGATTTTGATAAGATTAATCAACTATCAATTAATGATGTCTTCAAAATTACAATAGGGAATCCAAACGACGAAGCAACATTAGCTCAACTAAAAGAACAATATAATCAAGCGAAACAAGACATAACAGAGAGATTTGAGGATAAAGTTTTAAAAATTAGAAGTGGTGACGATTTACTACCAAGTGTTATGAAAATGGTAAAAGTATTTGTTGCTATAAAAAGAAGATTAAGACCTGGTGATAAGATGTCTGGAAGACATGGAAATAAAGGAGTTGTTAGTAAAATTGTACCAGTTGAAGACATGCCATATAGAGAAGATGGTAGACCAGTTGATATTGTGTTGAATCCTCTTGGAGTACCAAGCAGGATGAATGTAGGTCAAATTTTAGAGACACATTTAGGTTGGGCATGTAAAGAATTTGGTGAAAAAGTTAAAAATTTAGTAAACGAAAATAACAAAAAAATTGAAAGAACAGAAAAAATCGAAAAATTTTTAAAATCTGTTTATGGTGAAGAAATTTTTAACGAGAAAGTAGATAAGTTAAGCAAAAGTGAATTTAAAGATCTGTGTGAGAATTTACAAAATGGTATAGCAATCTCAACACCTGTTTTTGATGGTGCTAAAGAAAAAAATGTTACTGAGATGCTTGAACTAGCAAATTTACCAGGATCTGGACAAACGCACTTATGGGATGGAAGAACAGGAGAAAAATTTGATAGACCTGTTACTGTTGGAATAATTTACATGCTAAAACTTCATCACTTGGTTGAGGATAAAATTCATGCAAGATCTACAGGACCTTATAGTTTGGTTACACAACAACCGCTTGGGGGTAAAGCACAATTAGGTGGTCAAAGATTCGGTGAGATGGAGGTGTGGGCTCTTGAAGCATATGGTGCATCTTATACATTGCAGGAAATTTTAACAGTTAAATCTGATGATGTTGCAGGAAGAGTTAAAGTTTACGAAACTATAGTTAAAGGTGAAGAAAACTTTGAATCTGGGATACCAGAATCATTTAACGTTTTAGTTAAAGAGATTAAATCATTAGCATTAAATGTGGAGCTTAATTAATGAAAAAAGAATTAACAGATCTGTTTAAGGGTAGTGATATTTCAGAAGCCCAAAACTTTAATAGCATTAAAATTTCTCTTGCTAGCCCAGAGAAAATTAAATCTTGGACATTTGGTGAAATAAAAAAACCTGAAACAATTAATTATAGAACGTTTAGACCAGAAAAAGATGGTTTGTTCTGTGCAAGAATTTTTGGACCTATAAAAGATTATGAGTGTTTATGCGGTAAGTATAAACGTATGAAATTTAGAGGAATTATATGTGAGAAATGTGGTGTTGAAGTTACAAAATCAAATGTGAGAAGAGAAAGAATGGGTCACATTAATCTTGCTACACCAGTAGCACATATTTGGTTCTTAAAATCTCTTCCAAGCAGAATTGCTTTAGCAGTTGATATGAAATTAAAGGAAATAGAGAGAGTTCTTTATTTTGAAAACTTTATAGTAATAGAACCAGGTTTAACTGGTTTACAAAAAAACCAACTCTTAAACGAGGAAGAATTAGCAAAATATCAGGATGAATTTGGTGAAGAAAGTTTTACAGCAGGAATTGGTGCTGAAGCAGTTCTTGAGATGTTAAAAAATTTGGATTTAGAATTAGAAAGAAAAAACCTTGTTAGCTTTATTAAAGAAACAAAATCAAAAGTTAACGAGGAAAGAGCAATAAAGAGATTAAAATTAATTGAGTCATTTCTTGAAACTGGTCAAAAACCTGAGTGGATGATTATGACTGTAGTTCCAGTTATACCACCTGAATTAAGACCATTGGTTCCATTAGATGGTGGAAGATTTGCTACTTCAGATCTTAACGATTTATACAGAAGAGTAATTAACAGAAACAATAGATTAAAAAGATTAATGGATCTTAAAGCTCCAGATATAATTGTAAGAAACGAAAAAAGGATGCTTCAAGAGTCTGTAGATGCTCTATTTGATAATGGTAGAAGAGGTAGAGTAATTACAGGAACAGGTAAGAGACCACTGAAATCTCTTGCTGAAATGCTAAAAGGTAAGCAAGGAAGATTTAGACAAAATTTATTAGGTAAAAGGGTTGATTATTCTGGAAGATCAGTAATTGTTGTTGGTCCAGATTTGAAATTACATGAGTGTGGTTTACCGAAGAAAATGGCTTTAGAATTATTTAAACCATTTTTATATGCAAGATTGAATAAATTAGGATTAGCTTCAACAATTAAACAAGCTAAAAAATTAGTCGAAAAAGAAACAAATGCTGTTTGGGATGCTTTAGAATTAATTGTTAGAGAGCATCCTGTTCTATTAAATAGAGCTCCAACACTTCATAGACTTGGAGTTCAAGCGTTTGAGCCAAAATTAATTGAAGGAGATGCAATTGAATTACACCCTTTAACTTGCGCAGCATTTAATGCAGACTTCGATGGTGATCAAATGGCAGTTCACGTACCTTTAAGTTTAGAAGCTCAGTTAGAAGCAAGAATTTTAATGTTATCTACAAATAATATTCTTTCTCCATCAAATGGTAAACCAATTATTGTTCCGAGTCAGGATATGATTTTAGGAATATATTATCTTTCTCAGGATCCTATATCTGATAAACCTGCTGGATACTTTACGAATTCAGATCAGATTGAATTTGCATTATCTTCTGGTCAAATAAATGTTCATAGCACTATTATTTCAAGATTTGAGACTGTTGATGATCAAGGTAATAAAAAAATGGAAAAATATACTTCTACAGCAGGGAGATTTTTATTAGCAAATTTATTACCCAAGAATAGCAACATTAAGTTCTCTCTAGTAGATAGATTACTACCTAAAAAAGTTGTTTCAGAAATAATTGATGTCGTATTTAGATTTTGTGGTCAAAAAACAACTGTAATTTTCTGTGATAAGCTTAAAGATTTAGGATTTAAACATGCGTTTAAAGCAGGAATTTCATTTGGAAAAGATGATCTTGTTATTCCAGCAAATAAAACCCAATTAATTGATGATACTAAGAAATTAATTGCAGATTATGAAACCCAATATTCTGAGGGTTTAATTACAAGAGGTGAAAAATATAACAAAGTTGTAGACGCTTGGTCTAAGTGTACAGATAAAGTTGCTGGAGAAATGATGAAGGGAATTTCAGCTACAGAAAAAACTGAAGAAGGATTGAAAATAAATTCTGTATTTATGATGGCAGACAGTGGAGCTAGAGGATCTGCTGCTCAAATGAAACAATTAGCTGGTATGAGAGGATTGATTGCTAAACCTTCAGGGGAAATTATTGAAAGTCCTATTATTTCAAACTTTAAAGAGGGATTAACTGCTTTAGAGTACTTTAATTCAACTCACGGAGCTAGAAAAGGATTAGCAGATACAGCTCTAAAAACTGCTAGTTCTGGATATTTAACAAGAAGACTATGTGATGTAGCTCAAGACTTAACAATAACAAAAGTTAAATGTGATGATCCTGGATTTATTGAGCTTTCTGAAATTTTAGAGGGTGGTAATGTTGTTGTTAGTTTATCTGAAAGAGCATTAGGAAGAGTTACAGCAGCTGAAGTTAAAAACCCTTTATCGGGTGAAGTAATAATTAAAAAATCTGAAATGATTGATGAGGCAGGTTGCGATAAAATTGATGCTGCTGGTGTTAAATCAATTAAAGTTTATTCAGTAATGACATGTAGTTCTAAAGAAGGTGTTTGTGCTACTTGCTACGGGCGAGATTTATCGAGAGGTAAAATGGTTCATGTAGGAGAAGCTATTGGAATGATATCTGCTCAATCAATTGGAGAACCAGGAACACAGCTAACAATGAGAACCTTTCACGTAGGTGGAACAGCTTCAGTTAAACAAGATTCTCAAATAGTAACTAAAAGTGATGGAACTTTAAAAATAATAAACTCAAATATTTTAGAGGACTCTAAAAAGAATTTAATTGTTATGGGAAGAAACACTCAACTTTCCATAGAGGATGATAAAGGAGTTCAGATAGCAGTTTATAAAGTCGCTTATGGATCAAGACTATTTTTCAACAACGGAGACAAAGTAAAAGCAAATACAAAAATATGTGAATGGGATCCTTATACTACTCCAGTTATAGCAGAGAAAAGTGGTACAGCTAGTTACGTAGATTTAATAGATGGTGTTTCAATTCAAGAAACTACTGATGATGCAACTGGAATTTCTTCTAAATCAGTAATTGATTGGAGAGGCCAATCAAAAAGCACTGATTTAAAACCCAGAATTACTCTTAGAGATGAAAAAGGAAATGTAATTAAAAAAGCTGATGATAATGAAGCTAGATATTATTTAGTACCAGATTCAATTTTATCAATTAAAGATGGTCAAAAAGTTTACGCAGGTGACGTAATCGCAAGATTACCTAAGGAAACTACCAAAACAAAAGATATTACCGGAGGCCTTCCAAGAGTTGCTGAGTTATTTGAAGCTAGAAAAGCTAAGGATAGCGCAATCATTGCTGAAAATGATGGTAGTGTTGTTTTTGGTAAAGAGGTGAGAGGCAAACAAAGAGTATCTATTGTTCCTGAAGATGGATCAGAACCTTCAAATTATTTAATTCCAAAAGGAAAACATATCAATTTTAACCCTGGTGAAAAAATTCAAAAAGGAGAGTATCTTCTAGATGGTCAACCATTACCACATGATATATTAAGAATTTTGGGAATTAAAGAATTGACGGAATACTTTGTTAACCAAGTTCAAGAAGTTTATAGATTACAAGGTGTAATCATAAATGATAAGCATATTGAAACTATTTTAAGACAAATGCTTAAAAAGGTTGAAGTAAAAGTGTCAGGCGACTCAGGTTATTTACCTGGTGAAGTGATTGATAGAATTAAGTTTGATAATACAAACGAAAAATTAGTTGCTGAGGGCAAAACTCCTGCTGTCGGTGAGAGAGTCCTGATGGGTATCACAAAAGCTTCACTTCAAACAGAGTCATTTATATCAGCTGCTTCGTTTCAAGAAACAACAAGAGTATTAACCGATGCTGCAATTAAAGGAAAAGTTGATCCATTAAATGGGCTAAAAGAGAACGTAATTGTTGGAAGATTAGTTCCTGCAGGTACTGGTAATATTAAAAATAGATGGAACAATAAAGCTCTAGAAGATGATAATAATTTCTTAGCAGAGCAGGATAAAATAGAAGCTTCAGAACCTGAAGAAACACAAGCAAATCAGTAAAAAAATCGCCTTAAAATTGCAGTTTTAGTTTGACAAAGAGCTATTAATAAGTAATTTGGCGGTGTTTTTGGTTGGAATGTAGTGCTTCTAACAGTGCTAAACGCTGCCACAAAATAACCTGTCAGTTATTTTCATCTAAAAATAAATTAATTAATTTAAAAATTTTATGCCAACTATTAATCAGTTGTTAAGAAAAAAAAGGGTTAAACCAGCTGCAAGGAACAAAGTTCCTGCTTTACAAAAACAACCTTTAAAGAGAGGTGTTTGCGTAAAAGTTTATACAACAACTCCTAAGAAACCAAACTCTGCATTAAGAAAAGTTGCTAGGGTAAGATTATCAAATGGATTCGAAGTTACAGCTTACATTCCTGGTGAAGGTCATAATTTACAAGAGCACTCGGTAGTACTGATTAGAGGTGGAAGGGTTAAAGATTTACCTGGAGTACGTTATCATATTCTAAGAGGTAATCTAGATACGCAAGGTGTTGCAAACAGAAAACAAAGAAGATCTTTATACGGAACAAAAAAAGGTAAATAATGTCTAGAAAAAAAACACAACCAAAAAAAAATGTTGTTCCAGATCCAAAATTTAAATCAACTATTATTCCAAAATTAATCAACAACATCATGTACGATGGTAAAAGAGGTATTGCTGCTAAAATAGTTTATGACGCTATAGATAAAATTAAAACAAAAACTAAAGATGAACCAATTAATATTTTTAATGAAGCAATTAACAACATCAAACCAACTGTAGAAGTTAGATCTAGAAGAGTAGGTGGTGCAACTTATCAAGTTCCCGTTGAAGTAAAAAGTAAAAGAGCACAAGCCTTAGCAATTAGATGGTTAGTAGAATCAGCAAGAAAAAGAAAAGATAAACATATGGCAGATAAAATTTTTAATGAGCTTTATGATGCTTATGAAAAAAAAGGAGCTGCTGTTAAAAAAAGAGAGGATGTACATAAAATGGCAGAGTCCAACAAGGCATTTGCTCATTTTAGGTGGTAATAAGATATGGCTAGAACTCATTCATTAGACAAATATAGAAACATTGGGATCATGGCCCATATAGATGCTGGTAAAACAACTACTACTGAAAGAGTTCTATATTATACAGGAAAGAGTCACAAAATTGGTGAAGTGCACGATGGTGCTGCAACAATGGATTGGATGGAGCAAGAACAAGAAAGAGGAATTACAATTACATCTGCAGCCACTACTTGTTTTTGGAATGATCACAGAATTAATATTATAGACACACCTGGTCACGTTGATTTTACCATTGAAGTAGAAAGGTCTTTAAAAGTTTTAGATGGTGCTGTTGCTGTTTTTGATGGAGTTGCAGGTGTAGAGCCGCAATCCGAAACTGTATGGAGACAAGCCGATAAGTATAAAGTACCAAGAATTTGTTTTGTAAACAAATTAGACAGAACAGGTGCTGATTTCTTTAGATGTGTAGACATGATTAGAGATAGATTAGGTGCCAAACCTTTGGTTGTGCAAGTCCCTATAGGAGCTGAAGCCTCTTTATCTGGTGTAGTTGATCTTGTTAAAATGAAAGCTCAAGTTTGGAAAAATGAGGCACTAGGAGCTGAATGGGAATACAAAGAAATTCCAGAAGATTTAAAAGAAATTTCAGAAAAATACAGAACAGAATTAGTTGAAACAGCTGTTGAACAAGATGAAAAGCTAATGGAAGCCTATTTAAATGGTGATGAAATTAAAGAAGAAGATTTGGTCAAATGCATAAGAAAAGGAACTCTAAATTTCAGTTTTGTTCCAGTTTTGACAGGTTCAGCATTTAAAAACAAAGGTGTTCAGCCTTTGCTTGATGCTGTTGTTAATTATTTGCCAAGTCCTGTAGATATTGGATCTATCAAAGGAAGTAAATTAGGTAGTGATGATGAGATGGAAATGAAATTTGAGGATAGTGTTCCATTTTCTGCTTTAGCTTTTAAAGTGGCTAACGATCCATTTGTCGGCTCACTAACTTTTATTAGAATCTATTCTGGTACAATCAAAACTGGTACTGCAGTCTTTAATTCTTCCAAAGAAAAAGAAGAAAGAGTTGGAAGAATGCTTTTAATGCATGCAAATTCTCGAGAAGATATTAAAGAGGCTAATGCAGGTGATATAGTTGCTTTAGCAGGATTAAAAAATACTATTACAGGACATACTTTATGTGACAAAGAAAATTCCGTTCTTCTTGAGCCAATGGAATTCCCTGATCCAGTAATTGAAATTGCAGTAGAACCAAAAACAAAAGCGGACCAAGAAAAAATGGGTGAAGCATTAGGCAGGCTAGCTAAGGAAGATCCTTCTTTTAGAGTTACTTCAGACGAAGAGTCAGGACAAACAATTATAAAAGGAATGGGTGAACTACACTTGGATATTATTGTTGATAGAATGAAAAGAGAATTTAAAGTAGAGGCCAATGTTGGAGCTCCACAAGTTGCTTATAGAGAAACTATAGAAGCTGCTTCAGAGGTTGAATACACTCACAAAAAACAAAGTGGTGGTGCTGGTCAATTTGCAAAAGTTAAGCTTTTAGTAGAGCCTCAAGAACCTGGCAAAGGTAGAGATGTAGAGAGTAAAATTAAAGGTGGTGCGATTCCAAAAGAATTTATCCCTGGTGTTGAAAAAGGAATAGAAACAGTTTCAGATTCTGGAATTTTAGCTGGATTTCCAATGATTGATTACAAAGTAACTATCTTAGATGGATTGCATCACGATGTTGACTCAAGTGTACTAGCATTTGAATTAGCAAGTAGAGCTTGCTTTAAAGAAGCTTGTACAAAAGGCGGACTAAAATTATTAGAGCCAGTAATGAGAGTTGAAGTAGTAACACCTGAAGACTACATGGGTGATGTTATAGGTGATTTAAATAGTAGAAGGGGTCAAATCAGTACTCAAGAGCAAAGAGGTAACGCAACCGTAATAACAGCAATGGTTCCTTTGGCTAACATGTTTGGTTATATAAATAATTTAAGATCAATGTCTCAAGGTAGAGCACAATATTCAATGTTTTTTGATCATTATTCAAAAGTACCACAAAATGTTCAAGATGAAGTTACTAAGAAGATTGCAGGTTAATCATGGAAAAACAGAATATAAGAATTAAATTAAGAGCATATGACAATAAAGTTCTAGATGCTTCTACAGAGGAGATAGTAAATACAGTAAAAAGAACTGGAGCAACAATTAAGGGACCAATACCATTACCCACTAGAATTGAAAGATATACAGTTTTAAGATCACCACATATAGACAAGAAAAGTAGAGAGCAATTTGAGGCAAGAACTCATAAAAGATTAATAGATATTATTGAACCAACACCACAAACTGTAGAGGCATTAATGAAACTAGATTTAGCTTCTGGTGTAGATGTGGAGATAAAAATTTAATTATGAGTGAGATAGCTTTAATAGGAAAGAAAATAGGCATGACGAGAGAGTTCTATAAATCTGGTCAATTAGTTCCTGTGACTGTACTTAAGGTCGAAAAAGCTAGAGTTATTCATGTTATTGAAGAAGAAAAAAGAGGGTACAAGGCTGTTCAGCTTGGATATGGGAAAGTTAAAAATTCAAAATTAACCAAAGCTATGAAGGGTGTTTTTGCTAAAAAAAATACTGAAGCTAAGAAAAAATTAAAAGAATTCAGAGTAAACGACACATCTGTTTACAAAGAAGGAAACGAGTTTGGTTTAGAAATATTCAAAGATATTAAATTTGTAGACACAAGATCAAAAACAATTGGTAAAGGTTTTGCAGGCGCTATGAAGAGACATAATTTTGGTGGTTTAAGAGCGAGTCATGGTGTTTCTATATCTCACAGAGCACATGGTTCAACAGGACATAGTCAAGATCCAGGAAAAGTTTTTAAAGGAAAAAAAATGGCTGGTCATATGGGAGATAAATTGAGAACTATGCTAAATATTGAAATTATAAAAACAGATTTAGAAAACGAGCTTCTTTATTTAAAAGGGTCAATTCCTGGTTCTAAAAATGCAGAGGTTATTGTTAAAAAATCTGTCAAAAACATCAGTAAAATGACTATTGGTGAGAAACATGCAGCTGCTGAAGAGGCTAAAAAAACACCTGAGAAAAAGAAGAAATAATGAAATTAGATAAAATTAGCATAGACGGAAAAAAAGATAGTATTGAAGTTTTGGATAAGATTTTTTCTGCTAAAATTAACCATAAATTAGTTAGCGCTGTTCTTTATAAAACAAATGCTAATTACAAAGGAAGACATGCCAAAACTAAACAACAAAATGAAGTAAAAGGACCAACTTCAAAAATATATGCTCAAAAAGGAACTGGTGGTGCAAGACATGCTAGTAGAAAAGCCCCTATATTTGTTGGTGGTGGTATTGCTCATGGACCTAAAGGTGAATTGGCATATAAAAAAAGAAAACTAAACAAAACTGAGAAAAAACAAAGCGTAGCTTCATTAATTACTGAAAAAAATAATAATAAAAATTTATTAATTTTAAATGACTTTAGTTCTGAAATTAAAAAAACAAAAGAGATGAACTCAATTATTAATAAACTTGAGATTACAAATTCACTAATAATTTTAGATAAAAATTCTAAAGAAAAAATTGAAAAATCAGTAAGAAATATTCCAAATGTTAAAGTTACAGATGTAAATCATTTTAGTGCTTACGATATTATTAAATTTAAAAAAGTTGTTTTCACAGAAAGTTCAGTGAAAGAATTAGAAAAGAGATATTCATAAAATGGAAAAAATTCACTTATACGACAAAATTCTTTCACCAGTAGTTACTGAGAAATCTACTAATTTATCTGAACTTAATAAAATTGTTTTTAAAGTTCCGGATGGAGCAAATAAGAAAAATTTAAAAAAGAATATAGAAAAAATATTTAAAGTTAATGTGACTAAGATAAATATTATAAACAAACAAAACAGAACAAAAGTTACCAGAGGTAAAAAAGTAAAAGTATCTGGTTATAAAAAAGCAATAATAACTTTAAAAAAAGGTCAAAGCATTGATCTAACAACAGGAATTTAATAAATGGCATTAAAAACTTTTAAACCATACACAAAATCTACAAGAGGTACTATTTTAGTTGATAGAACTGGTTTATGGAAAGGTAAGCCATTCAAGACCTTAGTTTCACCTAAAAATGCGATGAAAGGTAGAA
>CACKDY010000008.1:0-37981 GCA_902599105.1 uncultured Pelagibacteraceae bacterium | reverse complement strand
CAAATTTAAACCTGTTTTACCAAAACCTTCTGTTAACAGATTAATTCAACATCGATTGGCTGAAAAAGATTTTATTAATAAATTAAATATTAGAACAACCAGATATGTTTCGATTGAAAAAAAATCTGAAATAGATGTCTTAGAGGACTTCTTGCCAGGAATATTAAAAACAACAACACTTGGTTATGATGGCAAAGGTCAATATCCAATTAAATCAAGTAATGAACTTAATTCATTGAACATAGATTTTTCAAAAGGATATATTCTTGAAAAACTTGTAAAGTTAAAAAAAGAGATTTCAATTATTATCACGAGGTTTAGTAATAATAAATATGAAATTTATGAACCAATAGAAAATACTCACGAAGATCAAATTTTAAAATATTCAAAAATACCTGCTGAAATTAATGAAAAGATTTTTAATCAATCTAAAGATTGGGCAATCTTAATTGCTGAAGAACTTAAATATGTAGGAACTTTATGTGTAGAATTTTTTATTGATAGAAATGATAATCTTTATGTTAATGAGATTGCACCTAGAGTACATAACTCAGGACATCTTACAATAAATGCTTTTAATGTGAGTCAATTTGAAAATCATGTTAGAGCTGTGTGCGGTTTAGAACAAATTCCTTTAAAAAAAATATCTAATGCTAAAATGATGAATTTGCTTGGCGATCAAATTACCCATTTTAGAAAAATGCAAAAATTTAATGAAAATGAGTTTTTCTTTGATTATTTAAAAAAAGATATAAAAGAAAAAAGAAAAATGGGTCATATCACGACTTTAATATAAATGTTAAATTCAATAGAAGGTAATTTTGATAATCCAAAAGTTAATGAGCTTCTGAGCAAACATTTTATTGAGCTTAGAGCTGCGTCCCCAGAAGGAAGTGCTCACGTCTTAGATATTCCTGGTTTAAAAGTACCATCAATTAAATTTTGGAGTTTATGGAAAGATAAAAAACTGATCGGTTGTGGTGCTTTAAAATTTTTAGATAAAGAACATGGAGAATTTAAATCTATAAGAATTCATGATGATTTTAGAAATCAAGGATACGGGACCAACGTAATTAATCATTTAATCAACGAAGCTAAAAAGCTTAACATAAAAAGATTAAGTATTGAAACAGGAGCAAGTGATTTTTTTATACCAGCAAGAAAACTTTTCAAAAAAACTGGTTTCACTATATGCGAACCTTTTGCACACTACAAAGAAGACATTAATTCTGTTTATTTAACTATGCTTATTGATGATATTTAAAAAATTATTTCCATAGTTGATCTATTTTGTTGACAAAACCCAATAAAATCTAAAGAAAGCCAATATTACTTAATTATAAGTAATAATTAAATATAACAAAAAGTAAGAAGATAAATATGAGTCTACAAGGTAAAGTAAAATGGTTCAATCCAACCAAAGGTTTTGGTTTTATTGAAAGAGAAGATAAAGAAAAAGATGTGTTTGTACATGTTTCAGCAGTAAGAGACGCTGGTATGAACGGTTTAGATGAGGGTCAAGCTTTGACTTTCGATGTTGAAGATGGTCCTAAAGGTCCTTCAGCAGTTAACTTAAAAACTGCATAATTTCACACTTCCTATTGGCTGAAAATTTAATTTGTAATAACAACTAAATATTCAGCCAATTCCTTATTTAATAACTAACTTTAAACACAATTATTAAGTATAAAACTAAATTAAAAAATTTATAAATTAATCATAATATGATTGGGATTTTAGGTGGAATGGGAACTCAAGCTGGTCTTGATTTTTGTAACAAGCTTGCGGTTCTAAATAGAGGAAAGATTGATCAAGAGTATCCACTATTTTTACTTTATAACAAATCAAATATTCCAGGAAGGCCTGAGTCTATAGGTTCTCAAACTAAAAATCTTTCAAACAAATCTACAAACAAGAAAAGTAAAGAAAAATATAACAAAGTTTTAAAGAGTTTGCTTAAAGGTTGCAAACTTCTAGAAAAAAATAAATGTAAATTTATAGTAATACCTTGTAATACGGCTCATTATTGGTTCGATGATTTACAAAATAAAATCAAAATTCCAATAATTAATATGCCAAAAGAAGTTTTAAAATTTACTAAAAAAAAATGCAAAAAAAACTCTAAAGTTGGTCTCCTCGCTACTGAGGGTACTATTAAAACTGGGGTTTATAAAAAATTTTTTGACAAAGATTATCAATTAATGCATCCATCTCAAAAAATACAAAAATTATCAGTTAATAAAGCTATTAAATTAGTTAAAATGGGAAATGTGAAAGCCGCTGCAAAAGCAATTAAACCTGCAATTGATTCCTTAATTAAAATGAGATGTAAAAAAATTATTTTAGGTTGTACAGAGCTTCCTATTGCAATTTTTGCATTCAAATCATTTGAAAACGTAAAATCCTCAAAAATATTTTTAGATCCTAACTTAATTTTAGCTCATTCAGCTATGGTTAAGCATAAAAATTAATTTATGTCTAACAAGTCTGAAAAGCCATATGTGTTAAGAGCTGCTGAATTTGTTTATTCAAATATATTAGAAATAAAAAAACAAAATCCTGAAGCCAATAATATTCAAGCTTTTGAGATTTTCATGACTACAAAGGAATATGACATTTTAAGTTCTGGAAAATTTCATGATAAATGGTTTTTAGAACTTAAAAATAATAAATTTATAGACAAGATAACTAAAAAAAAAGTTAATGAAGAAACTTTAAGACTCTTAGAGCTTCAAAAAGACTCTATGGTAAAATTTTTAATGAAGATACCAAAGCTTTATTATACTAAAAGTCATTTTCCATTAGAAATTTCACAGAGAGCTTTTGATCACTTGTGGAGAGTTTGTGAAAGCTATGAAATGTGGTGCAAAGAAACTAATCAAGAAGATCTGATATATCTAAATATTATTGAGTAGTGTTATTTAAATCAAGTATTGATCTTGTAACCTCAATTCGTTTTTTAAGTAATTTTTGTAAATTTTGATTATCCAGTATTTGTCTAGTCATTTTAATTCTTCTTTCCACTAATTGTCTAAAGTCTTCATCAAAAGAATTAATTTTAATTTTTTTATTTGTTTCATCCACTAACGTTTCTTTAATTAATATCAAAGAATTTTTGCCGGTTTCTTTTTCTAATTTCTTATTAATTATGAATTGTGCACTTGCTTTATAAACGTTACCTGAGGAAAGAAATGTTACACCTGGACCAACAAACGAAAGAATAGGTAAAAAACCTGTCAAAAAGAAAAAAGACATTATAATCGTTAAAATTCTAAGTAATCTTAAATTCATGATCGAACTTTAGGTGATTTGTTATTTCATTACCATAGGTAATTTTTTCATTATAGGTACTGATTTGTTTGATTTTATTTAATTTATTTGTTTATTAAACATGATGATTAAAATATTTCCTTTCATATTTATACTTCTGTGGTCTTCTGCTTTCATAACAACCAAGCCTATTATAGACAACAGTGATCCATTTGCAGCTCTAGCTTTTAGATTTGCTTTAGTAGCTATGGGTTTTTTTTTGTTTTCTATTTACTCAAAACAAAAAATTTTAGTTAATAAGAAAAATTTTTTTGAATCCTTCTTTAGCGGTATCTTATTTCATGGTTTTTATCTTGGTGGTGTCTTTTATTCAATTTCAATAGGCATGCCTACAGCAATAGCAGCGTTAATTGTTACTCTTCAACCAGTTCTCACAAATGCATTAAGCGGTCCAATCTTAAACGAAAAAGTATCGGCAAAACAATGGATTGGTGTTTTGTTGGGATTTGTAGGAGCGGGACTTGTGTTGGGTTTTGATTTAGGCTCAAAAATACCAACAGCAGGATTAATTGCGACTATAATTGCATTGTTAGCAATCACATTTTCTACTTTGTGGCAAAAAAAATTAAGTAATAATTTGCCTTTATCTGTAAGTAATATGAATCAAGCTATTGGTGGTTGTGCATTTCATTTGTTAATAATTATTTTTTTTGTTGATCCATATATTGATTTTTCTCAAACATTTATAATTGCAATGAGCCATCAAATATTTTTAGTATCATTTGGTGCATTTACAATATTGATGTATTTAATACAAAGTAACTCAGCAAGCAAAACAGTTTCTATATTTTTTTTAATTCCAGCAACGTCTGCTTTTATGGCGTGGCTTTTTTTAAATGAAAGTTTAACTACCTTAGATTTAATAGGATTTCTAATAACCTCTGTAGGAGTTTATATTGCAACACGAGATTAAGAATATTGAAGATCTTATAAAGTTTTAAAGCCGAACTCTAGAGATGCGTCTGTAATAGAGTGATACAAAGATTCCCCAAAACTTCTTAAAGAAAATAATCTCACTTTATTTGGATTATCATCTAGCTTATCAACAGTGAGAGCTATTCCATTGTAAGTTGAATTTATTGAATTATTTTTTTCTAATGTATTGAAATTGAATGGACATCCTTTTTTCAAAACTTCTATTGTATCTTTTCCTTCAATTTCAATGATTGCCCTAGAGTGTGATAAATCAGTAACAGCAAAGTCTGTTTCTTTAAAATTATCTAAAATCTCTTTAATTAAATCTTTTTTTGTTGAGACTAAAAGCCAGTTTTTTGGTCCATTCCACATAATCCTTGTAGTTCCATTAAATACTACTGTTAAAGGTTCATTTTTTAATTTTAAACTATCAATATCAACACTCTCAAATGAAACTAAAGATTTTTTGTACTGAACTATTTGAACAATTAATAAATTTTTTGTTTCAGATATTTTTAATAAATCATTTTCATTTTTACCTTCACAATCTCCAAATTGACCTTTTGCATGAACGTTTGATAAAGCTGAAATTAATGTCATGATCTTACTCTTTCACCCTTCGGATCTACATAATGTGATGAAACTATCTCAACTGGTATCACTTTATTTTTAAGTGGTGACATCGCAAACAGCTTTTGACCAATCATGTTTTTTCCATCTTTTAAAATTGCTAAAGAAAAAGGATTA
Organism: uncultured Pelagibacteraceae bacterium; assembly: GCA_902599105.1. Classification (GTDB taxonomy): domain Bacteria; phylum Pseudomonadota; class Alphaproteobacteria; order Pelagibacterales; family Pelagibacteraceae; genus Pelagibacter. The sequence continues at coordinate 32,989 of CACKDY010000008.1, read as the reverse complement.
TCGTATTCTACACTCCAACATGAAGCAGAGATATGTCCTAATTTTGGATTTGGTAATGGTGCTTTATCATCTTTAACTAAATGAGACCCTTCTGGAATACTTGTTTGTTTATCTAATGGAACTACCCCCACTATTCTCTGTCTATCATCTGCAGTAAACGCAGATCGATGTAGTGATCTTTTTCCAATAAAATCTTTCTTTTTACTAACAAGACCTTCTAAAGCATTATCGTAAGGAATTGTTCTGCCATCAAGTTCCGATCCAGCCACATGTCCCATTTCAATTCTAAGAGTTGATAATGCTTCTGTTCCATATGGTTGAATATTAAATTCCTCTCCAACTTCTATAATTTTTTCCCACATAAAATTTCCATGATCAGACTCAACATTTACTTCATAAGCAAGCTCTCCTGAGAACGAAATTCTAAATATTTTAGCTTTAATACCAAATAAATCTCCCTCCATATAACCCATGAAGGGCAAGCCATCATTTGATACATCAGAATTTGGAAATAATTTTTGTAATAACTCTCTTGATTTTGGTCCGGCAATAGCTGCTCCTGCCCACTGCTCTGTAGTTGAAACTACATTTACATCAAGTTCAGGCCAAACTAATTGTAAATAATACTCCAAATGTGAGAGAACATTTGCTGCCTGTGCTGTAGTAGTTGTCATATGATAATGGTTTTCAGAAATTCTTGTTGTGGTACCATCATCCATTACAATTCCATCCTCTCTTAACATTACTCCGTATCTAGCTTTGCCAACTGGTAACTTTAACCATGCATTAGTGTAAACTCTATTTAAAAGCTCAGCCGCATCAGGACCTTTAACATCAATTTTTCCTAAAGTTGTTACGTCACAAACTCCAACATTTGTTCTTACATTTTTAGCCTCTCTTTTAGATGCCTCAAATAAAGTTTCATTTCCCCTTTTATAATACCTAGGTCTTAACCAAACACCTGCATCAACAAAGACTGCATTATTTTTTTCATGCCATGAATGCATTGGAGATTTTCTTGTTGGTTTTGAATGTTTTCCGACCTCTCTTCCCACTATCGCACCAATAGAAACAGGGGTATAAGGTGGTCTGAAAGTAGTATGACCAACAGCTGGAACTACTTTATTTTCAATTTCGGAAACAAGCTGAAGACCATTTAAATTACTTGTTTTACCTTGGTCTGTTGCCATACCAAGAGTGGTATATCTTTTTACATGTTCAATTGATCTGTATCCTTCTCTTAAAGCTATTTCCACATCAGATACTGCGACATCATTTTGAAAATCCAAAAATCTTTTATAATTTTTACCTTTTGGTAATGGAACACACCAAAATTTATCATGCTGAGAAGATTTCTTTTCATTAACATTTGGAATAGCTATCTTGTTATCATTTTTAGTAATGTTTTTTGATAATTCACTACCTGTAGCAAACGAAGTTTTTAAAGTTTCTTCAAGCGAAAACACTCCATTAGCTGCACCTAAAGTGGTTTCATTTTGTTTTGATTGTCCTGGAACAAAAGCATCAATTTCTTCTTTAAACTTTGTTTTATTTCCTGATTGGGAGGCTAAGTGAATTGTTGGTGTCCAAAAACCTGATACACATATACAATCACAATTTATACTTTCTATTTTACCAAGTTGTTTTTTATCATCTGAAATGCTTGCAACATCTGCAGATTTTACTTTTTTGTAACCTTGTGCTGCAACTACAACATATGCATTTTTAATATTAATTCCTAAATTTTTTGCCTCATCAATTATTTCTGATGTAGGATTTTTTCTCGAGTCTAAAACAATTGGATCAACTCCATGTTTTTTAAATTCAATTGCTGTCTCATATCCACTATCATTATTTGTAAATACCAAAGGTTTTTTTCCAACTATTACTCCATAAACTTTTAAATACTCTTTTGCAGCAGATGATAGCATTACTCCAGGTGTATCATTATTACCAAAAACTATCGGTCTCTCAATTGATCCTGAGGATATTAAAACCTCTTTTGCTCTAATGTACCAAAGTCTTTTGTTAGGATGGTATTTTTTTGTTTTTGGAAGATGATCACTAACTTTTTCTGACATCACAAGCATGTTATGATCATAGTATCCAAAAATTTGAGATCTATTTTTTACAACTACATTTGGCATGGTTTTGAGTTCAGCTATTATTCCTTCAGCCCAATCTTTTCCTGATTGATTTCCAATATTGACATCACTTGTTAGTAAAGATCCACCAAATCTTGGTTTATCTTCAGCAAGAATTACTCTTGCTCCATTTTTTGCAGCAGCGTATGCACTAGACAATCCTGAGGGCCCAGATCCTGCAATAAGTAAATCACAGTATTCATATTTATGCTCATACCTCTCGTTATCATGTTTTGTTGAAGCAACACCTAAACCAGCAGCTTTTCTAATAAATGGTTCATAAAGTCTATACCAAAAACTTTTTGGCCACATAAATGTTTTATAGTAAAATCCTGCTGGTAAGAAAATTTTTAAAAAATTATTTATTGCACCAATATCAAAATTTACACTTGGCCAACAATTAACACTTTTTGCTTCCAAACCTTCAAAAAGTTCCTGTTCTGTAGCTTTAATATTAGGCTCGGTTTCACCATTTCTATAAAGCTGAACTATTGCATATGGTTCATCAACTCCTGCACCAAAGAAACCTCTAGGTCTATGGTACTTAAAACTTCTCCCTACTAAATGAACTCCATTTGCCAATAAAGCTGATGCTAATGTATCACCTTCATAACCAAAGTAAGTTTTACCATTAAATTTAAAGGATAATTTTTTATCCCTATTTACCAATCCACCATTTCCAATTCTAAAAGCTTGGGTCATTAAGCAACTTCCTCATCAGCTTTGAAAGTCCTGAAAATTTCATGCGTTGCAGTATCTCTCTCAACTTTTATCCATTGTCTACATCCAGAAATATGTTGCCACAACTCTAAATGTTTTCCTCTTAAACTTTTTCTATTATATACAAAATCATCCCACTCTTGGTCAGAAACTTCTTTGTTCAACTCTGGTCTTTTTACACTTGCATCTCCACCATAAGAAAATTCATTTTGTGATCTCATTCCACAATGTGGGCAATTTATATAAAGCATTTAAGATATCCAAGTTTTAGTACCAAGCCCTTTTTCATCAATAAGATTTCCTGTACTAAATCTATTTAAACTATAACCAGCGTTTAATTCATGGACTCTATCTTGTGCAATCGTATGAGCAAACGTCCAACCCGAAGCAGGTGTAGCTTTAAATCCCCCATAACACCATCCACAATTTAAATACAAACCCTCAATGTGTGTTTTATCAATTATAGGTGATCCATCCATTGACATATCCATTATACCGCCCCATGTTCTAAGCATTTTTAATTTACTTAAAAACGGCATCATTGCTATTCCTTCAGTTAATACATGTTGCAATGTTGGAAGATTTCCTCTTTGAGCGTAACTGTTATAACCATCAAGATCACCACCCATTACCATCTCACCTTTGTCTGATTGACTTACATAAAAATGTCCAGCACCAAACGTAACTACATTATCTAAAACTGGTTTTACTGGTTCAGAAACACATGCTTGAAGTAAATGAGTTTCAATTGGTAAAGTCATGTTTAATTTTTCTGCTAATATATTTGTGCTTCCAGCAACACATATGCCAACTTTTTTAGATTTAATATTTCCTCTTGAGGTTCTTATTCCTTTAATTTTACCAGCCGCAACATCAAAACCTGTTACCTCACAATTTTGGATTATGTCTACGCCCATAGAGTCTGCTTGACGCGCATAACCCCAAGCAACTGCATCATGTCTTGCAGTACCTGCACTTGGCTGCATTAATCCTCCAAAAATAGGAAACCTTACATTTTCAGAAAAATCAGCCATTGGAATTATTTCTTTTACTTGCTCTCTATTAAGTAAAACTGCATCAATTCCATTTAATCTCATTGAATTTCCTCTTCGAGCATATGCATTCATTTGAGCATCTGAATGCGCAAGGTTAATTATTCCTCTTGGAGAAAACATTACGTTGTAGTTTAAATCTTGACTCATCTTTCTCCATAAATCCATTCCGAACTCGCTGAAAAGACCATTTTCATCATGCATATAATTTGATCTAATTATCGTTGTATTACGTCCAACGTTTCCACCACCTATCCAACCTTTTTCAATAATTGCTACATTGGTAATACTGTGTTCTTTGGCTAGATAATATGCTGTAGCTAATCCATGGCCTCCGCCACCTATAATTACAACGTCATATTCTTCTTTTGGTGTTGGGTCTTTCCAGGCCAAATCCCAATTTTCATGGTTTGAAAAAGCGTTTTTAACTAAGTTAAATAAAGAATATTTTTGCATTATATAATTTTATAACAATCAATTTAAATAGTGCTTATTTTTTTTATATATATTTTTTAGAAGTTTCCAAAAATATCAAAAAAGGATAAGAAGTCACAGATAAAAAAACTTTAAATTTATTTGATTATTTATGACTGAAGTAAAATCTGACATTCAAATAGCTCGAAAAGCTAAGATGCAACCCATAAAAGATATTCTATCAAAAGTAGGTGTACCAGATGAAAATTTTGCTTTTAGTCCAATGGGTAGACATATAGCTAAAATAAATCTGGAATATTTAAATACTCTTAAAAAAGAAAATGGCAAACTAATTTTAGTTACTGCAATTACCCCTACACCAGCAGGTGAAGGCAAAACTACAACTTCAGTTGGTTTAAATGACGGTTTAAATAAAATCGGAAAAAAATCTATTGTCTGTTTAAGAGAACCAAGCCTTGGGCCTTCTTTTGGAATGAAAGGAGGGGCTGCTGGGGGTGGTTATGCACAGGTAGTGCCGATGGAACAAATAAATCTTCATTTTACTGGTGACTTTCATGCTATTACATCTGCTCATAATTTATTGTCTGCATTAATTGATAATCATATCTATTGGGGTAACAAACTTAACATTGACGTTAGAAGAGTTGCTTGGAGAAGAGTAATGGATATGAACGATAGATCCTTAAGATCTATAATTGTTGATCTTGGAGGAGTAGCCAATGGTTATCCAAGACAAGATAGTTTTGACATAACTGTTGCATCTGAATTAATGGCTATTTTTTGTTTAGCTACAGACTTAAAAGATTTAGAAAATAGAATTGGTAATATTACGATTGGATATACTAGAGATAAACAATCAATTTATGCAAAAGATTTAAATGCACAAGGTCCAATGACTGTTTTGCTTAAAGAAGCAATAAGACCAAATGTAACTCAAACTTTAGAAAATAACCCAGCAATAATTCACGGTGGCCCTTTTGCAAATATAGCTCATGGATGTAATTCTGTGATCGCAACAAAAGCAGGTCTAAAATTATCTGACTATGTTGTAACAGAGGCAGGATTTGGAGCGGATTTAGGAGCTGAAAAATTTTTAAATATTAAATGTAGAAAATCAGGACTAAAACCAGACTGCGTAGTTATTGTTGCAACAATTAGAGCACTTAAAATGCATGGTGGAGTTAATAAAGAAGATTTAAAAAAAGAAAATGTATCAGCATTAAAAGATGGATTAGTGAATTTACGAAGACACATCAATAATATTAGAAAATTCGGATTACCTGTTACAGTTGCAGTTAATCATTTTATTACTGACACAGAAGATGAAATGAAAACCTTATTAGATTTTTGTGAAACACAAGGAGTGAAAGCTTCTAAATGCACTCATTGGTCAAATGGAAGTGAGGGAACTATTGAACTGGCTAAAAATGTTGCAGACATTTGTGAAGATAAAAAAGATACGTTCAAATTTTTATATGAAGATGATCTACCATTATTCAAAAAAATTGAAAAAATTGCTCAAGAAATGTATAGTGCCTCAGAAGTTGTGGCAGATACAAAAGTAAGACAACAACTTAAAGAATTTGAAGAAAAGGGTTATGGAAAATTACCTGTTTGTATTGCAAAAACACAATATAGTTTTTCAACAGATCCAAATTTAAAAGGTGCTCCGACAGGTCATGTTTTGCCTGTGAGAGAAGTAAGACTTTCTTCTGGTGCTGAATTTATAGTTGTTGTATGCGGTGAAATCATGACTATGCCAGGTCTTCCAAGAGTTCCTGCTGCTGACTCTATAAAATTAAATGATAAAGGTGAAATTGAAGGATTATTCTAAATTAAGATAATTTAGCCAATTTTCTAATTCTCTCATTCTTGAAATTTTATCTAATTTTTTATTTTCTCTTTCAATATGATTGATGTGGCTATCGATCTCATTTTGATCCTTAAAAGCTCCTCTTTCTAACAATCGTTTTTTTCTAAAAATAATCAAATTGATCATTTTATTGTAAGTAATTTCGGGATGATACTGTAATCCCCAAATATCACAATCTCCAACACTAAAGTTTAATCCTTGAACATTGTTTATTGGATTTGAAGCTAACAAGGTAGAATTTTTTGGCATTGTAACTACTTCATCAAAATTAAACGCTGGTGTATTAAATTTTTGATCTTTATTTTTATAAAGTGGATGGTTTAAACCATTTTCATTAATTTCTATATTTGATGCAATACCTCTATGAGATCCTTTTGTCGCTTTTTTTACTTCCCCTCCTGCTGCAGTCACAGCTACTTGCATTCCCCAACATATTGCTAAAATTTTTTTTATTTTTTTCTGACACTCTTTCATGAAATCAATTTGTCTTTTTATTTCTGGAGTATTGTTATAAATGTTTAAACTACTTCCTCCCCAAATAAGACCATCATAGCTTTCAAGTACATCAATATTTTTATTGATATTTTCATCTGAAGAAGGATTAACAACATGGGTTTCTAATTTATTTGTAAAATACTCCAAACTATCTTTTAGACTTTCTGTATGTGTTTGAATTCCGGCTGCAGAAAAACTTTGATTTTCTTCTCGCAAGTTTCCTTCTACTATCAATATTTTTTTCATAAAAATAATTCTCCAGAAATACTTTTTATATACATTTCTTTAAGATCATTTTGACTTAATTTTTTAGGATTTCCTCCTGTTGATGGATCTTCAAATGCCATTAAAGAAAGTTCATCTAAATCAATATTATTACAATCCATTACGTCTGATAATTTGTGGGGAATATTTAAATTATTTCTTAATTCTAAAATCCAATTTAAAAAACTCTTAAAACTTTTATCTAAATTTAAATAATCACATATTGATATTATTTTATTTTCAATTGAGGGTTTATTAAATGTTAAAACATAAGGCATAAATATTGCGTTCGATAAGCCATGATGAACATTAAACTTACCATTTACGGGGTGGCTCAATGAATGAATAGCCCCCAGTCCTTTCTGAAATGCGGTAGAACCCATTGAAGCTGCAGAAAGTAAATCCATTCTTGCATTGATATCTTTTCCATTTTTAAATGCTTTAATTAAAGATTTTTTAATTAACTTCATTCCTTCTATTGCCATACCATCAGCCATTGGATGGTATCCTGGTGCACAAAACGCCTCTAAATTATGAGCTAGTGCATCCATTCCTGTCGCTGCTGTTAATCTTGGAGATAAATCTAAAGTAAGTAAAGGATCTAAAATCACAATTGAAGGTAACATTTTTGGGTGAAAAATAATTTTTTTTGCGCCTGTTTTTTTATTTATAATTGCAGACGCTCTTCCAGTTTCGGATCCAGTTCCAGCAGTAGTTGGAATTGCAATAATTTTTGAAATTTTAGAGCTATTTGCTCTTGTCCAATAATCACCAATGTCTTCAAAATCCCATAACGGACGAGATTGATTACACATAAATGCTATAGCTTTTCCAACATCTAAACCACTTCCTCCTCCTAAAGCTATTACACCATCACAGTCCGAGGTACTATAAACTTTAACACCTTCTTCAACATTTTCTCCAATTGGATTTCCCGTAAAATTAGAAAAGGTAGCTAAATTTTTAAAACTTTTTTTTAATTTTGATATTATATTTTTTATTAAATCTAAGTTAATTAAATCTTTGTCGGTTACAAATAATGGATTTGAAATATTTAACTCTTTACAGGCTAAGGGTAAATCTTCAATTCTATTTTCTCCTATCCACATAGTGGTTGGATAATTCCAATTAAAGCCCATAACAAAATATAATTTTATTTTTTTTTAAATTGGTATTAAGATATATTTATAAATTTATTTATGATAGGAAAAATTCTATGTCAAAAGTAGCAATCATTGGCGCTGGTCCATGTGGACTTTCAATTTTAAGAGCATTTGAGCATTTAGAAAAAAATGGAGAAAAAATTCCTGAAATAGTTTGCTTTGAGAAACAAGAAAGTTGGGGTGGTTTATGGAACTACAACTGGAGAACTGGTTCAGATCAATATGGAGATCCTATTCCCAACAGTATGTATAGATACCTATGGTCTAATGGACCTAAAGAATGTTTAGAATTTGCTGATTATTCTTTTGATGAACATTTTGGAAAGCCAATTCCATCTTTTCCACCAAGAGAGGTCCTTCAAAATTATATTTTGGGAAGAGTTAGTAAAGGTAATATAAAAAGCAAAATTAAATTTAATACTAGGGTCACAAATACTGTATATAAAAATGATAAGTTTGAGATTAGCTATCAAGATAAAGTTAATAATAAAATTTTAAGTGATACTTTTGATTATTTGGTGGTCAGTACAGGACATTTTTCTGTACCTTTTATTCCTGAATATAAAGGAATGAACTCTTTCCCTGGAAGAATAATGCACTCACATGATTTCAGAGATGCAGAAGAATTTAGAGGAAAAGATGTAATTGTTTTGGGTAGCAGTTATTCGGCTGAAGATGTAGCTCTGCAATGTAATAAATACGGTGCTAAAAGCGTAACAATTGGTTACAGGCATAATCCTATGGGTTTTAAATGGCCAGATGGCATGAAAGAAGTACATTATTTAAGCAAATTAGATGGAAAAAAAGCTATATTTAAAGATGGAACAGAGCAAAATGCTGATGTAGTCATTTTGTGTACTGGGTATCTGCATCATTTTCCTTTTTTAGATGAAAGTTTAAAATTAAAAACACATAACAGATTATATCCTCCAAAACTTTATAAAGGTGTTGTATGGCAAGATAATCATAAACTTTTATATTTAGGTATGCAGGATCAATTTCACACTTTTAATATGTTTGATTGTCAAGCATGGTACGCAAGAGACGTAATCATGGATAAAATAAAAATGCCTAGTAATGAAGAAATAGATAAAGACATTAATAAGTGGGTATCGATGGAGGAAAAATTAGAAAATCCTGATCAAATGATTGATTTTCAAACAGAATATACCAAAGAACTTCATGATATGTCTGATTATCCTAAAATTGATTTTGAATTAATTAGAAAACATTTCAAAGAATGGGAACATCACAAAGTAGAGGATATTTTAACTTATAGAAATAAATCGTTTTCATCTCCTGTGACTGGATCAGTTGCACCAATTCATCATACGCCTTGGGCAACAGCAATGGATGACTCTATGGAAACTTTTTTAAATAAATAAAAAAATAATATTTAATATTTAATTTTTAATTTTTTATTTTTAATAATTGCCTCTAATAAAGAGATCATTAAAGGAATTTTTCTTTTATTAATTTTTCTAATTACAAAAGGAGCAATTTCTCTTGCTAAATCACTTCCTTCTATTGTGTCATTTTTCATAAACTTTTTCTTTGCTTGGGTAAAAGTATAGCCTTTTCCAAGGTACTCTCCCATTTTACTATTTCTTCCCCCCATTGCACTTACGTATAAATCTCCTAAACCTGCCAAACCGTAAACAGTTTCCTTTTTACCCTTAAAATAATTTGAAAGATATTTCATTTCATCTATTGATTTTTTAAATAATGCTGAAGTTGTATTGTGCCATTGTCCAGCCCCAATTATCATAGAATAAATATTTTTTATAGCAGATAAAAATTCAACTCCATTTACATCTCTACTAAATTCGGTTTGGTAATAATTTGTCGAAATTAATTTTCCAATTTTTTTTGCGATATTAATATTTTTATTTGCAACTACAGTGAAGCTTTTTATTTTTTTAGCTAGTTCATTTGCTAAACATGGACCTTTCAAAACTGAAATATTTAAATTCTTATTATAATTTGCTAATAAGCTAGACATTGAAATTAAGCTTCCACCTTTTAATTTAAGACCTTTTGTTAATACCAAAATAGGAGATTTATTTTTAACTTTTGATAGATTTTTTCCAATTAAGTCTATCCCTATAGAACTTACAGCAATCACAATTAAGTCCCAGTTACGATTAAAAATATCACTTGAAAACTTAATTATTTTCAATTTTTTTGGTAAATTTATATTTAATAATGGATGAAATTTTTTTTTTGAGTTTAATTTTTGTAATAATTTAAAATTGTATGGCTCTGTTAACATAACTGAGTGACCATTATCTAGCAAAGGTATTGAGAAAGCAGATCCCATAGCTCCCGCACCAATAATTAATATTTTTTTCATTTTTATCTTTATGCTAAGGTTTTTTTAATTGCTTGCTTCCAACCATGCAATATATGATTTCTAAGTTTTTTATTAATTTTTGGCTTAAAAGCTTTATCTTTTTTCCACGTGTTTTTTATCTGATTTAATGATTTGAATTCTCCTATTTGATATCCTGCAAACAAAGCAGCTCCGAGAGCAGTTGTTTCTAAGACTTTAGGTCGAATTACTTTTAAATTAATTACATCTGCCAAAAATTGTGAAAACCAATTATTAGCAACCATTCCACCATCAATTTTTACTATTCTAGGTTTTAAACCATCTTTATTCATTGAATAAAATAAATCATAACTTTGATAAGCAACTGACTCGACTGTTGCTCTAACTAAATTTTTCCAATCTGTATCTCTTGTAATTCCTGTTATCAATCCTCTTGCATCAGGTCTCCAATAAGGAGCACCTATTCCACTAAAAGCTGGAACAATATAAACCTCATTATTGCTTTTTGTTAATTTGGCAATTTTTTCAGTTTCATAAGCATTGTTTATTAATTTTATTTTGTCCCTTAACCACTGTACCCCCGCTCCAGCAATGAAAATAGAACCTTCAAGAGCATAGGTATTTTTATTGTTCAATCTATAACAAATTGTAGTTAATAACTTATTTTTTGAATTAATTTTTTTTGATCCTGTGTTCATTATAATAAAAGCGCCAGTACCATAAGTGCTTTTAATAGATCCTTTTTCAAAACAAGCTTGTCCTACAGCAGCTGCTTGTTGGTCTCCTAAAACAGCTGAAATGGGTATTTCTTTTCCTACAACTTTCTTGTCTGTTTTTCCAAAGTAATCTGCAGAATTCTTTACCTCTGGCAAAATACTCTTTGGAATTTTTAATTTCTGTAAAATTTCATTATCCCATTTATTATTATTTATATTAAACAACATAGTTCTACTTGCATTTGTAGCTTCAGTTAAATGATGTTTACCTTTAGTCAATTTCCAGATTAAGAAGGTGTCTACCGTGCCAAATAATAAATTATTTGAATTAAGTAATCTTTTAGAAATTTTTACATTATTTAAAATCCATTTTATTTTAGTGGCAGAAAAATAAGGATCTATAAATAAACCTGTTTTTTTTCTAAAAGTATTTTCATAATTTTTATTCTTTAGAAATTTACAATATTCTTGGGTTCTTCTATCTTGCCAAACGATTGCATTATAAATAGGTTTTCCATTTTTTTTATTCCACAAAATTGTAGTTTCTCTTTGATTTGTTATTCCAATCGTAAGTATTTGTCCTTTCAAACTTATAGCTTTTTTAATTACTTGTTTTAATGCTTTAATTGTTGTCAACCAAATTTCATTTGGATTATGTTCGACCCATCCATTTCTTGGAAAGTATTGCTTAAATTCATATTGCGAAATAAATTGAATGTTACCTTTAGTATCAAACAAAACTACTCTTGACGAGGTTGTTCCTTGATCTATGGAGACGATAAATTTTTTCAAAATACTAAGCTATGCCAAGATGTTTTTTTCTTTTTTCTACCCAACTTCTTATCAAATTATCAAATATTAAAGCTATGAATGCAACGCAAACACCGAGCGTTAGTCCAATTCCTGCTCCATTTTTATCAGATAAAGCTTTTAAAATATATTGTCCTAAATCTTCTGTCCCTATAAAAGCTCCAATAATTACCATAAATAATGCAAAAACTATTGTTTGGTTTATACCAAGCATCATATGTGGGAAGGCTAGTGGAAATTCTATTTTAGTTAATCTTTGAAATTTATTAACCCCAGACATAGTAGCTGCATCGTGTAGACCTGCTGGAACACTTCTAAGTCCTTCTATTGTGTATCTAGTTGCAGGAATTGTTGCATAGACAATTACAGCTATCAAAACAGATGTATCCGTTATTCCAAATAACATCATAACAGGAATTAAATAAACAAATGAAGGGAATGTTTGAAAAATATCACAAACTCCTAGCATAAAACTTGCTGAATGCTTGTTTTGAAAACTTAGAGTTCCTACTATAAAACCGATAGTACAGGACACAATTACTCCAAAAGTTGCCATATATGTTGTAACTAAAGCTCTATCCCACCAAGGACTTAATGCTATAAATAATGTTAATCCACACACAATTAAAGCAGAACGAATTCCACCGATTAAATATCCTGCTCCTACAACTAAAACTATAGTAGCTATAGCGGGCATTCTTAAATACATAGCTCTCATTGGTTGAAGGACATCTTGAATTAACCATGTATTAAATGCTTTAATATAAACAAAAAAAGTATCAAATATCCAATCAACTCCTCTGTTCCAAAAATCAGCTGTTGAAATACCCTTATTATGTGGAACCTCAAATAAGTAATTATGAGTTCCTTTAAATAAATAAGTTCCTATATATGCAAGTACAATACCAACAATTACTGTTCCAAGAAAAAATAAAAGATTCTTATTTCTTTGTATAAAAGTTAGATTACCAAAATAATCCTCTTGTTTATTGGCCCAAGCCAATGACATTTTATCTAAAAGTATTGCAATTAAACTGATGCACAAACCAGCTTCTAAGGCCAGACCAATATCAAGTCTATTTAATGCTAAAAGTAAATTATATCCCAATCCTTTTGCAGCTATAAAAGCCGAAATAACAGCCATAGAAAAACAAACCATTATAACTTGGTTTACACCAATCAGAATATCTCTTCTAGCTGTTGGAATTAAAACTTTGAACATTAATTGCCAATTGTTGCATCCACTCATTTTTCCTGCTTCTATAACCTCTGGAGGAACTGCTCTTAAACCTAATATGGTTAATAATATCATTGGTGGAATTGCAACTACCATCGTGATGATAACCGCAGCATGATCTCCAACTCCAAACAAAACCATTGCAGGAACTAAAACTGCATATTGTGGCATGGTTTGCATAACTAAAAGAATTGGATACAATGCTTTCTCAACACGCTTATTTCTAAATGCTGCAATACCTAAACCTAAACCAAACATAAATGACAAAGGTGCAGCAACCAAAATAAAAGAAAGGGTTTGCATTGATGGTTTCCATTGGCCAAATATAGAAATATAAACCATGGTTAAACCTGCAAATAAAGCAAGGCCTCTTCCACTTAAATGATAGCTAAGCAATACTGCTCCTGCTGTGACTATTGTCCAAGGTAAACCAGGCAATTCTGCCCAAGGATTATCGCTGATCCAATCCCAACCTGTAAATGTAACTATTGTATTTATGCCACCTATTAAAATTTCTCTTATCAATTCAATTAAAAAAGTCATAAAAAATGTTAATTTTCTACTTACCTCTAATAATAAAGGTCGAGTTTTAAATTCTTGAGTATCTTCATTCCAAAACTCTAATGGCATCCACTCATTCATTAAAAAAAATAATGAATCGTTAATCCAAATAGGTAGCCATCCTAATAATGGAGGTAGCCTCCAAAATACATCAAAGGCGTAATATCTTACCTCTTTACCAAGAAAAACATATGTACTTTGATTTGGATCCTTAACAAATTCTGCTTGACCTCTTATAAATTTATATGTTTCGGGAACATCAATTGCAAAACATAAACCAAAAAAAACAAGTAATAAAAATAACCATTGAAATAATTTTGGATATTTCTTTAAAATTTCCATAATTAATTTCCGTTTCTTCTTCCACCAAAAACTGTATTGATTATTCTTGAGGGATTGATTGAACCAATTAAATTATTTTTATCATCGATAACACCTACTGTTTTTTCCTGAGAAAGAATTTTTTCAGCAACATTTTCTATCACCTCATCTTTTAAAACCTTTAAATCACCCACACTATCTGTAGATTTATCCATAACATCCTCTATTAATAAAACTTTTTCTCTTGGCACTTCTTCAGTAAATTTTCTTACATATTCTGTTGCTGGATTTAAAACAATCTTAGCAGGAGTATCTAATTGTTCTATTAAACCATCTTTCATAATTGCAATACGATCAGCAAGTTTCAAAGCTTCATCAAAATCATGGGTTATAAACATAATTGTTTTTTTTAATTGCTCTTGAAGCCTTAAAAATTCGTCTTGCATTTCTTTTCTAATTAAAGGATCTAGTGCTGAAAATGGTTCATCTAAAAACCATATATCTGGCTCCACAGCAAGAGACCTTGCTATACCAACTCTTTGTTGCTGTCCTCCAGAAAGTTCTCTCGGAAAATAATTTTCTCTTCCATCAAGACCAACCAGCTTAACCATCTCCATTGCTTTACCAATACTTTCTTCAACTTTAATTCCTTTTATTTGAAGTGGAAAAGCGATATTTTCTACAACAGTTTTATGAGGGAGTAATGCAAAACTCTGAAAAACCATCCCCATTTTATTTCTTCTAAGATCAATAAGTTCTTTATTATTTAATTGTAATAAATCCTGACCTTCAATAAAAATTTTTCCACCCGTTGCATCTGTTAATCTTGAAATACATCTTAGTAATGTTGACTTGCCTGATCCAGATAAGCCCATGACAACCAGCATTTCTCCTTTTGCAACTTCAAAAGAAGCATTATTCACTCCAACTATACACCCGTTATCTTGAAAAGTTTTTGCGTCTACATTGCCGTTTGCCTCTTGAAGCATTTTTTTGGCATTTTCACCAAAAATTTTATAAACCGACTCGCATTTAATTACTGCATCAGACATAAATTTTTATAAAGTTATACGATATTTATATAAATTAAAATCGTAATAATTGTTCCTCCTCATTAAAAATTTTTTATAAAATAAACTCTTGTATCAATTCCTGTGCTTAAAAAACTTAATGCCTCACCACTTACTGTTATACTTTCATCCACTCCAACATTATTTCCACTGACAGTAAAACCTGCTAAACATCTACCTTTTTCTTGGTCCCATTCTACAAATGTTTCATCAATTTTGTTTCCATTTATAGTGTAAATTTCATGTGCTCTATGATTTAAAAAATTTGCCCCCATAATTGCACGCTGTGGAATTAGTTTTGTAGCTTTACAAACTTGTTCATATATCTCATCTGTCAATTTATGGTGATCTGTCCCATCAAAGGTGACTAGAATTCCGGATGGAAGTTTTGAAATAAGGGCACTAAGTTTTTTTTCTTCAGCAATTCTTTCTTCTTCTAATTTCATTCTTTTAACTAAGTCATCCCCTTGTCCAAACAATCCATTTAAAATAGTAAAAGATAAAATAATAATTAATGTTATTAAAATTAAACCTATAAATTGTCTTAAGTCCTGAGGTAATTCTTTTAACTTGTTAAAATAATTTTCTTTTGACATTATTCTTGTAATTTTCCGTTCAGCCAAGTTCCAGTTTTTTGTTTTCCATCAGACCAGGTGAAAGTTCCTTTTCCATTCATAAAACCATTTGCCCACTCTCCTTCATATGTAGATCCATCTGGAAAAAATAGAGTTCCTACTCCACTCCATTCACTATTTTTAAATTCTCCTTTATAGATGTAGCCATTTGGCCAAGTTTCGACCCCTTTACCATTTTTTTTTGTACCAACCCATTCTCCTTCATATGTAGTTTTATCTGTATAAATCCACTTACCATATCCGTTTTCACAGTTGCCTTCTTTACAACCTGTACTTCGAGCAAATACTGATGAACTTACTAGAAAGTAAAAAAGAAATATAAGAAGAAATTTTTTCATAGATGTATTTTACACAAAATTAACTAAAAAAAAATCCCCCCCAAATAAATGGGGGAGATTTAAATTTTTAACTTTTTTAATAATCCTTATTTTACAAAAGCTTTCCAAGTTGACTCATTATCAGCTAACCATTTTTTAGCTGCATCTTGGTGTGTCATACCATCAACGTCAACTAAAGCTGCCATAGCTCCAATTTGACTTGTAGAAAATGACATTTTCTTGAAAGCTGCTGCTGCCTTAGGATGAGTTTTTGGAAAATCCTCATGAACTGCTTTTTTCAAGTATCCATCAGGAGAACCACATTTACCATCTCCACCGTCTGCTGGTCTGCAACCTGCTGTGTATGGAGGAAAATCAATAAATGTAAAACCAGCACCATCTGTAAAGTTTGGTGTCCAGTTGAATATAATTGTTCCTCTTCCTTCTTTTTCAGCTGCTTTTAATTCTGCCCAAAGTGCATCAGCACCTCCTGCAAATTTTACCCACCACAAGTCACCTAAACCTAATGCATCAATTCTTTGAGGAATTAAGTCACCATGCCAAGTTTGTGGACCTTCCAACATTCTTCCTTTTCCATCTGGAGAGTCAGGTGTTGTAAAGTTTTTTGCACAATCTGGATTTTTTAAAGCTGTCCAATCTGGTAGACCTGGACATAATCCTTTTTCAACAACCCAGTTTGGATATCCCATATCTTCAAGAGTTCTTGCCTCGTGATCTCCCCAGTCTAACAAACCACCCTTGTCTCTAGCAGTATCGAAAGACTTACCAAATGCAGACTCCCAAACTTCATGTGATATAGTTACATCGCCCTGTCTAATTGACTCGTAAACTGCTTGTGAGTCTACACCTTCAGCATATGTAACGTTATTACCCATACTTTCGAAAATTCCACCAATAACATAAGCCATTACAATTTGGCTTGACCAGTTATGAGTTGGGATTACGATAGGTTTTTTGCTATCAGCATTAGAAATTCCTGCAAAACTTACTACAGAAATAACTAGAGCAGATAGTAATGATATTATTTTTTTCATATATACCCCTCTATAATTAATATATTAATTACGAAAGTATGTTCCTATTTAAAGTTATAGTCAACTCGTTTTGATTATAATATGGTCACAATAGAAAATTAAATTATTGCAGTTTATGTTGGGTACAAGCAAAGATATTAAAAATCCTGGACTAAATATTTTACCACCTGGAGTTGAGCGACATGTTGTGAATGGCGGTGCTCTTACTGCTTTTCAAATTTTTCCAGATGATGAATTAGAAATTATTAATAATGAAGGTAATCAAATCTGTGAAATTATTTGTTTTAACAAAGATGGTAAATCTGATGTTGGAATTTTAAATCTTAAGTCAAACAATGATAAAAATTTTATTAGATCTATTCTTAATGGTAAAGATGAGACAATATTAGCAACAAATCACCAATTAAAAAAAAGAAACTTAAATATCTCAGACTCAAAATCTTCAATCATATTTGATTTAGATACTAAAGCAGGAGAAAGCTTTAAATTAAAATCAAAAGACAAGTGTTATGCTATTTTCGCTGCACCTAGTGAGGATATGGATGTAACAAATCAAAATCCTCCAAGTGATCTAACAATTTTTATTAAGCGATCACAAATTGTAAATGATAAAGAATTAAATGTGATACCAGATCCTGTCTTCGAACCTTTATATGAAGAAAATATAAATAAAGAAACTTCTATATCTTACCAAGTAAAAGAAGGAGATTATATACAGATTATAAGTCCAACTGGAAGACAATGTTCCGACTTTGTGGCATTTGACACAAGAAAATTAGAAAAAGGGGTTGAAAAAGGATTGGACTGGCAAACTACAAGAACATTTATGGGAAACACTTTTCCTGGACCTGGGTTACATTCTAAATTTTATGATACAGACCATGAGCCTCTTGTTGAAGTTATAAGAGATACAGTAGGTAAACATGATACTTTTAATCTAGCATGTACTTCAAAATATTATGAGGATGCAGGATATTTTGGTCATCCAAACTGTTCAGATAATTTGACTGAAAGTATGTCAAAATTTGGAGTACAGAAGCAAAAAGGTTGGCATGCTATAAATCTTTTCTTTAATACTTCTGCTGCTGGTTTAAATTCTGTTATATCTGACGAGTCTTATTCTAGACCTGGAGACTATGTAATGTTTAGAGCTTTAAAAGATTTAACAATTGGTACAACTGCTTGTCCTAGTGATATTGATGCTTGTAATTCATGGAAACCTACTGATATTTTTGTTAGAACATATGATAAAAATAAAGAATTCAGTAAATCATTTGCTTTCCGAATGAAAACAGACTCAGAAAAAAAATTAACTAGAAATTCAGGATTTTACGAAAAAACATCAAAACTAACTAGGAACTTTGTTGATGCTAGAGGTTTTTGGTTACCGAACGATTATACCAAACATGGTTTGGTTAATGAATACAATGCCTGCAGAAATGATGCTGTATTAATAGATTTATCATCATTAAGAAAATTTGAAATACTTGGCCCTGATGCGGAGGAATTAATGAATTACACACTTACAAGAAATATAAAAAAACTTTCTGTAGGTCAGGTGGTTTATTCAGCAATGTGCTACGAAAATGGAATGATGTTTGATGATGGAACTTTATTAAGATTAAGTGAATCAGGTTTTAGATGGATTTGTGGTGATGAGTATGCAGGAGAGTGGTTAAAAGAAATTGCTAAGAAAAAAAATTTCAATGCCAATATTAAAAATTCTACAGATCAAATTAGTAATGTCTCTTTGCAAGGTCCTAAAAGTAGAGATATCTTAAAAAAAATTATTTTTACACCGCCTACTCAACCATCGATAGATGAATTAGGTTGGTTTAGATTTAGCATTTGTAGAATAGAAGAATTACAAGGAATTCCTCTAATTGTATCAAGGACTGGTTATACTGGTGAACTTGGTTTTGAAATATGGTGTCATCCAAAACATGCACCTGCAGTTTGGGATAAATTAATGGAAGCTGGAAAGGATGATGGTTTGATACCAGCAGGATTTGCTGCCTTAGATAAACTTAGAATCGAAGCAGGATTAATTTTATTTGGAAATGAATTCGATGGACAACAAGATCCTTTTGAAGCTGGCATAGGTTTTGCGGTACCTTTAAAAACAAAAGAAGAGGACTTTATTGGTAAAGAGGAATTAATTAAAAGAAAAGCCAATCCACAAAAAAAACTTGTTGGGCTAGAACTTATAGGGAAAGAAATTGCAGGTCATGGAGACTGTGTGCACATAGGTAGATCACAAGTGGGTATAATTACAAGTGGATGTTTATCATCAACCTTAAACAAAAATATTGCTTTGTGTAGAATTGATTTACAGTATTCTGAAATTGGAACAGAGGTAGAAGTTGGAAAAATAGACGGACACCAAAAACGAATTAGTGCAAAGGTAGTTGGATTTCCATTCTATGATCCAACAAAGTCAAGAGTTAGAGCATAAAGAAAGATCATGCCCAAAGAAAAAAAAACACTATTAGATTTTTGGGAAGATCAAATGAGACAATCTCATACGTCAAGTAATTATTTTTTTAGAAAATCGCCTTCACATTATCATATGATGTTGTTGGTAATGTCTGCTTATAAAGAAGATAAAAAATTATCAGTAGAGGAATTAAAGACAAAACTTTTTAAAACTTCTAGACCTAAATCTGCTTTAATAATTACAGAGGCTTGTGAAAAAGGATTCTTTAGGCTTGAAAAAACTTCAACTGATCAGAGAATTAAAAATATAATGCCAAGTGAATCTTTTATTAAAGAGTTCAATGATTATTTAATTACTCTAAAAAACATAAATTATTAGCCAAATTTTTAAATAAAATCGAAGTATCTATTTTTTATATATAAATTTTAGTTCTATAAATAATTATATTAATTACCTCTGCCAAAAAATAATGTTTTGACATGACGACATTACCTTCGAAAGCAAAAGTAGTTATCATCGGTGGTGGGATTCACGGACTAAGCACTGCTTGGAAACTTTCTGAAACATACAAAAATCCTGGTGACATAATTGTATTAGAAAAAAAAGATACTGCAGCTGGTGCAAGTGGAATTGCCTGCGGTGTTGTAAGGAATAATTATTTTCAACCAGCAATGAGAGAGTTAATGGCTCACTCAGTTTCTGTATGGGAGAGCGATCCTAAAGCATTTAAATATAACCCAGTTGGTTATATGCAAATATCACCTGAGGTAATGCATGAAGATGTTGCAACTATTTATGAACAACAAAAAGCTATTGGATACGAGTCAGTCTTCATAGAAGGTGAAAAAGATTGTTCAAATTACATGAAGGGTATTTTTGATGATTGGCAGGCACAAGGTATCACTTCTGTACTTCATGAAAAAAAAGGTGGATACGCATTTAACAAAGATTCAATAAAAGCACTTGAGAGTAAATCTACATCAAATGGTGTTCAAGTGATGAAAGGTGTAAAGGTAACAGGATTTAAAAAAGGAAGTAACAGTCAAGCTGTTACAGGAGTAGAAACGGACAAAGGCATAATTGAATGTGAACAAGTTGTTATTGGAGCAGGACCTTGGGCAAGAGATTTTTGGAACATGTTGGAATTACCTAAAACAGCAAGCATAAAAGGCAAAGATGGAAAAATGCATGAGACTGACATGTGGACATACTGGATGTTACAAGAAGGTGTTATTGGTGTTGAACCAGATTTTTTAAAAACAAATGATGGAAAACAACCACCTGTAGTTCATGTAGACTCGACAGCTCCGTTATATTCAGACAAAACTAAAAAATTATTAACTGATAAAATTTGGGGAATTTATTATAAACCTGACATAGATGGATTAGGTGTTCAAGGTGGAACCTCACCATACATAGTCAAAAAACATTTTGATCAAGTTAATGTTGATCCTTATGGAATTGAATCTCCTGAGTATCAAACAACTGATGCATTTAGTGAAATGTGGTGTTCAGCTTTAGCTCATTGTCAAAAAAGATTTGAAGGTAAATCTGATTTGTATAGAAAAGGACCATCGGGTGGTCTTGGATGCATGACGCCAGACTCTTTTCCAATCTTTGATAGGTTTTTTGAAAACGTTTACATGATTGCAGATGCAAACCATGGATACAAGATGATTGGTGTTGGTGAGCTTGTTGCAAAAGAAATTCTTGGTACTGAAAGTGATTTGTTAAAACCATTTAGATTCAACCGTTACGAGAAGGGAGAACTTCACCCTACTTCGAACAGTCCGTTTCCTTGGAGCTAGACTCTAAGCCTAGACACAAATAAATTTTTCAGCTACGTTTGAATAAATTAAATTCATTGAGGGGTGAAAATGACAGATCTAGAGAAACATGTTAATCAGCCAGGTAGAGCAAAATTAGTTAAAAAAGTCAGAGAAAAAATTAACGAACTTGGCATCACATATATTTATTATCAATTCATTTCTGTAACAGGTAGGGTTGTTGGTAAAGGTATTCCTGCAGATCATTGGGAAAGAACTGCAGAAAAAGGGTTTCAATTAGTTTACGGAGCTACAGCAAACTTATTCTTAGATCGTCATAATAATTATATTGGATATGGTCCTGAAGCTATGGAACTTGTCGGTATACCAGATCCTGAAACTTTTGTTCAATTACCATGGGATAAGAGAGTTGGAAGGGTATTTGTAACTTGCTTTAGAAACAGAGAGGAAAGAAAAAATCCAGGTGGTCATTTAACATCAGATTGCAGAGGAAATCTCAGAATTTTCATGGATGAATTTAAGAAAAAACATGGTCTAGAACTAAGAGTTGGTACAGAACCTGAAATGATGTGGTTAACAAAAAAATGAAGATGGTACACCAACTGGAAAAGGTTTCTCCAAACCATTCTGTTATCATATTGATCAATTTGAATCATTGAGACCAGTGTTTATGAAGGTTATTGAGTACGCTAAAGCAATGGGTCTTGATATGATTCAAGGAGACCATGAAGATGCGCCGGGTCAATTAGAATTAAATTGGACCTATGATAACGTTTTAAGGAACGCAGATAGATTATCAACCTACAGACAAATTTGTGCTCAAGTTGCAAGAGAACATAATTTAATAGCTTGCTTTATGACAAAACCATTTATGGGTGTTTCTGCAAGTGGTTGTCATACAAATATGTCTTTATGGAAAGGTGGAAAAATTAAACTAAACAAACTTGGAAATAAAACCCTGCCGGGTGTTGAAGAAGTTTTTAGTTATGTTGAAGGTGGGACTAACACTTTCATGCCTGACACGAAAGATATGCAATTACCAGGTAAAATTGGTTTGCAATCAATTGCAGGTATCATGAAGCACTTACCTGCATTAACAGCTCTTGGATCTTCTACAGTAAACTCTTATAGAAGATTATGGGATCAAGGATTTTGGGCTCCTGTTTATGCTGATTGGGGATATCAAAACAGAACTTGTGGTCTAAGAGTTTCTGCTCCAGGAAGATTTGAATACAGATCAGTAGACTCGATGCATAATCCTTACTTATTAGGTGCTGCTTTGTTAAAAGCTTGCGATGAGGGTATAAGTAAGAAAATGAAACCAGCGGCTCCAGAATCTAGAAATATTTACGAAGCTCAAAAAGCTGGTAAAGATGTTAAAAAACTTCCATTAAGTTTGGGTGAAGCTTTAGATAGACTGGCTGAGGATGAAGTCATCAAATCTGCAATGCCAGATGAAATGTATAAAGTGTTCCATTGGTATAAAAATGATGAGTGGGAAAGATTTCTTGGTGCAACAACACAATGGGATCTGGATACTTATCTTGATTGTCTACCGTAGGTTACAGAAATAGATAGAAAGGGTATAAATATATGTGTGGAATAGCAGGTTTAATTCATAGAGGAAAATCTTCAAATGTTGGAAGTGAACTACAAGGGATGCTCCAAGCATTAAAACATAGAGGTGAAGATTCTACAGGGTATGCTCTATATGGAGATACAGATGGAAAAAACTTTATCATGCGTTTTAAAGTTGGAGAAAACGTAGGAGAAGGAAGTTCATCGGTTATGGAAGATGTGTCTGTTTACGATGAAAGAAAAAAAATTGTAGATGAAACTCTAGCTGAGATGGGAGCTAAAGTAATTAAAGAAGAGAGAACTCTTCCTTACTCTCTAAGATATGAGATTGATTATGAAACAAAAGATTTGTTAGACTTTTCACAAAGAATTGAAAGTATTCCAGGAGTAGAAATTCTATCTATGGGAAAATCTTTAGAAGTAATTAAAGATCTTGGAAATGCTAAAATGGTTTGTGACAGATATAGTTTAGATAAAGTAGTTGGAACACATGCAATCGGTCATGCTAGAATGGCAACTGAGTCAGGTGTGGATATTAAGTCTGCTCACCCTTTCTGGGGCTATCCATTTAGTGATGTGTCTGTAGTTCATAATGGACAATTAACTAATTATTGGAATAACAGAAGAGTTTTAGAAAACAAGGGTATGAGATTTATGTCTGAATGTGACTCAGAATTAATTGCAGTTTACATAGCAGAAAAAATGAGACATGGAGCAACTTTAGAAGAAGGAATGAAAGAGTCATTAACTGGTCTTGATGGAGTTTTCACATACTTTGTTGCAACTAAAGACTCATTAGGAATGGCTAAAGATACAATGGCTGCGAAACCTTTGGTATTGTATGAGTCTGATGATTTAGTAGCAATGGGATCAGAAGAAATTGCAATCAGGTCTGTGTTACCACAAGAAATTGATACATATGATCCATTTGATGGGGAGGTGAAAGTATGGCAAATCTAAAAACTGTGTCGAAAAAATCAAAAGCACAATCAATGGGTATGCACACTGAGGTATTAACAGGAAGAACTCAACAAAAATTTTTTAATCCTGATGAAGCAGAAAACTTTTATTACTTTGGTACGTATGATGTAGATTTCAATAAAAGAACTGAGCTTGATGTTAAAGATATGACAGCACCAGAAGCAAATAAAGAAATTGATAACTTAATGAGCCAAGGGTATGGAACAATAGTTATTAAAAACCCACAAGGAAAACATAGTCTTGGAGTTGGTATTTTAAATAAACTGAATTTAATTTTTGAAGGAAGTTTAGGGTACTTTGGAATGGGATCTTGTGATGGTCCAATAGTCAGAATTAATGGAAGAGTTGGATGGTCATGTGCAGAAAACCTGATGGCTGGTAAAGTGGTAATTGAAAAAAATGCTGGATCATGTTTTGGTGCGGCAATTAGAGGTGGAGATTTAATTTGCAAAGGTAGTGTTGGTGCAAGAACTGGAATTGACATGAAAGGTGGAACTATAATTATTGGTGGAGATGCGGGTGCATTCACAGGTTTTATGATGCAAAGAGGAAGAATAATTATCCTGGGAGATGTTGGAATTAACCTCGGTGACTCTATGTATGATGGGACAATTTTCGTAGGTGGAGAAATTGGGTCATATGGTAGTGATGCTGTAGATTCGGAGTTAACATCAAGTGATCAAGATTGGCTTAAAAGAAAATTAAAAGTTGCTGAGATTGGTGAAAATTTCGATGTAAGTAAAATGAAAAAAATTGTAGCAGGTAAAAAACTTTGGAATTATGATAATTTGGAACCTACAGAGAAGAAGGGAGCAATTTAATGCCTAAGAAAAAAAGTAAAAAAGTTAAAAAAAATGGAAAAGGTGTTGGTGGAAAAGCAGATGTCCATGTGCACGAGGAAGGTAAAAGAAATAAAAGTTTATTAGGACATAATGCAATCTTCACTCCTGAAGTAATAGACGACATTCATATAAAAGCTCAATTAGGAAGATACAGAATGCGTGGAATGGCATTAATGAAAAAAATTCCTACGTTTGATGATTTAGTTTTCTTGCCTGGAACACTAACTAGATTTGTAATCGAAGGTTACAGAGAAAAATGTGAAACAAAAACAGTAATTGGTCCAAGATGTGAAAATCCAATTGAGTTAGATATTCCAGTTTATATTACAGGAATGAGTTTTGGTGCTCTATCTTATGAAGCAAAAACTGCTTTAGCAAGAGGAGCAACTATGGCAGGTAGTGCTACATGTTCTGGTGAAGGTGGAATGATACCTGATGAAAGAAGATATTCTGAAAAATGGTATTACCAATGTATTCAATCAAGATATGGTTTTAACCCACACCACGCACAATTAGCAGATGGTATTGAGGTGTTTATTGGGCAAGGTCAAAAAGTTGGAATGGGCGGACACTTAATGGGTCAAAAAGTTACTGACCAAGTTGCTGAGATGAGATCATTACCATCTGGTATTGACCAAAGATCTCCTGCGAGACACCCTGACTGGTTAGGTCCAGATGATTTAGCTTTAAAAGTAGAAGAGCTAAGACAATTAACGAAAAATAAAGTGCCGATTCAATTAAAATTAGGTGCATCTAAAGTTTATGATGATGTTCGTATGGCTGCAAAATGTGACCCTGACTCAATTTACTTAGACGGAATGGAAGGTTCTACTGGTGCTGGCCCACATATTGCTGCTGCAAATACTGGTATTCCAGGTATAGCTGCAATTCGAGAAGCTAGAAGAGCGATAGATGATGTTGGTAAAACAGGAAAGGTAACTTTAATTTATGCTGGTGGAGTGAGAGATGGTGCTGACATGGCTAAAGCTTTAGCTCTTGGAGCTGATGCAATCGCTATTGGTACTGGTTCAATGATTGCATTAAACTGTAACAAAGATATCCCTGAAGCTGACTTTGAAAAAGAGATGGGAGTAAAAGCTGGTGAATGTTATCACTGCCATACAGGACGTTGCCCAGTTGGTGTTGCTACTCAAGATCCTAAATTAAGAGCAAGATTAAACCCTGATGATGCAGCATTAAGAGTATATAATTATCTTCACTCAATGACTTTAGAGGCTCAGCTTCTAGCGAGAGCTTGTGGTAAAACTAATATTCATTCTTTAGAGCCAGAAGACTTAGCTGCTTTAACATCAGAAGCATCAGCATTAGCTAAAGTTCCACTAGCTGGAACTAACTACACTGTTGGTGTTGATAATTATCACAAAATATAGAGATAACTATGCCAAAGAAAAAAAATAAAAAGGTATCAAAAGCAAAAGAGGTCAAGGGTCAACTAGGTAAAAAAAAAGAGACGGCTAGAGAAAAAATGATTGGTCAGTCTATTGGTTACAGATATGACGTTAACCTTTTGCCTGATTATAGCAAAATCACTCCTTTTCTAAAAAAATATATTGAGGCAATGGGATGGGATGATCTTAATTGGCTGGAAGATGTGCATATGGGTTATGAAGAGGATCGACCTGCAGTTTTCTGTAGAAATGCAAATGGATGGGTTACTATTCCAAGTTCAATAAAGCTACCTAACAACCAACAAGATAGAGATATGATTGCAAGAGAGCTTTTGGTTAAGTTTCAAATGTCTCCAAAACATCCCCTTGTTGATTTGAAAAAAGCTTACTTAAAGTTTTAATATTACAATCAATAGTTGATTATTTTTGTAAATCTAGTGTTCATAACTAGATTTTTTTGATCTCTTTATATTTGTAACGACTCATAAAATTTAATAGGCTTTGAATAAACAAATATGGAGAGAGAATATGACTGATCAGTTAGGTGCTCTTACCACGATATTTACAGAATTTTACTACTGGACAACAGTAGTACTAATGTTTTTAATTCACGTTGGTTTCTGTATGTATGAGGTCGGAGCTTCAAGATACAAACACCATCAACATACTCTTATGAAAAACACAATGCTGATACCATTGGTAACAGTAACTTGGTTTTTGTTTGGTTGGTGGATTTATTGGGCTTTTCCAACTGGACCTGGATTAGCTCCGTCAATAATGACAGAAAGTACTGGGCTTGTACTAGGTGGAGGATTTGGAGGAAATGATCTTGCTAATCCTACAAATGCTCTTATGGCAATCAATCTTAACGACCATATAATGGGTGTGTTCTGGGCAGCATTCCTTTTATTTTCATGGACTGCAGCGTCTATAGTTTCTGGTGCAGTTATTGAAAGAATAACAACTTTTGCATTTGGAGTTTTAGCAATTGCAATAGGATCTGTTTTCTGGTCAATAGATGCGTCATGGGGATGGCACTTTGATGGTTGGATGCTTAAAATCTTAGGTTATCATGATGCATATGCATCGGGTGTAATTCATGCCATTGCTGGTGGATTTGCTTTAGGTGTGCTTATGGTTTTAGGTCCAAGAATTGGAAAATTTTCATCAAGTGGTGAACCAAGAAACATTGGTCCAAGAAATCCTTGGCTAGTAACAATTGGATTGTTCTTAATTTACACTGGATTTTGGGGATTTTATGCGGCTTGTAACGTTCCAATATATGATCTTGGCCCAGAGTATGGCATGGAAGGAATATCATTCTGGACAGCAACTAATATCTATTTAACACCCACTACTTTAAGTGGAATTACAATGAACTTTTTGATGTCATTGTCAGGAGGTTTATTAGCCGGATATGTTATTGCTAAAGGTGATCCTTTCTGGACCTACTCAAGTGGACTAGCTGGCATAATATGTGCATCTGCAGGAAACGACTTATATCATCCAATTCAAGCATTAGTTATTGGTATGATCGGAGTTGTTATTGCTTACAAACTTCATTACTGGGTTGAACGAAAGTTCAAGATTGATGATGCAGTTGGCGCAGTAGCTGTACATGGTTACGCTGGTTTTGTAGGTCTTGTAATTTGTGGATTCGTCTTAAATGGTTATCCTTCATCTGGTTACAGTGTTGGAGCTATGTTTGATGGAACAACTTATGCAACAATTAATCCATTAGGACAATTTATTGGAGCAATAATAATGTTCTTTGTTTTAGGATTAATACCTGGCTATATCATCGCTAAAGTTCTCAATGGAATGGGTAAATTAAGAATCCCAAGAGAAGTTGAAATAGCTGGACTTGACTATGAAATGATGGAAAGTGCTAAAGAAGATGAAAAAGCAGTTTCATCAGCAACCAGGTAAAGGAGAAAAATATGGCAACAGTATCAAACTGGATAGATCATCTTAATAAACCAGCCGAAGAGGTTGGTGGATCGGTTTATCCTGGGGCAGGATCTAGTGAATTTATCCTAGTTCTTGTTTTAATTGCTGTGTGGATAGGATGGACTGTAATTACAAGCAAATCTGAAAGTGATGAGCTGAACGCATTATCCAGAAAAAAACACAGTGCTAACGATCATAAAAGCAATATTACCGATTGGTAAAATAAAATTTGGGCGCTACTTAATTGTGGCGCCCTTTTTTAATGATTTTAATGAGTGAAGATAAAAACGAACAACTTAGACCGAGTAAAATGAGAGGTGTAGCTTTTCCAAAAGCGAAGTATGGAGTAATTCTTGCAATTATCCTAATAATTGTAGTTAATTTTGTTTATTATAAAGAAACTATCTTTTCATTTTTCAAATAATTGTGGTAGCCTTAGTAATGGCTAAAAACTTATTTAAAATAGCTAAACAAAAAAAAATAAAATACTTCTTAATAAGTTTCGTTGATCTTTTTGGTGTACTTAGATCAAAACTAGTTCCAGTTCATGCTATTAAAGAAATGCAAACTACTGGAGCAGGATTTGCTGGTTTTGCAGCTTGGCTAGATATGTCTCCTGCAGATAGTGATATGTTTGGTATTCCTGACCCAGATAGTTTAATTCAATTACCTTGGAATAATGAAGTAGGATGGCTTGCATCTGATTTATGGATGGACGGTAAACCTGTAGAAGCTTCCCCAAGAGTAATGTTAAAAAAACAAATAAAGAAATTAAAAAAACAAAATTTAACAATGAAATCAGGTGTTGAGTGTGAATACTTTTTAATCTCACCATATGGAGACTCAATCGCAGATCCAAGAGACACTCAATCTAAACCTTGTTACGACCAATCTGCATTAATGAGACAATATGATTTAATTAAAGAGATTTGTGATTGCATGATTGAGATGGGATGGGGTCCTTATCAGAATGATCATGAGGATGCTAATGGTCAATTTGAGATGAATTGGGACTATGATGATTGTCTAAAAACAGCAGATAGACATACTTTTTTTAAATATATGGTAAAAACTATATCTGAAAAACATGGTTTAAGAGCAACCTTTATGCCTAAACCATTTGAAAACCTGACAGGTAATGGCTGTCATGCCCATATTTCAGTTTGGGATGGGAAAAAAAATAAATTTTTAGACAAATCAGACAAACTTGGGTTAAGTAAAATGGCTTATAATTTTTTAGGAGGAGTAATTAAAAATGCTTCTTCATTATCTGCTTTTTTTAACCCGACTATTAATAGCTATAGGAGAATCAACGCACCTCCAACTAAGTCTGGAGCATCTTGGTCACCAAGTAGTATATCTTATACAGGAAATAACAGAACTCATATGATAAGAATTCCAGATCCTGGTAGGTTTGAATTGAGGTTGATGGATGGATCTGCAAATCCATATTTATTACAAGCAAGTGTGCTAGCAGCAGGGTTGAATGGATTAAAACATAAAATCAACCCAGGCGAACCTTTAAATTGTAACATGTACACAGATTACAAGAAGTACCCTGACTTACCAAAACTACCAAATGAACTTAAAGAATCACTTGAACTATTAAAAAAAAATAAGGAAATGAATGACGCTTTTGGAAAAGAAACGATCGATAGTTATATAAAACTTAGAAAATCTGAAATTAATGAATTTGATAATAAAGAAAACTTCGATAAGTCCAAACCTGTAACTCAATGGGAAAGACAAAATACTTTAGACTGTTAAAGTGAAAAGTTTAAAAAGTATTAAAAGCTGGTCGCTTACAAAATCTGTAAAAAATAATAATTTTAGTTTTAAAAGAAATTATGTTTTAAGATTTGTACCTTCATTACTATTAACAAACGCCTTTAAATCAGTTTCCAGTTGGAAAAATTATAAATCAACACCACTATTAAAACTTGATAAATTACAAAAAAATTTAAAACTAAATAATATTTTTTATAAGGATGAATCTAAAAGATTTCATTTAAAATCATTTAAAGCTTTGGGTGGTGCTTATGCTGTTGAAAAAATATCTAAAGGAAAAAAAAATATAATCATTTCCTCAGCAACCGCTGGAAATCACGGAAGATCTGTAGCGTGGGGTGCTAAAAGGTTGAGATTAAAATGTAAAATATTTGTTAGTCAATACGTTAGCGACACAAGAGTTAAAGAAATTAAAAAATTTGGCGCCGAAGTAATAAGAGTTAAAGGAGATTACGAAAATTCACTCAACGAATGTAAGAAGTTATCAAAAAAAAATAATTGGAAAATTGTTCAAGATGTTTCAACAAAAGAGTATAAATTAGTACCTCAACTTACCATGGCAGGGTACTCCATAATGATTAGAGAAATTTCTAAACAAACAAATCAATATATAACCCATATTTTCTTACAAGCTGGTGTTGGTGGTATGGCTGCTGGTGTAGTTGCTGGTGTTGCAAAATATTTTAAAAGAATTCCAAAAATAATAATTGTTGAGCCTGATAGAGCTGATTGTGTACTTCAAAGCATTAAACATAATAAATTAAAAAAAATTAAAATTAAAAAGGAAAGCATCATGGGTGGCATGTCATGTAATGAAATGTCATATATTCCCTGGAAAATATTGAAAAAAGCAAGCAATTGTTGTGTGTCTGTAAGTGATCGAAATATTGCTAGAACCGTAGCGATGTTGAAAGACAAAAAACTTAGTAAATATTCAATAATTGGTGGAGAGTGCTCTGCACCTGGAATTATAAGCCTGATAGGCGCTTGTAATAATACAAAAATTAAAAAATTTATAGAACTTGACGAAAATTCTAATGTTTTAGTAATAGGATGCGAAGGTAATGCAGATGTAAAACTTTACAAACAACTGCTATCTAAAGGCAGAAGATAAATTCACATGAAAAAAAATGCTATATTTTGGATTAGGGAAGATTTTAGGATTGAAAATAATCCAGCACTATCTTTTGCGAGTCAAAATCATGATAATGTTATTGCATTGTTTATTTATAATAAAAATGATTTTGATAAAAAAAGAGAAGCACAAAAATGGTGGCTATATAAATCTTTAGAGGAATTTAAGTCAGAATTATTTAAATACAAAATCGGTCTCGAAATATTAGAGGGAGACGAGCTGGATGTGTTATCAAAAATAAAGAAAAAAGATAATATTTCTGTATATTGGAATAAAATATATGAACCAGATGTAATTGCTAAAGGTAAAAAAATAAGAGACATTTTTTTAAAAAATGAAATTGAGTTTAAATATTTTAAAGGAAATATTCTTAATGAGTTTCAAGAAATAACTAAAAATGACGGCACACCTTTTAAAGTATTTAGTCCATTCTGGAGAAATGCTGAAGAGAAATATTTAAATCTACCCCCAAGTAAAAATTATGTTGTTAAGAAAAAGACTAAATTAATTTCTTTTTTTAAAAATGGTATTGAATCTAAAAGTATTCTACCCAAAAAAAATTGGTATAAAAAATTTGATAAATATTGGAAAGTTTCTGAAAACGAATCGAAAAAAGTCCTTAATAATTTAATTGAAAAAAAAATTAAAGATTATGGAACAGCTAGGGATTACCCGTCAATCGAGGGTACGTCAAAATTATCTCCATACATAAAACACGGTCAAATTCACGTAAGTACAATTTGGAAAAAATGTAGTGATATAAAATCTAAAGGAATTGGCTACAGAAAATATGTTAATGAATTAGGTTGGCGTGAATTTTCACATAGTTTAATTAATTATTTTCCAGAATTCTTGAAAGGCAATTATAGAAAGGAGTTTGATAATTTTCCTTGGGTCAAAAATGAAAAATTTTTAAAAGCATGGAAATCTGGAATGACAGGTTATCCTATTGTGGATGCTGGGATGAGAGAATTATACGAAACTGGATGGATGCATAACAGAATTAGAATGGTGGTTGGATCTTTTCTTGTAAAACATTTAAGAATTAATTGGACAGAGGGCGAGAAACATTTCAGAAATTGTTTATTAGATTTTAATAAAGCAAATAATGTAGCTCAATGGCAATGGGTTGCCGGTTGTGGAGCTGATGCTGCACCTTACTTTAGAATTTTTAATCCAATTTTACAGGGCGAAAAATTTGATAAGGAAGGCCTATATGTTAAAAAATGGGTTCCTGAGTTAAACAAAGTTCCTAAAAAATTTATTCATAAACCTTGGGAAATGGAGTTCAAATACCAGGAGGCAATAAAAACTATAATAGGTAAAGATTATCCTAAACCTATTGTGATACATGAAAAAGCAAGAGCTGCAGCTTTAGAAGCTTTTCAATCACTGAAAAAATAAACTATCTATTCACCAATAAAATGATGAATAATTGTTCTATTTTGGTGCTGTAAACGATGTTCAAATAGATATAAACCCTGCCAAGTGCCAAGCAATAATTCTCTATCCTTGATACTCAGTGAGATTTGATTATTAGTTAAAGATGATTTGATATGAGCAGGCATATCGTCTTTTCCCTCTGTCGTATGAACGTAAAGCTTATTATCCATAGGGGCTAATTTATTAAAGTAATTTATTAAATCAGTTTGTACATCTGGATCTGCATTTTCTTGTACAATTAAAGAGGCACTCGTGTGTTGAATACTTAAATTAAGAATACCATTTTTAAAGTTATTTTGACCAATCCAATGAATTGTATCATTAGTAAATTCATATAACTTTTGACCATTAGTCTTAATTTGAAGATTGTAAAATTCTTGTTTCATTAATTATACTCCTTCGATGTAAGTTCATACAAACGACTAATGGTTCGTTTAAA
>CACKDY010000007.1:0-43321 GCA_902599105.1 uncultured Pelagibacteraceae bacterium | reverse complement strand
AAAATCAAAAACCTGATCTTACCAAATTTATGATTGGAAACTCTGTTACAGGTAAAACTTTAGGAATTATTGGTATGGGTCGTATTGGAAGAATGGCTGCAAAAAGTGCTAAAGCATTTGGGATGAAGATTATTTATCATAACAGAAATAAACTCACTGATGATCTGGAGGATGGTGCAAAATATTATTCTGATATAAATTCAATGCTACCAGTGTGTGATTTTTTAAGTATTCATACACCAGCAACTTCTGAGACCAAACACATCTTAAATGCTTCAACTATAAATTTATTACCTAAGCACTCTGTTGTTATAAATACCTCAAGAGGATCAACTATTAATGATGATGATTTAATTGATGCTCTCGAGAATAAAAAAATCTATGCGGCTGGTTTAGATGTATTTAATAATGAACCTAATTTAGATAAAAGATATTTAAAATTAGATAACTGTTTTGTTTTACCACATATTGGTAGTGCGACTCATGAGACTCGATCAGCAATGAGTATGATGGCAGTTGATAACATTTATTGTTATTTCAATAAAAAACCTCTTATTTCAGAAGTAGTTTAGAACAACTTCAAGTTGTCTGTTCAATGAATATATATAATTTCTATATATAAAAATTAAACGAAATTATTGATCTCAAAAATCATTTATGGTTAAATTTAAAAAAAAAACATAAACGAGAGGAAGATAATGTTTAAACTTATATCTAAAACTATAGCAGCTGTAGCTATTGTTTCCATTGCTTTATTTGGCTCTGCAAATGCAAAGACTTTAAAGATTGAAACACACTTTACAGCTAGTTCACCTAATGGTGAAGTTGCCGCTCAATTCGCTAAAAACGTTGAAAAGTTTTCTGGCGGAAGCTTAAAAGTAGAAATGTTCTACTCATCATCAGTAACTGGTAAATCTGCTGAGGTATTTAACTCGGCACAAACTGGAATTATTGATTGTGATATGACTGGTGCAGGTTACCAAACAGGTAAAAATGCAGCATTTCAATTTGCAGGTGATGTAATGGGTGGATACGATAACCCATATCAACAATATGAATTCTTGAATTTCCCAGGAGCTCAAGAAGCAGTTGATGCACTTTACAACAAATATGGAATGACATTAATTGGTTGGTGGATACCAGGACACGAGTCTTTAATATCTAGCAGACCAATCCCAGATGTTGCTTCATTAAAAGACTTTAAATTTAGATCACCTCCAGGAATGGAAAGTATGATCTTTACAGCATTAGGTGCTAAGCCAATTGTGATGGACTTTGGTGAAGTTCCAACTGCTCTACAAACTGGTCTAATTGATGGTGCTGACTATTCATCTTTAGCGACTAACTATGCAGGTGGACACTATGAGCAAAATAAATATGCTACATATCCAGGTTTCCACTCTATGCCAGCTGACCACTTAGCTTGTAACACAAAAGTATGGAATAAGTTAAAGCCTCACGAAAAAGGTGCAATGTTAGCTGCAATCGAAATCTGTGGGAGAACTATCACCAGTTTGGTTGAAAGAAAGAATGCAGAAGCTGTTAAAGCTTTAAAAGAAATGGGCGTTACTCTTCATGACTGGTCTAAAGAAGATAGAGCTAAATTTAGGCAAGCTGCACTTGGTGCTTGGGAAGAATGGAAGACCAAATCCCCAGAAGCTGAAGCACTTATTGAGATACACAAAGCTTATATGAAAGCTAACGGTATCCTATAATTATAAGTATATAAAAAATCTTGAAGGGCCTGAAAAGGCCCTTCTAATTAAAAAAAATTTTAAGTTTATGCGTGACAAAGAATTGCAAAATAAACAGTTACAAGAGCAAAGTGAAAAAGTCGCAAGTAAAGATGATTTTCCAATAAATTGGATTGATAGAATTTCCTTATTTTTAAGTCACACAATTAAATATTTAATTCCTGTAATTGTAATTGTGATGATGTATGAAATTTTTATGAGATACATATTGTTAAAACCAACTTTGTGGGCAAATGAATTATGTCTGTGGCTTGCTGGTGTTTGTTATTTAGTTGGTGGAATATATGCAACAAGATTAAGAAGCCATATTAGAATAGTATTATTGTATGATTGGGTAGGTAGACCGACCCAGAGAATCTTTGATATAATCAGTACTTTAATTATTGTTCTTTTCGCAGCAGCTGTAATTTATGGTGGCATGGAAGATGCTTATAGATCATTTATAAATTGGGAGAGATTTGCAACTTATTGGGATCCACCAATTCCTGCTACTATGAAGCCACTAACACTTTTATGTGTGTTTCTTATAGCCGTCCAGTCTGTAAATAATTTAATTATTGATTGGAGAAATCCTAAAGAAAAACAATACGACCCTTCTAAAGAATTGAAATAAAATGGATATAGGATCACTTTCTATAATACTTATAGTAGGACTATTATTACTTATCTCTATAGGTGTTCCAATGGGATTTGCATCTGGTTTTATGGGTGCAGTACTAGTATTTTTATACATAGGTGAGCATGCATTAGGCATATTACTTTCAAGATACTATTCTCTTGTTGTCACTTACTCATTTTTGTCGGTTCCTTTATTTATATTTATGGCCTCCTTGCTAGAACGCTCAAATATAGCAAGAGATTTATATGATGCATTAAATGCTTGGTTAAGAAAAACTAGAGGTGGAGTGGGTGTTGTGACTGCCATTATGGCAACAATCATGGCAGCGATGAGTGGAATTATTGGTGGAGAAATAGTTTTATTAGGTTTGATTGCATTACCTCAAATGTTGAGATTAAAATACGATCAAGATATGTCGATTGGTATAATTTGTGCATCAGGATCTTTAGGCACAATGATACCTCCTTCAATTGTTTTAATTATTTATGGATTAACTACTGAAACCTCAATTACAATGTTGTTTCAAGAAGCTATTGTTCCTGGCTTAATGATTTCAGGTTTAATTATTACATACATTTTAATTCGAACAAGATTACAGCCACATTTAGCACCTTTAAGTGATGAGCCAGCTTTAACTTTAAAAGAAAAAATGTCTTACCTACCAGGTCTATTACCACCGATTGGAATTGTTATAATTGTTTTAGGTTCAATTTACTCAGGAATGACAGGAATTACCGAAGCAGCTGGTATGGGAGTGGTTGCTACATTAATTATAATTTTTGCAAGAAAAGAACTTACATGGTTTTTATTTAAAGATGCATTAACAAGAACTTTCAAAGCATCAGGAACTATTTTAACTATTACTTTTGGTGCTACAGTTTTAGCGGGTGCTTATTCTCTTGCAGGAGGTCCAAAATATGTAGCAGAAACTATTTTGGCTTATGATTTAAAACCAATGTACTTAATTTTCATGATGCAGATAATGTTTTTAATAATGGGAGCATTTATGGATTGGGTTGGAATTGTATTGTTAGCAATGCCGGTATTTTTACCAATAGTTATAGCTCTTGGATTTGATCCAATTTGGTTTGGAATATTATTTTGTGTAAACATGCAGGTTTCATTTTTAAGCCCACCTTTTGGGCCCGCCGCTTTTTATTTAAAATCAGTTGCCCCTCCACATATTTCATTAACAGATATATTTAGAGGCTTTGCTCCATTTATAGTTATTCAGTTGATTGTATTAGCATGTGTTATGTTCTTCCCAGAGGCGATGACGCAAAACTTCCACGAGTTTAAACCTAAACCATGATGAAAATAGGCTTTATTGGAACAGGTCTTATGGGCCTGCCAATGGCTAAAAATTTATTAAAATCAGATTTTAAATTAAAAGTCTTCAACCGTTCGATAAATAAAGCTGAGCCTTTAAAAGAGTATGGCGCAGAAATATCAAAGACATTAGGTGAAGTTGTTAAAGATAATGACTTTATTATAACAATGTTAACAGATGATAGCGCTGTTGATGCAATAATGAATAATTCAGATTTGATAGAGAATTTAAAGCTTGGATCAACTGTTATTGATATGAGTTCTGTTAAACCAACGACAGCAACAAAATATGGAAACAGTTTAAAATCAAAAAATGTAAATTATTTAGATGCACCAGTATCAGGAGGAACAATTGGAGCTGAAGAAGCCTCTTTAGCTATAATGGTAGGTGGAGAACAAAGTGTTTTTGATAACTCTATAAATATTTTAAAAGCTATGGGAAATCCAACTTTGGTAGGTCCTATTGGTAGTGGACAAGTTTCAAAGTTAGCAAATCAGATTGTAGTAGGAATAACAATAGGGGCGGTTGCAGAAGCAATCACCTTATGTGAAAAAGCAGGTGCTGATCCAGTTAAATTAATTAAAGCCCTCTCAGGAGGTTGGGCAGATAGTAAAATTTTACAAACGCATGGAAAAAGAATGATAGATAAAGATTTTAGTCCGAAAGGCAAAACCTCAACTCATTTAAAAGATATGAATAACATTTTAGAGTGCGCAAACTCATATAATACGCATTTACCTATTTCAAATTTGGTCAAAGAAATGTATAAAACTCTTGTCGATAATGGTCATGGAAACACTGATCATAGTTCACTTTATAATGAAATCGAAAGGATAAATAAAAAATGAGTGGAAGATTAGAAGGTAAAAAAATTCTAGTAACAGCAGCAGGTCAAGGAATTGGAAAAGCAACTGCAATTGCATTTCATAAAGAAGGTGCTCAGGTTACTGCAACTGATTTAAATGATAAGACTTTGGCTGATTTAAATAAAGAATATTCTGAGATTAAAGTACAAAAGTTAGACTCCACAGATAACAGTGCGATTTTAGAATTTACTAAAACACTAGATAAAGTAGATGTTTTGTTTAATGCAGTTGGTTTTGTCCATCATGGTACAATCTTAGAGTGTGAGGAAAAAGATTGGGATTTTTCCTCAACTGTTAATGTAAAGTCTATGTATTTTATGTGTAAAGCTATCCTACCTTTAATGGTAAAACAAAATGGTGGAAGCATCATTAATGTATCATCATGTGCATCAAGTTTAAAAGGTTTTCCAAATAGGTTTGTTTATGGAGCAACAAAAGGTGCAGTAATTGGTTTAACTAAATCAATAGCAGCAGATTTTGTTAAACAAAATATAAGATGTAATTCAATAGCACCAGGGACAGTTTTTTCACCATCTTGGCAAGATAGAGTTAATCAAAGCCCAGATCCAGTTCAGGCAAAAAAAGATTTCATTGCTAGACAACCTATGGGAAGATTAGGAACTGCTGAGGAAATAGCAGCAGTGGCTGTATATTTAGCAAGCGATGATGCAACATTTACAACAGGAACAACAATTTCAGTTGATGGTGGAATTTCAATATAATTAAACAACAAAAGGATAAATATGAAATTATTAAGAGTAGGACAAAAAGGAAGTGAAAAGCCAGCTATTATGGATAAGGATGGTAAAATTAGAGATATAAGTTCTCATATTAAAGATTTAAATCCTGATTTTTTAAACTTTGAGACTTTTGCAAAGTTACAAAATGCTGATTTATCGAATTTACCTGAACTATCCTCAAATGAAAGAATAGGATCTTGTATAACCAGCCCACGTAAGTTTATAGCTATTGGCCTTAATTATTCTGATCATGCTGCTGAAGTTGGTGCAGATATTCCAAAAGAACCAATAGTTTTTATGAAAGCAACTAGCTGTATAGTTGGACCCAACGATGATATTGAAATAGTTTCAGGATCAAAAAAATTAGACTGGGAGGTAGAGCTTGGTATTGTAATAGGTAAAGAAGCCAAACATATTACAGAAAATCAATCACAAGATCATATTTTAGGTTATTGTTTGGTAAATGATGTAAGTGAACGTGAGTGGCAACTTGAAAAAATGGGACAATGGGTTAAAGGAAAATCTCATGACACTTACGGCCCTGTTGGTCCACATTTAGTTACAAAAGATGAAATATCAGACGTTAATAATTTAAAAATGAGCTTGGATGTAAATGGAAAAAGAATGCAAACAGGTAATACAAGCACAATGATATTTAATGTTGATGTGATAGTATCTTATTTGAGCAAGTATATGACTCTTTTACCAGGAGATATTATTACAACAGGGACACCTCCAGGAGTAGGCATGGGAATGAAGCCACAGCAGTTCTTAAAAGCTGGTGATATGATGAAATTATCAGTTGAGAATTTAGGAGAGCAAAACTCGAAGGTAGTTGCTTTATAATTTGTTGTGAAAATAACTTCTATTAAAAGTCATGTACTTAGATATGAGTTAGAAAAAGAACTCGGTTACTCACAACAATACTATAAACATCGTACAGCCCACCTCGTTGAAGTCCAAACAGATGAAGGGATAACGGGTTGGGGTGAGTGTTTTGGCCCTGGAAATATAGCCCTAGCAAACAAGTATATTGTTGAAAAAGTTATACAGCCTTTGTTGATTGGTGAAGACCCTTTAAACAAAGAGCATATATGGCAAAAAGTTTACAATCTTTTAAGAGATAGTGGTCAAAAAGGTATGCCTATACAAGCTTTATCAGGAGTAGATATAGCTTTGTGGGACATACTTGGTAAGAAAACGAAAGCTCCACTTTACCAACTTGTTGGAGGAAAATGTAATGATGATGTTCCTGTATATGGATATGGGATGATGTTGCAAAAAAAACCAGTTAATGAGTTAATTCCATTATTTCAAGAAGAAGCAAAACAGATTAAATCAAAAAACTTTAAAGCTATGAAAATGAAAGTTGGATTAGGTCCTAAAGAAGATTTAAAGCTAGTACAAGCAGTTAGAAACTCTATAGGTAAAGAGTTTAAATTAATGGTTGATGCAAATCATGCTTATAATTTAAAAGATGCTCTTTATGTTGGAAAAGGACTTGATGAACTAGATATTTATTGGTTTGAGGAACCTGTTGCTCCAGAAGATTATAATGGATATCGAGAATTGAAAAAGAAGATATCTACTAGTGTCGCAGGTGGTGAAGCAGAATTTACAAAGTATGGTTGGAATAAATTAATTACCAATGAATGTATTGATATAGCTCAACCAGAGGTATGTGGGTTAGGTGGCATTACAGAATATTTGAAAGTTGCAGCTATGGCACAGGCTAACTTTATTCCAGTTATCAATCATGTTTGGGGATCTGCTGTGAGTATTGCAGTCAATCTTCATTTATTGACTGCACAACCTGATATGCCAGGGGGATTATTTCCAACAAAATCAATGCTAGAGTTTGATACTACAGAAAAAAATATCTTTATAACAGATTTACCAAAAGAGAATTTTTCAATTTTAGATCAAGTTAAAGAGAATAATGGATATGCTTCAGTGACAGACAATGAGGGTATTGGTATAAACCCAAACGAGGACTTTATTAAAGAGTTTGAATTAAATGAATAAAATTAAAACTACAGAACCAAAACCAATTTGGAAATTAAGATGCACTTTAGGTGAAGGAACACTTTGGGTTAAAGAGCATAACTCTATTTATTTTGTAGATATAAAGAAAAAGAAAATTTGTTCTCTAAATATTAAAAGTAAAAAAAAGAACATTTTTAAAGTTAATAAAGAAATAGGTTTCATTGCACATATAAAAGATCATATATTTATCTTAGGATTACAAGGTGAATTAAGAATTCAAAATTTGAAATCAAAAAAAGTTTTAAAATCAATACCTGTAGAGTCAAAAATAAAATTAAATAGAATAAATGATGGCAAAACAGATCCTGCTGGAAATCTTTGGTTTGGTACTATGGACAATTTAGAAAGAAAAATTGAAAAAGGATCTTTGTATAAGTTAGATAAAAATCTTAAATTAACTAGAGTTGATAAAAATTATAGAATTACAAATGGCCCAGCGTTTATTGATAAATATAATTTTTACCACACTGATAGTCCAAAAAAAATTATCTATAAAATCAAGATTAATAAAAATAATAAAATAATTAAAAAAAAAATATTTAAAAAGTTATCACCAGAAGAAGGAGTTCCTGATGGAATGACTGTAGATAAAAATAAAAATTTATGGGTAGCTCATTTCCATGGTGCTTGTATTTCTGTATTCAATAAAAACGCAAAATTAATTCATAGAATTCAGTTCCCTGCAAAAAACATAACAAATTGTGCCTTTGGAGGTAAAAATAATAAAGAACTTTATGTTTCAACTGCAACAAAGGGAATGAACAAAGCAGATTTGCGAAAATTTAGATATTCTGGCTTCTTTTTTAGTGTAAAAACTAATTCGAAAGGAATTTTACAGAAAAAATTTATTTTAAGTAATGAAGAAAAGAGATCTTTACTATGAACGAATACCTACAAAGCTTTTAAGAGATGATTTTAGATTATTAGGTACTTTTCTTGGTAAAGTTATAAAAGACCAAGAGGGACAAATCTTTTTTAATATTGTTGAAAAATTTAGATTATTGTCCAAAAATACTCTAAGAGACAAAAATAAAAGTAAAGTTTTTTCCAAAATATCAACAGAAGTTAAAAAACTTTCACCAGAAGATACATTCAAGTTAACAAGAGCATTTTCACACATTTTGAATTTATTAAATCTCGCAGAGTCAATTGATGCTTCAAGGAAGCTAAATGAATACGAAAATCCATATTTTAAAAACAAAAATCAAAATTTATTTATTGAGGATTTAATTGAAGGTCTTTTTAAAAATAAAAAAATTTCCAACAAAAAAATTTATAAACAAGCAACAGAACTTGATATTGGAATTGTTTTAACTGCACATCCAACAGAAGTAAAAAGAAGAACCTTAATTCAAAAATACGCAAATTTAATTAATATACTGGAACAAAGGCACCTGTATAAAAAATATCCTTCCAAGATTATCGAATTAGACAGACAGTTATATTCAGAAATTGCTATAATATGGAAAACAGATGAACTTAAGAGGACTAAACCTTCTCCACTAGATGAGGCAAGATGGGGTTTAGCAGTAATTGAAGATAGTTTATGGGATACAATACCTAAAGTTTATAAGAGACTTAACGATATATTTAGAAAAAATTTAAAGAAAGATTTACCTAGAGACTTTAATCCTATTCAATTTGGATCCTGGATGGGAGGAGATAGAGATGGAAATCCAAATGTGACTGCTGAAGTCACAAAGAAAGTTTTGTTATTTTCTCGATGGCAAGCCGCAAAATTATACGACAAAGAACTTACAAAATTAATACAAGATTTATCAATGGAAGAATGTTCGACAAAAATTAAAAAAATAACAGGAAGTAGTTTTGAGCCATATAGAGTATTCTTAAGACCTATTAGAAATAAAGTAAGATTAACACATCAGCTAATTGAAAATCATTTAA
This sequence comes from uncultured Pelagibacteraceae bacterium, assembly GCA_902599105.1. GTDB lineage: Bacteria > Pseudomonadota > Alphaproteobacteria > Pelagibacterales > Pelagibacteraceae > Pelagibacter. The sequence continues at coordinate 34,061 of CACKDY010000007.1, read as the reverse complement.
ATAATAATTCGCATCTGGATGAAAAGAAATTGATACAAAATAAATATGAAATTACTCTTCCATTAAGAGAGGTAAGAAATTCTTTAAAATTGAATAGAGAAGACCATATTGCAAACGCGGATTTACTAGACTTAATGAGAAGAGTAAGATGTTTTGGTATTAATCTTGCTAGATTAGATATAAGACAAGAAGCAGATCGACATAGCAAGCTTCTAAATGAACTTTTTAAAAAAAAATATAACATTAAATATAATTTATTAAGTGAAAAAGAAAAAATAAAATTATTGAATAAATTAATTAAAGAAAAAAATTACTTTGTTGATAGAATAAAAATAACTAACAAAGAAAACAAGGAAGTCTGGAACACATTTAAGCAGATATCAAAAACTCCTAACGAATGTTTAGGCGCCTATGTTATATCAATGACTTCTACTGCATCTGATATTCTGTCTGTATATTTTTTACAAATACAAGCAAAAATAAAGAATTTTTTAAGGGTTGTTCCACTTTTTGAAACTTTAGATGATCTTAAAAATGCAAATAGCGTTATGAAAAATTTATTCAAACTTTCTTGGTACAGAAAAATGACAAGCGCTAAGCAAGAAGTAATGATTGGATATTCAGACTCTAGTAAAGATGCAGGCAAATTGTCAGCTAGTTGGCATCAATACAAACTTCAAGAGGAATTAAGAGGTCTAGCAAAAAAATATAAGTTTGATTTAGTTTTCTTTCATGGAAGAGGGGGATCTCCAGGAAGAGGAGGTGGTCCGATTCAGGCAACATTAAAATCCCAACCAGCTGGAACTGTAAATGGAAAAATTAGAATTACTGATCAGGGAGAAGTAATTCAACAAAAATATGGATACAAACCTTTAGCTGAATACAATCTTTGTAGCTACATCGGAGCGGTTATGGATGCTTCTTTAAACCCACCTCCAAGATCAAAGCCTAAGTGGCGAGAGTTAATTCATAGCATGTCTGAAATTTCAACATCTGCTTATAGGAAATATTTAAATCAAAGTGAAGACTTTATTAGATACTTTAAAACAGTCACACCTCACAAATCTCTTGGAAAGTTAGCTATAGGGTCAAGACCAACAAAAAGGAAAAATGTTGATAATATTAAAGGTTTAAGAGCTATACCATGGGTATTTGCTTGGACACAAATTAGACTGATGTTACCAGCTTGGTTAGGAACAACAGAGGCTTTGAGATATGGATCAATTAAAAAATTTAAAAATACTATGATGGACATGGAAAAAAACTGGCCATATTTTGTTTCGACTATGGATATTTTAGATATGGTAATTTCAAAAGTTGATCCAGAAATATCAGTTATTTATGAAAATAATTTGGCTGATGCCCCATTAAGGAGAATTGGTAAAAAATTAAGATATCAATTTGATGCACTGGTCAAATTGCATAATAAAATAACTCCAAGGGAGGTGGTAAAAGAAAGAAAAAAATTTAGAAAAGCACTGTTTATTAGGAGCAATTATACAGAGATGTTAAACATTTTACAGGCAAATATAATGAATAAATTAACAAATAAAAAATACAAAAAGTTAGATAAAAAATTTCTTGATGATGCTTTAATGACATCTATAGCAGGTATATCTGCTGCAATGAAAAATACTGGATAAATGTTTGAATATTTAATTGCTTTTGGAGCAGGACTTATAAGTTTTTTGTCTCCATGTGTATTACCTCTAATACCAGGATATATTTCTTATATTTCTGGTCAATCCTTACAAGAAATTTTAAATAAAAAAGAAATAAACTTTTTTCCATTAATTTTATTTTGTTTAGGATTCTCAACTGTTTTTGTTCTTTTAGGAGCATCTGCGTCATTTTTAGGTCAAACACTTTTACAAAATTCGGAAATTTTAAGAATTGTTGCTGGAATAGTTATAATAATTTTTTCTCTTCAATTAATTGGGATAATCAATATTCCCTACTTAAATTTTGAAAAAAGATTTGATGCAAAAGAATCAAGAAATACTCTTTTTCCATATGTAATTGGTGTTGCTTTTGGTTTTGGTTGGACACCATGCATTGGTCCAATTTTAGGTTCAATTTTAGCTTTAGCATCTATTGAAGAAACCTTAACAAGGGCAGTCATATTATTAATTTTATACTCATTAGGACTTGCAATTCCTTTTGTTTTATCAGGATATTTAATTCAAAGATTTTTATTATTTTCTAAGAACTTTAGGAAAAATATTAATTTAATATCAAAAATTGGTGGAATTATTCTTTTAATAACTGGTATTTTAATCTTAACCAATCAATTACAAGCGATTGGATTTTATATAATTGAAATCTTTCCTTTTATGCAAAAATTCGGTTAAAAGGTATTAATGAAGATTTATCAAATTGACTCGAGTGCTAGAAAAAAAGGATCAACCTCACGTGCACTTGCTAAAAAACTTTTAGAGAAAATTAAAAAACCTGGAGATGAGGTGATTTATCGTGATCTAGATGATGAAATGTTTTTTGTAAGCGGACTAACAGAGTCGGGTATGAAAATTGATGAAAAAGATCAGACAGAGCACCACAAAAAAATGTTCGAACTTTCTGATAAATTAGTAAAAGAGCTAAAAGAAAGTGATGTGATTATAATTTCAGCTCCTATTTATAATTATGGTCCTCCTGCAACACTTAAAGCTTGGTCAGATTTAGCAGCAAGAATAGGAGAAACATTTAGATTTAAACCTAATGGGAGAAGAGAAGGGTTATTAAAAAATAAACATGCGTATTTAGTAATAACCTCTGGAGGAACCAAATTGAACAGCTCTGAGGATTTCTTAACTCCTTGGTTAAAATTTATCCTTAATTTTTTTGGAATTGAAAAAGTAGATATTGTAAGTGCAGATCAAATGGCATTAGATTATGAAAAATCAATAAGTGATGCAGAGGCACAAATAGAAAAGTTATTTAAAGATTAAACTTTCTTTTTAAATGTCTTAGTTTCCCTTCTGTGCTGTCAAAATCGACATAACAACCTTGTAAAAATCTTTCACCTTCTTTAGTTTCATAAGATGTTCTACCATGTAGTAACCGATGATTATCCATCATTATTAAGTCTTTTGGCTCAAGTTTAAATTCAATTCTATATTTCTCAGAATTATACATTTCAGATAGTTTCTTTCTTGCTTGATAATAAATATCTAATTTTTCTTTATCTAAAATTGGAACGTAGTCTAATCTAGGACTAAATCTAACTTGTTTAAAACTTTTATCATCGTTAAGTTCTATTAAGGGAGAGATGTTTTCAAGAATTACTTCTTTATCTACAAATTTAAATCTTACTTTTACTTCTGTTAAAATATCATAAAATTCTGGAAATTTACTTCTTAATTCTTCCGTAACAGTATAACCATCAACCAAAGATGACAGTCCTCCTGATACTTTACTTTCAATACAATGCAATAACTGAATACATGGTACAGGATTTCTATAAGGATTATCAGTATGAGGAGCTAATGCTAAAGATGTGTAAGCAAGATCATTAGGGTCTGGTTTAGATTTAACATCAAAATATTCTCCAAAATTTGTTCTTCGAACACTCCCGATAGAGTTTGCAAATTCTACAATAAAGTTTTTTGATGTCGGAATATTTTTAATAATAACAAATCCATATTTATAAAAAGAAACAAGCAAATCATGCATTTCTCTACTTTCATAAAAATTTTCTTGATACTGAAATTTTTTAATATTTTTAAGTCTCGAGTCCCATTTAGTTTTTTCTATTGATTTAATAACAATATCTTCTTTAGAAAACTCTAAAGCAATTTTATCAATTTCTAGTTTAAAACTTACACCATCATTAAAATCAATTTCCAAATATTTTTCATTAATATTTGCTTTATTTATTGAAATATCATTACTTAAAGAAGTTGGATCGAAAAGTCTCTGTTGAGTTCCCTTATCTAAGTATTCTTCACCATTTACTCTTTCACGTAACCAAAATGGGTGAATTTCTTTTTTTTCGGAACCATTATTGTAAAAAACCTTATTTTGATTTAGCTCAATTTTCATAACTGCTACCTGAGGATTATTTAAAATTTAACTTTAATCAACATAAATTAAATAGTAAGAGTTCTGTGTGATTAATTTTGATAGAAAAAAATACCCTATATACGCTAGTTTTTTAAATCAATTAGCAAAGGATTTAACCAAGTTCTATAATTTAAAATTGAAGAGAACCTTTAAAGTATCTAACAAGCTCAAAGGTAAAGGTTATGATCCAGTAACTACTTCAGACAGAGCCTTTGAAAAATTTATACGCGCAAAGATTAAAAAAAAATTTCCTTCACACCAAGTTATTGGCGAAGAATATGGTTCAACAAGTTCTAAAAGTGATTATACTTGGGTAATTGACCCTATAGATGGAACAAGATCCTACGTTATAGGAAACCCAACTTGGAGTAACTTAATTTCATTAAATTTTAAAGGAACACCAATTCTGGGATTAGCAAACTTTCCAGTTCTTAAAAAATATTATTTAAATTATTCTGATAAACTTGCCTATGTTGTTGCTGAAGGAAAAAAGAAAAAATTATCAGTAAATAACAAAGCTACATTTAAAAATGTAAAGGTTTCTGCAGCATTTCATGGGTGGTTGTCATTAAACAAACAAAAAAAAATTCCAAAAATTTTAAAATTAATGCAATTTCCGTGCAGTGATGCTTTAAGTTATTCTCACTTAGCAGAAGGAAGAGTAGACATAGTAATACAGTGCTCAAATAAAATTTGGGATATTCACCCACTTATACCAATTATTAAGGCAGCAGGTGGTATCATTAGTACTTGGGATAATAGAGATGCCGCTAACGCTGGAAATATCTTAGTTTCTTCAAATAAAAAAATTCATAATAATTTTCTAAAATTATTGAAACCAGTCTCTAAATGATACCAGAAAGAGCACAAGTTATTTTAGATTTTTGGTTTAAAGAAACCCCTTTTGAAATGCGTTTTAAAAAAGATGACATCTTTGATAAAAAAATCAGAGAAAATTTTCAAAAAGATTATGAGCTTGCATGTAATAATGAGTATGACGATTGGCAAGATAACCCAATGAGCTGTCTAGCTCTTGTAATTTTGTTTGATCAGTTTTCCCGAAATTTATTTAGAGGCAATAAAAGAGCTTTTGATCAGGACCAAAAAACAAGATTAATTGTAAATGATGCAGTTTACTCTGGTTATTTAGAAACAATGAATGTTGATCAAAGATTTTTTATGCTATTACCTTTAATTCATAGTGAGGAAATTAGTGATCACGAAATGGCATATTATTTATTAAATAAATATTTAAGAGAGCATGAAGAATATAATAAAATTAAAAAGTTTTGGCAGGATCATACAAAAGCTATTAGATTATTTCATAGATATCCACATAGAAATGAAATTTTAGGACGAGAATCTACTGAAGAAGAAAAAGAATTCTTAAAAGGTCCAAACTCTTCCTGGTAAAATGAATTTAGAGTTTATTTTCAAAATTATTGATAAAGATGAATGGCAAAAAGCCAAACAAACCGGAACCTATGGAGGATCAAAAAAAGATATTGAAGACGGTTACATACATTTCTCAGAGGAAGATCAAGTAGAGGAAACCCTAAGGAGACATTATCCAAAAAAAGATAATTTATTTTTATTAAAAGTGAATGCATTTAAACTTGAGCATTTACTATGGGAACAAGCTTCAAATGGAGATATGTATCCTCATTTATATTCGCCTTTAGACATTGCAAATGTTGAGGAAGAGTTTGAGTTGCCATTAAATGATGATGGAAACCATATACTTCCAGAGATTTTAAAAAAATATCAGTTTAGCCGTCCAAGATAATTAACCATAATTACACCAACAATAATTAATATTATTCCTACAATTCCGTAAATATTTGGAACCTGATTAAGTTTTAATACTGCAAATAGAACAACCCCCGTTACAGTTAGCCCGCTATATGTTGCATAAGCAAAACCAACTGGAAGAGCATGCATTGCCTTTGCAATTGAAAACATTGTAATACACATAAATAGAATGCATAAAACAGAAGGAGTTAATTTTGTAAATCCTTCAGAAATTTTGGCTAAGCTATTGGATGCAATTCCAAAAGAAATACCTAAAGCTAAAAATAAATAACCCAACAAAGGTTTCATATTATTGATTTCCTAACAAATTTACCATTAATACGCCAACTATAATAAATGCTAGGCCTATCATAGAATATAAATTTGGAACTTGATTATATTTAATTACACCAACAATGACTGTCGCTATAATCGTAAGTCCCGCAAAAGAGGCGTAAGTAATTCCCATAGGAATATTTTTCATTACTAATGACAGTGCATACATACACAACACAATTGTAATTGCTGTAATTATGCTTGGAACAAGAAGTGTAAAACCCTCTGCACTTTTTGCAAAACTATTAGAAGTTACACCTAAAAATACCGCAATACCTAAAAATAAGTATGAACTAGCAAGACTCATACAATGACTTTAAATGAATTTTGAGAGAATATATAGAATTATTTAAGAGACCATTTAATAGCATCTTCCATTCTATCATCACCCCAGAAAATTTCATTATTCACTATAAAAGATGGACTACCAAAAATTTTATTTTCACGAGCTGAATTTGTGTTTTCGTTGTATTTTGCCTCTATATTTTCTGATTTTGCCTCTGATATTATTTCATCTTTATTTAAATTTAATTCAGTACAAACCTCAGAAAGGCTAGGTTCAATTGCAGGTTCTTTGCCTTCTTGGAACCATTTTTTATAAGTCAGCATTACAAATTTTTCTCCCCAGCCTTTTTCAAAACCAAGGATTGCTATTTGATTTGCTAAATCGAATTCAGATAGAGGGTAGGGAACTGGTGTCTTAGCAAAAAAACCATATCCTTCTGCTCGTCTTTCAATATCTCTCCACATGTAATTGACTTTATTAATTTTATCTTTTGGAAATGGGATATTATTCATTTCCTTCATAATTGCTCTAACTGAAAAGGGTTTCCAATTAAATTTTACTTGATGTTGTTTTTCAACATCAAGTATTCTTGTTACAGAAAGATAGGTGTAGGTACTCCCTATCGAAAAATAAAAATCAATACCACTCACTTACTTTGGCATAGGTGTAGCACCAGTTTCTAGACTAACAATTTTTCCATTATCATATTTATAAACTGCCATTACAGCCTCTACATTTCCATCATCAAAAGTGACAAATGAATGATGAACGCCAACTTCATCATTTTCATAAACAACTCTTACTTTATCTTGATTTATGTCGCCGCTCATTGCCCATTTGATAACATCACTTTTGCCTAAAACATTTCCTGACTTATGCATTGTGAATTTAAAGTCATCATGCAAAAGATCATTCATCACTGCTTCATCTTTATTTTTTATTGCAGCACTATATTTTTCTAATATAGACATATTATTCCTTTCTATTTATTCACCTGGTTTTTTATAACTTTTTGAAACATCAGCTGCCTTTTTAAATGCACTGTTGTAATCAAATACTTCATGAACCATCAGATCTGACATCATTCCACTATTCAAAACAGTTACTTTCATAGCAAGAACACTTTCATAATCTCCTTCAACACAGAAAAGAACATCAAAACGTCCTCTTAACCATTCATAACTAATGGCTTTTACTCCTAAGCTATCACACATTGATTTCATTACTGCACCTCTATCTGCCTTAGGGTCAGCATGCATTTTTTTTAATAACTCAGGACTTGCCTTTCCAATTACATAAAATTTAGACATTATTCACCCCACATTCCATGAAATTCATATACTACTGCTGGTTTATCTCCAACAACCCATCCATCATGACCAGGTTGTATTGAATATGCATCACCAGCTTTATAAGTTAGTTCAGTTCCATCATTATGTTTTGCACATACAGCACCTGAGATAATTATACCAAGATGTGTAGCTTGACAGCTGTCGCCTCCAACTGTTGGCTTTATATCTTTTGACCATTGCCAACCAGGTTGCAAAGTGAGTTTCATCAATCTTTGATTTCCAACTTTGACCGCTTCAATTTTAGCATTATTAAAATTATCATTCACTTCATCTGCTTTATCAAAACTTTTTACTTCTATTCCAGCCATTTTTTCTCCTTGTTACTAATAATTTAGTTACTAAGTCTAGCAGAGATTAGTCAGTATGTGTAGCCTCAGCTTTCTATTTAACCTTAGTTAGATCATATATTGAGTAACTGTCTAACACTTCATCCATTATTGGCTTTGATACCTCTGTACCTTCTATAAACTTATGAAGTGCAGCTTCATCAGTACAAAATATTTTAAACATTACAGTACTTTTGTCTGGAGTTACAGTTCCAATTGTTTTTTCAACCACAGCAACTTTAGCTCTTTCAGCAAGTCCTTCAGGAGATTGCATAAATCCCATGAATTTCTCAAAAGTACCTTCTTTTAACTTTGCTACCACTAGCATTTCTTTTTCCATTTTTTCCTCCTATTTTATTATCCTGAAAAATTTTCCATAAAGTCTCCATCCATGGGAGTAATTTTTGCAGAGTCTAAATCAACTCCAGCTGCAGCTCTTGCTGCGTGAAGTTCTTTATCATTTTTAAATGCCTCAAACCCCTCCATAGTTGCATATTTTACAATTACTGTAAATTTTGAAGCATCTTCTTTTGATACACCAGCAAAAATAATAGTTGCACCAAATCCTTTAATTTTTTCAGCATTATCTTTAACCATATCCCTCCATGCTGAAAACGATTTTATATTTTCCTCTATTTTTATAATCATATTTTATCCTCCATAAATTGTTTTCGATGTTTCCTCTACTTTTTCTTTACCATTTGGTATTAATTTGAAAATAAATGCATAGCAATTATCCATTAAAGTTTTTTGATAAGGTTTACCAAACATTTCATCAACAGTAGAATTTATACTTGAATTTATTTTATCTTCTAAAACACCTTCATTTGTAAGAAATTCTCTAGTGACCTTTGCTGCAGCGAGACTATTTTCTTTGTAAGCCAAATCACCATTTGGAAGCTCACCTTGTTTAATAAATTGAGTCGATGTAAAAATTCCTGCACATTTTAAAGACTCAGATATTTCTTTATCACTCATATGTGCATGTGAAGTTGTTGTTAGCAAAACCAATAAAAACGTGAAAATTATTTTTTTCATTATTTTCCTAATAAATTATAGTTAATATATTTTATATTCAAGATTGTTACATTTTTAACAATGAGTCACTTGTGTTTATAACGCGCGACAGATATGCATTTTGAGAGTGAAAAAAATGTTGATTATGCTGTTTAATTTAAATTAAATATTTGATAGTAATTATTTATGATAGAAAAGTTTAATGGAATTGTTTATCTAATCATTTTTGTTGTTCATTTCCTTGTTTATGCTGTTTATGCTTTCAGAGCTATAGTTGGAACTAAGGGTTTTATGGATCAATATAACATCGATCATTCAGCAGCAGTGATCACAAGATTTTTTGGAGCTCCTTTTGTTGGGTCTTTTTTAATGGCTCTTTATATTATGTTTGTTAGAGATGGTGGAGTAAATGGAACATGGGCATTTTTTAATTTAGTATTTGTTCAAAATTTAATGTATTTGATATTCGGTATTTATACCATTTACATAAATAAACTCGGACACACTGAAAAGACTAACAGTGAAGGTGTAATAGCTGCTGGAGTACTTACGATTTTAAGTGCTATTCTTACTTACGGATTAGCTGATAAAATTTATATTTAAAACCAATTAGGTATCGGCAAACCTTTTTCTTCTAAAAATTTTTTATTAAACATTTTAGTTGCGTATTTGTCACTTCTATCACAAAGAATAGTAACAATAGTTTTTCCTGGACCCAACTCTTTTCCCATTCTAATTGCTCCTGCAATATTTATCCCACAGCTTGTTCCTAGACTTAAACCTTCGTTTTGAATTAAATCATATAGAATAGGCAGAGCCTCATGGTCATCAATTGAATATGCGTCATCAATTTTGGCCTCACCAAAGTTAGCAGTCACTCTACTTGAGCCAATACCTTCAGTAATTGATCCACCCTCTGATTTTAGTTCACCATTTTTAATGTAATTATAAAGAGCAGAGCCTTTTGGATCTGATAAATAAATTTTTATATCTTTGTTCTTTTCTTTAAGAGCATTGCTAACACCTGATATTGTACCTCCAGTGCCTGAAGAACAAACAAAACCATCTACTTTACCATTGGTCTGTTCCCAGATTTCTTGACCTGTGCCTTCATAATGTCCTTTAGCATTTGCAGTATTATCAAATTGGTTAGCCCAAATTACTCCATTATTATTTGCAGGTCTTAATTCATCAGCAAGTCTCGCCGCTACTTTTACAAAATTGTTGTCATCTTTATAAGGCTTAGGTGGAACTAATCTTAATTCAGCTCCAAGATTTCTAAGTAAATCTTTTTTCTCTTGTGTTTGATTATCATTCATTACAATAATTGTTTTATACCCAAGAGAGTTTCCTAAAAGACCCAAACCAATTCCTGTATTACCAGCTGTTCCCTCAACAACAGTTCCACCTTTTGAAATTAATTTTTTTTCTTGAGCATCTCTAATTAAAGCAAGTGCAGCTCTATCTTTTACAGATCCTCCAGGATTTAAAAATTCTGCTTTTCCATAAATATTACACCCAGTAATTTCAGAAGCTGCTCTAAGTTTAATTAGTGGAGTATTTCCTATTCCAGAAATAAAATCGTTTTGAGTATTATTCATCATCTGACTTTTTATCACTGTCAGATGTAATTCCATAAGGTTTAAATTCACTATCTGCAATACCTACACTTCTTGCAGGAATTCCAACCATAACAGCATTTTCGGCAACATCTTTTGTAATCACTGCATTTGCACCAATTCTAGCACCTTTACCTACTACAACAGGACCTAATACTTGTGCACCTGAACCAATAACTACATCCTCTTTTATAGTAGGATGTCTCTTCATATTTCGTTGGTCATTTGAATTAATACTTGGAGCTATTCCACCTAATGTAACCATGTGATAGATAGTTACATTATCTCCAATGTCTGAGGTTTCACCAATCACAACACCCATTCCATGATCTATAAATAAATTTTTTCCAATTTTTGCATTAGGATGAATTTCTATTCCGGTTAAGAATCTTGAAAATTGAGAAATAATTCTTGCTATCAAATGAAATTTTGCAGTACTAAAAAAATTTGCTATTCGATGAAAAAAAACTGCTTTAACACCAGGATAAGTTAATATTAAACTTAACTTAGACCTAGCAGCAGGATCTCTATCAATTATGGATTGTAAAAAATCACTCATATTTTATTAGTTTAGTTGCTGTTGATTAAAAAATTATATGCCTTATATAGTACTTAATTGCCCAATTTAAAGAGGTTTATATGTATAAAAATACTAATTGTTTTCATCTAGCTATCCCTTGTGGAGACTTAGAGGTTGCAAAAAAATTTTATAGTGAAACTTTAGGATGTAGATTAGATAACTCAGCTCAAGAGTGGGCAGATGTTGATTTTTGGGGCAACGAGTTAACTTTGCATAAGAGTGAACATAAATTGGACAATGAGAGACATGATGTAGACATGGGGAATGTTTCAGTTCCACATTTTGGAGTTCATTTATCTAGAAAAGATTTTGATGCTCTAAAACAAAGATTAAAAGATAGTGGAACTAAGTATTATGATGAACCTTATTTGAGATTTAAAGGAACTAAATACGAGCAAGAAACTTTCTTTGTTAAAGATCCTAACGAAAATATTCTTGAGATTAAAACACTTACAGCTAATCCAGAATAGAATTTATAATTATTCTTATCTAAGTTGCGTAATTTACATGCCTATTTTCTTTGACTCACTCTCTGAATTCACGTTAGAATTTGATTTTAAATAATAGGAGTTATAATGAAAATAATTAAAACTACACTTGTAGCTGGGTTAATTTCAATTTTAGCAACTTTTTCATCTGTAGCTGAAAAAGTTAAAATTGGAGATCCTGGTTGGACAGGTGCAACAGCTATTGCTAATCTATTAGCAGCAGTTGTTACAGATAAAATGGGTGGGGAAGCAGAACTTGTTCCTGGAAACAATACTGCAATTTATGCGGCGATTGATAGAGGAAAAGGTGAAATAGATGTTCACCCTGATATATGGTTACCAAACCAAGAAGCTTACACAAACGATTTAGTTCCAAAAGGAACTTTAAAATTAAGCAGCAAACCATATGAAGGAAACCAAGGTTATTGTGTTTCTCAACAGTTTGCTAAAAAAATGAACATTACAGCAATAGAAGACTTAGCAAGACCAGAAGTTGTTAAGGCCATGGATAGCGACGGAAATGGTAAAGGTGAGTTTTGGATTGGTGCTGATGGTTGGGCTTCTGCAAATGTGAACCAAGTAAAATTAAGAGACTATGGTTTATATGATGCTGGTATCGAAGCAGTTAGAGCTGCTGAAGCAGTTAAAAATGCAAGAGTATTAGACTCGATCAAGAAAAATGAAGGTTATGCATTCTATTGTTACAAACCTCATGCAATTTGGGGAATGGCTGACGTAGTGATGTTAACAGAACCAAAATATGATCCTGAAAAATATAAAATGATTCAACCTAAAGCAGATGCCGACTGGTACAAAAAATCTTATGTTGCATCAAAAGATGCTCTTAAGCAAATCCAAATCGGTTGGGCTACCTCTTTAGAAAGTCAATCACCTGCAATTGTTGAATTCTTCAAAAATTTTCAATTAACAGCAGATGATGTTTCTGCAATGGCTTATGCAGTTTCAGTTGAGAAAAAAGATCCAGCTGATGTAGCAAGAGCTTGGATGGAAGCAAATAAATCAACAGTAGACGGTTGGTTAGGATTATAATCTAAATAAATTTTATACTCGGCAATTAAATATTGCCGAGTATATTTTCCTATAATAAAAGACGACATGGATTCATCGAGTTCAGCAATAAAAATTGAAAATGTTTGGAAAGTATTTGGTAATACTTCTTCAAAAGCATTAGATGCAATCCAAAATAAAGGAATTTCAAAAACTGAAGCTTTAGAAAAATATAACTCAGTGATTGGTGTATCGGATGTTTCATTTGATGTTAATCAAGGGGAAATATTTTGTGTTATGGGTCTATCTGGCAGTGGAAAATCAACATTAGTTAGACACATAAATAGACTTTTAGAACCTACCTCGGGAAAGATATTAATTAACGGCCAAGATGTAATGAAACTTGATCGTGATCATTTACAAGAACTTAGAAACAAAAAAATAGGTATGGTTTTTCAAAACTTTGCATTAATGCCTCACAGATCTGTTGTAGATAATATTGCAATGCCTCTTGAAATAAGAGGAGTAAGTAAAAATGATCGCTTAGATGCAGCAAATAAAATTTTAGAAATAGTTGAATTACAAGGTTGGGGCAATAAATTTGCTCATGAATTGTCTGGAGGAATGCAACAAAGAGTAGGACTTGCAAGAGCATTAGCCGCAGATCCAGAATTTCTTTTAATGGATGAACCTTTTAGTGCACTAGACCCATTAATTAGAAGACAGCTTCAATCAGAGTTTATCAAACTCTCAAAACAGATGAAAAAGACAACAGTTTTTATAACTCATGATTTAGATGAGGCGGTAAGAGTAGGACATAGAATTGCAATCATGAGAGATGGAAAAGTAATTCAAATTGGAACACCAGAACAGATTGTAGTTAATCCAGCTGACGAATATGTTGCAGATTTTGTTAAAGGAATTTCTCGACTTAAAGTTGTACAGGCAAAAACAATCATGCAATCAGTTGAAAGTTATGAAAATTCAAATGGTAAGTTGATAGAAAATTTACTAAGTGTAGATGAACATGAACTACTAAGTAAATTAATTGAAGTTTCAAAATCCAAAGATAAGCCATTAGTTGTTAAAAATAGTGAACAAAAAAATGTTGGAGTAATTACACAATCAGATCTTTTAAAAGCTGTAATAGAGGGTGGAGATGGAGAATAAACAAATAAATAACCCTAGTAGATCTGAGCTAATTACTGATTTTGTTAAATCAAATCCAGAATATTATATTAAAGAGTTCCAAAAAATTGGAAGTAAACCCACATTTTCATTTTCATTTAATTTATATGCAGGAATCTTAGGTCCAATTTGGTTTGGAATGAGAAATATATGGAATTGGGCATTAGCCTTTTTGATAATAGAAACATTTTCAGTTGTTCAAATTATAAGAGGTTTATTTGGAAATATTACCAAAGATGCTGTTGAAAAAATAAAACAAGTAGAATCTACAATAGCATTTAGAAATAAACAGTTAGAAGCAGCTATTACTAATAATCCAGATAAAGTTGATGTTTACAAACGTAATATTAAATCCTTAGAAGATGCAATGCAGGGATATGTTGATGAGGTTGCAAGAATTGAAGCATCTGCAATTTGGATAACTATTTTTGGTATTGCTTTGTTAATTTCGATTAAATTAGTCCAAGGGATCCTTGCTAATTCTGTATTAGAAAAAAGATATTCAGAATGGTTATCTGACAAAACTATAAGACCAGGAATGCAAACTAAGAACTATATTTCCAGCACAATTTTTGCTGCAGTGATTATGTTTTTCTCAGTTGTGCATTACAGTTTTCCAGGTGTTATTACTATAATGGATGACTTTCCAACTCATCCAGACATAAGACTTACTTCAATTAAGTGGGTTGAAACTATTTTTGATTATGCAGTGTTGAAAGGAGACGCCTTATTTACAGCAATTACGATTGGGATTAGATCAGTATTGGATTTCCTAGAGTTATTATTTGTAAAAACACCTTGGATAGTAATTATTACAACCATAGTAACTTTAACTGGTTTAGCAGCAGGTCCAAGAGCTGCAATTTATTCAGCAGGATTTTTATGCTACATGGGATTTTTAGGTTTTTGGGTAAAAGCCATGACAACTTTAGCTCTTTTGGGAACAGCTGCTGTATTAAGTATTGTTATTGGAATTCCACTTGGAATTTTTTGTGCTAGGCGCCAAAGATTTTATTCGATGATAAGACCAATAATGGATTTTATGCAAACAATGCCAGCATTCGTGTTCATGATCCCTGTTATTGCTTTTTTTGGAACTGGAAAGGTTGCTGCAGTAATCATTACAATGATTTTTGGTGGAACTCCTGTAGTAAGATTAACAGTTTTAGGATTAAGAGCCGTACCTGAAACAATTAGAGAAGCTGCAATCGCTTATGGTGCATCAAAATGGTATTTACTTAGAAAAGTAGATTTACCATTAGCAACACCGTCTATCTTGGCAGGAGTGAATCAGACAGTTATGTTAAGTTTAGCAATGGTAGTAGTTGCATCTTTAATCGGCGCAAAAGGTCTTGGACAAGATGTTTTAGAAGCACTTCAATATGCTAATGTTGGACAAGGAATTTTAGCAGGTGTTGCAATTTTGTTTGTTGCGTTAATTCTTGATAGAGTTGTTCAGGGCAAAAAAAGAGTTTAATTATTCTTAATGGAATATGCTTTATTAGGATTTTTTACAGGATTAAGCTTAATTTTAGCTTTAGGAGCACAAAATATTTTTGTAATTGAGCAAGGATTAAAAAAGCAATATGTATTTCTAATTTGTTTAATCTGTTCAATATCTGATTTAATACTAATATTTTTAGGTATTTTTCTTTTTCATTATTTTAATCAATATTTTAATCAAACAATTGAATTAATTTTTAACATACTTCTTATAATATTTTTACTGCATTTTATTTATACAAAAATTAAAACACACTATTCAGATATAAATTTTCATAATGAATTAACGAGTATTTCAAAAACAAATATAATTATTAAAACACTAGGATTTACTTATCTTAATCCACATGTCTATTCAGATACCGTTTTTTTTCTAGGAAATATTTCTAAAAACTATTTATTAAATCAAAAAATATTTTTTGGTATTGGTGCGGCTATTGCTTCTTTTTTATTTTTTTTTGCTTTGGGATATTTATCTAATATTTTATCAAAGTATGCTAAAAGTATAAAAATTTGGAGAGTAATTAATATTTTTATTATATGTTTTATGTCTATTTTAATTTTATTTATTGTTAAGGAAATATTATGAGCGATATTTATGTAGATGATGTAGGCAAGGGGTTTCCTTTTGTTCTAGTTCATGGATATCTGGGATCATCTGAAATGTGGACTTTTCAAAAAGAATTTTTTTCAAAAGATTATCGTGTAATTATCCCAGCTCTCCCTGGATTTGGTGAAAGTCATAACGTTAAATCTTTAGACTCTATTAATAAAATGTCTAAAGAAATTATAAATGTATTAGATCAAAAAAATATAGATAAATTCAACTTAATTGGTCATTCAATGGGAGGAATGATTGTTCAAGAAATTACAAAATTGATTGGGGACAGAGTAAATAAGTTAATTTGTTTTGCAACAGGATCAATTGGAGATATCCCAGGAAGATTTGAAACTATAGATAAAACAAGGGAAAAACTTAAGAAAGAGGGTGCACAAATTTCTTTTTCTAGAGTACCTCCTAAGTGGTTTGTGAAAGGTGATAAAGATAAAAACTATTTTCTTTGTGAAAATGCTGTCAAAAATGTTTCATTAGAAACTGCTGATAATGCTTTATTGGCAATGAAAAATTGGAGAGGAATAGATAATTTAAAAAATATAAAAAATGATACCCTTATAATATGGGGTGATAAAGATACCTCTTATAATTTTGAACAAGTTGATACATTAAATAAAAACATAAAAAATAGTCGTTTAGAAATTTTTAAAGATTGTGCTCATAATGTTCACTTAGAACAGCCTGATCAATTTAATAATTTAGTAAAAGAATTTATTTCAAAATAATATTTTTACTAAGTCTATAAACTTTTTTATAAGCACCAATAAATTTTCTTGAAGAGTGAAATTTTCCAGGAAAAATTATACATTTTATCTTAGCTCGCCTAGCTGAATTTAGGCTTTCTTGTGTATCTTCAATCGCCAAACAATCGTTAGCTTTAAGCTTTAGTTTTTTAAGTGCTATTAAGTATATTGCAGGATTTGGTTTAAATTTTTTAACTAACTTAGAGTTACCTATAAAACTAAAATCTTTTTTATTAATTGAATTTCTTAATGAATGTAAAATAGCATTAATATTGTTGGAAGATGTTGATGAGACAAAAGCTAATTTTATTTTTTCTTTCTTACAGAATAAAATTAAATTTTTAACACCTGGTCTTAATTTAAGCTGATTTTTTTTAAGGTAATTATTAAATATTTTAGTTTTTAAATTCCTTAAATATGTTGAGTTTACAATTTTTTTATTCTTTTTTGCGTATCTAGATATTCTATCTTTTCCTCCAGATTTACTTAATAAACTTAAATATTCACGCTTAGTCCAATTCCAATCAAGCCCATGTTGTTTAAATGCTTTGTTAAATGATTTTCTTTGAATGTCTGAAGTTTCAACAATAGATCCAATAGAACCAAAAAGTAAAGCTTTGTAATATTTCAACCTTTAACAGCTCCAGCAGTTAAGCCACTAATAACTTGTCTTTGAAAAAACATCACCAACATAAATAGAGGAGCTGTTGCTGAAACTACTGCAGAAACTGCCCACATTAAATTTCCCTCATGTTGATTTGTTCCTAAATAACTTTGAATTTTTGGAACCATAGTATGATTTTCTTGGTTTAAAAGTAATGCGGTTACCGTAAAATCATTATAAGCAAGCATTAAACTAAATAATCCTGCAGTAATTACTCCTGGCCACATTACAGGCATTATAATATGTCTAAACGCTTGAAAGTATGAACATCCATCTATCAAAGCACTTTCATCAAGTTCCTTAGGGACTGTTTTAAAAAATGAATACAGTAACCATAAAGTAAATGGTTGATTTATTGCAACTAGCACAACAATGGTTGTTGGGAGAATTCCCCAGATTTGTAATTGAAAAAAAGGAAATAAATATCCCGATACTAATGTGATATGAGGCATTGCTCTAAAAATTAAAGCTGCTATTAAAATCCAAAATGCATATCTTTCAGTTGATCTTGAAAGTGCATACGCACCAAGTGTTCCTAAAAACAAAGAAATACTAACCACAAATACAGTCACAATTATAGTATTTTTAGATGCTTTCCAAAATTCTCCTTCAGTCCAAGCTTGTGTATATGCGTCTGTGGTAAATTTTCCACCAGTTTCAATTAAAGTATTGAATGCAGAAATAGCATACCACCAATCTGATCTTGAAAAAAAATCAGCTCTAACTTTAAATGATCCCCAAAAAGTCCAAATGAAAGGAAAACAAGCAATTAAAAGCCAAACGATAATAAAGATTGTGTTAAAAGTTTTTAAACTTGTTGATTTTTTATCTAGACCATAATCCATAATTATCTCGCTGTCTTAAATTCTTTCCATGTTCTTATTAAAACTGGTGCTAATAAAATTGCTATACCAACAATTGTCATCATAGAGGTTGCTGCAGCAGATCCAAATAATATTACTTCTTCATTCACTAAATTATCATAAATTAACCATGATAATGATTGCGCACTGCCCTCAGCACTAAAACCAATTATTGGCTCAAAAACTCTAAAGTTATCCATTAATGAAATCAAAGCTACAAAAGTAACTACAGGATAAATATGTGGTAAGACTATATGTTTAATCCTTTGAAACCTAGACGCTCCATCA
Organism: uncultured Pelagibacteraceae bacterium; assembly: GCA_902599105.1. GTDB lineage: Bacteria > Pseudomonadota > Alphaproteobacteria > Pelagibacterales > Pelagibacteraceae > Pelagibacter. The sequence continues at coordinate 15,331 of CACKDY010000007.1, read as the reverse complement.
ATAATTGCAGCTTCAACTGGTTCTTGAGGAACTGTTTGAAGTGCTGCATAAAATACAACAAATGCAAAAGGAGAGTGATGCCAAATTCCATATATAATAATAGTTATCCAGGTTAATGTTTTAGAGGATTTAAGTGATAAATATGGATCATTCATTAAATTTTGAATATTAGCTCCAATAATTCCTTGAGAATCTATCATCCAGAATAACACAAGAGACCCTACTAGAGGCGTTACTATCATTGGCAATATTGTACCAAAAATTAATGGTCCCCTGATTTTTCTTGCAACAGCATTTAAACTTAGGGCGATAATAAATCCTAACAAGAGAACATTTGGTGTAACAAATAAACAATAGGTTAGTGTAAATATTAATGCCTTATAAAATGGTAGATTGGTTACTTGATCTACGAAAGCACCAAAGCTCTCAGTTTCATTCCAAAATTTTTTAATTTCATCAATAGCAAGATGATTTCTATCTACATAGGTTCCAAATCCATTAAATTTACCTAGTGGCTTTGCCTCTCTTAATTTTGTAGTTTCTTCGTTATCTACAACTATTGAAACAGTACAACCAAAAGGGTCACACTTTTTAACTTCCTTTACAACTTGATCATGTTGAGCATAAAAAGATTGAATCCCTGTTGATATTATTGGGAGCCCAATAAACAGGATCATTGCTAAACCTGTTGGTAAAAAAAACCAAAAAAAAGTTTTATTAGGCATTAAATTTTGAGTAAGTGGGGAATTAATCCCCACTTAAAAGTTTTAGATTTTATAGAAAGCCTTGTTCTTTAGCTTTACTAATGTAAGCAGCTTCGACATCTTTCAATGCTTGTTCCGCAGACTCTTTTCCTTGTAAAAATTCAACGATTTCACTTCCTAATGCACCATGCATTAAACCCATTTGTGGTAACATTGGATAAGGTTTTGCTCCCATTTTTACAGCTTCAATTACACCAATAGATTTTGGTCCTGGTACAAATCCTTCAACTAACCAAACAGCTTGGTCAGCAGCGTCAGCAACCATTTTTTTATTTGATGCTGCATGCGCTAAAGCTCTAAATGTTGCCTCTGCATCTGCATCAGATCTATTTTTAGCAAGTGTGAAACCATCCCACCATAATGTAGCTGCTGGAATATTTCCACCACCCACTGTAGCTGGTCCAGTTAGTTTTGTTGCTTTAGTAATGTTTGGATCTCCTTCATCATCTAAAAGAGTACCTGATCTTGAAGCCCATAATGTCATTAATGCAACATTACCTGACTCCCATTCAACTTTAATAGCTTCACTATCGTGAGTTAAGTAATCAGGATTACTTAGTTCAGATAATTTTTTAAGCATGTTTAAAGTAGCAACACCTTTTGCGTTGTTAATGTTAGGTTGTGCACCACCAGCTTTAAAGAATTCACCACCATGACCAATAAACATGTTAACAAACTCCTCTGCTAAGTTCCAACCTGCTTTATATGCAGCAGCATAAGGATATTGCATTTTACCTGAGGCTCTTATTTTTTCAGATGCAGCAACTACTTCCTCGTATGTTTTTGGAACAGCTATACCTAGATCTTTTAAAACATCTTCTCTGTAGTATAAGTGTTGCGTATTAGCCATAAATGCTACAGCCATAACTTTTCCATCAATTGTAATTAATTGTGAGTCCTGAATTCCTTTTCCATATTTTTTAACAAGATCGTCTAATGGTCTAATTAAATCTTGATTCATTAAAGGAACAATTGAACTGTTAGCAGCAATCCTAGCAGAAAACTCAGAAGGATTTGCAGTTAATGCTGGCACTGCGATTTTATTATGCTCAGATGAGTGAGTCACTTTAAAATCAGCACTTCCTTTACATTGTTTAGAAGTTTCAACGAAAGTTCTTAATGCAGGAAAATCATTAGCCAAAATATTTATTGAACCACTTTTAATGTTACAATCTGCAAAAGCAGAAGTCCCAAATAGTAGAAACAATAAAGTAACTAGTATTTTTCTCATATTTTTCTCTCTATATTTGTTAGTTAAATTATAATTTAAGTTCAAAAACTATATCTATTCCTCAAAAAGAATAAAAGAGATAATTAAATCACTTTTGACGCAAGCTCTGAGCCCTTTACAAGCGCTTCGAGTTTTTTATAAACTATATTTTCATCTACATTTCCAAAACCAGCAAAGGTACTAAATCCACAATCAGTACCAGCTAATAGTTGCTCTATATCAATCACTTTTGAGTATGTTAAAATTCTATGTTTTACAACTTCTGGATGCTCAACAAAATTAGTTGTAGAGTCTATTACTCCTGGTGCAATAATTTTATCTTTTGGAATTTTTAAATTTTCAAAAATTTGCCATTCATGAGAGTGTCTTGGATTAGATGACTCGATTAGATAGGTTTGCACATTTGCTTTTAATGCTATTGGCATTATTTTTTCTAGAGCAATATCATGTAAATGTGGTCCTTCATAATTACCCCAACAAATATGTAGTCTTATGTTTGAACTATCAATATTACTAATTGCGTTATTAAGACATTCAATTTGTTTTTCAGCTCTTAATAAAAATTCATTTTCAGAAAGATCTTTAAAAGTCATATGTCTAGCTAATGCTAAATCAGGACAATCCAACTGTAGTTTTATTCCATTAGAAGTAATTTCTTCATATTCTTCTTTCATTACATTTGACAAATTTTCTAAATACTCATCATCATTTTTATAAAATTTATTTGGTAAAAATGCAGATATAACACCTGGTGAAGCAGCATTCATAAATCCATTTTTGTGATTATTTTTATTTAATGCTTCTTTAAAATTATTTATATCTTTCGAAAGAGAAGTCTTATCTTTTATTTTTAATTCATTTGTACAACAGGGTCTTGTATAGGTGGGCGTTCCACCTGTTCTAGCAATTCTTTCTTTAAAAGATGGAAAATCGTCTAAATCTTTTGGTGCTTTTCTCTCACTTTCACCAGAAAAACCATCAATTCTATCCTTAACATAAGTAGCATAACTTATTTTAGACATTTCACCATCGCTGATAAAATCTATTCCTACATCGATTTGTTTTTTAACAACCTCATTCACGTCTCTGTTAATTATTTGATCAAATACATCTAAATTTATTTTTTGCTTCTGATCTTTCTTAAATAAAAGATCTGATAATTCATTTGATCTTGGTAGACTCCCAACATGTGTTGTTTTAATTTTGACCATAAATTATTTCATTAAAATTTGTTTCCAGATCGCAACTTCATCAAATAGAACCCACTCCCTTATAACATTTCCATCACTTATTTCTGCATGATTAATACCCATTATAAAAATATTTTTTTTTGTTGCTTCACCAAACTCAGAAGTATCATTTAAATGGTCAGCTTCTAAAAACCATCTAATTGATGCTTTATGATTCTTATTTGGTTCCTCTAAATACCCAATATGTTCAACAGAAAATTTAATATTATCTAAAGCATCCTTTATTAATTTCCAAAATTTCACAATATCTTCTCTACCATGTCCAATTCTATTACCTGGCCAATAAATACTAGCTGCTCTGGCATAGTCAGAAAAATCATAATCCTTGTTGAAAATTTTATTTAGTATATTTGAATATTTTATACCAACAGAGTTTTGTGGTACAGGAGTTGGTTTATACTCTGACTTCATATCAGATTTAGAATTAAATAATTTTTGTGCTTTTTCTAATCCACCCTCATTTTCAATAATTTTTTGAGCAAATTCTTTAGGAGTAAAACCTATCTGTCTAACCATAGCACCTTGATCTCTTACTATCCACTCATCGTAAACCTGATTATCTTTACATGCACAATCTGCAATAACTCTATAATAAATATTTTTTCCTGTTGGTTTACCGTAATAACCTTCTCCAAGATGAGTGCCTTTACTTAAAATTCTATGAGAGGAATGATAGCCCTCATCATCTTTTCCATTCCAAATAACATCTTCTCCCAATAATTGTCTGTTGGGGAATTCTTTTAATGTTTTAAACGTTGCATCAATAACTGGTTTATTTCCATAAGTAATACCAAAAGGAGATCTTACAGGAATATCATTGGTATAAAAATTTGCTATAGAGTTAACGTCTTTACCTTCCCAAATTTGTTTTGTAATCTTCAGTATAAAATCAGGAAAACTTTTATATTTATTATCAAATCCTTTCATTAGATTTGAGTTACACAGTTTAATAAACTTTCTTCATCATCATTAATTTCAATATTTAATTGTGAATTAATTGGAATAGAAATTGTATCTCTAGGATTGAGTTTCATTAAATAATCATCAATTTTTATTTGCCAACTTCCTTTCTGTGAAAACATTATTGTGGGCTTTGAAAATTTCAAATTTTCTAATTTACCTTTTTTTGCTTTTAAAATTGATAAGTTAAAACCTGTATTATGATTTATAACAGGATTAAACTTTTTATCTTGAAAAGTATCACCTAATACTTGAATTAAATTAAAATTCTCATTTATTTTATTTTCATAATTAATTCTGTCAGAAAATTTACAAATATATTTTTCAAGTTCATTTAATTTATAATTATCAAATTTTTTAATTTCTTCAGAGGAAATTGGTTCTAGGAGAGATTTATTTTTAGGAATATCATTTATAGATAAATCAATTAAAGAATTATCATTTAAAAGAGCCATTCCTGTCTGTTTAGCTTTTTCTAAGACACTTGGAACCCAAGTTATTATTCCAGGATCATCTCCACCTAATACAACAAAAATTAATCCTTCTTTATTCCCTGCATTCTCAAATCCTCTAAACATATTAGTTGGCATAGAAATTATATCTCCTGCGCTTAGAATTGTTTCATCTTTACCTTCGGCGCCCCAATAGAACCTCCATTTACCAGAATAGATAATAAAAACTTCAGCAGTTGTATGACTGTGTAAGCCTGAGCCATTTTTTGGCAGTGCTGAGACAGCTCCTAGATTAAAGCTATGGGGCATCGCTATTTTAACAAATTGTTTACTGTCTTCAGCAACGCCAGGACCTACAATTGAATAATTTTTTCTTTCCTTGTGTCCCTCGAGTTTTCCCTCAACAAATGGTAAAGTACTTGGAATAAGATCTTCAAATTTAGCTAACCGATTATTCATATTTTTTTAAACTATATTTTGTGATACTAAATTTATCTAACAAAAAATTTATGCAAATAGAACAATTTGATACAGGTCTTAAAGGTCAGGAGAACGTAGAAAAAATAGTTATAACTCCTGAGGAAAACTACAATTATAAACAGGTTGTTAGAAAATATTTAGGTACGATTGTAAAAGAGGGCATCTCAAACCTTGATCAAAACCTTCAAAATATGTTCTCTAAAGATGTTAGTATTAATTGTTTCTATCCATTAAATGAATTTATTGGAATTGATGATTTTAAGGAAAAATTCTGGAAACCATTGTTTAACTCATTTCCTGATCTTGAAAGAAGAGAACAGTTAGTAATTAGTGGGGCTTTTAGGGACAAAATTCAAGTCGGAACAATTTCTACTTTATCAGGAGTGTTTAAAGAAACATGGTTGGGCATCAAACCAAACAACAAAATGATAAATCTAAAATGTTGTGAAATTCATGAACTAAAGGATAACAAGATTATTGAGAGTTATATTTTAATTGATTTAATAGATCTATTAATTCAAACAGGAACAAATCCATTAAATAATTCAAGAGGTTCTGAAGGTAATTGGCTGAACCCAATTAATACTGATGGTATTAATTTTTTTGAAAAGGACATGCAAATTTCGAAAAATAATTTGGAACAATCACTTACTATGCAAAGAAGCTTAAATATAAAACCTGAATTAGAGGTTTCTTCTGACAAGGATCTCAAAGAAAAATTAATCAATCACCCACAAAGTGATTATTGGCATGAAAAAATGATTTGGTATGGACCAAGTGGCATCGGTACCGCAAGAACTTTAGAGGGATTTGTAGATAACCATCAATTACCCTTTAGAAAAACTTTTAAAGAAAGAAATTATTGGGAACTTGGTCATTATTGTGAAATAGGAGATGGAAAATTTTCTTTAACTGCTGGATGGAATAGTATTCAAGCCACATATGGATCAGATGATTGGCTAGGATATAAATCTGAAAATCAAAAAGTAACTATGAGGGTTATGGATTTTTATCATCATGATGAAGGAAAAATTCGTGAAAATTGGGTTCCAATTGATATAGTCCATATATTAAAACAAATTGGAGTAGATATTCTAAAAACCAAAAAATAATAATGGCAAATATAAAATTTACTGGTGTACATAAATCATTTGGATCGAACAAAATTATTTCTGATTTTAATCTTTTAGGAAAAGAGGACGAGTTTCTTGTTCTTGTTGGACCATCAGGATGTGGAAAATCAACGTTATTAAGAATGATTGCTGGATTAGAAAAAATTGATGAAGGTGAAATTTTTATTAACGATCAAAAAATTAACGAACTTCATCCGTCAAAGCGACAAACTGCAATGGTTTTTCAATCTTATGCACTTTACCCTCACATGAATGTTTATGAAAATATGTCTTTTGGTTTGAAAATAGAAAAAAGACCAAAAGAGGAAATCAATACAAAAGTTATGCAAGCAGCAAAAATTTTAAAAATTGAAGAACTTCTTGAGAGGAAACCAAAACAATTATCAGGAGGTCAAAGACAAAGGGTAGCAATTGGAAGAGCTATCACAAGAAACCCAAAAATATTCTTATTTGATGAACCATTATCAAATTTGGATGCTGCTTTAAGGGCTGAAATGAGAGTAGAAATATCAAAATTACACAATCAAATAAAAACTAACATGATATATGTTACTCATGATCAGGTTGAAGCTATGACTTTAGCAGACAGAATAGTTATTTTAAATCAAGGTAACATTGAACAGGTTGGGACTCCTGAAGAAATTTATAAAGATCCTGCAAACATATTTGTTGCTCAATTTATTGGCACACCCAAAATGAATATTCTAGAAATTGACGAAAAAAACGTAATTTCTGATAACAAAATTAAGTTATTAGGTAATGATATTATGTTTGATAATTTAAAACTCACTAATTCAAAACACTTCGTAGGTATTAGACCTGAACACTTAAAAGCAAATCAAGAAAATCAATTTAGTTTTAATCCTGAAATTGAATTGATCGAAAACTTAGGTAATGAAAAAATTGCTTACATGAAAAAAGAACAACATCAATTAAGTGCAAAAATTCCAAGCAATATAGAAATAGGAAATAAAATTGGATTTGATCTAAATGACATTTTTATTTTTGATGAAAATGGAAAAAGAATAAAATCTTAGTACAACTTACAATTGACAAATTTCAATTTTTTCCCATTTTTTTTGCTTTTGCTATGATACTAGCACATATCTGATATGTGACAGTGAGTAGTTTGCGAAACATTCTCAAATTAATATAGTTTTGTCTATAAATAGGAGGGGAAATGAAAAATATAATAAGAATGTTTTGCGTAATATCTTTTTTTATTTCAAGTATTGTTTACGCAGACATAAAGTTTTGGACGACAGAAGTTCAGCCTGCCCGAATGGCTAAGCAGGAGGAAATGGCAAAAGCTTTTGAGGCTAAAACAGGTATTAAAGTAGAGGTGATCCCAGTAGAAGAGAAAGATTTGGGAACTAGAGCTACAGCAGCAGCTGCTGCAGGTGATTTACCAGATGTGATCTATCACACTCTACAATATGTATTACCATGGGCGGAAGCAGGAATTTTAGATGTTGATGCTAACAATGACGTTGTTAAAGACCTTGGTAAAAACACATTTGCACAAGGTGCACTTAAAATGGCTAAAAAGGGTTCAAAGATTGCAGCTGTTCCAGTTGATGGATGGACACAAATGGTTGTTTATAGAAAAGACCTTTTTGAAAATGCAGATTTAGCACCACCAACAAGTTATGCTAATATTGTTGCTGCTGTTGAGAAGCTATCAAAACAAAACGGTATGTTTGGTTTTGTTGCTGCAACAAAAACTGATGAAAATTTCATGAGTCAGGTTTTAGAGCATGTTCTTTTAGCAAACGGTGTTAATATTGTTAAAAAAGGTGGTATCAAAAAACAAGGTAAGAAACTAAAAGAAGCATTAGAGTTTTACAAAGTAATTGCTAAAGCAAGTCCTCCAGGAGAATTATATTGGAAACAATCTAGAGCACTTTACTTTGCAGGTAAAACTCCAATGATCATTTGGTCTCCATTCATAATGGATGAACTTGCTGGTTTAAGAGACTCAGCTCCACCAACAATTAATAGTGATCCAACATCACCTGAATTAGCATCTAAAACTGGTTTCATTACTAATTTTAGTGGACCTAGTAACAAAAAAGGTGCTGCATGGGCAGATATTAGATACTTTGGTATAACAGCTGATGCTGATACTGATGAAGCTAAACAATTTGTCATGTACTCTATGGATGAGGGTTATGCAAGTACACTATCTATTGCTCCAGAGGGTAAATTTCCAGTAAGAAGAGGAAATTCGAGCGATCCAGAGGCTTTCACGAAAGCTTGGAGTAAACTACCTGTAGGAGTTGATAGAAAAGCTCCTTTGTCAGATCTTTATGATCCAGATGTTATAAACAATATAGTAGCTGGTTTAGATACTGCAAACAGATGGGGTGTAAAAGAAGGTGAACTATCAAGAGCATCAAAAGTCATTAATTCTCAATTTATAAACAGAATTACGAGACTTTATATTGATGACCAAATTGATGTTGATGAAGCTGTTGATATGATTAATAAATCATTAGCTAAATTCAATTAATTTAAATTTTTAAAAAAGCGGATAATATAGATTATCCGCTTTTTTTATGAATGACACTTTAGCAAATACAGAAAAAAAAACTGCATACATACTAACATTACCTGCAGTCCTTCTGGTTTTTTCAATAATTTTATTTCCAATTTTTGCAAATATATGGATTAGTTTTAAAGAAGTTGAATTAAAGGATATTAGAATACCAGAACCAAGAGCAAAAAAAATCGTAAAATCTTTTTCTGACGAACCTACTAAAATAAAAATATTATATAAGTTAAGAAATAGTTCATTAATCCAAGAAATTAGAGATGTTTCTTTTCAAGATAATTTTCCAAAAAATTTTGAAATTGAAAATCTAGATCCAAGATGCTCTTACGAAAAGTATAGCTTAAAATGTAAATTTGGAAATTGGCCAGCTAAATATAGGGAAAATTTTCAGGTAGTATTAGAAACAAATGATGGATCAAAAATAGACAAAAAAAATATTAAATCAATTAAACCAAAATTAGATGGGAAATCTGATAATATATTACTTAATACTAACTTTACTCTCAAAAACTTTAAAAAAGTTTTATTTGAAAATGAATTTATAGATTTACTATTAACAACGTTTTATTACACATTTTTTGGAACCGTTGGCTCAATAGTATTTGGTATTTTAACTGCTCAAATGGTAAATCAAAAATTTTATGGAAGAACATTCATGAGAAGCGTTCTGCTTTTCCCTTATGTTGCTCCAGTTGTTGCTTTAGCTTACACATGGGAACTTCTACTAGACCCTAATAGCGGGACGTTAAATAGCTTATTATTAAATTATCAAATTATTGAAACTCCAATAAACCTTCTTGGACAAAAATATATTGAAATTAGTTTTTTAGGTTTTGATTTTAAATTAAGGTTAGCACTTACAACAGTAATAATGTTTGAAATTTGGAGATATTTTCCTTTAGCTTTTTTATTTATTCTTGCGAGACTTCAAGCTATTCCAAAAGAATTATATGAGGCTGCTGATGTTGATGGAGCAAGTCCCTTCCAAAAATTTTTTAATATTACACTTCCTCAAATAACAGCAGTCATCTCAATTTTGTTCATGATTAGATTTATATGGAATTTTAACAAATTTGAGGACGTATTTTTATTAACTGGAGGTGCATCAGGAACAAGAACTTTACCCATAAATGTTTATCAACAGGGTTTTGCAATTTCAGATATTGGAATGGGTTCAGCAGTTTCAATAGTTATTGTTGTATTGCTTTTAATGTTTATGTTTTTTTATTTTAAACTTTTAGGAAAAAGAGTAGATGAGAACTAAAAATACAATACTATTTTCATTCATATCCAGTATTTTTTTAATTTTTTTAATTTCAATTTGGAAGATATTAGCAACATTGCAAGGTTTAAGTATTAAAAGTTTTAATATAGAAATAATTTTTATATTTGGTTTTTTAATATCATTAGCCCACTTAGGAGTAGGTGATAGAATTAAATCAATTTATAAATCAATTATTTTTTCTTCAATATTCGTTTTTTGTGATGGTTACTTAATACAAAAATTACCAATTTGGTATAATTTAGGCGCATTTTTAATATTATATTTTTTCACCAATAAAATTAGCAAATATACTTTTATAGGTTTAAAAGAAGAGCACTCTACACAAGTTATTTTATTCGACTTTTTAACTTTATTTGGAATTTTATTTTTCTCTTTTGTAATACTTTTTCCATTTTATATGATGTTAGTAACAAGTTTCAAAACACAAATAGCTTTGTTAGTGAATCCTTTAGATTTTAGTATAAATTTTGGACAGGATATAAAAGATTTATTTAAATCTTATTTTGTAATTTTTAAATCTTATAAATTTGGAAAATATATAGTAACCAGTACTATTGTATCTGTTGGAACGGTTATCATTACTTTACTTTTTGCAATACCTGCTGCTTACGCAGTTGCTAGATTAAATTTTTTTGGAAAAACATTTTTGTCTACATCTATACTTATAATATACATGTTCCCTGCAATCGTTCTTGTTATTCCATTATATACGATATTTAGTCAATTGGGTTTACGTAATTCAATTGAAGGTTTATTAATTGTATATACAGCCACAACACTTCCAGTAGCTATTTATATGTTGCAAGGATATTTTAAAAGTATACCTAAAGAACTGGAGGAAGCTGCAATATTAGACAAATTAAGCTGGTTTGGAATTATAGCAAAAATTATAATTCCACTTAGTATTCCAGCTATTTCGTCTGTTGCTTTATATGTTTTTATGATTGCCTGGAATGAGTTTTTGTTTTCTTTAATGTTTTTAGATAACCCTAATTCCTTCACATTATCGAGGGCAATTCAATATCTAAGTGGTGATGCTGAAACACCGAGGCAATATCTAATGGCAGGATCAGTTGTGGTTACATTGCCTGTATTGTTTATATTTGTTTATTTCGAAAAATATCTTGTAAGTGGTCTAACAGCTGGAAGCGTAAAGGGTTAATGAAAATTTCAATTAACAAAGCAAAAAAAACTTTACTTGGTAACAGACGAAAAGGTTATACTTTGCCAACTAATAACAAACTTTATCCAGCTCAGTGGAATTGGGACTCTGGCTTTATAGCTTTGGGATATTCTTACTTTAACTTAAACTTTGCGTTAAAAGAAATAAATACATTATTAGATGGACAATGGAAGGACGGAATGGTCCCGCATATTTTATTTCATAACACAAAAACAAATTATTATCCAAATTATACTGCTTGGAATTGTGGTAATAAAATCTACTCATCTGGAATAACTCAACCACCAATATTAGCAACAGTTTTATTAGAAATTATAAATAAAAATAAAATTAATAAAAATCAATTTTTAATAATAAAAAAAATGATTAAAAAAATTAAAAAATTTCATGAATGGTTTATTAAATTTAGAGATCCAAAAAAAACTGGCTTAGTATCTATTTTGCACCCTTGGGAGAGTGGATATGATAATTCTCCTATATGGGATGAACCTATGAATAAAGTAAAAATTGAGAAAAATATAAAGTATAAAAGAGCTGATAATAAGGTTGTAAATCCAGATTTTAGACCACTTGATATAGATTACGATAGGTATGTTACAATAAAAAATAATTTAAGAAGAATTAAATATAATCCAAAAAAAGTTTATAAATATTCTTTTTTTAATCTTGTAGATGTGGGTTTTAATTCTATATTTCTTAAAGCAAATAAAGATCTCGTTACTTTATTAGATGCTTTTGGTTTTAACAAAACTAAAATAGATAATTATATAAAACTTACAGAAAAAAATTTTCTTAAATTATATGATAAAAAAAGAAAAACTTTTTTTTCAAAAGATATAAAAAATAATAAAAAAATTTATATACCATCAATTACTAATTATTTTGTATTATTTGCTAATTTAAATAATGATAAAATTAATAAAATACTTATTCAAAATCTAAAAAAACATAATTTAAAAGAAAAATATTTTTTTTCATCAATTAAACCAAATCATAAAAGTTTTGAAGAGAAAAGATACTGGAGAGGTCCTGTGTGGATTAATTGTAATTGGTTTATTTATAAAGGATTAAAAAACAAAGATAAGTTCTTTTCTGATAAAATAAAAAAAAAAACTATCCAAATATTAGAAAAAAAAGGTTTTTTTGAATATTTCAGCTGTAAGAATGGTCAACCTATGGGAGCAAAAAACTTTTCTTGGTCAGCAGCCCTATACTTGGACTTAAAACTTAATCAAAATTAGTTAGAGAAGCCGTATTTTCTTAGTCTGACATCACCTGTTCTAGCATGTGCTTCCATTCCTTCGTATCTAGAAATTCTGGCACAAGCTGCTCCAACTTCTTTTGTAGCTGCTTTACTCATTCTTTGAAAACTTAATGTTTTAATGAATTTTCCAACAAATAATCCACCTGTATATCTTCCAGCCCCTTTTGTTGGGAGTATATGATTTGTGCCTGAACATTTGTCACCATAAGCAACAGTAGTCTCTTCACCAATAAATAAAGACCCATAATTCTTTAATCGATCATGATACCACTGTAAATTTTTTGTTTGGACTTCTAAGTGTTCTGGAGCGTACTCATCGCTTACTTTTGCAATTTCTTCATCTGTATCACAAAGAATTACTTCACCATAATCTCTCCATGCAGCACCTGAATTTTCCCTTGGTAGATCAGGTAAATCTGCAATTAATTCTGGAACTCTTTGTATAACATAGTCAGCAACTTTTTTGCTTTTAGTAAATAACCAAGCTGGAGAATTATAACCGTGTTCTGCTTGTCCAACTAAATCATATGCGACCATTTCAGGATCAGCTGTATCATCTGCAATAACTGCAATTTCTGTAGGTCCTGCAAATAAATCTATACCAACTTTTCCAAATAAAATTCTTTTTGCTTCTGCAACAAATTGGTTTCCAGGTCCAACTAACATATCTGCAGGTGCATTTCCAAATAATCCATTAGTCATTGCTGCAATAGCTTGCACTCCACCTAAATTCATTATTACGTCAGCACCACATAAATCAGCTGTATAAACGATAGATGGATGCACTCCAACACCAGGTTTAGGTGAACTACAAACTAAAATATTTTTAACCCCTGCAACTTTTGCAGTCGTAACACTCATTACGGCTGAAGCTATATGAGCATACCGTCCTGCAGGAACATAACAACCTGCTGTATTTACAGGAATAAGTTTTTGTCCAGCAAATAATCCATCAGATAATTCTACTTCAAAGTCTTGACCATAATTTTTTAACTGTGCTTCAGCAAATTTTCTAACTCTCTCATGAGAGAATTGAATATCATCTTTAGTTTTTTGATCTAAATTTTTTTTTATTTCCTCAATTTTTTCTTTTGAAACAATTACATCACCTTCATACTTATCAAATTTTTTTGATAGCTCTTTACAGCCTTCCTCTTTACTAGTCTCAATATCTTTTAAAATATTTTCAACTATTTCTCTTGTTTTGGTGTCATCAGTTGATGATGTTTTTGGTGATTTTTTTAAATATGTAATTGCCATTTCTCTCCTTTAAAATTATATTTTTATTTAAATGAATTTCTTTTGAAATTCAATTAAACATTTAGTCTAAGGCAACTACTGCTGCTGCAATAGAGGCTAATCGTGCCTGAGCTTCGTCAGATCTGCTAGTTATAACCACAGGTACTTTTCCACCTACAACAACTCCTGCGGCACATGCTCCACTAAAATATATCAGCATTTTTACCAAAGCATTTCCAGTTTCTACACTTGGCACTAACAATACATCAGCCTCTCCAGCAACTAAATTTTTAATTCCTTTAATAGCTGCTGATTTTTTTGAAATACTATTGTCAAATGCTAAAGGACCAAAAACGTCAGCACTTAAGTTTTCTTTTTTTGCTAATTTTGTTATCTCTGCAGCCTCAATGGAGCTTGGTACGCTTTCTAAAATTTCTTCTGTTGCAGATAAAACTGATACTTTTGGTCTTTCAATGCCTATTCTATTAGAAAAATTAACAACATTTTTTAGAATATGCATTTTTGTTTTAATATTTGGCAAAACATTTAATGCTCCGTCAGTAATAATTAATGGTCTATCATCTTTATCAATAGTCATGTGCCAGATGTGACTCAACCTTGTTTTTCCCAATAAATTATATTCACGTTTAAGGACCTCTTTCATAATTACATCAGTATGAATGTGACCTTTTACTATAATCTGCACCTTACCTTCACTTGCTAGTTTGGCAGCAATTTTAGCGGTATCATTCTCCACTGGCTCATGGATAAGCTCATATTTAGAAATATCCCATTTAATATCTTCAGCACATTTTTGAATTTCTACTTCATGACCAATAAATATTGGCTCAATTAAATTTTCATTAACAGCGTCTTGAACTGATAACATGGGCAAAGGTTTACCAGCATTTACAACTGCAACTTTAACTCCTTTTTTTTTATGAGCTAAATCTAATAAGTTGTTTGGACAGACAATTTCTTTGTTTGAAAGCATTTTCTTTAAATAAGTCAAAAAACTCAACATGTATATAGAAAAAAATCGTCTAAACAAATTATGTAAAAAGTTATAATCTAGAGATTCAGAGGGCAACACTTTGGAGATTGTAACAAAAATAGCGCCAATAATTTTGGCTTTGATAATGTTAGGCTTAGGCCTAGGATTAAAACTAGAAGATTTTGGAAGAGTATTAAAAACACCAAAAGATTTTATTGTAGGTTTTATTTCTCAATTAATAATACTTCCAATTGTAGCATACATATTAATTTTAATTTTTAAAGCACCCCCTGAAATAGCAATAGGGGTTATGATCATAGCGGCAGCTCCAGGTGGAGTCACATCTAACATTATGACAAAATTTGCTGATGGAGATGTTGCGTTATCGATATCTTTAACAGCTGTAATTAGTTTATTAAGTATAATTACAGTTCCGTTGATAATTTTTACATCTGCAGATTTCCTTGGAATTACAGAAATTTCTCAAAATATTTCAATGACAGGAATAGCACTAAAAATGTTTTTAGTTGTAACGGTTCCTG
>CACKDY010000006.1:0-46723 GCA_902599105.1 uncultured Pelagibacteraceae bacterium | reverse complement strand
TTTCAGCAGATTTAAATGGAACTTGGGATGGAAAGCAGTTAGTTCTTAAAGAAAAATTTAATTGGGATGATGGTGAAGTTCAAGACCGAGAATGGACAATAAACAAAATTGATGAGCACAATTATGAGGGAACAGCAGGTGATGTTGTAGGTAAAGCAAAAGGTTTTTCTTATGGACCATCTTTTAAATTCGAATATGTTTTATTAGTTCCAGTCAAAGGTAAAGAGATAAAAATAACTTTTGATGATTGGATTTTCAAACAAGATGATAGGGTTGCAATAAATAGAGCAACCATGACAAAGTTTGGATTTAAAGTAGCTGAATTAACAGTTGTATTTGTAAAGGATTAACGATTTACGTACTTAGAAATTAAGTAATTATAGATTTTGTTTGGCAGTATTTGAATTATTTTATAGATTAATTTTATTTGATTAGGAAAAATTATTTCAAAATTATTTTTCTTAATTAATCCATTATAAATTTCATCTGCTGCATATTCTGTAGACTTTAAAAAAGGCATTTTAAACTCATTTTTATCTGTCAGAGCAGTTTTAATAAATCCAGGAGTTATTAGTGTAACTTTGACATTAAATTTTTTGAAATCAAAATAAATTCCTTGAGTGAAATTATTAAGTGCAGCCTTAGAGGGGGTATATCCTGATGATTTTGGAAGACCTCTATAACCAACTGGCGATGAAACAATTGCAACATGACCGTTTTGTTTGGTTTTATAAAATTTTTCAACCGCACTTACACAATTAATTACTCCAATAAAGTTTACCTCCATAACATGTTTGATATTTTCTACTATTAATTCTTTCTCAGATTTTCTTTCATAAGTTCCTGAGCTAAACAAACATAAGTCAATATTTTCATGATCATTGATTATTTTACTAAATACTTCTTTAGTTTGAGCCACATCTGTAACATCTAAAGGATATGAAAAAATATTTTCATTTTTTGAAAGTTCATTTAATAATTCAGCTCTTCTAGCCGAAATAAGAACCTTCCATCCTTCGTCAGCAAATTTAATTGCAGTTGCTTTCCCAATGCCACTACTAGCTCCTGTAATCCAAATAGTTTTTTTACTCATTTTTTGTTATGTATATATTTAACATGCTTAAAAACAAATTTTTAACATTTCTATCGTTTCTTGCTATTACATTCTCTGCCTCATTGATTGGAGGGTTGGCTACCATTAAATTTAAAGAACCTTGGTACTCACTACTTAATAAACCAACATTTAATCCGCCTGATTGGATATTTGGTCCTATTTGGACAGCCCTCTATTTAATGATGACAGTCTCTATATGGCTTTATTGGCATACCAAGAATAGAGATATGAAAACTGTTTATATTTACTTCATTCATGTAATTTTCAATACAACTTGGAGTGTAGTTTTTTTTGTTTTTCATAATATGGTCTTGGCTTTATTGGTATTAATAATTCTAATAGCATTGATAATTAACCTGATTTTAAGATTTAAACGCGTCAAGATGTTGAGCGCCTACTTAATGATTCCATATTTACTTTGGTGTAGCTTTGCACTAATTCTGAACACAAGCTTAATTATGTTAAATTAGATATGGATGATGTTGTAGTAATTGGTGGTGGAATAATAGGGGCGGCAACTGCTTATTTTTTATCCAAAGAAGGTAGAAAAGTAAAAGTCATTGAAAGAGATCCTACTTATAAAACAGCTTCATTCCCATTATCCCTCGGTGGATTCCGAAGACAATTTTTCCAAAAAGAAAATATTTTGTTAGGAAAATTTGCAAGAGAATTTATTTTTCAACTACCAGAATTATTAAAAACAGAAAAAAATCCCAATCCTACAGCTAGTATGGTAGCCAATGGATATCTTTTAATGTTTGGACCTGAGCATGCTGAAGAGCAATATAGAGCATTAGAAAACCATAAAGATTGTGATGCAGGAACAAAAAATATTAAAGGCTCAGAATTATCAAAAGTTTTTCCTTATGTTAATAGTGAGGGAATCGAAACAGCAACCTATACAGATAACCAAAGCGAAGGATGGATTGATCCATTTATGTTTCATAGCGCTCTTAAAAGTAAAGCTATAGAGCTTGGAGCAGAATTTATTAAGGGTGAAGTAAAAAGTATTTCTGAAATAAATGCCAAAACAATTGTTTCTGCGGCTGGTTGTTGGACAAAAGAATTGTTAGAGGATATTCCTGTTGTTCCTCAAAAGCATACCGTTTTTAGAGTAAAATGCCCAACATATATAAAAGAGATGCCTTTAAGCGGAGACTTAACTACAGGTGTTTACTGGAGACCAGAAGGAGGAGAGTATTTAGCAGGCTCACCTATTTCCGTATTCGATGCAGAAGATTTAGAACCAGCCTGGAATGACTTTGAAGAATTAGTGTGGCCAGCTCTTGCTAAAAGAATACCTGCTTTTGAGGAATTAAAGTTAACTGGTGGATGGGCAGGTTACTATGATTGTAATAGATTGGATAATAATGCAGTTGTTGGTAAACATCCAAAATATGAAAATGTTTACATGGCTTCCGGATTTACAGGTCGAGGGTTAATGCAGGCACCAGGTATAGGTAGGGCCTTGACTGAATTAATCACAACAGGATCATACCAAACAATTGATATAAGTGATTTTGCAGTTGAGAGAGTTTTGGGCAAATCTGCTAGACCAGAGCCCTACGTTCTATAATTTAAGTTCCACAAAAAGTTTGATATTTTTCATTGCTCAATGGAGCAGGAGCTTGATATTCCTCAATATTATTTTGACTGTTATAAGGATTTTTTAAAATAGCCAATAATTTTTTCATTTTATCTAAACTTCCTTTATTTGCTTCATCTAAAGCTTCCTCCACTTTATGATTTCTGGGAATTACAATTGGATTATTTGATTTCATAAGTTTGCTTTGTTTTTCCTTAGTTGAATTATTTAACTCAGATCTTTTTTTCCATTCATTTTTCCAGTCGATAAAATCGTTATTTTTGTAAATTTCATCAGAATTGATATCCATTAGATTACAAAAAGTATTTGTATAATCTGCTTTATTTTTTTCCATCCAATTAAACAAATCATTAATTAACTTTTTATCATTTTTATCCTCACCAAATAGACCAAGCTTATCTCTCATCATATTTAACCATTTATCTTCATAAATTTTTTGGAAATTATCTATTAAATCTGTCGCTAATTTAATTGCAGCATCTTCATTTTTGTCAATTAAAGGAATTAAACATTCTGCAAATCTTGCTAAATTCCACTTTGTAATCGGTGGTTGATTAGAAAAGGCATATCTTCCAAATTTATCAATTGAGCTAAACACAGTTTTTGGATCATAATGATCCATAAATGCACAAGGACCATAATCAATGGTTTCACCAGAAATTGCCATATTATCAGTATTCATAACTCCATGAATAAATCCAACGCGCATCCAATTGATTACTAGTTGGCATTGCTTTTCCATTACAAGATTTAACAAGTCTAATACTTTTGAATTTGACGTTTTAATTTCTGGATAATGTCTGTTTATTGTGTAGTCGACTAAAGTATTTAAATTTTCAATGTTTTGAGTTGCAGCTATATATTGAAATGTTCCAACCCGAAGATGACTTGATGCAACTCTTGTTAATATAGCGCCCTGTAAAAGATTTTCTCTTACAACTTTTTCTCCTGTTTTAACTACAGCAAGACTTCTAGTAGTTGGAATATTTAATGAATTTATTGCTTCACTGATAATGTATTCTCTAAGCATAGGTCCAAGTGCAGCTCTTCCATCACCCCCTCTTGAAAAAGAAGTTCTTCCTGAACCTTTAAACTGGATATCAAAACGATTGTCATTATTAACTAAATGCTCACCCAATAAAACTGCTCTACCATCTCCTAACATAGTAAAGTGTCCAAATTGATGACCTGCATATGCTTGCGCAATGGTATTAGTTTCTTCCGGTATGGAGTTTCCAGAAAATATTTCAGCTAATTTTTTTTTGTCTGTTTTTGAAAAATCTAGATTTAAAGTAGACGCCAGTTCCTCATTTAAAATTACTAATTCAGGATCATGAACAGGAGTTGGTTTTATATTTTCTTTAAAAGTATTTGATAACTTTGAATATGTATTATCAAAATGCCAACCAATGGTCATTTTAATTAATTAACTTCAGCTTGATTTTCTTTTGGTTTAACCTCTGTTTTAAATTGATTAGAGATTTTTTGTACTTCAACAGAAGATACTTTGTATTCTGCGCACATTGTTTCTTCATCTTTACCATGACCTGTAACCATATTAACCATATGTTCTGGGAAATGGAACGTAGTAAACACAATTCCTTCTTTAACTTTATCTGTAACCTCAACTTTAAGAGCAACCTCACCTCTACCTGAATAAAGTCTTCCAATATCGCCAGTATTTAAATCTCTATGAGCTGCATCTTTAGGGTGAATTAATAAAACATCTTCATCAACAATATTTATATTTTTTGTTCTTCTGGTCATTGTTGCTGCATTGTAATGTTGTAAAACTCTACTAGTAGTTAAAATCAAAGGGTAGTCTTTTTGATTTGCTTCTATTTCTGATGATTCTTTCCAATCAAAGTTTTTAAGCCTGCCTTTACCTAATTTAAATGTTTCTGTATGTAAAATTTTCGTATCAGTTCCATCTTCTTGAACTGGCCATTGTAATCCAAATTTTCCAAGCCTCTCTCTGGTTACTCCCTTAAAGAAAGGAACAATATCGGCAATTTCTGCTAGAACTTGATCTGCATCATAAGTTGGTTGGTCAAAACCTAATTTCTGCATCATCTCAGTTACAATTAATCCATCAGGTTTAGTTCCTGGCAGAGGAGGCACAGCTCTGTTTACTCTTTGAATTCTTCTCTCAGTGTTTGTAAAAGTTCCATCCTTTTCTAAGAAAGTTGTACCAGGCAGAACAACAGTTGCTAATTTTGCTGTTTCACTCATAAATATTTCTTGAACAACTAAAAGTTCTAAAGAGTTCATAGCTTCAATAACATGTGCGCTATTAGGATCTGTTTGAACAATATCTTCTCCTATGATCCATAAACCTTTTAATTCCTTGTTTATTGCAGCTTCAAACATTTGAGGAATTTTTAATCCTGGTTTAGTCGGATGTGTTACTCCATATTTTTCAGTATAAAATTCTTGATGTTTTTCATCAGCTACAGGAAAATATCCAGCACCCTGGTGTGGTTGACATCCCATGTCTGCTGCACCTTGGACATTATTTTGGCCTCTTAAAGGATTAACTCCAACACCTTTTCGTCCAATGTTTCCTGTAATCATTGCTAGATCTGCAATTAACATTACAGTTTTAGATCCTTGTTCGTGTTCAGTAACTCCTAAACCATGAAACTCCATTGAATTTCTTGCAGTAGCATATGCAATTGCTGCTTCTTTAACTAATTGTTTATCTACACCAGCTACTTTTGCTAAATGATCTACATCTTGTCTTTCAATTTCTTTTAAGAAATTATCAAAACCTTCAGTTCTATCTCTAACAAAATCTGCATTATAAAGTTTTGATTTAATAATAAAGTGTAACATCATATTTAGAACTGCAACGTTAGTTCCTGGTCTTAGTTTAATATGATAATCAGCAAGTTTTGCTAGTTCAGTTGTAACTGGATCAAGCACAATTAATTTTTTTCCTTTCATGATTTGCTGTTTTATTTTTGCACCTGTTACAGGATGAGCATTTGTTGGGTTAGCTCCAATTACCAAAAATAAATCTGCATGATAAATATCTTCCGTAGAATTAGTTGCTGCTCCAGTCCCAAAAGTTTGTTGCATTCCCCAAGCCGTTGGTGAATGACAAATTCTTGCACAACAGTCTACACTGTTTGTTCCCACAGCCGCTCTAATCATTTTTTGAAAAACATAATTTTCTTCATTCGTACATCTTGCAGAAGAAATTCCAGCAAAGGCATCTGGACCATTTTCTTTTGTAATTCTATTCATCTCCTTTTTGATAAAATCATAAGCTTCATCCCAAGAAGCTTCTTCAAATTTTCCATTTCTTTTAATTAAAGGTGTTTTTAATCTGTCTGGATGATCATAAAAACTAAATGCATATCTTCCTTTAATACACGTATGTCCAGCATTAACTTCTGTTTGTTTAGGTGTATCAATAGCCACAACCTTATCATCTTTAATTGAAGCCTCTAAATTACAACCAACACCGCAGTATGAACAAGTTGTTCTAACTTTTTTATCTACTGCAGCAGATTTTGATTGAAAAACATCTGAAATAGCATCTGTTGGACAAGTGTGAGCGCATGCACCACAAGAAACACATGAACTATCTCCAAACATCATATCATTATCAGTTGTTATTCTAGATTCAAATCCTCTTCCACTCATTGTAAGTACAAATGAACCTTGAATTTCATCACAAGCTCTGACACATCTTCCACAATTGATACAATTATCTAAATTCATTCTCATGTAATCATGAGATGTATCTCTAGGAATACCTTTATGTTGTTTTGGACTGTTATATCTGTGATCAGAAATACCTAAGTCATTAGCAACAGTTTGAAGTTCACAATTATTATTTACCTCACAACTATCACATTCCATTGGATGGTCTGTTAATACTAATTCAACAATATTTTTTCTAAGATCTTTTAAAGATTCATTTGAAGTAAATATATGTTGATTTTCAGCAACTGGAGTATGGCAAGATGCAACTACTTTTGTAGGACCATCTTTTTCTAAAGCAACTTCGACCGAACATACTCTACAAGCTCCATAAGGTGCTAAATTTGGATCATCACACAAAGTAGGAACTTTTTTTTCACCTACATAGCTTTTTACAAATTTTAAAATAGACGAATGATTTGGTCCGATTTCATACGGTTTTCCATCAATATAAGCAATTTTTCTTTTCTCTGAACTCATTAATTATCTTTAACCATATCATTTTTCATTTCATCCCCAAAGTACTTTAGAATGTTCTGAATAGGAGTGGGTATAGCTCCACATAAAGCACATAAACAACCTTTTTTCATTGTAACAAGCAATTCTTCAAGCAATTTCAAAGGTATTTTGGCAGTTTTCTTTTTAGCTTGGTCAAACATTTCTTTACCTCTGTAAGATCCAAGTCTTCCAGGGAAACATTTTCCACATGATTCTTCTGCAGAAAATTCAAATAGATGATGAATATATTCAGCCATAGAAAAATCTTTAGGAATACTCACCACACTAGCATGACCTAACATGAAACCTTTTGCAGTAAATTCCTGAAAATCTAAATTTAGATTTTCTATTTCACTTAATGGAACCACACCACCAAGTGGCCCACCAATTTGAAAAGCTTTTAATGGTTCTTTATATCCTCCACCAATTTCATTAAATATTTTTTTCATTGGAGTTCCCATATCAATTTCATAAACACCCGGGTTGTTAAAGAAACTATCTAAGCAAACTAATTTTGTTCCAGCTGATTTTTTATTTCCTATAGATGAAAACTTTTCAGACCCATTTATTAAAATTCCAGTTGCAGCTGCTAAAGTTTCAACATTGTTAACTACAGTTGGTTTTTTATATAATCCTTCTGTAACAGGAAAAGGAGGTCTAACGTCAACTTCTGCTCTTCTTCCTTCAATAGATGCAATCAAAGCTGTTTCTTCTCCACAGATATATGCACCTTGACCAATACAGATTCCTAAATCGAATGAAAAATCTGTTCCTAAAATATTTTCACCTAATAATCCTAATTTTTTAAGTTCGTTTATACTACCATTCAATGCTTCAATTGATTTTGGATATTCACCTCTTATATATAAAACACCCTCATCACTCCCAATTACATAACCACACATCACCATTCCAAAAATAACTTTTAGCGGCTGGTCTTCTAACAAATACCTATCTGAAAATGCACCAGAGTCTCCCTCGTCAGCATTACAGATAACATATTTTTTATCACCTTTCGCTTTACTACAAAAATCCCATTTCATTCCTGTTGGAAAACCTGCACCACCTCTCCCTGTTAAATTTGAGTCTAATAATGATTTTACTATTTCTTTTTTATCTGATTTTAAAAATTTACTTAATTGATCTTTGAATTGGTCTGTAGAAGAAAGTTTATCATCCATTAAAAAACTTGTTGTCGCATAACTCTTAGAAAAAAATTTTTCTTGCTTAATTTCCTCACCTTTTAAAATCTGATCAATTTTTTCTATATCTTTACCAGCATAATTTTCTCCATCATAGTGAAATGCATGGTTTTCATAACAATGACCTAAGCAGAACATTTCTCCAACTTTGTCATCACCTAGTTTTTCCTTGAGTTTATCTTTTAATTTGTCTTGAGTACCTGCACACATGCATGCACTACCGTTACAAACGAACGCTTTTTTTTCTCTATGAGAAGGCCTTAAAAATTCATAAAAGGATTCTGCACCATGGAGAGTTGAAACACCTAGGTTATGTTTCTTGGCAATTTCTTTAATATCTTGTGGACTATCGCTTAAGGTATTTTCTGAGATTTGCTTAAATAGGTTATCTTTTAAGCCTATTCTGCCTGATAAATTACTTATATTTTTTGACACAAATACCCTTTTATTAATTTAATCCACAATAACTTTTTTGTTATTTGTGTAAATATTAAAACTGTCCCTCTTTACGAAACCAACAAGGGTAATGTCAAATTTATTCGCTAAATCGATAGCAAGACTAGTTGGCGCACCAACGCCTATCATTATACCTATATCTGTCATCAAAACCTTTTGAACCAATTCAAAATTTAGTCTGCCTGAGCATGTTATAAATTGGTTTTTAGGATCAATTTGGTTGCTCTTTAATGCACAACCAATAAGTTTATCTAGAGCATTATGTCTTCCCACATCTTCTCTGACAGCAATCAATTCTCCATTACTATTAAAAAGACCACTAGCATGAATTCCACCTGTTTTACTAAATTCTGATTGGCCTTCTCTCAATGTGTTTGGCGATTTAACAATTACCTCTTTTTTGATTTTGGGTTCTAATGGATTTGTTTTATTTTTTTTTATTATTTCTAGAGCATCAAGTGAAGATTTTCCACATACACCACAAGATGAATTAGTTAAAAAATCTCTTTTTATTTTTGAAATATTCACATTTTCAGAATTATTTAAAGTTGCTAATATTTTATTTTGAATATTGTATTGACCAACTTTATCTCCGTAACTTTCTATTGAATCAATATCATCAATATTTTTTATAATTTGTTCATTATATAAAAATCCTCTTACAAGATCCTCATCATCACCTGGAGTTCTCATTGTTATAGATAAACTTTGATTTATCAATTTATTAGACTCATTATATTTTAATGAAATCTCCAATGGTTCTTCAATTGAAATTAAATCATCTATATTCTCAAACTTATTAGATGAATATTTTAAAACTTTGTATTTAGAATTCATTAAATTATTTTAATGGATAGTTTTTTTTTAATAAATATTTGTTAATTATAATTGCTAATAACAATATAATAATACAACCAAAAATTATTGGATTAATTAAATAATCATAAGAGGCACTTCCTATAATAACTATAATTGGATTTCCACCTGCAGGTGGGTGAACAATATTAAATAAAATCATTAAAAAAACTCCTGCTCCAACAGCGATTGCAATACTGATATAAATAGGGAGCGGAATATAGTTTACAAAAATTACTCCTACTAAAGCAGTTACCAAATGTCCAAAAAAAACATTTTTTGGTTGTGCAAATGGGCTTTCAGGAAAACCAAATAGTAAAACCATTGAAGAACCAAAAGAGGCTGCAATAAAATATCCAAGTGTACTTTTATAAGTAAGGACTGTTAGCACACCAATTGTAAATGCAGAAAAAAAACCTGCAATTAATGCTTTTTGCAATAAGGGTTTTGTAATTTTGATCATTTAAATTTTTAACGCTTTAGCAATAGTTCTTAAAGGTAAAAGCAAACATTCTTTCCTTGAAAGATTTTTTTTATCTAAAATTTCTTTAAAGTCTTTCCAATGTTTTTCCATACTTACTTTTGCGTCCTCAAAAAGTTGCTCGCCAACTTTTATAAATTTTTTAATATCATCAACTTTTTTTTCCTTAATTTTTCTGGACAGTAGACTGACTGATGCCTGACAATAAACGCATGATTTACACTGATAACCCATATCTTTTACAACATCTTCTTTGACAATTAAGCTTATTTCCATCTCATCACCACATAATGGATTTTTGTGTTTTGACTTATGAGTATAGTTTTCAACAACTTTATTGTTTTCAGTATGGGCTGCTATTTCTAAAATTCTTAAATCCATTTAATTTCTTTAATTCAACTTTGAATGTTTTATATTTTATAGATGGATCATAACAATATTTTAGGCACTGTGCTAGCAGGCGGTAAGTCACAAAGATTTGGAGAAGATAAATCCCAAGTAAAGTTAGCTGGTAAATTGTTAATTGATCACATGTTGACTGAAATTATTGATGAATTCAAGGAACTCTTAATAGTATCAAATAATAAAATTAGTTTTCATAACTCAGAAAAAATTTCAATAATTAAAGATTTTGAAAAAGATCTTGGTCCGTTAGGTGGAGTTTTATCAGCTATGAAATGGATAAAAGAATACCAAAAAGACTACAACTGGATAGCAACTTTCCCTGTTGATACACCTTTTTTTAAGAGACAAATACTTAAAGATTTTATTCAGAATATAAATTTTAATGGAAGTGATTTATTTTTTATTAAGTCAAACAACACACGACATAATATATTTGGCTTATGGTCCATTAATTTACTAGATAAGTTAGAGAAGGATTTAAACAATGGAGAAAGAAAAGTAGAGTTGTGGGCTAATAATACTGGGGTAAAAATAATTAATATGGAGTTTTCAAATAATGATCCTTTCTTTAATATAAATACAAAAGAAGATTTAAAAAAAGCTGAAGAAATACTTAAAAATGATTAGTTACAAAAAATCTAAGACAATTTTAAAAAAAGCAAAAATTAAAATTAAAGAGGAAACTATAAAGAGTATAAATTCTCTGAATAGAGTAGTTTCTACCAATATTTATTCTAATATAGATTATCCTGCAGGGAATAATGCTGCATTTGATGGTTACGCAATTAATTCAAAAGATACTAATGGATTAAAAAAAAAATTCCCAAAAAAATTTAAAATTATTGGCTCAATTGCAGCAGGAATGAAACCATTTAAAAAAAAGATAAAAAAATTTTATACTGCTGAAATAATGACTGGAGGAATTATTCCAAAGGGTTTTGACACAATTATTCCCATAGAACAAATAATTTTTGCGCCTAATAAAAAATATATTTTAATTGACCAAAAAATAAAAAAATTCGATCATGTTAGGTTTGCAGGTTCAGATTATAGAAAAGGGGAAGTTGTAATAAAAAAGAATACAATTATTCAACCAAACCATATTTTAGCTTTGAAAAGTTTAGGCATTAAACAAATTAAAGTAAAAAAAATAATAAACATATTATTTTTTTCAACAGGAAACGAAATATCAGACAAAGATAATATTCCAAATTGGATGGTAAGAAATTCCAACACACACTATATAAAAAACTTAAATCAAAATTTTTTATTTAATTTTAAAAGTGGGAGTATATTGAGAGATAATCATCAAAATATTTTTAAACAAAAAATTAATAAACTAATCAAATCTAAAGATGATATTATTATTACTTCAGGTGCAGTGTCTGCAGGTAAGTTTGATTTTATACCTGATGTTGTTAAAAAATTTAAGTTATCAAGTTACTTTAAAAGTGCTGCAATAAGGCCTGGTAAACCAATTATGTTTGCAAAAATTAAAGGTAAAGAAAAAGCAATATTTGGACTCCCTGGAAACCCAATCTCCTCAGCTGCATGTTTTAGATTTTTTGTAATTCCATATATTTTAAATGCTTTAGGATTATCAGAGGAAAAATCAATTAAAGCTATTTTGACGAACAGTTTTAATAAAAAAATTAATTTCACAAGATTTGTAAAGAGCCAATTAAGCACAACTAAGAATGGAAAATTAAATGTTCAAATTTTAAAAGGACAAGAGTCTTTTAGAATTAAATCATTTGTAAAATCAAATATTTGGGTTTTGTTACCAGCAGGTAAATCAAAATTTAAAAAAGGAGATATCGTTGATTGTTTTTTCCCCAACCTTTCAAATCAAAATTTAGTTTAGAAACGTATTTTTGTTGTAGAAAATTCTATTTACAATTAGATTTCTCATTATGTTGCAGTTGAGAAATCCAAGAATAGCCATCCCAGTTGTACTTTTTGCTGGTCTATTATGGTCGTTTGGCCCATTAGTAGTTCGATATATGGATAATCCTCAATTGGTACCTTGGCAGTATATTTTTGGCAGAGGTTTAACAATTTTCATCTTATTAAATCTTTACTTATTTTTTGAGGAGGGAAAAAATTTTTACAAAAACTATTATAAAATAGGTTTATCTGGAGTAATCGGTGGATCTGGATTGGGGATCGCTATGATTACATTCATTTATTCAATTACAAACACTAGCGCTGCAGTTACATTACTTTGTTTAGCAGCAATGCCTTTTTTTACAGCATTATTGGCATTTTTATTTTTAAGAGAAAAAATTTCTTTCAATGTGTGGATATCAATAATAATTGCAACAGTTGGTATCATTATTATGGCACTTGGAAATACTGGTGAAAAATCATTAATTGGTTTTGTATTTGGTTTAACTTCCTCAATTGGTTTCTCAATTTTTTCTGTAACTCTAAGATGGAGAAAAGAAACACCAAAATTCACAACAGTAGCTTTTGCAGGTTTCTTTTGTTTTGTGTTTGCGACAATTATGATTTTATCAAACAACTTAGTTTTCTTTTCATCTAGTTATAACGGGACTTTATTTTCTTTGCATGGAACACTAGTTTGTTTTGGTTTAATTTTATATTCAATTGGATCTAAAGCAATACCAGCGGCAGAATTGACTTTATTATCTTTAACTGAAGTTGTAGGTGGAATTTTTTGGGTTTGGTTACCATTATTTGGTATTAATGAAGTGCCATCCACAAATACTATAATCGGTGGTTTTTTTCTTTTTATATCTATATTTTATTACAGTTTAATAATGAGATGGAACAAAAGATATATTGCTTTAAATTAATATGGAACGGCCAGATTTTTTTGAACTTAAAAACGGTGAAAAAGTAAAATTACCATTTACTGATAAAGAATATAACGATCGAGTAAGTAAACTTAGATCAATGATGGACCAAAATGGTCTTAATATGGTTATCTTAACCTCAATGCATAACGTTGCATATTACACAGGTTTTATTTATTGTTCTTTTGGTAGACCATACGGATGTGTGATAACTCAAAGTAAAATTTCAACAATTTCAGCTAATATTGATGCAAGTCAACCTTGGCGTAGATCTCACTGTGATAACGTTATTTATACTGATTGGAAAAGAGATAATTTTTTAAGAGCAATTGTTTCAATTATTGGAAGAGATGAACCTCCAAAAAATATTGGAATAGAAAATGATCATGTCACGTTAGATATGCGAGAAAAAATAGGGTCTATTTTTACTTTCTCTATTTTTAGTGATGTTTCAAAAGATCTAATGAAACTTAGAATGATTAAATCGAATGAAGAAATTGAGATCATCAAAAATGGCGCAAGAATTGCAGACATTGGTGGTGAAGAAATAGTTAAAAATATTAGAGAAGATAATACAGAGATCGAAGTAGCAATTGCAGCAAGAGATAGAATGGAAAGAGAAATTGTTAAAAGTTATCCAGGGGCAGAGTATATGGACACTTGGGTATGGTTTCAATCTGGTATCAACACAGATGGAGCTCACAATCCAAAGACTAATAGAAAATTAGTTAAAGGAGATATTTTATCTTTAAATACTTTTCCAATGATCTCAGGATACTACACTGCGCTAGAGCGAACTTTATTTTTAGATTATGCTAATGATGAATCACTTAAAGCATGGGAAGCAAACGTAA
This sequence comes from uncultured Pelagibacteraceae bacterium, assembly GCA_902599105.1. Classification (GTDB taxonomy): domain Bacteria; phylum Pseudomonadota; class Alphaproteobacteria; order Pelagibacterales; family Pelagibacteraceae; genus Pelagibacter. The sequence goes on along the minus strand of CACKDY010000006.1, from coordinate 32,722 downwards.
AAGTGCATAAGCGAGGATTAGAATTGATTAAACCAGGTGTTAAATGTTCAGATATTTGTCATGAGTTAAATGAATTGTTTGCTGAACTTGGTTACCTTCATTATAGAACTTTTGGTTACGGACATTCATTTGGTATGCTTTCTCACTTTTATGGAAGAGAAGCAGGTTTAGAATTAAGAGAAGACATTGACACTATTCTTGAGGAAAACATGGTGGTTTCTATGGAACCAATGATAATGATTCCAGAGGGTAATCCTGGTGCAGGTGGATATAGAGAACACGATATTTTGGTGATTGGTAAAGATGGAGTAGAAAATATTACAAAATTTCCTTTCGGCCCTGAACATAATATTATAAAAAACTAATCTTTATGAATGAGAATAAAACTATTGTTAATAGTTGGAATGAGTGGGATCCGTTAAAACATGTAATTGTTGGTAGAGCGGATGGCACATGTATACCTGCGCCTGAACCAGCATTAGATGCAAAAGTTCCAGAAGACAGTGATATGCGAGGTCAGTTTGGACCAAGAACCAAAGATACTATCGATAAAGCAAATGAATTATTAGATAACTTTTCAAAAATTCTTGAAAAAAGAGGCATTAAAGTTGATCGACCAACGCCAATAAATTTTAATCAAAAAACGTCCACACCTGATTGGGAAGCTGAAACAATGTTTGGCTGCATGCCACCAAGAGATGTTTTGTTAACAGTGGGTAATGAGATCTTGGAAGCTACAATGAGTTACCGATGTCGTTGGTTTGAATATTTATGTTACCGACCACTTTTAAAAGATTATTATAATCAAGATCCTAATATGAGACACGAGTCTGCTCCAAAGCCAAGATTAACGGATGCAGATTATAGAAAAGATTATTTATCTGATAAAATAGGCGTTCAAAAAAGATTAGAGTGGACTGAAAAAAAATATTTTGTAACTACTGAGGAAGAACCATTGTTTGATGCAGCAGATGTATTAAGATTTGGTAAAGATTTAGTTGTTCAGCATGGATTTACAACTAATTTAAAAGGAATTGATTGGTTAAAGCGACATTATAAAAATCATAGAGTTCATGCAGTTAACTTCCCAGGTGATCCTTATCCAATTCACATTGATGCAACTTTTACACCAATAAAAGAGGGTTTAATTATCAATAATCCGCAAAGAAGACTCCCTAAGGAACAGAGAAAATTATTTGAGGGCAATGGTTGGGAAATATTAGACAGTGCTCAACCAGCACATAACGAACCGCCACCATTATGTTATTCATCAACTTGGTTATCAATGAATGTTTTAGTATTAGATCCTAAGACTGTATGTGTGGAAAAAAGTGAAATTTATCAAGCTGAACAATTAGATAAGTTAGGAATGGAAGTTATACCAGTTGAACTAAGAGATGCATATGCTTTTGGAGGAGGCCTTCATTGCTGTACAGCTGATGTTTATCGAGAAGGCGATTTAAAAGACTATTTTCCAAAACAATAATTAATTTGGATTTTGTTTTAAAAGTTCAATATATTTAATAACATCATTATATTTTTCATCAGGAATATCTTTGTAGCTTGCATTGAATTTGCTTTTTACACAAATAGCAACATGAGCATAGGGGTTTCTTCCTTTTGGGTGATTTGGGTGGTCAGGTAATTGCCCCACCAAATAATCGCCAGCTTCCTGAATAATTTTCCACAGTTTACTTGCGTTTTCTTTGTTCATACTACTCCAAACTTTGTTTTATCTCAAAAAGTTCTAGTTATGGTTCTAGTTAAATTTATAAAATCCTATTTTATCAAATCTTTGATTTCAGATACAACATTCTCTGAAAATTCAAATATTTCAGTATGCCCATCCAAATGTTCAGCTTTGATTGTTTTATCTTTATAATTTTCAAATTTGTGCAATAATTTTTGTTCCAATAAATAACAGTAAAATAAATTAGAATTAAGAACTTTTATAATTGAAAAATCATAACCTTCTTGTTTTAGTCTTTTTTTTACAGATGTCTTTGTAATACCTAACTTATATCTTTTTTTATTTCCTATTTTAATTGATACAAAATATAGGTAGCCATTAGCATTTGCTAAATTTGGATCTTTTTCAAATATTTTCTTATTATATCTTCCATCATTGCTTATATGATCGGATCCTAAATTTATGGCCTCTTCCAATGAAATACCCATATTTTGTATTCTTGATTTAATTAATCTATAAGGTACACCAATTTTTTTTGCCAGCTCTGGTAAACTTTTATATTTTTGACCTTTAAAAATTACTAAATTTTTTGTCTCTATTAGATCAAGTCCAAGAGCCTCTCTTGTAGATCTTCCTGATAAAATTTGTGTTCTTACAGCCTCGGGGTCTTTTTTATAAAAAATGGAAGCTTCTGCTAAAGAATTGAATTTTTTTCCATCAATGGTTACTTCTTTTCCTTTAACTCTTTTTTTACCATGATAATTTTTACTATAAATGCTTGCATGATGAACATTCTGCTTTGTTTTAATTCCTAGAGCTTCTTCTCTAGACCAACCATATTCAATTCTTTTTCTAAAAGTTATATATTTTACATTATTTTTTCGGCAGGCTTGTGCGATTGAATTATAACCAACTCCATTTATATAAATTTTGAATATTTTCTTTGGAGCAATGTAACTTTTAAGTTTTTTACTTGGAACTAAATCGTCTCCTATTTTTCCCCTAGAGTATCTTTTATAAATAGCTCTTTCAGTAATACCGTACTCCTTTGCTATACTTGGTAGATCATTATAAGTTATACCTTCTACTAAATAAGGCCCCTTTGAAGTTCCTCTTTTCCTTTTCCCTTTATCTAAAATTTCTTCTAAACTTAAACCTTCTTTTAATCTTGTTCTTAATGAAACAGATGCTTTGAAAGGTATAATTTCCTTATTTTTTATAAAAAATTCTTCTAAGGATTTGTATTTTTTTCCTTTAAATTCTACTTTCATTAAGTTTTTTCAAGACTTTAATTTTATACATTAGTCTTAGAATAATCGCTAATAATAGAATAACAAATAAAGGATATCCTATTATAAATATTAATATATTTATAAGTTCGTAGGATATACCTAATAATTTTGCCCAAACAGACAAAAGATCAACACACCAGTAAAAAATTTGATTAATCATACTTAATCTTAAATTTAAATAATGACAAAATTTTGTTAATTTTTTTATCTCAAAAAGTTCTAGTCCTGGTTCTAGTTTGTTTATTAAATTTAGGATTATTTTTGCAATTTATTTTTAATCAAAATTTAATTATCCATATAACCAGTGTGAAGTCGTGTGAGGTAGTGTGAGGTAGGGTGTACCACTAGCACCTGAGATAATCGCCAGCTTCCTGAATAATTTTCCAGAGTTTCTGCGAGTTTTCTGGTGTCATAACTACTCAAACTTTGTTTTATCTCTAATTTGCCTAGTCTGGTGCCTAGTTACCCTATAAGATCCTATTACTATTTTCAATAAACATGAAGTTTGAACATCTTTAAAATAAACTAGCTTGCTTCACCAACTATGACCTGGCCATTCATCAGCATCGGTAGAAGCCAATCTCGTAATTCATTTAATTTTTGAGTTTCTGTATATAATATATGCTGACGTTCAAGTAATGGTCTTAAAATTTTTGTAAAAGATAAAATGACAGGCATCCCTCCATAAGGTAACTTGAAATCTTTGAGCACTTCATGCCTAATACCTTTGTGTATACTTCCAGCAGAAGACTGCTTAGTAAATACTTTCATTTCTTTACTTGATAAAAGCATGAATAAAAATTCTGGAGTTAATAATTTTTTATCTGCTCTTAAGGTAAATACAGACTCATTAATATTCCAGTTTTTAGGTTTTTCATGAATAAAATAAGTAACACCAACAGGGTCAATACTAGTAAACAAAATATCTCCAATCTGCAGATCAGATCTCTGATTTATTATTTCTAAAGACTTATCACTTATTCGGTCAGTGTTATCATCAAAAATAATTCTACCATTTTTAATATTTTTAATAGTGATATAAAAGTTTTCACCCTCACCTAATTTGAAGTTTCTTCTTGGATTTAAACCTGTCCCACTTTTAAGTATGATATTACCAAGCGAAATATCATTCCATCCTTCTGGAATTTCACGTTTTAGTACTTCATTATAAATCATTTTGCCACCTGAAGATTTATAAGGCTTGCCACTTTCATCAGGAAAGTCAAATTGCACAAACCAATAATCGTATATCAGATTAATCATAGCTTCTAATTCGGAATTGATTTGATTATTGAGTTCAATTTTTTCATCAATAACTGAAAGAACATCAACAAGTTGTTTCTGTAGTTTAATATCAGGTATTGATATTGGTAAATCTTTTTGTGCGATAATTCCTAGATATGCTCTTGTAGAACCTGCACCAGCCCGCAATTTGAGTATTCTCTGAAACAAAGGACTATCAAAATAATATTTTAAAAACTTATTATTAAGCTTATCACTATCTAGCACTCTATAATATGTAACTTGAGGAGTAAGCATTAAATAAGGAAAGTCCGACTTAGGAACAATGGCGGTTCTCCCGATTGTAGCTTTATGACTCAAAAGTACATCACCCACTTGAGAAAATCCTTTCCTTAATTTATCAGCTTGATATTTACTTATATATTTACATCTATCAAAATCTATTAAGCCATTTTTAATGTCGGATGCCATTACAAATGGAATACCGATCTTTGTAAAATCATTACCCTTAGGGTGAATTTCACCATGATTGCCATCCATCGGTTCGGCTATAATTTTTTCTCTAACCAAATCACCGATTGTGTGAAGGTGCCATTTAGTCATGCTTTAATCTCATTAACTGTTTCTTAATATCTGTTTCTAGCTCTTTTGATCTACCAGAAAGATCCTTCAAATTATTTAAATAGTTGTCTATCTTATTAGAGAACTCAGTAGCATTAATTTCTACATTTTCTATTTTCACGTCAAAATACTGGCCTGCACTTAGTGAATAGCCCTTAGATTGAATATTTTGATAACTCACTACTATAGAGAAATCATCAACCACTTTTTTGTTATTGAAAGTATCAATAATCTTAATTTCATCCTTTTCGGCTAAAAGCGTTTTCTGATTTTTACCCTCTTTAACTTTTTTGCCCAAATTTGACGCATCAATTAGAACAACATCTTCTTCGTTAGTTTTATCAATAAACAAAATTGATACGTTGGTACCTGTAGTAGCAAAGATATTAGAGGGCATACTAATTACTCCTCGTAGCATTTTCTCATCCACAAGTTTTTGTTTAATCTTTTTGTCAATCCCACTATTAGCAGTAATAAATCCTGTTGGTACAACAACTGCAGCCTTTCCCTCTGGTTTCAATGAGAAAATTATATGTTGTAAGAAGGTAAGATAAATAGCCATCGATTCTTTTTTCTTAGGTGGCACATTAGGAATTCCAGCAAAAAAACGATCGCTGTTTTCTTTTTTGTCAAGTTCATCTCTAAAGTCAGAGAAGTCGAGTTTGAAAGGGGGATTAGCAACAATATAGTCAAAAGTTGTTAATCTACCACTTTTATCTTTATGAAATGGTTTAACAAGAGTATTTGCTTGTATTACGTTATGTATAGAATGCACCAGATTATTTAGAATAAGATTTAAGCGAAGCAGGTTAGAAGACTTTTGAGAAATATCTTGAGAATATATTGTACACTTATTCTCACCAATTTGGTGAGCAAGATTCATTAATAATGTGCCAGATCCAGCTGATGGATCGTAACAAGAGACATTACTTATGCCATCCTTTTCTTCATCAGAAACTAAGCATTTAGCCATTATTCCTGAAACCGAGTGGGGTGTAAAATACTCAGCATATTTACCACCACTATCACTGTTGTAATCTTTAACAAGATATTCAAATATCGATGAGAAAAAATCAAACCCTTCGTCAAATATATTCTCGAAACTAAATCCAACCAGTTTATTAACAATCGCTCTACAAAAGTCGTCACGATTATCAGAAACATATTTGCTTATGTTTTCAAATAAAGCAACTTTTTCTCGCCCACCAGTAATTACAGAAAAAATATCGTTATTTTTTTTTGCGATATCTAATAAGGTCTTATCAAAAGTTTCAGCAAAATTTCCCTCATTTTGACGGGCAAACAGTGAAGTAATAAGCTGCTCTGATTTAATTACGGCTGTGCCCTCGCTTAGCTTCAGTGTTAGCATTTCAAACTCATCCTTGCTATAAGAAGCAAGCCGCTCCTCCCAGCCACTACTGTCCTGGAGTTTTTTGTCAATCAGCTTGACTTCATAAACAAACTTGTCATGCAAAAACTTATATAGAAAAACTTGTGTGATGATCTTAAACTCATTACCATCATTACCTAGTCCATAATTAGCACATACACTTTTTAAATCATCAATCAGTGTTCTGACTTGTTGTGAAAATTTTTGTATTTCGTTCATTATATTTTATTTCTCATCTATTCAGTTTTGACTTACTACGCCGCTTCTCCCCTGAACTCCTTCATATACTCTTTAACTAAAAGTGTATTTATATTTTTTGCAATATCTGCAGTCAACGGAATATTATTTTTGGTCTTAAACTCTTCAATTATGAGCCTCGTTACCATTTGGTTAACATAATTTTCGTTATCTAATATTTGCGTATTCTGTTCTATCTTTAGGTCAACTTCTTTTTTTAAACCATTAAGTAAATCGAACAATTTACTCTCTCTTTCTGTCAGAGGATCTTTTTCCATTAATCGTTTATGAAGGCGAGCATACTTTTCATCGTTATTGTATTTGGCTTTTAAGAGCTGATTATTTCTGTCTAACTCCTTAGCTTTTTCGTAAATTTTATTCAGCTCTCTAATATTACTCTCCATTTCTTCTTTGCTTACTTCTGCAAGGTTTTTCTTATTAAAAAGCCTCTCAAGCTCTTCCTTTAATGAGATAAATTCTGGGTCCTGAGGGTCAAAATTACCACCGAGACCTTCCCGCGTCTTCTGGAGTGTATTTTTGAGTTCATCAGCAAGCAGTAACTCTTCTTGTTTTACTTTTGTGAATGCAAAAATAACATCTTCGAGTGCAATATTAAGTAGGTTTTGTGTATCAACTTTATTTACAAGGGCTTCCTTTAGATTAATCATTGCTAGCCGATTATTAGCCTCACTCAATAAAGTATTGAGTTTTTGGAAATCTAATCTGTCAAGCATGTCGTACTTGCCAGATAAACGAATAACGTTGTAGAGGTTTTTCGCGCTATTTAGTGCAGTAGTGATCTTTAGTATTTCTTTTCGATCATTAATGTTTGAAATTTGTTGCGAAAATATTTCAGCATTAATAATGTCGAAACGAGATAATTCCTCTTTGATCTCTTCGATTTCCTGTTGAATTTCATCCTCAGACTTAAATAGATTACTATAGCTCTCAGTTTCATCCCCTAGCTCGCTTTCTAATTCCTTAAGATAATCTCTATTTGTTTTTTCAAACTCTTTTTGAATATCTGCAAAATCAATAACATAACCATATTCAAATTCGTTGAAAGGACGATTCACTCTTGTCAAGGCTTGTAGTAGATTGTGAGCTTTAATTACTCTACCTAGATATAGCTTTTTTAAACGTTCGGCATCAAAACCAGTGAGAAGCATATTATAAACAAAAAGCAAATCTAACTTTCCACGTTTAAAATCTCGGACCCAATCTTCTCTAGCTTCTTTATCACCTTCGTCGTAAAGAATGAGCTGAGCAGTTCTAACACCTCCTTTTCCTTCGGCAGCCTCTTTGTTTAATGAGGCATATTTTTTTTGAAAAATATCATTCATTTTTCTAGCCTGCGCTGCAGAATCACAAACTACCATCCCTCCAATATCATAATCACCTGTTGTTATACGTGCTGTCTCTAAATCTTTGACTATATAATCCAACATTGGTTCAACGAATTTCGAATGTGAATATAGAAATGTCCTATCTGCATCGCCTTTTAAAACATTTATCTCCTCTAAAGCCCTTTGTAATCTGAGTTTATAACTAGTCTCTATTTCCTCTCTAATTAATCTAAGGGTATATCCATCTTTAATTGAAGCATTATAATAATACTTATGGATATAATCTCCAAATAGCGACCTTGAATTATAATCTTTACCTAATAAAGGTGTACCAGTTAATCCAATTTTTATTGATGTTCGGTCTGCTTGCTCTAAATTAGCAAGAAAGCTGCCTTTGGGATTATAGCTTCGGTGAACTTCATCTAGAAAAAAAATACGTTGGACTTCTAAGTTATAGTCACTGCTTTTTACAACCGATGGGTCATCTTGAAATTTTTGAATATTAACTACTGTAATTTCCTGAGCACCACTACTGTTATGAAGGGCAGCATTATTTTTAATGTCATCAGCAAAAGCTTCACGAGAATTAATATTGTGGACTACTAGACCTCGATTTCTAAATTCCCCACTTGCTTGTTTCAAAAGATCCAGCCTATCTACAATGAAATAAAATTTTGCAATCTGGTCTTTTTTCTGAAAATAGTTACTAAGGTACCTTACGTTATAAAAAGCCAGCGCCGTCTTTCCACTACCTTGTGTGTGCCAGATTATTCCATTTTTTGCTCCACTGTCTAATTTCTTAGAGATAGCTTTGCTTGCAAAAATCTGAGGGTAACGCATTATATGTTTTTGTAATCCATCTTCTTCTTCTACATATGCGAAAGCAAACTCTAAAATAAAAGCTAGTCTTTCTCGACAAAGTAGTGAAGTACAAATTCGATTTGTTGGTGAATCTGGATTTTTATTTTTTTCAAACTCAGGTGAGTTTTTAATGCTGATAAGGTTGTTGTCTTTTAAAACTGAAAGCTCATCATTTTCACTTATTGGTAAAAGTATTGCATCAAGATTGAATCCTATCTCTTCACGAAAATAATTGAACTTTGTTTTATTATATGATGACGAGGCATAAAATGCACCTTCTACTGGATGTGGGGAACTTTCATCATATTCCATATTGTTAGAGAAAATCATTAATTGCGTTATATTTGCAAAATTTCTTAATTTTTTATTTTTAAAACGGCTTTGGATACGTTTATGTTCGGCTATTACACCATCTCGGTTGTTAGGTTTTTTAACTTCAATGAAGATAAGAGGCATGCCATTTAAGAGCACTGTTATATCAGGACGAAATTCGTCTTCGCCGTTTTTATATGTCAATTCAGTTACAACTTGAAAGGTATTTTGATCAAAGTTCTCAAAATCAATCAATCGTACTCCAGACTTATTGATGAGTTTTTTATAAAAAGCTCTACCTAAATCTTCATTTTCGAGTGACAAAGAAACTTCATCTAGAGTTTGTCTTGCTTCACTATCACTTAGGCCAGGATTTATTTTTTGAATACTTGAAATAAAAACTGAGGAGAAAATATTTGTAGACTCTATTTTGTCATAGCTTTGACTCTTTAAAGAAATATATTCATACCCTAGACGCATACAATGAAGTATTGCTGGAATTTTTACTCTTGAGTCCTCATTAAATTTCATAATCGGAGACTAACAAATCCTAAACCACTAGTCTATTTGGTTAAAAAATATAGATTTGTTTTATCTTTAATTTGCCTAGTCTGGTGCCTAGTTTGTTGCTTAAATTGATGAGTCTTTTAGCGAATTATTTTCAATAAAATTTTAATTACCCGTGTAACTAGTGTGAAGTAGTGTGAGGTCGTGTGAGGTAGGGTGTACCACTAGTACCCCAAATAATCGCCAGCTTCCTGAATAATTTTCCAGAGTTTCTGGGATTTTTCTGGGCTCATACCACTTTAAACTTTGTTTTATCTTAAAAAGTTCTTGTTATGGTTCTAGTTATCCTACAAAATCCTATAACCACGATACTTAAAAGTTTTTTCATCTCTTTAGTTTATTAAATTAATTTAATAAATTTTCTTTCCAAAAAGCTAAATACTCTGGCATAAAAGTTTTTCCATGGTTACCCCCTTCAGTAACACCTTTTCCAATACATTTTTCTTTTTTAAGACCCTTGAACATTGTTTTAAAAGCTTTTCTTGGATTTTTACGTGATAACTCATTAAATTCATCCAAACTTTTTATTTTTGTATTTTTTAAAATTAAATCAAAAAACTCTTTATTAGGATTCCCATCATCCTCTGTGTAAAAATTAGGACACTTCCAAAAATATTGAGTTCTTTTTTCTATTTCTGGCTCATAATTTCCAGTAAATAAATGATACCATCCCTCTCTTAAATCTATTTCAATATCAGCACCTTTAGCTTGCATTTTTTCCATTAGATCTACACATGGACCTGGTAAGGTATAATCCTCAGCTAAACCATGTACATACCAAATTTTAGTTTCTTTAACTGGAGTTGGATTTCTAAACATTCCAGAAATTCCACATTCAGCAGATCTTGGTTGAGACGCAGCAAAATAAAGATCTTTGCTAACTAATATATCTCTCAATCTTTTTTCTGCAGCCATTATTGAAAGATTTCCTCCCCTTGAATAACCAGAGACACCTACTTTTTTAATATTTATTTTTGGATCCTTACTGAGATAATCCAATGCCATAAACACATCTATATAAGTAGACCATAAAGATGCTTTTGATTGATCTGTATAGGTATGTTTTGCACCTCTCGCAGAAAAATTATCTAAATACATTGTCGCTATCCCCATGTCTAACAGAGGTTTTTGTTGATCTCTCATAAATTCTAGCCAATTTGCAGTAAATTCCTCAGCACCACCACTACTATGAACGATTAATAATAAAGGAAATGGACCTTCTCCCTCTGGATAAGTAATAAGAGCATCAACTATTATTGGACTCTCTTTATACCAGCCCTCCAAAATGCCTTTATAATCAGAAGTTTGATACGAATTAATCTTAATTAATTGTCCATTGCCTAGTTGTTTGGATAATTTTTTAAGTGGTGTTTTTTTTGGTTTAATTGTTTCTGCGTTAAGAACTGTACTTGAGATAAAAATTAATAATGTAATAACCAAAATTTTTTTCATATAAAATAATTAAAGACTGATTTTGAAAGTTCTTGAAGTTTTGTCGTCTGATACTTTTAAAATTTTAAATTTTGAAGTTTTCTCAAGCTTTTGACCTTTGTTTGTAACAAAAGATTTCATTTTCTTAACTTCACCTTCGGGCATTTTTCTTGTGTACTTCAGTGTATGTTTTTTTGAACCTATAACAAATATTGTTTTCATGAGATTTAATTACAAATATATTTATTATCTGTCTCTGTGACATAAGTTTCATTTAAGACTTTGGGATTATTTTGACATCGAAAATTTACTAAAAAATCAAAGAAAAGGAGAGAATAGAGCGTAATCGTGCTGCACTAGCTAGAGAACAAAGACGTATTTTTTGGTGCAATGCCTATGCTATGAACAAGGTAATTATGTCAGTCTTCGCTCTGATAGATATAAAAGACAAGAAAAAAAGTGTGAATATTATTAATCTAAATATTTATCTAAAAAATAAACTTTTTTTAATATCTATAATTTCTCTTATTTGTTTGTCTTTAATAGCATTCCAAGAAATAAATAGAGTGCATAATTGATATAAGGCAAATATCTCATTTTTTTGATTTTGAGACAATTTACTATCTGCCTCTATATAGTTTTCAAAATAAGAAATATTATTTCTTGCACAGTTTAAATAATATTTACAAGCGTCAGTTACTGTAGCAGTTGACCACCAGTTTGAGTCTCTGAAAAGATTAGATATTTCTTGATAGAAAGAACTTGTTTCAGAAATAACTAAATCCTTTTGAACATTTTCTGAAAACTGATCTAATTCAAATTGAATTAAAGCTAATATTTTTTTTTCACTACTTCTCTTAACATGTAGTTCAATAACATTTCTATATGACATGGAATTAATTTTATTCCAATTATTGAAAAAATCGTTTGGTGCTTTGTTGAGATCACTCATATTTTTAAAATTTTTTATATTTACTATTGAAATTACACTAAATTAACTATGCCAATATTAACAGTTTTAATTTTTAATTTTTAGTTTAGTTGGAAATTAAATGAAAAAATTATTTATATTTTTATTAATATTTTTGAATATTGTTAATTATTCAAAGTCAGAGGATTTCTTTGAAGATATAACTTACCAAATATTAGAAAATCAACCTAGATTAAGTTATGGTGTGTCCGTTTCAGATGTAAACAACGATGGAAATTTTGAATTTATTGTAACTGGATTTGGATTTAATAATTTAGCCTTAGCTCATAAAAAGGGTATTTTGTTCAATTCAATTAACCAAAGTATATTTATAGACAAAAATCGTAAAACTATAGGAGTAGCATCGTGTGATATTGATCAGGATGGTTATGAGGAAATATATTTTTTAAATACAGACACTTATAGTGGAAACAAAAGATATTCAGACAGATTATTAGATTTTGATGGAAATAAATTTTTTGATTTATTTGAATTAGAAATAAACCAGGAAAATTTAAATCTCACAGCAGGTAGATCAGTTGTATGTGTAGATAGAAATGGAAATGGAGCTTATGGAATATATGTTGCAAATTATGGAGGGCCTACAAGATTTTACGAAAAAGATGGAAATGAAATAATAGACAAAGCTTCAGAGCTAGGTATTAATAAAATTACTGGAGGTAGAGCGGTTATTTCAGGTAATATTTTATCTGGAAGATCTGATATTTTTGCTGCAAATGAAAGAGGGGAGAATTTTTTATATTATAATAATAATGGAAATTTTGTTGAAATTGCGAAAGATTATGCTGTTGATGATATCTTTCAAAACGGCCGTGGGACTGCGCTAAGTGATATTTATTATAGAGGAAGATTAGATATATTAACTTCGAATTGGGAAGGGCCTCATCGAGCATTTGTTTTAAAAAATAATAAGTTTGTAGATATAGCTGACAAACAATTTAGCGCCCCATCGAGAATTAGAACAGTAATCTCTGCTGATTTTGATAATGATGGTTATGACGAAGTATTCATGAATAATATTGGCGAGCCAAATAAATTATTTAAAATTTTAGATAATGGTGAGTTCAAAGAAATAAATATTGGAAATGCTTTAGAAACTAATGGATTAGGAACAGGAGCTGCAGTAGCCGATATAGACGGTGATGGAATACTTGAGCTTTTAATATCTCATGGAGAATCTGGTTATCAGCCTTTAACTTTATATAAGGCAAATTCAAAAAAAAATAATTTCTTAAGGATTAAGCCAATTAATATGCACGGTGCTCCAGCAAGAGGTGCTACCGTAACTCTTGTTTCAAATTTAAGAACTCATTCTAAAACAATAGATTCAGGCTCAGGTTACTTGTGTCAAATGGAGCCAGTGGCACATTACGGAATTCGAAAAAATGAGAGAAATATTAAGATCATTGTTACTTGGACAAACGGAGAAGAAGACACTTTTGAAATTAATGAATTAAATAAAACATTGAAAATTAAACAAAATAATTAATGTTTTTATGAAAAAATTTTTTTTTATAATATTTACTGTATTTTTAGTTTTTTCTTATAACTCAAGTTTAGAAGCACAAGAAAGAAATTATTATCAAGAATTAGTAAATGAGTGGAGTAAAATATTTCCAGATAGAAATAGAAACGCTGCTGGTCCAAAATTTTTTAAACATATATTAAATAAAGATATTACTTATCAGGAATTTGTAGAGTTCAATAAACTTTATTGTGCTGTATCTGGTTCTTTAATTGATCCTAACGCAGAACCTGAAAAAGTATATTTACAAGAAGTTGGTACAAATAAAAAAATTTGTGGGGATTACTACAGATGCTGCATTCCATGTTCTTGTGATGTAATGAAATATTCAAAAGTTGATAAAATGATACATAAATTTAAAGATGTAGAAAAAGAATTTTATGTTTTAACTATTAAAAACCCGTGTGGTAAAAAAAATTTTCCAAAACAAGTGAATAGGGATTATTTTTGTGATGGTCAAAGTTTATCAAAAGATCAAGTTGTTGAACTAAATAACAGGTTAGTTATTGGATTATTTCATCAGGCAAAATCTTGTGATAAATCTCAAATTGTTAAAATTGATAATCATCAAGTGACTGGTTTATTTTGTGAATTTAGAAACAGTACACCAGATGAGAAATTGCAAAGTGGAATGGGAGATATTTTTATTAAATTAGCTAGATAATTTTAGATATTAAAATGAGTAAAGAAAAAAATATTAAAACCTATGAACTTTTTAAACAGGATAGATTTCTTGGTATTCTTGTCCATTTATTAACTGGATTAGGAATTGTTGCTGGTTTTTTTGCTTTAATTGCTGTTATGAATAATAACCAAAAAGCCGCTTTTCTTTGGCTTGGGTTTGCATTTTTAATAGACAGTGTTGATGGAACTTTAGCAAGAAAATTTAATGTGAAAAAAAATTTACCACATATTGATGGTAAAATGCTGGATAGTATAATTGATTTTTTTAACTATGTCATAATACCATCGGTAATGATTTATTGGTTTAGGTATGTACCAGACCAGTTTATTTTATTAATTCCTGTAATTTTGATTTTTATTTCTATTTATTCTTATGTGAATTTAAATATTTTAACAGATGATAATTACTATAATGGTTTTCCAGCTATTTGGAATGTAATCGTGCTTTACTTTTATATTTTTGGCACCAGCCAAAATTTTAATTTGATATTTCTAATTTTGTTAGTGTTACTAAAATTTTCTCCTTTAAAATGCATTCATCCTTTAAGAGTTAAAAAATTTAAAAGTTTATCAATTATTTTTGCAATATTTTGGTTCATTACTTCAATTTTGTTAATTTTAATAAAGGATTTAAATATAAACTCAGTATATGAGGTTTTCTTTATGTTTTTATGGGTTGTTTCAAATATTTATTTTATATCTGTAAGCATATTTAAAACGTTCAAAAATTAATTAATTTAATTAGGGAGCCAGGAATTATAGAGTTTATTTTTTTTATCTATTGGAATTTCAATTTTTTTATTTTGTCTTGATGAAGCATAGACTGCGGTGACAAATTCTAAAGAATTTCTAGCATCTGTTAAGGTTACCTCATCACTAGGCAAACCGTTAAGTTTATTTGCAATTTCCTCAAACATCCCAGCATACCAGGATTTAGTTTGTTTTACTTTAGATAAAACATCTTCAATTTGACTTTGTGTTATTGGTGCTCTTGGTAAAAAAGTCCACTCATCATCAGCTGGGTTATAAGGTTTTTCAGGAGAAGCAGCAGACTCAGCAGTTAATCCTTCAAAACAAAATCGAAGTCTACTAGTATCGTTTGCAGCACCCAATGTGATAGAGCTTGTCACCAGAGTTCCATTTTGCATTTCAATTGAAAGGGCAGCACAATCCTCAACCTCAATATCATTTACTCTAGTTGATAGCTTGGCAAAAACATTTGAAATAGGACCTAGAATCATACTAACTAAATCATGAATATGAATAGAGTGACTTAAAATAGCTCCACCTTGTTCACCTTTCCAGGTTCCTCTCCATGGTTTTAAATAGTAATCTTTTCCTCTATTCCAATGAGTTTCTAAAGAAGCAACCAATGGTTTTCCCGCCAAACCTGATTTGATTAATGCTTTTAACTTTGAAAATCCTAGACCATATCGATATTGAAATACTGGAAAAATAATCTTGCCAGTTTCTTTGCTGATTTTTTCTAATTCATCCACTTCTTTTAGACTTGAAACTAAAGGTTTTTCACAAATTACATGCTTTCCAGACTCCAAAGCTTTTTTACAACCAAAAAAATGTAAATGGGGTGGGAGACAAATATCAATGATATCAATTTCTTTTACTTTTAATACATCGTCAAAATTAAGAGAAACTTTTGTTTTCCTATTTGACTGTAAAATTTTATCAATAGACTCTCTTGTTAAACCACACAAAGTGTGAACATTAAATCTCTCAGATACTTTTTGAAAGTCTTCAAAATGTTTTGCTCCTATATTAGTTCCAATTATAGCAACTTGATATTTTTTCATTTTTTTTCAGCTTGTTCTTGAGCTTTAATAGCAAGTTCCATTGAAAGATAAGTAAGTTCTTGAGGACATGCAGTCTCTCTTCTATTTAAAACATCATTAATTAAATTACTAAAGTAGGGAAGCTTAACGTTAGAGCAGTCAATATGTGTTACTTCATCATTATTTGCTAAATATAAATGATTACCTTTTTCTGATTTTGCTAAATCTGTATATTTTCTTATTTCTATAAAACCTTTGTCTCCAAGGATTAGCAATCTTCCATCTCCCCAAGTTGGAAGGGCATCTGGAGTAAACCAATCTAGGCGTACATATCCGTGCCCACCATTACCAGTAAGGTTCACTTCACCAAAGTCTTGAAAACCAGGCATATCTTTCTTTGTTGTATTTTCTACTAATGCATGGTTGATTTTTGCTTGATTTGAATTTGTAAAAACTAAAAATTGATGAATTTGGTGGGAACCAATATCGGTAATAATTCCTCCATAACTTTGACGATTATAAAACCAATCTGGTCTCTCATAGTTTCCTTGCCTATGTGGGCCTGTACCAATAGTTTGTTTTACTTTTCCTATTTTGCCTTCATTTACTAATTCTTCAGCTTTAGCAACTGCAGCAACGTGAAATCTTTCAGAAAAATTCACAGACCATATTTTTCCAGTTTCTTTAACTGTGTTTTTCAAATTATTTAATTGATCTAGGGTAGTACAGCCTGGTTTATCTACCATAACATCTTTACCAGCTTTTAAAGCATCTATTGAGTGACTAGCTCTATCTACAGGGATCGAAGATATTAAAATCATATCAATAGATGAGTCATTTAATATTTCCTCTTTATTTTCTTTTCTTTTAATATCTGGATACTTTTTATTAAATTCTTGAAGAGTTAAAGGATCTCCATCTGTCCAAAAGTAATTACAGCTACAACCTTCTTTGATCATTTCATCTAGCATATCGAAAATATGACCATGATCTATTCCGATTACTCCAAGTTTAAGTGCTTTTTTCATAAACTAATAAGAACCTTTTTGCTTTGCACCTTTATAAAAAATTTCTTGCAAGTAATCATTTTCTTTTTTTCGAAGTAAAATACTTTCTTTACTCATAAAAGCTTTAGTTCTATTTATAATTTCATGATAATGATATTTATCTTCTCCTCTTGCAATTTGAACACTATTTTTGCCTAAGATCTGTTTTACATTTGTCCCTATATAGCTTTGGATAACAAATCCTATTCTCCTATCATTACTTCTATTTATCCCTGATCCATGTACTACTCTTGGATGATGCAAAGACATTTGACCAGCTTTTAGTTCTATAGATTTAACTTCCTCTTCAGGAACATTTTCTACTGTTTGTCCACGAGTAAGTAAGTTGCCTTCATTAAATTTTTCATTGTGATCTTTAATATTTAAATGTGATTTAGGCCATATTTTCATACATCCGTTGTTTTCATTCGAGTCTGTTAAAGCTACCCATGCTGTAACCCAATTGTGTGGCTCTAATCCTATATACTTTGCATCTTGATGATAGCTTACAAAACCATGCTCGTTAGGGTTTTTGATAAATAAAGTAGTGCTGCAAACTAAGATATTTTTTCCAATAATACTTTCTACTGTATCTAAAATTTTCGAATTATGAACAATCGAATCAAGTTTTGGCGAAATTAGATGGATATTATATCTTCCTGCATTATCTATTTCATTAGGCATTTTTTTTTCAATTAATTCTATTTCTTTTCTTGCTTCTAATGCTTCACTACTAGACAAAACTTCAATAGGGGATATGTACCCTTGATCTTCATACTGTTTAAGTTGATTTGATGATAGATAAGTCATATTATTTTGAAAAGATTATATGAGCTCAACAATTTCTTCAATAATTTATGGCTGAAGTATTTAAATTAGGAATTGCTGCAAACAATAATCAACCAATCACAGAAGTAGATTCAATTGAAGTTTTAGCAAATAAAGGAATAGTAGGTGATCGACATTTTCATGATTTTAATGATCCTTACAATCAACTATCATTAATAGAGTCAGAAAATATAGATGAATATAATATTAAATTTGGTCTTAATATTCCTTATATAAATTTTAGAAGAAATGTAATTACAAAAGGAATTAAATTAAATGATTTAATTGAAAAAAAACTAAAGATCGGAAATGTTGAATTAAAGGCGATTGAGTTATGTCGTCCATGCAGACATTTAACTGAAATGCTTGACCAAAAAAATATACTCAAAGAGTTCATGAGGAAGGGTGGACTAAGGTGTCAAATTCTCACTTCTTCAAAAATTAATATTGGTGATAAAATAGGATTAATTAATATTTAAGTTTTCGCAGTTTCATTAACTTGAGTTTCATCGAGTGTTGCAGGCGCATCAGGATCTAGCTCCAATCCAGCAGGTGTAATTGTTGCTGGAATTGGTGTGAATGTTGAGTCTGGATTTTCAACAGTGCTTCTAACCTTCATTCTGTACAAACCAAATAAACCAATTATTGTGTGTGCTATAATCAAAAATACAAACAAACCATTTAATCCAAACCATTCCATGAAAATTGCACACAAAATAGGACCACTAATAGCTCCTACACCAAAAATTAATTGTAATCCACCACCTGCAGCAACAAATTTAGATTTTGGAACAAAGTCATTTGTATGTGCAAGGTTAAGTGAAAATAATGGTAGACATAAACTTGTATAAAGTCCAACAGCTACAAAAAAAATTATTTTTCTAAAAGCAAATTCATCCATATAATAAATATTTTGTATAGGATCATTTGAGGTTAAAATTGCAATTAACGCTAAAAGGGAACTACCAAATGTTGTTATGACTATCACTCTCCTTCTATCAAAAATATCTGAAAAATAACCAATAGGACCCTGACCTAAAACTCCAGCAATTGTTGCAATAAACAAAAGTATAGATGTTTCAAATAAAGTAAATTTTGCGATCGTTGCATAAACAGAAATTAAAGAAAAGAAAGCTGCATGAATTATTCCTGTAAAGAAAGAGCTTAAAGAACCAAGAGGTGAGATTTTATAAAGTTCTAGAATACTTATTGTTTCAATTTTTTTAAATTTAGGAGCAGGTCTTTTTGTTAATAAAATAGGAACTAGAGCAACAGAAAGTAAAACAGAAACCAAAATAAAGGGTTCATAAGCTTCCGGTTTACTTATATTAAGTAGAAGCATACCAAGAGCTAAACCAAAATAAATTACCATCATATAAGCAGACAATAGTTGCCCTCTATTTTTATTTGTTGCTCTATCGTTTAACCAGCTTTCAGTAACCACATAACAACTAACTAAACTTATACCTGTTATAAATCTACTAATTGTCCACATAAGTGGATTTACATAAACAACTGCTACTAGAGCACTTAAAGATGCAAGCGACGCAAATGCAGCAAATACTCTTATATGACCAACTTTTGAGACAAAATTAGGAGTAGTTTTTGAGCCTATAAAGTAGCCAACATAATATCCAGACATAAAGATACCAGTTGTAAAAACACTAAAATCTTCAAGTACTGACCGAATACCCATAATTTGCATTTGCAATCCATGAGCAATCATCATTACTCCTATCCCAATAAATAGAGCCCAAGACTTTTTTACCTCTTTTTGCATGTTTAGTTTTTAAAATTTAATAATTCTTCGCTAGGTAGTTTTGGTTTGTGTTTTTTTTATGGCTAGTAAAGAATGAATTGCTATTGTGATAATGATAACAATGCCTCCAAAGATCGTTTCAGGAGAAGGCTGTTCTTTTATTACCATCCAAACCCACAAAGGTCCAAGAATTGTCTCTAAAAGAAAAAAAAGATTAACTTCAGCAGCAGTTATAAATCTTGGTGCTATAGTTACCAAAACAAAAGGTATAGCTACGCACATTACACACATTAAAGGTATATAAAAAAGATCATTTCCCACTAAAGCAAAGTCTTTTACAAAGAAAAAAGCAAATATAGCGACACATGATTTTCCAATTACTGCAGCAGGCACTAAGTCAGTTGATTTTGCATATCTTGCTATGTTTGCGTTACAGGCTAATCCAAAGGATGTTATTAAGCCAAATAAATCACCATAAAAATTACCAAGACTTAGTGAGTCGTAAAAAATATAAATACAAGCAATAAAGGTGACTATAATAGCAACCCAAGTCTTATTATCCGGTTTTTCTTTTAGGAAAATAGCCCCTAATATTGCTGATAGCATAGGTGCAAGAGCCACCATTAATAAAGTATTTGCTACATTGGTATTTTGTATTGAGATAATAAAAGTAATATTACAAATAGAAAAACTAATTACATAAAAAATACCTGGGTAACCAATTTTAAATAAAGCTTTTAAGAAATTATTTTTATAAAATAAAAGAAGACCTACTAAAACTACAAAAAATGGTATTGCTCCTCTGTAAAAAAGCATTCCCCAAGTATCAATATTTGATAATCTAATTAGTAAAGAGTCAGGAGTTATAAACATTATAGCAACAAATGCCATTAAAGAGCCCTTTTGTTGATTAGTAAGATTATTCACGCTTTTAGCTCTTTCCAAAAAGTTTTAGCTAAATTTTTTCCTGATAGTTCAAAGAGTGTTTTAAGTCCAGTTGGAGAAGTAACATTAATATCTCCATTAAGTTTTTGGTCAATAAAATCAATTCCTGCAAAAAAAATATTTTCTTTTTTTAAGTCTTTTGCGATTATATTTGAAATTTTAATTTCTTTACTTGTTAATTTGATATTAATTGGTCTTGCAC
This sequence comes from uncultured Pelagibacteraceae bacterium, assembly GCA_902599105.1. Lineage (GTDB taxonomy): Bacteria > Pseudomonadota > Alphaproteobacteria > Pelagibacterales > Pelagibacteraceae > Pelagibacter. The sequence goes on along the minus strand of CACKDY010000006.1, from coordinate 11,963 downwards.
CTTTACTCATATTGCTTAAAATTGATCCTTTTTTTGGAACTCTTGAAATTGCACCACATACTTTTCCATTAATAATAAAAACTCTTTTATCTCCCTTGCTTATTTTTGGAATAAATCTTTGGCACATAATATGATCATGTTTTTTAATAAATTTATTAATAAATTTTGAATTAAATTTATTATGTAAATGAATATCATTTCCACTGAAACTATGAATAGGCTTTAAAATTACTTTTTTATTTTTTTTAAAAAATTTTTTTATTTCATCCATATTTTGGGTAAAAATTGTTGGTGGCATGTATTTTTGATATTTAGATGAATATAATTTTTCAGAAATATTTCTGACAGATGTGGGGTTATTAATTATTTTAACTTTGTTTTTGATTATATCTAAAATGTATGTTGTTGAAATATACTCAAGATTAAACGGTGGATCTTGGCGAATAAGAATAAATTTACATTTTGTTAAGTCTAGATTTTCTCTTTTAAGGATTTTATAGAATTTTTTTTTGCTGTAGTTAAATTTAATGAAAAAACCTTTAGCGGTAACCTTTGAATTAACAACTGATAAGTTTTTTGGATCGTAATAGAAAATTTTATATTTTTTGTTCTGAATTTCGTTTGCTAAAAAAACACTTGTATCCGTTAAAGGATTTAGTTTAGAAGGATGATTTCCTTGAACAGCAACAATTTTATTTATCATATAATTCGTCTAAATTTTCGTTTTTTGAAAATTTACTAATCATATGATCTGCGTTTGTTGTCTTATTATCAATTACTTTTTGAAGATGTTTTAGGAATACAGTCTCGTTGTTACCCTTTTTACTTAAAATATCTCTGTTCTCTAAACCTTTTCTTGAAAGATCTAAAAGTATAGACGACCAATAAAGAAGATCTTTACCCATCAATTGAGTATTAAATCCTTTTTTTGGTGCCTCTAAATAGGCATTAATTATTTTGTCTTTATCCCATTTTGAAATTAATTCATGAACTTCATCTAAATTTCCGTAAAGCATACCAATGTTGAAAGCCGGTCCCGCACACAAACAATCCCAGCCACAGGTATCCATAGATCTCAATTCAATATATTTTTTAACTCTGTTTTCAGTAAATATTGTGCTTAAGTGAGTTGTTAAGTCTGCTTCAGTTGGAAGTCTATTTCCAATTTCTTGGATTTTACCTTCCATAAAATCCTTAAAAATATATTTCCTACCTGAAATATACTGATCTTTATTTTGTATAAATAATATAGGGAAGTTTATTACAAAATCAGCATATTTTTCAAAAATCATATTTTCGAAAAATAATTTAGGCAATCCACCTCTAGACGTACTTTGCCATACATTAGATCTATAAGATAAATAGTTACTATTTTTTTTCTCCACAATTGAGGAATTAGCAAACAAAGCAATTGTGATTGGTACAATTGAGTTTGCTGTTCTAAACTTTTTAATAAAATCCTCTTCTGAGCTATAATCTATATTTAACTGAGTGCCACATGTTCGATACATCATATCTAAACTAAGTTCACCACCTAGAGGCATATCCTTAGTCATTAATGCATATCTTTGCTTAGGGTTGCCTGGGATTTCATTTAATTTAGAAATAGGATCAAATCCTGCGCTAACAATTTTTATATCTAATTTTTTTGTAACCTGTTTAAGTTCAAATAAATAATCTTGTGACTCTGCACAAGCTTCATGCATATGATTTAACTTGTCTCCCGACAATTCTATTTGATTGCCCGGTTCAAGAGTTATATTTTTACCACCTTTATTAAGAGCAATGATATTTTCTTTTTCAAAAACTGGATTCCAGCCAAATTCAAGTAAGGCTGAAAACATTTCTTTTATTTTTGAATAATCAATTCTTTTATTATCTGAATTATTAAATAAAAACTTTTCATGCTCTATCCCAATTTTAAAATTTTTAGGCTCTTTAACACCTGACTTGAAATAATTAATAATTTTTTCTTTTGAATCAATCATGCGCTGTAAATAGTGATTTATATATAAATTTAAAGATAATAATAAGGCTCTTTTGCAAATATTTTTTTTACTAATGGCTTAAAATCATCCAAAGTCATACTTTTGAAATCAGGGTCAAAAGAGCATTGATCATATTTTTCACAAAAATCAATGGTGTCTTGATAATATTTGTGGTCTTTAAATTTATCTCTTGCATTTCTATCACCACCTAAATGATGAGCACTGTAATAAGTTTGAAAAAGACCATGGTGTAGAATAATCCAATAGATTTTTTCTGAAACATAAGGTCTAAGTATGGATGCAGCATATTGAGAATGATTCATTGGCGCTAAATCGTCTCCAATATCATGTAGTAAAGTTGCAACAACCATTTCGTCACTTTCTTTATTTTTAAAGGCTCTTGTTGCAGCCTGTAAGGAATGTTCTAGTCTACTGATTTTGTAACCTTCTAAAGTTGAGGTTTGTTTGCTCAAATAACTAAGAATTCTATCTGCTGTTTGTCTTTCAAATTTTTTTTCTAGTTTTTCTAAAAGTTGATAGTCATCTTTACTACCATTTTTCATTTCAGTAAATTTAACTGTTTTCATAGTTTAATTATTTGATCCTGTGCTAAGTAAAGATAACTGAGTAATTTTATTATCTCCTAATTCATCTACTAATTTAACAGGATATTCACCCGTGAAATAATGATCTGTTAATTGCGGATATGTTTCGCTTCTTTTTTCAAAACCAATAGCTTTATACAATCCATCAATTGTTAAAAATCTCAAAGTTTGAGCCCCAATATATTCGCAAATTTCATCATTTGTTTTATTTGCAGCTAACAGTTCTTTTTTTGTTGGCGTATCTACACCATAGAAATCTGGGTATCTTATTTCAGGACACGCAATTTTTACATGAACTTCTTTTGCACCAGCATCGTAAAGCATTTTAACAATTTTATGTGAAGTTGTTCCTCGAACAAGAGAGTCATCAATTAGAATTATTTTTTTGTTTTTAATTGTTGTTTGATTAGCATTTAATTTCAACTTCACCCCTAAGCTTCTAATTTTCTGGCTTGGTTCAATAAAAGTTCTTCCAACATAATGATTCCTAATTAACCCATGTTCAAAATTCATTTTTAATTCTTGCGCAAAACCCATAGCAGCTGCATTTCCAGAATCTGGAACTGGAACTACTATATCTGCATCAGTATCATTTTCTTTTGCAAGCTCTTTGCCAATATTTTTTCTATGTTCATATGCAGTTTTTCCTCCAATTAGACTGTCTGGTCTTGAAAAATAAATATACTCAAACACACAAGGCCTTATTTTTTTAGCAGGGAAGGGCTTAATGCTTTTCAGTTCATTATTTTCAATTAAAATTATCTCACCATTTTCAACTTCTCTTACAAATTTTGCACCAATTATATCAAACGCACAAGTTTCAGAAGCTAAGACATAACTATTACCTAGCTTACCAATAACCAGAGGTCTAATTCCATATGGATCTCTTACACCAATTAATGAGTTTTGAGTTAACATCACCAATGCATAACCACCTTGTATTTGAAAAATTGCATCAATTATTTTATCGATTGTTTTTGGTCTTTTTGATTTAGCAATTAATTGAACAATAGTTTCAGTGTCTGAAGTAGTGTAAAATATAGCTCCATCCTCAACCAATTTATTCCTTAAAGAAATTGAATTAGTAAGATTTCCATTATGAGCAACCCCAATGCCACCTGCATTGGTGTCAGCAAAAAAAGGTTGGATATTTCTTAATATATTGTTTCCTGTTGTACTATATCTGTTATGGCCAATTGCATAATTTCCCTTTAGATTATTAAGCACTTCTTCTTTATTGAAATTATCACCAACTAAACCAAATCTTTTTTCTGAATAATATTTTTCTCCATCAAAAGTAACTATTCCACATCCTTCTTGACCTCTGTGTTGTAAAGCATGAAGTCCTAGCGCAGTTAGAGCCGAAGCATCCTTTGCATTGCTAATACCAAAAACCCCACATTCTTCCTTCAATCTTGGATTATAGATCTGTAATTTTTTCTTTAGAATCTTGATATGTTTTTTCATTAGGAAATTCTTTTATCAGATAACTACTACCTTTTTTTAAATATGGAAAGACGTATGATTTGTCAAAATTTATTGGCCATTTATCATAATTATAAACGATATGAACACCTGAAAAGATACATATAGATATAATGTAAGCTCTTATAAAACCAAAAAAGAATCCAAATGTTGTATCTAAACCACCAATACCTGTATATCTGACTGCTTTACTGATTCCTTTATTTACTAATAAAACAAAAAATATAACAACGACAAATATTACTATTCCTAAACCAACATCGAGCACATACTCATTATCAATTATGTCTTTTACATAGGGTTTAATTTTTGGAAATAGAATTAATGTAATTATGTATGCTAGCAACCATTTAGCCATTGAAAGGATACTTAATATAAAGCCCTTTTTATAACAACTTACTAAAGAAAGAATTGTTAAAATTAAATAAATTAAATCAATTATTGATATTGCTCTATAAAAATCTTTTATGATTTCTAACATTAAGATTATTTGCCAAAAGGTTTAATAATTAAGATTAAGGCAGGAAGTAGTGTTAATACTGATATCATAGCCAATAACATAGCTAGTCCTGTAAATACACCAAAATAAATTGTTGGGATAAATTTCGATAACACCAAAATTGAAAATCCAAAAACAATCGTTATTGAAGTATTTAGTATTGCAACACCAACAGTTGAATGACATGTTCTTAATGTTTTGTTGTAATCTTTTATTTTATTAAACTCTTCTTTAAATCTATAAATATAGTGAATACTGTTATCTACAGCAATTCCTATGGTAATTGCTGCAATAGTTATTGTCATCATATCTAAAGGTATTCCCAATAATCCAATTATTCCCAGTATAAAAAAAGCAGCAATAAAATTTGGAACAACACCAATGAATGAAAGCCTAATGTTTCTAAATAAGATTATGAACATTGAAAATATTCCGATCATAACCAATCCTAATGTTAAAATTTGAGATTTAAATAAGCTTTGTAATAAATTATTAAATAATATTAAAACACCGGCTAGCTTATAATCTTTTTCATCTAAACCAAATTTATCTTTTAAATCAAAATTAATTTTGTTAATTAAATCATTTCTTCTTAAATCTTCCTGTGAGTCAATAATTCTTAAACTAATTCGAGCCTCATTATCTTTGATTGAAAGATAGGGATCAATGATTTCAGTTTTAATACTCTCAGGAATTTTAGAGTAAAGTACTCCCATTTCTAAAGTACCTAAAGGCTTGTTGTTATTTAATTGAGTAGCAACTTCAATAATAGATGAAAAAGATAGAACTTTACCAATTTCAGGTAAGCTATCTAAGTAATTATGAATAGATGTAATTAGATCAATTTTATCTTTGGTAAACCAGTATTTTTCATCATTAGTATCTTCTTCATCGCCCCAATCGTCAAAATCATCATCTTCTTCAGATTTTTTAACCTTTTCTTTCTCAGGAAATTTTATAATAACTTCCAAAGGTGTAGTTCCACCTAGCTTATCATCTATAAGTTTCATACCTTTATAAATTTCAGTCTTCTTATCAAAGTAATTTATAAAACTATTTTCAACTTCAAGCTTACTAATTCCAATAATACTAAAAATTACAACTACTCCAGTTACCAAGAATATTGAGTTTTTATTATTGAGAGAAATTAGACCAAGTAAATTTGTAATTTTAGATTTTTGTTCTTTTTTAACTGTGATATTTTTTGTGGGTGCAAAGTTTAAAAGGGTAGGTAGCAGAGTAAATGTAATGATAAATGATGTAATTAAACCAAAAGTCATCATCCAGCCAAAATCAATAATAGGTTTTATTTCACTAAAAATTAAAGACAAGAATGCAAAAATTGTTGTTAGAACGGTATAAAGAATTGGCCAAAACATTTTTGAAGTGGTTAAAGAAATAATTTCAAAATTATTTTTTGATGGAAAATCTTTTTTAAGTTGAAGAAACCTTGTGCTCATATGAATATTCATTGCCATTGTTAAAATTAACATCAATGCAATAAAATTTGATGAGATGACCGTAACCTTCCATCCTAGCACTCCAAGTAATCCCATCATTATTATCACAGAAAAAATACAACTACTTATAGGAACAATTATCCAAATAAGATTTCTAAAAACAAACCACAACGTAGCAATTATAAATAACAGAACTCCCAAACCAAAAACAATTATATCGCTTTTGATAAATGTCATCATATCATCAGCAATCATTGGTATTCCACCAAGATAAATTTTTCCAACATCACCATAACTTTGAATAACTTGTCTAATTTCTAAAATATTCTGATGGTTTTGTTTTTTTATTTGATCTTTAATTAGTTCAACCTCTTCTTTGGATTTATTTTTTATATCTTCTAAGTTTTGAGATTGTTTAATATTAACAATAATACCACTAGTTTTACCGTCTTCACTAATGACAAAGTTTCTAAAAACAGGACTATTTAAAATTTCTTTAAAACCTCGATTTCTATCTACATCTTCATCTTTTAATGTTTTGAAGCTTTCTAATCTTTCCTGAAGAGGAGCATCGGAATTATTTAAAAGTGGAATATCTAACAATGTAATTACACTATGAACCCAGTCTAAACTTTGAATTTTATATTTTAAACTTAATAAATTATTTATCGATGAGTCAGTTACCATTCCTTCATTAGGAGTATATGTAAGAATTAAAAACTCTTTAGATCCATATCTTTTAGAGACTTCTTTTAGATATGCTAAATCTGGGTCACCTTCAATTAACAAGGTTTCTGATGAAGCATCTAGCCTGAAATTTTTTGAATAGTATCCAAAACTTAAAATAGCAATAATCAACAATATAAATATTGCTTTGGGTTTTTTGAGGATAACGTTTTGATAAAAATGAGCCACCATTCAAGCTCTTTATATTGGAATTTAACTTGATTGAGTATCCTTAAATTTTGTAAATCTTTCCTCAAATTCGAGAGTTACATTGCCGATGGGACCATGTCTTTGTTTTCCAATTATAATTTGAGCTAAATGTGCTACTTCGTTCATTTTAGCTTGCCATTCTGCATGCTCAACGGTCGCTTCCCTTGGTTCTTTTCTCTGTAAATAATATCCCTCTCTATAAACAAACATTACAACATCAGCATCTTGTTCAATAGAACCAGACTCTCTTAAGTCTGCCAATTGTGGCTTGTGATCATCTCTTTGCTCTACTTGTCTCGACAATTGTGAAAGAGCTACTACAGGAACAGAAAGTTCTTTAGCTATCGCCTTAAGTCCTTGTGTAATTTGTGAAATTTCTTGAACTCTTCCATCTTTATTAAAAGTAGTGCCTCTCATTAATTGGATATAATCAACAACTATCATATCAAGTCCAAAAAGCCTTTTAACACGTCTTGCTCTATTACTTAAAGCAGCAATACTTATTGCTGGAGTTTCATCAATATAAAGAGGTAGCTCAGAAATATTTTTTGATGTTTCTAAAAACTTATCAAACTGATCGTCAGATATTCTTCCTCTTCTTATATCATTAGAACTAATTCTTGCTTGTTCAGAAATAATTCTTGTAGATAATTGTTCCGAAGACATTTCAAGTGAAAAGAAAGCTATGGAGGATTTCTTACCACTCTCTTGTAGTTTTTGAGCTGCGTTAAATGCAATATTCGTTGCTAGAGAGGTTTTACCCATCGATGGTCGACCTGCAATAATAATTAAATCTGATTGGTGTAAACCTCCAAGCTTATCATCTAAATCTCTTAAACCAGTTGGAACGCCTACAATACCTTCCTCGTTTTTGTATGCAGCTGAGGCCATCTCAATTGTTTGTTTCATTGCCTCATCAAATTTTACTAAGGAAGAATTGAAAGAACCTTTTTCAGCTAAATCAAATAATAATCTTTCAGAATTTTCGATTATAGATTGACCATTAATATCAAGATCATTTATTTTTGCACTATCAATAGTTTGTTCTGAAATTTTTATTAATTCTCTTCGTACAAACATATCGTAAATTATTTTTGAATATTCTATAGCCTGCCTGACTGATGTAGAAAACTTTGTTATCTTGACTAAATATTCTGGAATATTTAGATCATCTTTCTCATCTTCAAAATAATTTTTTAATGTAATTGGATTAGCCAACATTCCTTTGTAGATAAGGCTTTCTACCGCTTCAAATATTTTTTGATGCATTGGATCATAAAAGTTAATACTTGAAATTATAGTATTTATTTCATCAAAAATATCATTGCTTACTAGGATAGATCCTATAACAGCTTGCTCAGCCTCAATATTATTTGGTAATTCTTTAAATTGATCTTTAACAATACTTAAATTGTTTTCCATTAGAATAAATTTACATGAAAATTGATTAAATCAAATTATAAAGTGATACTGGGGAAAAGAATGTATAATTATTGAATTGTATCAGCTGAGGAAACATTAATATTAATTTCAGCATCAACTTCAGAGTGTAAAGAAATCTTAACTTTAAACTTTCCTAAAGCCTTTATTTCTTCAACTGGTTGTATCATTGAAGGTTTGATATCAATTTTATTTTCTTCTTGAATAAGTTTTGAAATTTCAGTTGGTTTAACCGAACCATATAATTCATTATTTTCTGTGCTTAGTTTTTTTACAGAATATTCTTTTCCATTGATTTTTTCAGCTATTTGAGATGCTTGTTTTTTCTTTTCGTTATCCTTTTTAGACAGTTCAGATTTAATCTTTTCAACTTCCTTTATGTTTTCTTTTGAAGCATATAGAGCTTTTTTATTTGCTATTAAAAAGTTTCTTGCAAAACCTCTTTTTACATCTATTACATCACCAATAGATCCAATTCTTTTTACGTTCTCTAATAAAATTACTTTCATTTTATATTAGTGCTAAATTTCTTGCTCTTTTAATTGAAAGAGAAAGTTCTCTTTGCTTCTTTTGAGATACATTTGTTATTCTTGAAGGTAAAATTTTACCATTCTCAGATACATATTTTTTTAATAATTTAATATTTTTATAGTCTACCTCTGGAGCGCCCTTGATTGATAATGGACAAGTTTTTTTAAATTTATACTTATTTGGTTGAAAAATACTTAATTTAGCAAAGTTACTTTGTTTACCTTTTTTATTCCCAGCTTGTCTTTTTGGCATTAGTTCTTGGCACTTTCTTTTTTTTCACTATCTTCTTTTTTCCCAAAATAGTTTGTTTCTAAATCAAATTTTTTTACTCTAACTGTCAGATATCTAAGTAATTTTTTATCAATAGATTCATTTTTTTCTAATTCACTAATTACATTTCCTTTACCTTTTATCTTAAAGTGTATGTAACTTCCTTTTTTATTCTTTTTAATTAGATATGATAAGTTTAATAATCCCCAATTTTCAGTCTTAACAACTTCACCATCATTTTTTTCAACAATTTTAGAATATTTTTCAGTTAGTTGCTTTAATTCACTTGGTGAAGTATCTTGTCTAGCAATAATGGTATGTTCGTATAAATTCATTTAAGTTCTTTAATAAAAAATGAGGATATACTATTATAAAAGTTCAATTACAATAGTTAAAAAGGCAAAAATATTACTTTTTTTTATATGTTTTCAGTAATTTTTCCAGGTCAGGGATCTCAAATGGTGGGAATGGGAAAAGAATTTTATGATAAATTTAATATTGTAAAAGAATTGTTTAAGCAAGCAGATGATACACTAAATTTTTCTATTTCTAAGCTTATTTTAGATGGACCAAAGGAAGAGCTAGATTTAACAGCCAACACACAACCAGCAATTTTTTTAATAAGTTACTCAATATTTAATGTAGCAAAAAATGAATTCAAATTAGATTTAAATAAAGCAAAATACTTTGCTGGACACTCTTTAGGTGAATATTCAGCTTTATCATGTGCAGGCTATTTGGATTTTTCAGATACTTTAAAAATATTAAGAGTCAGAGGAGATGCTATGCAAAACTCAGTGCCCAAGGGGCAGGGAGGAATGGTTGTGGTACTAGGCTCAAAAGTTGATGTGATTGAACAGATTTTGATAGAAAATAAAGAAAATTTAAAAGCACAAATTGCGAATGATAATTCCGAAGGCCAAATCGTTTTGAGTGGAAAAACAGAGGATTTAGAAAAGTTAGTTCAAATTTTTAGTGATAATTCAATAAAAAATATCAAACTTCCAGTAAGTGCACCTTTCCACTGTGATTTAATGAATAATGCAACAAAAATTATGAGAGAAGAATTAAATAAACTTAATTTTAAAAAAGGACAAAATAAATTAATCTCAAATGTGACCGCCAATGAAATAAAAGATCCAGATGATCTTAAAAATCTCTTAATTAAGCAAATAGAAAATAGAGTTAGATGGAGAGAAAGCGTGATTAATATGGTAAAAAATAATGTAAACCATTTTATAGAAATTGGACCTGGGAAAGTTTTGTCAGGTTTGGTAAAAAGAATTAATAGAAATGTAAAAATTGACACAATTAATGGTCAAAGCGATATTGAGGGTCTTAAAATATGACAGATTTAAAAAGTAAAAATATTATTGTTACAGGTGCTTCGGGCGGAATTGGAAATTCAATAATTGAAAAATTAAATCTAGCAGGGGCAAATATTTTAGCTTCAGGAACAAGAACTGAAAAACTTGATGAGCTAAAAGGTAAATATGGAAATATTAAAACACTAAAATTTGATATCTCTCAAAATGACAAAATTGAGGAATTTGTTGAAAACGCAACCAATGAACTTGGTGGCAGCTTAGATTGTATGGTCAACAATGCAGGCATTACACAAGATAATTTAGCAATAAGGATGAGTTTAGAGGAATGGAAAAAAGTAATTGATATTAATTTGACATCAACTTTTTTAATGAGCAAGTCAGCAATAAAAAAAATGCTTAAAAATAAATCTGGAAGAATTGTTAATATTACATCAGTTGTTGGTCACACAGGGAACCTAGGACAAGCTAATTATACAGCTTCAAAAGCAGGTATAATTGCGATGTCAAAAAGTTTGGCGATAGAATATGCAAAAAAAAATATAAATATAAATTGTATTTCGCCTGGCTTTATTAAAACAGCCATGACTGATAAATTAGATGATAAGTTTAAAGAAGCAATAATATCTAAAATTCCTTCAGCACGTCTAGGGGAGCCAGATGATATAGCAAATGCAGTACTTTTTTTATGTACTAATCAATCAAGTTATATAAATGGCGAAACCTTGCATGTGAATGGAGGCATGTATATGGCTTGACAAAATAGGTTTTTAAACTATTAAGAATTTATAACAAAAAGGATCAACATGTCAGAAGACGTTTCAAGTAAAGTGAAAAAAATTGTAGCTGATCACTTAGGTATTGATGAAGCAAAAGTAACCGAGGAGTCAAGTTTTATAGATGATTTAGGAGCTGATAGTTTAGATACTGTAGAATTGGTGATGGCTTTTGAAGAAGAATTTGGATCTGAAATTTCAGATAGTGAAGCTGAGAAAATTTTAACTGTTGGCGATGCAGTTAAATTTATCGAAGGAAAAGCTAACTAAAAATTTTAATGCCATCAGAAAAAGATGGAATAATGATAATTTTATCTTCTCCCTCAGGAGCAGGTAAAACTACACTGGTAAAAAAGTTATCTGAAAAAGATAACTTTGAAATCTCAATATCACACACAACAAGGCAGCCTAGACTGGACGAAAAACAAAATAAAGATTATTTTTTTGTTGATGAACAAGAGTTTAAAAGACTAATTAACAACGAAGAATTCTTAGAATATGCAAAAGTTTTTAACAATCTCTATGGTACTACAAGAACTCCTGTAATAGATAGATTAAATAAAGGAAAAAATATTCTTTTTGATATTGATTGGCAGGGGGCTGACCAAATAAAAAATAAAAGATTAGATTATAAATTAATTACTTTCT
>CACKDY010000005.1:0-51945 GCA_902599105.1 uncultured Pelagibacteraceae bacterium | reverse complement strand
TAATCCCTCAAGAAGCTGGATTGGGTGGGGGATCGATGAATGCAGCTAGTGTGTTAAATTATCTTATAAAAAAAAAAATTATTAATCCTAATCATCAAAAAACTCGAAATATCTGTGACTTGGTTGGTTCTGATGTTATTTTAGGTACCATTTCATCCAGCTGTGTGTTGTCATCAGGTGGTAGAATAAAAAAGATTTATAATACTCCGAAATATTACTCTACTTTAGTAAAGCCTAATTTTGGGTGCTCAACTAAAAAAATATACTCGGCTGTTCGAAAGTATACAAAATCAAAATATAACAAACCTAAAAAAAACATGTTTGGAGTAAAATATTTGATTGATCAACAAAATGTCCTTGAAACAATAGCATTTAAAAAATATCCAAAACTTAAAAAAATAAAGTTGTTCTTAGAAAGTATAAATAATCCATTATTTGTAAGAATGACTGGTTCAGGATCAACAATTGTTGCCTATTATAATTCATTAAAGAGTTGTAAATTGGCAAAAGCTAAATTTAAAAGAAAATATAAAAATTATTGGTGTGTTACAGCAAAAACTATATGAATTTTATATTTTTATGTTATAGGAAGCTAGTATTGGGGCGTAGCCAAGCGGTAAGGCACGGGTTTTTGGTACCTGCATCCTAGGTTCGAATCCTAGCGCCCCAGCCATTTATGAAAAATTTTTTAGATAAATTTTTTTTCCGATCAAAAAATCTTGATTATATCAGTCAAAATTTAAAACAAATTTCTTTAACAACACCAGCAAATAAAATTTTTGAAGCAATTAATAATTTTTCAGAGAAAAGTGAAATCAGATATGTGGGTGGGTGTGTAAGAAAAGTGATAAAAAAAGAAAACGTTGATGATATTGACCTTGCAACAAATTTAACTCCCCAAGAAGTTTGTGAGGCTCTTAAAAATAAACAAATAAGTTATTACGAAACAGGAATTGAGCACGGAACTATAACTGCAATAATAGATGAATATAAATATGAAATTACTTCTTTAAGGAAAGACGTCACAACTGATGGAAGGCATGCTGAAGTACAATTCTCTTTAGATTGGAAGGAAGATGCCTCTAGAAGGGATTTTACTATCAATTCAATTTATGCAGATGTTGATGGAAATTTATTTGATCCATTTAACGGTAAAAAAGATTTGGAGGAGGGTTATATTAATTTTATTGGAAATGCGGAAAAAAGAATTCAAGAGGATTATTTACGTATTTTAAGATATTTAAGATTTTATTTAAATTACTCAAATCATAAGCACCAGTCAGAAATAATAAAAAATATAAAAAAAAATATTGATGGAATTTCAAATATATCATCTGAAAGATTAATCGATGAACTAAAAAAAATAACGAGTTCAAATGGATTTTTAAAACTGTTTAAAGATAAAGAAAGTTTAGAACTCATAGAAATAATTTTTCCTCAATTAAAAAATATTCAAAATTTTAAAAAACAAAATTCTTATGCTGCAGAGAATTTTTTAAAAATTGACTTTATATTCTTAATTGCGCTTTTAGTAATTGATGGGACTGATAATGCTGATTATTTTCTTTATAAATTTAAAATTTCCAATAAAGATAAGAAAAGATTAAAATTGATAGATCTTTTTTATAGAGAAAAAATAACTCTTAACAACTTTACAGAGATAAATTTGAATAAATTTTTTTATTTTAACGGGCGACAAGCTGTAATAGATATAATTAATTTTAAAATTTTTACCTCAAACAAAGTAGAGAAAAAATTAATCAAATTATTAGATACTTATAAAAAGAAAGTAATTCCAACTTTGCCAGTAGGGGCTGATTTACTAATGTCAAAATTTCAAATTCCTGAGGGTAAAACTTTAGGTAATAAATTAAAAAAAATTGAAGAAACCTGGGTTCAAAACGGATTTCAAATTTCAGATAAGCAAGTACAACAAATAGTTAAAAGTTAAATATATTTAACGTCTTTAATTTCAAAATTTTTTACACCAGAGGGTGTATTTATTTCAACAAAATCACTTTTATTTTTTCCAATTAACCCTTTGCCAATTGGTGATTGAAAGAAAATTAGTTTTTGTTTTAAATCTGCCTCATCTCTTCCAACAATTTTATAATTAATTTTTTCACCAGTATTTAAATCTTCTAAATAAACTGTAGATCCAAAAATTACTTTTCCTTCATTGTTTAGCTTTGTAACATCTATAACATTTGCTCTTGCAATAATATCGTTTATTTCTGTAATTCTTCCCTCGTTATGAGATTGTTCCTCTTTAGCTGCATGATATTCAGCATTTTCTTTAAGGTCTCCATGGGATCTCGCTTCAGCAATTGCAGCTACTATCTCAGGTCTTTTTTTTTCTTTTAAAAAAACTAATTCTTCTTTTAGTTTATTTAATCCGTTTAATGTTATTGGCTCTTTATCCATTTTTTTATTTCCATTTTGCAATCGGAGGTAATGACATCAAAATTCCTTCAACATTACCACCAGTTTGTAGCCCAAATTTTGTTCCTCTATCATAGAGCAAATTAAATTCTGCGTATCTTCCTCTTTTAATATACTGAGACTCTTTATCTTTTAAAGTCCATTTTTTTTTTATTTTTTTTTTAATTATTTCATTAAATAGCATTTGAAATGTAACACCAACATCTCTTACAAACTTAAAGTCATTTTCAAAATTATCATTTTTATAGTCAAAAAAGATTCCACCTATACCTCTTGCTTCTTTTCTGTGAGGTAGATAAAAATATTCATCACACCACTTTTTGTATTTTTTATAATAATTTTTATTATGTCTATCGCACATTGCTTTTAATATTTTATGAAAATTTTTCCTTTCTTTTTCATCTTTTATTGCTGGAGTTACATCCATTCCTCCGCCAAACCAATTCTTTGTGGTACAAATAAATCTGGTATTAAAATGCATTGCAGGAATGTGAGGATTTTGCATGTGCATAACTATTGATATCCCTGATGCCCAAAATCTAGGATCTTTACTTGCACCTGGTATATTCTTTTGAAATTGCATAGGAAATTTTCCATAAACTTTTGAAAAATTTACTCCTACTTTTTCAAAAATTTTTCCATTTTTAAGAATTCTATATTCACCACCACCTTCATCTCTTTTATTGCTTCTTTTCCAAGAAGTTGACTCAAAATTTACTTTATTTTTTTCAATTTTTAAAATGTCATCGCATATTGCATTTTGTAATAGCTTAAACCAGTTACCCGCTAGGTCTTTTTTGATTGAAATATCCATTTTATATTAATTCTATTTGACGCAAACTTTCTGCCAAAACAATGGCAACTGACGATGCAATATTAAGAGATCTTACTTGGTTATTCATTGGTATTTTTAAACGATTTTTAATTATTTTATGAACCTTTTCGGGCACTCCAGCGCTTTCTCTTCCAAACAAAATAGTATCATTAGGCTTAAATTTAAATTTTGTATAATTTATTGAACCTTTGGTTGTCATCAATACCACTCTCTGTTTCTTCTTTGCCTCAAAAAATTTTTTAGAACTTTGATAAAACTCTATTTGACTATAGTCCATATAGTCCATAACCACTCTTTTAAAGCGTTTGTCCGATAATAGAAAGCCACATGGTTCAATTATTTCTAATTTAGCACCCAAACATGCACAAGTTCTAATGATTGCAGCAGTATTCTGAGGTATATCAGGCTCATACAAAGCTATTTTGGGACTTAAAATTGTTGAATTATGTGTCATTCTATCAGTAGTAAAATATTTATTTTATATTATATGAATTCGTATATTAACTATTTTAAATCAAAAAGAGATAATAACAAAAGCAACTATAAGTGTCTGAAAAAAAAACAAAAAGAAGAGACTTTTTATTCACAGCTACCACAGCTGTAGGAGCTGTGGGTGCTGCTGCAGTAGTATGGCCAATGATAGATCAAATGAATCCAGATGCTTCTGTTAAAGCGTTAGCTAGTACAGAAGTTGATGTAAGTTCATTAACACCTGGAAATACATTGACTGTTTTGTGGAGAGGGAAACCAGTATTTATAAGGAGAAGAACTCAAGAAGAAATTGATGAGGCAAGATCTGTTAAGATGGAGGACCTAATTCATCCTGAAAAAGATGAGGATAGAGCAAAAAACCCTGAGTGGCTTGTTATGTTAGGTGTATGCACCCACCTTGGATGTGTACCTCTAAATGATAAAGGCGATTATAATGGTTGGTTCTGTCCATGTCATGGATCTCATTATGATACTTCTGGAAGAATAAGAAAAGGACCAGCACCTTGGAATATGGAAGTGCCTAAATACGAATTTGTCGATGCAAACACAATAAAAATTGGATAAAGAAAAATGAGTGATCACGATTACAGACCAAAATCGAAAGTGGGACAATGGTTCAACGACCGATTGCCACTATTAACTCTTGCAAATCATTTAACAGATTATCCAACTCCTAAAAATTTAAATTATTGGTGGACCTTTGGTGGTATTTTAACTTTTTGTTTAATCACTCAAATTGTAACAGGACTAACTCTTGCAATGCATTATATTGCTCATGCTGATATGGCTTTTGAAAGTGTAGAGCACATCATGCGTGACGTTAACTATGGATGGTTAATTAGATATATTCATGCAAACGGCGCTTCAATGTTTTTTCTAGCAGTGTATATCCATATATTTAGATCATTATTTTACGGTTCTTATAAATCTCCAAGAGAAATTATATGGATTTTAGGGATAATAATTTATTTATTAATGATGGCTGCAGCATTTATGGGTTATGTGTTGCCATGGGGTCAAATGAGTTTTTGGGGAGCAACAGTTATTACAAATTTATTTAGTGCTATTCCTTTGGTAGGAGAGGGAATAGTCACTTGGTTGTGGGGTGGTTATTCAGTTGACAACCCTACATTAACTAGATTTTTTACTTTGCATTATTTAATTCCATTTTTAATTTTAGGATTGGTTGTTTTACATATATGGGCTTTACATGTTCCTGGTAACAACAATCCAGTAGGAATAGATATAAAAAAACCATCTAAAGACACTGTACCTTTTCATCCTTACATCGTAATTAAAGATGGTTTTGCTTTACTAATGTTTATGATTGTGTTTGCTTTCTTTGTATTCTATGCACCAAATATTTTAGGACATGCAGATAATTATATAGAAGCTAACCCAATGGTAACACCTGCACATATTGTTCCTGAGTGGTATCTATTACCTTTTTATGCAATATTAAGATCAGTCCCTGATAAATTGCTAGGAGTTGTGGCTATGTTATCTGCAATATTAATCTTAGCAGTCTTACCTTGGTTAGATACCTCAAAAATAAGATCAGCAGTATTTAGACCTTTATATAAACAATTTTACTGGATACTAGTTGCAGATGTTTTGATACTTGGTTATGTGGGTGCGATGCCGGCTGAAGGACTTTATTTGTTGATAGCAAGAGTTGCTACCGCGTATTACTTTTTACATTTTTTAGTTATTCTTCCCGTTTTAGGGTTTAAAGAAAAAACTTTACCAGTGCCTTTAAGTATTACCGAACCAGTTCTTGGTGGTTCACCAAATTTAGCGGCAGCCAGAAATAAAGAAAGTAAAATAGAATAGGGTGAAAAATTTATTTAAATTATTTTCTATAATTATCTTAATTATTGCCTCAAATTCATATTCTGTTGCTGCTGAAAAAGTAGAATATCTAAAAACTGATTGGAGTTTTAAGGGTTTATTTGGAAAATTTGATAGAGCTTCTCTTCAAAGAGGTTATCAAGTTTATACCGAAGTATGTGCCTCTTGTCATTCGATGAAATATTTAAGTTATAGAAATTTAGCAGAGCCAGGTGGGCCAGAATTCTCAGAAGCTCAAGTTAAAGCTATAGCAGCCTCTTTTGAAGTAACTGATGGTCCAAATTCTGATGGGGAGATGTTTACAAGACCAGGAAAATTATCTGATAAATTTGTAATGCCATATGACAATGTAAAAGCAGCTCAAGCTGCAAATGGTGGCGCATACCCTCCTGACATGTCTGTTTTGGTAAAAGCAAGAGGTGGTGGTGTTGACTATATTTATTCCTTATTACAGGGATATGAAGAAGCTCCTAGCAATGTGTCTTTAGATGATGGAGTTTATTATAACAAATATATGTATGGTAATAAAATTAGAATGTCTGCTCCATTATCGGATGGATTAGTTGAGTATGGTGATGGAACAAATGCAACAGTAGAACAAATGTCAAAAGATGTAACGACTTTTTTAATGTGGTCTGCTGAACCTCATTTAGAAGCTCGACATCAAATGGGCTTTAAAGCAATCGTATATTTGATTATTCTCACAATTCTAGTTTATTTTAGTATGAAAAAAATATGGTCACGTGTTGAATCTGAAGTTTAGTACGTCTCCATCTTTTACAATATAATCTTTACCCTCTAATCTCATTTTTCCATTAGCTTTAGAATTTACCCACCCATCATTAGCAACGAAATCTTCATAAGATATAGTTTCAGCTCTAATAAAACCTTTTTCAAAATCAGTATGAATTTCTCCAGCAGCTTTAGGAGCAGTACAGTTTTTTTGTATAGTCCAAGCCCTTGTCTCTTCCGGTCCAGAAGTAAAGTACGTATCAAGTTCTAATATTTTATAGCCCTTTTGAATTAACATACTTAGACCTGTATCTTTTAAACCAATCATGTCCATATAATTTTTTTTTTCATCTTCTGCCAATTCATTTATTTGGTTTTCTATATCTGCAGAAACAACAAGAGTGTTATCTTTTCCAAATTTATCAATAAAGTTTTTAGTATATTTATTTCCATCCTGCACGCTTTGCTCGCCTACATTGCATACAAAAATCTTTGGTTTTATTGATAAAAGGCCACTTTGATTAAGTTGTTTTGTATCAAATTGAGATTTTAATATTGATATATCTTTATCATTATTGATGCAGTCTAATGCAATCTGTAAAATCTTAAGCTGATCTTCGTCAACATTTTTCTTATTATTTTTTTCAAGCCTTTTTTGAATAGACTCTAGGTCAGCGAGCATCATCTCAGTTTCAATAATCTCAAGATCTCTTATTGGGTCAACATCAGGATTAACATTTTGAATATCGTCTGAGTCAAAGCATCTAATCATATGAATAACTGCATCGACTTCTCTTATGTGAGATAGAAATTTGTTACCTAATCCCTCACCTTTAGATGCGCCTTTTACAAGACCAGCTATATCAACAAATGAAATAGTTGTATTTATGGTTTTTTTTGATTTTGAAACTTCTGATAATTTATTTAATCTTTCATCTGGAACGGGGACTACACCCACATTGGGATCAATTGTACAAAATGGAAAGTTTGCAGCTTGAGCTTTACTAGAGTTTGTGAGAGCATTGAAAAGTGTAGACTTACCCACATTAGGTAAACCAACAATTCCACATTTAAAACTCATTATTTATTATTTATAGTACTAGAGAATAAATCTAATTTTTTGTCTATAAGTATTGAAATAGAATCTGTGATGTTGTTAGTAATTTTTTCCAATCCTATCATTTCATCTTCATCAAAATTCTGAAGAACAAAATCACTTACTTCCATTTTGTCTTTTGGTTTACCTATTCCTATTCGAACTCTTGAGTAATTTTTGCCAATAAATTTATCTATCGATGCAATTCCATTATGTCCTGCATCAGATCCACCAAACTTTGCTTTTATCTTTCCAAACTCTACATCTAAATCGTCATGAAAAACGATAACATCCTCAGCATCTATTTTGAAATATTCAATTAATTCTCTAATACAAATTCCAGAATTATTCATAAATGTTAAAGGTTTAATAGCGTAGACTTTTTGGTCTCCTACGTTACCAGTTGTAAGAAGTCCTTTGAATTTTGGCTTTTGTTTTGAAAGTCTAAATTTTTTATTTATTGCATCTATAATTTTGAAACCAATGTTGTGTCTATTGTTTTCACTGTCTGGGGTTGGATTGCCTAATCCTACAAGTAGAAGCATAAAATATTAATATTGGAGGATAAAATTCAAATTTAAATTACTTATTTTTTCTCTTCAGCAGGTTTTTTATCTTCACCTTCTTTCTTGTCACCTTCAGCTGCTGGTTTATCTCCACCTTCTGCTGCTGCTTCAGCACCTTCAGCTCCCTCTTCTCCTTCTGCTCCCTCAGCTTCTGCAGGTTTTTCAGGTTCTTTCATAACAGTTGGAGCTGCTAGTGTTGCAATTACAAAGTCTCTTCCTTGAATAGTGGGTGTAACTTCACTATCAAGATTTATTGAAGAAATTTTAAAACTTTCTCCAATATCAACACCATCTAGATCTATTACTAGATTTTCAGGTATCTTTTCGCTTGGACATTTTAGTTCTACTTTTCTTCGTACTATATTTAAAACCCCACCTTTCTTTAAACCAGGAGATTTTTCGTGATTTAAAAATTTTACTGGTACTTCAATTCTGACTTTTATTCCCGTAACAATTCTTAAAAAGTCTACATGAATTGGCTCATCTGAAATAATGTCATATTTTATTTCTCTTGGAAGAACTTTTTGAGTTTTACCATCAACATTTAAAGTTATAATGCTTGATAAAAAGTTTTCATTATCAATTAAAGATTTAAGTAATTTTTTTGAAATAGAAATTTTCTCGTTTTGAGCCTCACCACCATAAATGATAGCAGGCACGTTGCCATTACTTCTAAGTGAATTCAGTTCACCCTTAGTCTTAGTATTTCTGATATTAGCATCTAATGAATTCATAAAAACAAGGGTTTTTAGCTCAAGTTCCGTAATAACTCAAGGTATTTATTTAAATAAATCAGATACAGAGGTTGAATTTGATATTCTTTTAATAGCTTCACCCATCAGGCTTGAAATTGACAAAACTTCGATGTTTTTTACACCTTTAACTTTAGTGATGTTATCAATTGTATCAGTTATTACTAAATTTTTAATTACTGATTTTTTTATTTTTTTTACAGCTTCACCACTAAGTACTCCATGAGTAATATAAACATATACCTCTTTAGCTCCTCTATCCTTAAGTGCTTTGGCTGCATTTACTATTGTTCCTCCAGAATCGATGATATCATCAACAAGAATACAAGTTTTTCCTTTCACATCTCCAATAATATTCATTACTTGAGATTGACCTGGTTTTGGTCTTCTTTTATCAACAATAGCCAATCCAACATTTAAAATTTTCCCAAGTGCTCTCGCTCTTTCTGTACCACCCACATCTGGAGCTACACAAATTAAGTTTTTACTTTTTATATTTTTTTTAACATGCCTTGCAAAAATAGGTGTTGCAAATAAGTTGTCTACTGGAATATCAAAAAATCCTTGAATTTGACCAGCATGTAAATCAACAGTTACAACTCTATCTGCGCCTGCTTTAGTGATTAGATTTGAGACAAGCTTAGCTGATATGGATGTTCTTGGTGCAACTTTTCTATCTTGTCTAGCATAACCAAAGTAAGGGACAACAGCAGTAATATTTTTTGCTGAGGATCTTTTAAGCGCATCAATACATAATAGTAGTTCCATTAGGTTATCATTTGCAGGAGATGAAACAGATTGAATTAAAAAAATACTATTCCCTCTAATATTTTCGTTAATTTCCACATAAATTTCTCCATCAGAAAAATTTCTAATGCTAGAATTGACTAATTTAGATTTTAAAAATTTAGCAATATTCTTGCTTAATGGTTTATTGCTATTGCCAGATAATAATTTCATTAAAAAAGGTTAATTAAGCATAATTATTGAAATATTTCTACCATAATCATCATGATTTAATCTCAGAGCTCTTCTCGCGCTAAAAAAATTATTTTTAACATTAAATGTATCAATATTTATAGTTTCAACATTTTTTATTTTATTCTTTAAAAGGCAAGATTTTACATACTTAGGTAAATCAAAATAAAGCTTTTTGTACTTAATTTTAAAAAATTTATTATTTTTTTTATCTTTTTTAATAAATTTTCTTTTAAAATCTTCTTTGACTTCATAACTTTTAGCTGAGATAGCAGGTCCAATAGCTGCAGTTATGTTTATAGGACTAGATCCTTTTTTGATCATAAATTGGATTACTTTGGTAATTATATCTTTGTATGCCCCTTTCCAACCAGCATGAATTGCTGCTACTAATTTTGCTCTTTCATCACAAATTAAAATCGGAACACAGTCAGCAGTTAGAACACCAACAGGTAAATTTTTTTGATTTGTAATTACCGCATCAGCTTTTGGTTTTGATTTAATTCTATTTTTCTTATTAATATAAACGAACTTATTACTATGTATTTGATGAAGTAAAAAAATACTTTTAGCAGCGCTTTTTATTTTCTTTTTAACTATTTCTAAGTTTTTTTTAACATTTGATGGATTGTCTTTAGAACCAGGACCACAATTTAAACTTTTATAAATTTTTTTTGATTTACCACCAGTTTTGTTAAAGAAACCATGTTTTATAGTTTTAATTTTCGAAAGTTTTTTTGATTTTATCAATTTTGAAAACCTGTTTTAAAATTATTTTTCTTATTTTTAACAAGCATGACTTTGAACAACTCACCCATTTGCTTTTCATCTATTAAACGTCTTACCCGATAAAATAAATCTGCTTTTTTTGAAAATGCTATATTTTTGCTGATTATTTCTGCTCTTTGAAGAATACCCATACTTGTTAAAAATCTTTTTTGATTTGTAAATATTGAATTAATCTCTTTAAACTGATTTATAAATTTCTCAAAAGAATGAAAGTTTATATTGTACGTAATATCAGAGTCCCCGATATTTTCTAAAACGTTAGAATATTTGTGATTATTTACTGCCTGAAGAGTTTCATGCATTTTGCTGTCTGCATATCCATAATCAATAATCAACATTCCTCCATCATTTTTTTTTATTAAATCGCAAATTGTTCTTAAATATTTAAATGTATCTGGTGAATATTCTATAACGTCCTGATTTTTTGATATTTCAAAATTAAGGTGTTTTTCAATTTTTCCTATATCAATTTTTTCTTCCTTAAACTCTGCTTTTTTTGAATCTTTCAAATTGACAAATCTTTCAAACCAACCATCTTTTTTTTTAAAAAATTGTTTGATTGGTATGGCATCAAAGAATTCATTAGCTAAAAAAATTGTTGGTTTAGAATTTATTTTTTCAATGTTTTTTAACCATGAAAATTTATCAGAATTTAAATTTTTTTTTTGTTCATTTATTAAAAAATCACTTTTTTCGTGAATTACAAAATTACAGGCATTGTAACACTCAGGAAAATTTATAAGTGTCTCATATATGACTTTCATCATTTCACCATTTCCAGCTCCAAGTTCAACTAGATTGAATTTTTTCGGAGAACCTATGCTTTTCCAAAAAGTGATTGTCCAAACTGCAATTATTTCTGAAAATAATCTTGTAATATTAGGAGCAGTGATAAAGTCTCCATCCTTACCAAAAGGGTTCTTTTTCATATAATAACCTTTATCCTTATCGTAAAGAGCTAAATTTATAAATTGATCTAATGGTAAATTATTTGTCTTAGCGAGTTTCATTTTTGAAATAAATTAAAATTACTCCAGATAGTATAAATATTAAACTTACTACTTGCCCCATCGTTAAGTTTAAAAATATATAACCTAGCTGTTCATCTGGTACTCTGTAAAATTCAACAATAAATCTAAAGATTGAGTAAATTATTAAAAATAATCCTGAAATTACTCCAGGTTTTTTTGAAAATTTATTTCTAAAATAAATTAATAATAAAAATAGAAATAAACCTTCTAATAGCGCTTCGTATAATTGTGAGGGATGTCTAGGAAGATTATCTACCTGAATAAATGTTACTGCCCAGGGTACATTAGTTATAGTTCCATATAATTCTGAATTTATAAAGTTTGCTATTCGTCCAAAAAATAATCCAACTGGAGCCACTAAAGCGACAATGTCCATATATAAAAATGGGTTCTCATTATTTTTTTTAGCAAAAAATATAGACGCAAAAATAACTCCAACTAAACCACCATGGAAAGACATTCCGCCCTGCCAAATTTTAAATATATCTAATGGATTATTTAAATAAAAACTTAAATTATAAATGAGTATATAACCAACTCTGCCTCCTACAATTATACCTATAATTAAATAAGTTAAATAATCATCAAATTTATTTCTAAATTCTATGTTTTGTATAAATAGTTTTTTTGCGAGTATCCAACCAATAATGATTCCAAATATATAAGCTAGAGAATACCATCTGACTTCTAAAGAAAATATTTCTAAGGCTACTGGGTCAAAATTATTAATGAACATTTTTAATAATACTTATAATGTATATCTTAAATATGAAAAATTCTAAATTTATAATTGATAAGTTTGCCAAATTAATAGAGCAGGGTCTGGTATCTTCTAAAGATTTAACTACAGAATTATTTAATATCTTAAAATCTAAAAGAGATGAGTTTGTTTTTAAAATGAAACTTACAAGTAAAGATGAGTTCGAAGTGCTCTTAAAACGTGTTGAAAATCTTGAAGATAAAATAAATAAAGTTGAGAAAAAAAAAAATAAAAAAGTTAAACGGGTAAAAAAATCTTAACTCTTAAACCATCTATTTTAGATTTTTCTAACATAATATTTCCTCCGTGAGATTTGATGATGTCTGATGAAATTGACAAACCAAGGCCAACACTTGATTTAGAGTCTGCTCGACCCTTATCTATTTTATAGAAAGGTTTAAATACATTTTCATACTCTTTTTTTGGTATTCCAGGACCATCATCATCAATAATTATGAATAAATTTGTATTTTTTTTTGTTAAGCTAATCTCAACTTTATTTGCATATTTTAGTGAATTATCAATTAGATTGTTTAGACATCTATTAATTAAATTTTTCCTGCCATTAAAATAAATTCTTGGTATTAAGTTTTTTGAAATGTTCTCATTGTTATATTTATCAACAACCTCTGAAATTAATTCAGAAAGATTGAACATTTCATCTTTTTCAACATATGATGAGCTGGTAAATTGTAAATATTCGTTTAACATTTTCTCCATTTCGTTGATATCTTCAGTTAACTTTTTGACTGTCTCTTTATCTTTTATAAAAGCTATCAGTAATTTCATTCTTGTTAATGGTGTTCTTAAATCATGACTAATACCTGATAACATTTCTGTTCTTTGATTTATGTGTCTTTCAATTCTCTTTCTCATTTTGTCAAATTCGTGACCTGCTTGTCTAATTTCAAGTGCCCCTGAAGGTTTAAATTCTTCAACGTTCTCACCCTTACCGAATCTTTCTGCCGCACGTGCTAAGTTTGTGATTGGTCTCGTTTGATTTTTCAAAAATATTAAAGAAATAATCACCATTATAATTGCAGGTACAGTGATCCAAAGCGCAAATATTCTTGCCGAAGAACTCGTAACTCTGTCCTTAGGTATTAAGAATTTAAAGTATCCCTCTTCGTATTTAATCCTCAAATCAATTAATTCCTTATAGCTTGTAGTATCAAACCAATAATTACCTAAACCAAATTGTGGTTTTAATTCTCTTCTTAAGGTTCGATCGATTGGACTAAACCATCTTTCATTATATTGATTTTTGAATTCTTCATTTTTTTTCAGTTCAATATTTAAATCTAAAAATAGTGCAAAAAGATTCATAACTTCCTTCTTTTCATTTTCTTCGCTTTCATATGCTTTAATAAATATACTAATTTCATTTATTAATGTTCTTGTCATACCTTTGTTTGTTTTAATCCAAAGACTGTCAAAAAAAACAACTGTTATAACTAATTGTAAAACTATTACTGGAATTGCTACAATTAAGAGCGCCCTATAAAATAATCTTTTTGGTAATATTTTTTTAAAATAATTACTCAATCCAGAGAACATATCCTACACCTCTTATTGTCTGTAAAAATTTTGGATTTTTAGGATCAATTTCAATTTTTTTTCTAAGCCGGGTAATAATAACATCTATTGATCTTTCTTTATCAAGATTAATTAATTGACCAATATCCTCCCTAGAAAATGTCTTTCCTGGGTAATTAATCATTTTTTCTAAAATTTTCTTTTCAGTTGTGTTAATCTTGAATTCTTTATCTTTCTTAATTATTAAAAGTTTATTCAAATTAATTTTCACATTTTCAAATTCTATAACCCTTTTCTGATCTTTTTTTATAGTTTTATTCAAAATGTTTTGTATTCTAAGAATTAGTTCTTTTGGTTCAAATGGTTTTGGTAAATAATCATCAGCACCAATTTCTAACCCTTCAACCCTTTCATCTGCTTTACCTTTAGCAGTCAAGAGTATCACTGGTGTATCTAATTTTTTTTTATTTTCTTTTAAAAATTCTAGCCCACTTTTACCGGGCATCATGATATCTAAAACAATTAAATCAAACTTAATTATATTTATCTTATCTAATGCATTTTCTGCATTTTCTGCAGTAGTAACTAAGAATTTATTTTCATTTAAATACTTTTTTACAAGGGATCTAATTCCATCATCATCATCAACTACTAGTATATGTGCAATAAATTTATCCATTAATTATTTTATTTAGTACATTATCAAAATTTATAACTTCTTCGGAACTTGAATTTAATAAAGCATTATAAATTCTTTTTTTTTGTAAATTGAAAATTTCATTAAAAATTTTTTTACCTTTATCATTAAGATACAGATGCTTAACTCTAGTATCTTGTTCATCTTTTTTAAACATAATGATTTCAAGTTTAATCAAATCTTTGAGAACACGATTTAAGCTTTGTTTTGTGACTTTTAATCTCTTGAGCAATTCAGAAATAGAGATACCTTCATACATTGATAATAAATGAATTACTTTATGGTGTGCTAAGCCAATAGAGTATCTGTCTAATATTTTTTTTGAGTCAGAAAAGGTTTCTCTATAGCTTACAAATAGTTTTTCAATTAAGTCTTTGAGCTGATCGTCTTTTAAATATAAAAGTTCTTTCATTTTAGGTAAGTTATATTGACATATTAAAGATACAAAGATATTTTTTGTTTATAAATTAAAAAAAATTTCATACATGATACCTTACGACAAGAGATCTGGAAAAATATGGTACAACAACGAATTAGTTGATTGGGGTGATGTTAAACTGCATGTTTTAAGCCATGGAATGCACTACGCTAGTTGTGTATTTGAAGGTGAGAGAGTTTATGATGGTTCAATTTTCAAATTAGAGGAGCACACTTCAAGATTTTTTTATTCAGCAAAAAGAATGGGTTTTGAAATTCCATACACAGAGGATGAAATAAATATTGCGTCAAACAAAATTGTAGCGACACAAAAAGTAGATAATGGTTACGTGAGACCTGTTGCTTGGAGAGGCAGTGAGATGATGGCTATTTCTGCGCAACACACTAAAATTCACGTTGCAATAGCAACTTGGGAGTGGGGATCATATTTTGATCCTAAACTGAAAGTTGAAGGAATAAGATTAAATATTTCAAATTGGAGAAGACCAGCGCCTAATACAATACCCTGGGATACAAAGGCATCTGGTCTTTATATGATTTGCACTCTCTCCAAGCATGAAGCTGAAAAACAAGGTTATACAGATTCTTTAATGTTAGACCACGAGGGAAATATTGCTGAAGCTACTGGTGCAAATATTTTTTTTAAAGATAAAAATGGAGAAATTCATACTCCAATACCAGACTCCTTTTTAGATGGTATTACAAGAAGGACTGTTATTGGAATAGCAAAATCAAAAAATATAAAAGTTCATGAAAGAAAAATAAGTCCAACTGAACTACCAAATTTTGTTGGATGTTTTTTAACTGGAACTGCAGCAGAGGTAACTCCAGTCTCATGTATTGCAGAAAATCAATTTAAAGTTTGTGATACCATTATTGATTTAAATGAAAGCTATCAAAAATTAGTTAGGAAGAAAAAAGCAGCTTAATCTTTACTGTCTTCAGACATTGCATGATCAATGCCTTTTCGCATATAATCATATGCAGTGAAAAGTGTTAAAGCAGCTGACAACCATAAAAAAATTATACCAATTGTTTGTGCATTATAATCTTGAAAGTTAATTATCTTATTTCCTGTATCACCAGATAATAAAAGAGCTATGGATACCATTTGTAATACAGTTTTAAGTTTTGAAAGATTTGAAACCGGAAGTTTTATCTTACCTTTAGCTAAAAATTCTCTTAAACCTGAGATTAAAATTTCTCTTGTAAGAATTATTATTGCTGCAATTACTTCGTAATTTCGAATAGTTCCATCCATAACTAAAAGTATCAATGCGGTTGCAACAATGATTTTATCAGCTATAGGATCAAGTAACTCTCCTAACTTTGACTCTACTCCAAACATTCTAGCCAACATTCCGTCTAGAAAGTCAGTAAAAGATGCGACTATAAATAAAATTAAAGCAGTTAAATCACCATAAAATCCTGGAAGATAAAAGGCTAAAACAAAAAATGGAACAATTATTATTCGACCAATGGTCAATATGTTTGGAATTTTTTTAAGCATAATTATTCGTGAAAAAAGTTATATATCTTTTTTGCCACTTTTTCTTCAACGCCTTCTACAGATTTAATTTCGTCTAAGCTAGCAGACTCAACAGATCTTGCAGATCCAAAATGGTTTAATAAAGCTCTTTTTCTTATAGCTCCAATCCCATCAATTTGGTCTAATAAAGATTTGCTAATACCTTTTTTCCTTTTTGCTCTGTGAGCACTTATAGCAAATCTATGTGATTCATCCCTGATTCTTTGAAGAAAAAATAAGGTTGGGTCGTTTCTAGTAAATTTGTACTCTTTACCATTGTGAAAAAAGGTTTCATTTCCACTGTTTCTAAACTTACCTTTAGCTATTGCAATAATTGGAATATCGTGAAGTCCTAGTTCATTTAGACTTTCTCTTGCAACAGAATATTGACCTTTACCTCCATCGACAAGTACTAAATCAGGAAAAGTAAGATAATTATCTTTTTCCTGAACCGCTCTTTTGAACCTTCTATTTAATACTTCTTTCATCATTCCATAATCATCTTGTTCATTTTTTTTATGTTTAATATTAAATTTCCTATACCTTTTCTTAATAAATCCTTCATCACCATAAGCTATAAGTGCTCCAACACTATTTGTGCCTTGGATATGACTGTTGTCATAAACTTCAATTAAATTTATATTAGATTCCAAATTAAATTTTTGAGCCACTGCATCAAACAATTCTTTGTTATTCTGACTTTCATAAAGTTTTCTATTAAGACTGTCTTTTGCATTTTTAATTGCTTGGTTAATAACTTTTAGTTTTGACCCTTTCTTTGCAACTGAAATATTAATTTGTTTGCCTTCTTTTTGAGTGAGTGTTTTTTCAATTAAGGCTTTTTCTTTTATTTCTTCTGAAAGAATAACTGACGATGGAACGCTTTTATTTTCATAAAACTGAGAAACAAACGAATTTAGAATTTCACTGAATTTTTCATCTGGATCATGTTTTGGGAAAAAAGCTTGGTTACCCCAGTTTTGTTTTGATCTATAAAAAAAAACTTGAATACAGGTTTTGCCAGACTCTTTATATCCAGCAATAACATCAGCTTCAACTAAGTTTGCTTCATTAATTCTTTGAGAGGATTGAATTATATTTAATGCTTTTATTCTGTCTCTTAATATTACAGCTTTCTCAAAATCAAGATCCTCACTTGCTTTTTCCATTTGATTGGAAAGATTTTTTTGAATTTTCCTAGATTTACCTGAAACAAATTCAATAGCGTCGTTTACTGTTTGATTATATTCTTCTTTTTTTACGTAACCTACACATGGTCCAGAACATCTTTTTATTTGATATAAAATACATGGTCTTTCTCTATTTTTAAAGACAGTGTCATCACAAACTCTTAAATGAAAAATCTTTTGGATCATTTTGATTGTCCAATTAGCAGAACCAGCAGAAGCAAAAGGTCCAAAGTAAAAACCTTCTTTTGTTTTTTTACCTCTATGTCTTTTTATTTGGGGCCACTTATCTTTATTGCCAATAAATATGAATGGAAATGATTTATCATCACGAAGCAGGATATTGAATTTTGGCTTATGTTTTTTGATTAAATTTGCTTCTAAAAGTAGTGCTTCACTCTCGTTAGATGTTGTTGTTATCTCTAGCTTTCTTGTTTGAGATAACATTCGTTCAGTTCTTATTATGTGATTTTTTTCAGCAACATAACTCTTTAATCTGTTTGGAAGATTTTTAGCCTTACCCACATAAAGAATTTCATTTTTCTCATTAAGCATCCTGTAAACTCCAGGAAGTTTAGGCACTAAAGATAACTCTTTTTTAATTACTTCTTTTCCTATTTCAGAACTTATCATTGCTTCTCTTTTTGGTAATTTGGATACCAACTGATGAACACTGTTTTAAGATTTCTAATTTTTCAATTTTTAACATTATTTTAGCAATTCTTTTGTCTTTAAATAGTTCATCAAAAACCGCTTCTGCTAAGGTTTCTAAAAAATTATAATGTTTCTTTTTTACAAGTTTAGTAATTAATTTTACAATTGTTCCATAATTTACAATAGATTTTATATCTTTATCGCTAGAAGGTTTTTTATCCTCATAATCTATTTCAAGACTAAATTTTACTTTTTGTGATTTTTCTTTTTCAGAATCGTAATAACCGAGTTTTAAATCTAAAATTAGTTCGTTAATTAGTATTTTTTTCTCATAATTAAATAAAGTTTTATTTTTATCTATTTTGACAATTTTTAAATTATTTTTTTTCATTATTTAGTTCCAAAAATAGTAAGGTTCCAACATGCATTCCCATCCTCAATACGAACGTAGCAACCAAAAAATGACATAATTTTAAATGCAAAAAAACCACCAATCAAAATTATCGCTGCTGCAAGAAAAGGATTAATTTTTTTCATATTTAAATCCTAGATTCTATAAAATTAATAATTTTTGGGTGGTAATATTTAAAACAGGGATATGAAACCATATAATGACCAGCTGCTTTTTTTTTCATTTCTTTCTTCAATTTTTTGTCAAGAGCTATAAATTTTTTTTCACTTGTAAGTTTTTCTTTACCTTCTGGCCATGCTTCTTCCCATCCACCTATCATCTTTTCTTTAATTTTGCATTTCACACCATTAACTTCAATATCTTTTCCTGTATGACCAGGGGTGTCAATCCATTGAATACCAGGAATATTTCCTAAATCTTTCTTCATCCATTCACTATTGCTACGCCAATCACCCTCCCCATCTACAGGACTGTGAAAAACTAATGCATCTATTCTTTCAAAACTTTTAATCTCATCTATTACCATTTTTCTTAAAGGTGTATTAGGTCTTCTATCCCAACAATTAGGCATAAAAGAAATCGTGGCATTAAAATCTTTTGGGTGTAAACCTTTATGCCTAAGAGTATCAATACCTCCACATGATAAACCTGACATAAAAATTTGATCTCTTGGAGTTCCTTTGGAAACTAGTTTATCAATAAGATCTTTATTTACCTTTACCCTCTTTGGAATAGCCCATTCAGCTATTACACAGTCATACCAAGGCTTGTGCCAAGCCCCTTTAAATTTCCATCCACATTTATATCCATCATCTCCTCCTGCTTTATGGAGATTGCCATTAAGCATTAAAACTAGTTCTTTACCTTTAATTTTAGTTCCTGATATTTGACCTAATTGTTTAGGAAGAAAATCTTTACACTCTCCCCATTTCTTTTCAACTTTCCACCCTCCTTTATTAAAAATCATTATGATTTTATTTTCTGGATTTGGAATATCAGTTCCTTTTATGACATTGACTTTTTTTCCATCACTATAAATAAATGCATCCCCTTTGATATCTCCAGATTTGCATTCTCTAGCTTCTGCCAAAGAAATTAATGTAAATAATATTGAAACTGTAAGTATTAATTTCCTCATTCTTTGCCCATTACATCTGGTGTTTGCCAATTTAGATTTTGACCACTATCAATAGCTAAAACTTGACCAGTAATAGATATATTTTTTATAAAAAAGTCAACAGCATTACATATTTGTTCAACATCCACCTGTCTTTTTAAAGGAGTTGCTAAGTATTGTTTTCTAAAATGTTTTTCAGATTGTCTTTGATTTTTAATAGTAGGACCAGGTGCTATACCGTTTACTCTAATCTTTGGAGCCAAACTCATAGCACTAGTTTTAGTTAAAGTATAAAGTCCAGTTTTACTAATTGTGTAAGAAAAAAAATATGGAGTAAGTTTAAATACTCTCTGATCAATAATATTAATTATATTGTTATTTTTGCCTTTAACATTTTTTGCAAATTCTTTTGATAATAATGCAGGTGTTCTTAAATTTGTTCTTAAATGTTGCCCCCAACTATCTGTTGTAAAGTTTTCTAATTTATCATCTTCAAATAAAGAAGCGTTATTAATTAAACAATCAAAATATTTAAGTTTTGATTTTGCGTATTTTACAATTTTATTTAAATCATTTTCTTTACTCAAATCACCTTTAACTAAGTAAACTTTTGTTCCTTTCTTAGATAGTTCTTTTTTTAATTTTTCTGCTTTTAATTTTGATTTATTATAATGGATTAAGATTTCTTTATTCGCGCCAGATAATTTTCTTGCTATAGCAGCACCCATTCGAGTTGCTCCACCAGTAATAATTATTTTCCGTGCTTCCATTTTTTATCTCTTTTTTTTGTAACTTTAGTGCCTGGCATACCCATAGTTGATCTTCCTTTAGGATAAAGCTTATTTTTTACATCATACTGCCTTATTTTTGGATTCAATGTAATTTCTAATTCTGTGCTTTCTAATTTTCTTATTTCATCTCTTATTTTAGCGGCCTCTTCAAATTCTAAATTAGATGCCGCCTCTTTCATCTTTCTATCTAAGCCTTTGAGATGTTTTTTAAGATTTCCACCAATATTTGATCCTTCGCTTATTTTGACGTAGTCTTTCTCGTAAACACTTTCTAGAATATCGCTAATATCTTTTTTTACTGACTTAGCATCTATTTTATGTTTCTTATTATAAGCTAATTGAATTTTTCTTCTTCTATCAGTTTCTGCAACTGCTTTTTTTATACTTTTTGTCTCTTTGTCAGCATACAAAATGACTTTCCCATCAACGTTTCGTGCTGCTCTTCCTATTGTTTGAATTAAAGATGTTTCAGATCTCAAAAAACCCTCTTTGTCAGCATCTAAAATTCCAACCAATGCACATTCAGGAATATCTAATCCTTCTCTTAATAAGTTAATTCCAACTAAAACATCAAATACACCCATTCTTAAATCTCTCATGATTTCAATTCTTTCTAACGTATCAATATCTGAGTGCAGGTATCTTACCTTTATACCGTTCTCGTGAAGATATTCAGTTAAATCTTCAGCCATTTTTTTAGTTAGAGTCGTTACTAATACCCTATGATTATTTTCTATAACTCGTTTACATTCATGCATTAAATCATCAACTTGATTTTTTGCAGGTCTTATTTCTACAGGTGGATCAATTAATCCTGTTGGTCTAATAACTTGATCAATGAATTTTCCTTTAGTTTGTTCTAATTCCCATGGACCTGGAGTCGCTGAAACGAAAACAGTTTGAGTTCTCATTAAATCCCATTCTTCAAATTTTAATGGTCTATTATCCATACAAGAAGGAAGTCTAAATCCATATTCTGCTAAAGTACTTTTTCTTGATCTATCTCCTTTGTACATCCCATTGAGCTGAGGAACTGTAACGTGACACTCATCAACAAATATTAAAGTATTATCAGGAAAATATTCAAATAAAGTAGGAGGGGGCTCACCTGGTTTTCTTCCTGACAAAAATCTTGAGTAGTTTTCAATTCCTGCACATGAACCTGTTGCTTCAATCATTTCGAGATCAAATTTCGTTCTTTCTTCTAATCTTTGGGCCTCTAATAATTTATTTTCAGCACGGTGTTTTTTCAAAGTAACTTCTAATTCTCTTTTAATATTGATTACTGCTTGTTCAATTGTTGGTTTTGGAGTGATATAGTGACTGTTGGCATAAACTTTTATTAAACTTAATTCTCTTACTTTATCACCAGTTAACGGATCGAACTCTTCTATCTGTTCAAGTTTATCTCCAAATAAACACAATCTCCACGCCCTGTCTTCTAAGTGCGATGGAAAAATTTCTAAGTATTCTCCTCTTGCTCTAAATGTTCCTCTATAAAAATTTTGATCATTACGTTTATATTGAAGTGCAACTAAAGACTTAATTATCTCTTCTCTGTTATATTCGTAATTTTTCTGAAGTGTTAAAGTCATTTTACTATATGCTTCAACTGACCCAAGACCATAAATACAAGAAACGCTCGCAACAATTAACACATCATCTCTTTCCAAAAGAGATCTTGTTGCTGAGTGCCTCATCCGATCGATCTGTTCATTTATAGAGGCTTCTTTTTCTATATATGTATCTGATCTTGGTACATAAGCCTCAGGAGTGTAATAGTCGTAGTAAGAAACAAAATACTCAACTGCATTATCTGGAAAAAAAGTTTTCATTTCCCCATAAAGTTGAGCAGCAAGTGTTTTGTTTGGAGCCAATATTAAAGCAGGTCTGTTAGTAGCTTCAATAACTTTAGCCATAGTAAACGTTTTTCCTGATCCTGTAACACCAAGTAAAACTTGGTTAAATTGTTCTTTGTTTGCGCCATTAACTAATTTTTTAATTGCTTCAGGCTGATCACCTGCAGGTTTAAAATCAGACTTAATTTTGAATTTTTTTCCACCCTCAAGTTTCCCACCTATTTTTGGATTTTTACTCTGGATATCTGTAATTAAATCTTGATAAGTATTTTCCATATATTAAACAACGTAGTAGAATTTATTTTTATTTCAATGAGCATAATATCAGACAGTTTAAAAAAGATTAAACCATCACCCACTATTGCTGTAACTCAAAAAGCAAGAGAATTAAAAGCTGCTGGAAAAGATGTTATCGGTCTTGGTGCAGGGGAACCAGATTTTGATACTCCAGATAATATTAAAGAAGCTGCAATCAAAGCCATCAATGAAGGTGACACTAAATACACAGCAGTTGATGGAACACCAGCATTAAAAAAAGCAATTGTAGAAAAATTTAAAAAAGAAAATAATTTGGATTATACCACTGATCAAATTACTGTTGGCGCAGGAGGAAAGCACGTTATTTATAATGCTATGATGGCAACGCTTAACGATGGAGACGAGGTAATAATTCCAGCTCCTTACTGGGTGTCTTATCCGGATATAGTTTTATTGGCTGGTGGAAAACCAGTTATAATGGAATGTGGGGAAAAACAAGGCTTTAAAATTAATCCTTCAGATTTAGAAAAATTTATAACACCAAAAACGAAATGGATTATTTTAAATTCACCATCTAATCCAACTGGAGCCTGTTATTCTGAAAAAGATATAAAAGCAATTGCTGCTGTTTTAGAAAAATATAATCACATTTACATTTTAAGTGATGATATTTATGAACACGTGACCTACGAAGGGTTTAAATTTTTTACTATTGCTCAAATACAAAGTTTAAAAGACCGAGTTCTTACCATGAATGGTGTAAGTAAAGCTTATTCAATGACAGGTTGGAGGATAGGGTATGCAGCTGGTCCAAAAGATATTGTTAAAGCTATTGCAAAAATCCAATCACAATCAACAACTAATCCTTCATCAATTAGTCAAGCAGCATCAGTTGAAGCATTAAGTGGAACTCAAGATTTTATTAAAAAAAGAGCTGATTCATTTCAAGAAAGAAGAGATTTTGTAGTAAAATCATTAAATGATATTGATGGTATTAATTGTTTAAATCCAGATGGTGCCTTTTATGTTTTCCCTAGTTGTAAAGGTTTAATAGGAAAAAAAGATCCTAATGGGAAAGAAATTAAATCAGACACCGATTTTGTTCAATCTCTTTTAGAAAATAGTGGTATTGCGGTTGTTCAAGGTTCTGCATTCGGCTTAGAGGGATTTTTCAGAATTTCATATGCAACTTCAATGGAAAATCTAAAAAAAGCTTTAGAAAAAATTTCCTTTTTTTGTAAAAGTTTAAGTTAATGAAAACAGCGATAGTATTTGGTTCCACTGGATTAATTGGTGGCCATTTAGTTAATCAATTAATTCAAGATAATTATTACACTAAAATTAAGATTTTCGTTCGCTCTCAAACTTCAATTAATAATGAAAAAGTTGAGGTTATAAACATTGATTTTAATAATTTAGGAAATCACAAAACTGAAATTACAGGGGATGATTGTTTTTTTTGTATTGGTACCACAAAACAAAATTCTCCTGATAAAAATGATTACCAAAAAGTAGAGTTAGATATTCCAAAGGAAATAGCACAAATTGCAAAAGCTAATTCAGTTAAGTCATTCATTTTTATTTCTTCAATATATGCTAATCCAAATAGTTCCGGAAATTATGTGAAATTTAAAGGTTTAGTTGAAGAAGAATTAAAAAGATTAAACTTCTCTAAATTAGGAATATTAAGACCTTCTTTTTTAATGGGGAAAAGAAAAGAGAACAGAGTAGGTGAAAAAATAGGTATTTTTGCTTTTAGCGCATTGTCGCCTTTGTTATTTGGGCCATTTAAAAAAATGAGACCAATCAGTTCAGAAAATGTTGCAAAGGCAATGATCAAAATTGCTAAAGAAAATTTGCAAAAAATCACTTTTGAGTCTGATGAAATTTTAAAACTATAATTAAACTAAACCTAATCTCACAACAGATTTTGCATTCTCTGCCATACAATCTTTTGCAGCTTTGAATTTAAAACCTAATAACTCTTCAGCATAAGAGGGGTCGGTTTGCATTAAAATTCCAAGATCAGGTATCATCATTTTAGCACTTGAGTCTAAATAACTTATCAACTTAACCATGAAATTTGGAAGCTCTTTTTTTGGTAGCTTTTTTGCATAAGCAGGCATTGCTTCAGCCATCAATTGGGATAATTCGACTAATTTTTTTACTTCTTTTCCAACAATTAATCTTCTACCTCCAACTTTATCATTTTTTATACAAGCAACATGTGCTTTTGCAATATCTTTAACATCAGAAATTAGAACAGCAAATTTAGGTGCTCCAGGAAATTTACCAGCCATGAATTGTCTAACATACTCAATTGAAGTACCTCCTTTTTTATCTAGAGCATCACCAAAGACTCCACCAGGACAAATTGTTGTTAATTTATTTTTTAATCCTTTACTTTCCATCAATTCCCAAGCAACTCTCTCAGCTTTAGTTTTTGATAAAAAATAATCATTTACCCCCTCTACCCAATTTTCATCAGTCCAGTCTTGTTCTCCAAATGTATAAGGATTAGTTCTGTTAGGTTTTCTAAACATAGCAACAATAGAAGAAGTTTTAATAATTTGATCTACACCAGCATTTATCCCAGCATTTAATACCCTTAAAGTACCATCTACTGCAGGAGGCAATAAGCTTTCTCTATTATTTGAAACTTTTATTGGAAAAGGAGATGCAATATGAAATATATATTTACATCCTTTAGCTGCATCATTCCATCCATCATCTTTAACAAGATCTAATTTAATGAAAGATAATTTATCTATAGGAGTGTATTTACTAATAGTATCTTTGGTTTGTTCAATTAAAGTTTCATTTCTTACAGTTCCTAGGACTTCGTAACCAGAATTTAATAATTCTATTGCTGTATGTTTTGCTATCCAACCGCTTATTCCAGTTAGCAATACTTTTTCTGACATTTAGCTGTGAGATAGGTGTTTTTCTGCTTCAAGAGCTGCCATGCATCCCATACCCGCAGCTGTAACTGCTTGTCTAAAAATTTTGTCTTTTACATCTCCAGCTGCGAAAACTCCAGGCACATTGGTTTCAGTTGAATCTGCTTTTGTGATTAGGTATCCTTCTTTATCCATTTCCAGTTGATCTTTAAATAGCTGGGTTGCTGGATCATGACCAATAGCAATAAACACACCATCAAGCTTTAATTCTTGTGTTTCATTTGTTTTGACATTTTTAATTTTAATTCCCTTAACATTTTTAGGATCTTTATCACCCAATACATCTTCAACTACAGAGTCCCAAATTATTTCAATTTTTTTATTTTCCATTAATTTTTTTTGAAGCATTTTTTCAGCCCTTAAACTATCTCGTCTGTGAATTAATTTTACTTTGGATGCAAATTTTGTTAGAAACATTGCTTCTTCAACAGCTGCATTGCCACCTCCAACTACTGCAACTTCTTTATTTTTAAAAAAGAAACCATCACATGTTGCGCAAGCAGAGACGCCAAATCCTCTAAATTCTTGTTCTGAGTCTAAATTTAACCATCTTGCCTGAGCACCTGTAGAAATTATTATACTGTCAGCAGAATATTTTTGACCACTTTCTCCAGTTGCTTCAAATGGAGAAGTTTTTAAATTAATATTACTAATGTGATCCTCTATCATTTCTGTACCAACAGCTTTAGCTTGTTCTTTCATTTGATCCATTAACCAAGGACCTTGTATAACATCTGCAAATCCTGGAAAGTTTTCAACATCAGTTGTGGTTGTTAATTGGCCACCTGGCTCAGATCCATGAACTAGAATTGGATTTAACATTGCACGAGCCGCATAAACTGCAGCTGTGTATCCGGCAGGACCGGATCCAATTATTAACACTTTTGTGTGTTTAGTTGGATTTTGACTCATATGAAAGCTATATAGTGATTAATGACTAAATTAAAAGGTATTTTATTAACTCAAGGCATGCATGGAATGATTAGTCAAGTCGAGGGATTGGCTAAAGCTCTAGAGATTGAATTTACACACCACAAGGTTGAACTAAATAATTTTTGGAATTTATTGCCACCAAAATTTACTCCTGTTTCACAAAATGTTTATAAAAAAATAGATCATTTGGATTTTGATATAATTATATCTTGTGGAAGAAAGAGTGTAATTCCATCAATCCATCTAAAAAGTATTTCAAATAAAAAGGTGTTTAACATCCATATCCAAGATCCAAAAGTAGATTTAAATCATTTTGATTTTGTAATAGCTCCTGAACACGATGGAGTAAAAGGTTCAAATGTAATTTCCACCAAAGGGGCCATACATTATCTTACGACTAACGAAATCGAGGACAACAAACATTATTTAAAATCATTTATAAAAAAAGATGATAGAAAAATTTGGTCTTTAATTTTGGGAGGGCCAACCAAGTATTATGATTATTCAACAAAAAATATGAAACATATCTTTTCAATTTTTTATAAATTGTTAAAGAAACATAACTTTCAACTTGTTGTAATTCCATCAATGAGAACACCATTGAATACGATCCACTATGCTAAAGAATTTTTTGGAGAAAATCACACTATTATAATGGATGTTGATAAAAAAGCTTATTTATCAGCACTTGGTTTATCTGAAAATATTGTGGTTACTTGTGACTCTAGCTCAATGATATCGGAAGCGGCTTTGACTGGTAAACCAATTTATGTAGCAAATATTTTACCGAAAAGAAATGATAAGAGATTCCAAAACTTTAGAAATTTATTTAGAGAATTAAATATTACAAGAAATTTAGGAGAAGAAATTGAAAATTGGAACTATGAAAAACTTGATGAAACGAATAGAGTTGCAAAAATATTAAAAAGTAAAATTCAAAGTTAATGTCATTTTTAAATTCAATTAAAAATAATTCAAAACAATACTATTTCCCTTTTGATCATTGGGAATATAGCAATGCTTTATCAGAGGGAGCAATTGATGAAATAGTTAAAGCCGATATTCCTGATGTCAGTAAACACAATCTTAATTATGATGGAACAAGAGCAATAGATGGTGGAGCTGCAGAATTTAGAGAAGGAATAGCATCAGGTGGAAAAGCAATTAAATTTAGATGTTTTATAAATAAAGAAAACTCCACTCAATTTCCAAATTTAGTAAAATTTATAAACGAGCTTCAATCTAAAGAAACATATGAAACAATATCTAAAATGATAGACAAGGATTTATCAAATTCTTATGTAAGAGTTGAAGTTATATGTGATCGAGAAGGTTTTTGGCTTAAACCTCATTGTGATATAAAAGAAAAACTTATGTCAGGATTGATATTTGTTAACAAAACAAATGAGTCTGAGGACTTAGGAACAGATTTTTATAATGAAAAATTAGAGAAGGTTAAGACACTTCCTTATAAACATAACTGTGGTTATCTGTTTACCAGTGGACCAAATACTTGGCATGGAATGGAAAAGAAAAAAATAGTTAAAGAAAGACGATGTATTCAAGTAAACTATGTTACTTTTCAGACAGATTGGAAAGTTAAATAATTTATTTTTCCCAATCAAATCTTGGAAACGAGTCGAAAACTTTAAATATTCCCTCTGACCACTGGTTACAAACTCGGGAATAAGTTTCGTCAGAAAGATTTAAACATTCAAGTGAAGCTAATCTTTCAGCATCTTTTTTGTGTACAGCAAAATCTATTGGTGGGCCTACTGTTAAATCACTTTTTAAGGTTGAGTCCATCGAAATTAATGCACAACGTGATGCGTCCCCAATAGATACGTTTGGTTTGATAACCCTATCTAATATTGGCTTACCATATTTTACTTCTCCAATTACAAGATAAGGTTTGCTGTCTGCAGGTCTTATATAATTTCCTTGAGGATATATTAGATATAGTTCGTGTTGCTGACCTTTAATTTGTCCTCCAACTATAAAAGTTGAACCAAGCAAGACATTATCTGTATTAATTCCTTGAGGTGAGGAGTGCTCAATATTAAGTGAACCAATATAAGAAGCTATTTGTTCGAAATCAGAGCATGTGTTTAAGTTCATTATCCCGGTTGAGCTTTTTAAATCTTTCTCAATTGATTTATAAACTGCTTGTGAAGTCCCTAAATTTCCTGAAGTTACTATTACAATAGTTCTGTCACCAACATCATGGGTCATCATTTTTGAATATATATTTACATTATCTAGCCCTGCATTAGTTCTTGAGTCTGAAGCAAAAACAAGACCCTCATTTGTTTTAATACCTATACAATATGTCATAGGTGTAATTGATATTTAAAAATAAACATTTTTACAAACTATTTTTAGCATAACTGTCATTCATTCTTCGCATTTGTCTATTTTGTATATTTATTAAAATATTAAATATTATGGTTACTCAATTCTGGAAAAACTACGACTCAAAGTCATCTTATGATGGTTATATATCTGATGATAGCAAAATAAGAAAACATGCTAAAATTATTTCTGGTATTTTAGAGAGGAATGGAAAGAAAAAATTACAAGAAATTGAAAAAAATTGCCAAAGCACAATTAGCGCAAGAGGAATTAATTTCAGAGTCTATGCAGCGAACAATAGAGCAGAAGAAAAAAAATGGCCTTTAGATATAATTCCCAGAATAATTCCTAAACGTGTATGGAACAAAATTTCAAAAGGGTTGGCACAAAGAGTAAAAGCACTTAATTTATTTATCGATGATGTTTACAATAAAAAAAAAATTTTTAAGGATAATGTGGTTCCTAAAGAATTAGTTTTTAATTCACCATATTATATCAAAGAATGTGATGGTTTTTCTCCAAAGTATAAAGCTTGGTCAAACATTTCTGGAATTGATCTTATTAGAAATATAAATGGTGAATACTTGGTTTTGGAAGATAATTTGAGAGTTCCATCAGGTGTATCTTATATGCTTGAAAATCGGATGGTTATGAGGGATGTTTTTCCAGAATTATTTACGAGATATAAAGTTTCCTCAATACATCAATACGCAAATAAATTGTACCACTGTATGGAGGAATGCATACCTAAAAGAACTGAAAATCCTCACATGGTAGTACTTACTCCTGGCATTTATAATTCAGCTTATTTTGAACATTCTTTTTTAGCTGAACAAATGGGAATAGCTCTCGTTGAAGGTAAAGATTTGTTCGTGGAAAATGATATTGTATACATGAAAACTGTTAAGGGTAAACTTAAAGTAGATTGTATATATAGAAGATTGGATGACAACTTTTTAGATCCCAAAGTATTCTACAAAGAATCACTTATTGGAGTTCCTGGACTTTTTAAGTGTTGGAAAAAAGGAAACGTAGGAATAGTAAACGGAATTGGAACAGGTATAGCAGATGACAAAGCTATTTACTCTTATGTAAATAAAATGATTGTTTATTATCTAGGTGAGCAACCTAAAATAAATCAAGTTGAAACTTTTTTGTGTCACGAGAAAAAAGATAGAGATTATGTTATTGAAAACATTTCAAAATTAGTTGTTAAACCAGCTAATGCGTCTGGAGGGTATGGTATTTTAATTGGTGCAAGAGCATCAAAAAAAGAAAAAGATGAAATGATTCAGAAAATAAAAAGTAAACCAAGAGAATTTATTGCTCAGCCATTAGAAATTTTATCAACTCTTCCTACAATTACTGAAAGCAATATTGAGCCAAGACATGTTGATTTAAGACCTTTTGTGTTAAGTGGAAAATCTATTTACGTAACATCTGGTGGTTTAACAAGAGTTGCATTAAGGAAAGGGAGTACAATTGTAAATAGTTCACAAGGTGGGGGATCTAAAGATACAATGATAGTTGATGTTTAAAATTTACTAAATATCTTGCAGTGAATTAACCTCTAATCTTTTTGTCTTAAGAGATTTAATTGCCTCCAAACAGGCTTGAGCAGTTGACATATTAGTACAGTATGGGACTTTATTCTTTAATGTTGCTCTTCTTAAAGCTATAGCATCACTTAGTCGGTGTTCACTATTTCCACCCCCAGTGTTTATTACTAGTGCAATTTTTTTTGAGTCTAAAACATCGACTATATGAGGAGTTCCACTACTAACTTTATTTATAATTTTACATTTCATTCCATGTTTTCTAATATATTCAGCAGTTCCTTTAGTTGCACATAATTTAAATTTAAGTTTTAAAAGATCTTTTGCCAAATATATTCCCTCATCTTTGTGACTATCTTTGAGAGATATAAAAGCCAATCCTTCTTTTGGTAATGAGTTAGCTGCCGCTATTTGACTTTTGGCAAAAGCCATTCCAAAATTTTTATCAAATCCCATAACTTCACCAGTTGATTTCATTTCTGGTCCTAACAACAAGTCACTATTTGGAAATTTATTAAATGGGAATACAGCTTCTTTAACCGCATACATACCTTTGGATCTATCCTTTAAATTGAACTTAGATAATTTTTCACCAGCCATTACTCTTGATGCAATTTTAGCTAGAGGCAAACCTTTTGCTTTTGATACAAAAGGAACTGTTCGACTGGCTCTTGGATTAACTTCGATCACATAAATTTCATCTTTTTTTATTGCAAATTGTATATTCATAAAACCTTTAACATTTAATGCTATTGCTAATTTTTTTGTTTGATTTTCAATTTCTTTAAGAAGGTATGGTTTGATAGATACAGGGGGAAGGCTACATGCTGAGTCTCCTGAATGAATTCCAGCTTCCTCGATATGCTGCATAATACCTGCAACATGAACTTGTTTTCCATCTGATATGGCATCCACATCTACTTCCATTGCATGATCGATAAATTTATCAATTAAAATTGGATTTTCTTCTGCTACCTTGAATGCCTCTTCAACAAATTTCTTAAGCTGATTTTTTTCATGAACAATTTCCATTGCTCTTCCACCTAAAACATACGAAGGTCTTACCATTAATGGCAATCCTATTTTATCTGCAATTTGTATTGCCTGATTAAATGTCTTGGCAATTCCACTCTCTGCCTGCTTTAGTTTTAATTTGTTTAATAAACTTCTAAATCGGTCTCTATCCTCTGCCAAATCGATAGAGGTATATTGCGTTCCTAAAATTGGAAGTTTGTTGTCATGTAAAAATTTAGCAAGTTTAATTGGAGTTTGGCCACCAAATTGAGCTATTACACCTATAAGATTTCCTTTTTCTTGTTCTTTTTTAATTATGTTAAAAACGAATTCTTCTTTTAAAGGTTCAAAGTATAATCTATCACTTGTATCATAGTCTGTTGAAACTGTTTCAGGATTACAATTAACCATTATAGTCTCAAAACCTGCGTCTTTTAATGAAAAACTTGCCTGGCAACAACAATAATCAAACTCAATTCCTTGACCAATTCTATTTGGTCCTCCTCCAAGAATAATTATTTTTTTCTTATTGGATGGATCAGCTTCACATTCTGATTTAATTGAAAAATTTCTTTGGTAAGTTGAGTACATATAAGGAGTGAAAGATTTGAATTCAGCTGCACAAGTATCTACTTTTTTATAAACTGGAAGTATTTTAAGCGCCGATCTTTTTCTTCTGACAATTTCTTCAGATGTTTTAGTTAATTCCGAAAGTTTTTTATCTGAAAATCCTATTGATTTTATTCTATTAAATTCTACAAAATTCCTAGGGAGTCCTTTAGTTTTTAACTGTTTTTCACAATCTACTATTTCCTTAATTTGTTCTAAAAACCAAGGAT
Source organism: uncultured Pelagibacteraceae bacterium (assembly GCA_902599105.1). GTDB lineage: Bacteria > Pseudomonadota > Alphaproteobacteria > Pelagibacterales > Pelagibacteraceae > Pelagibacter. The sequence continues at coordinate 19,490 of CACKDY010000005.1, read as the reverse complement.
CAATTTTAGATAAATTATATATTCTATTTAAATCTATTTTTTTTCTAATTGCTTCAGCGACTAGTAATATCTTATTTGGAATAGTTTCTTTAAGTTTCTTTTCAATTTGTTTTTTATTTAAATCAAAAATTCTGTCTAAACCTGAAAAACCAGTTTCAAGAGATACAAGCGCCTTTTGTAAAGATTCTTTAAAGTTTCTTCCTATTGACATTGCTTCACCTACTGATTTCATAGAGGTTCCTAGGGTTGCAGGAGATGTAGAAAATTTTTCAAATGTAAATCTTGGAATTTTAGTTACAACATAATCTATACTTGGTTCAAATGATGCAGGTGTAACCTTAGTTATTTCATTTTTTAATTCATCTAGAGTATAGCCAACTGCTAATTTTGCAGCCACTTTTGCAATTGGAAATCCTGTAGCTTTAGATGCAAGTGCCGATGATCTAGATACTCGTGGGTTCATTTCAATGACAACCATTCGACCGTTTTTAGGGTTGATAGCAAATTGAACATTTGATCCTCCAGTTTCAACTCCAATTTTTCTTAAACACGCAATAGAAGCATTTCTCATTACTTGGTATTCTTTATCTGTAAGAGTAAGAGCTGGTGCAATCGTTACAGAGTCACCAGTATGAATTCCCATTGGATCTATATTTTCAATTGAGCAAATAATGATGCAGTTATCTTTCTTATCTCTTACTACCTCCATCTCAAATTCTTTCCAACCTTCCAAACATTCCTCTACAAGCACTTGACTTACAGGAGACTCGTGTAATCCATTTTTAACTATCTTTATATAATCTTTTTTAGTTTTAGCTATTCCTCCACCAAGTCCACCAAGTGTAAACGCAGGCCTTATGATTGCTGGTAATCCAATTTTTTTTAATACTTTTGATGCTTGATTATTGTTATTGACTATCTCAGATTTCGGCAAATCTAAACCAATATCAATCATATTTTTTCTAAATTTCTTTCTGTCCTCGGCATTAGAAATTGCTTTAGAATTTGCTCCGATCAATTCTATTTTGTATTTTTTTAATATTCCTTTTTTCTCTGCTTCCATTGCAAGGTTAAGTGCAGTTTGCCCGCCCATTGTTGGTAGAATTGCATCTGGTTTTTCTTTTTTGAGAATTTTTTCTAATACATCTAGTGTAATTGGTTCAATGTAAGTTTTATCCGCAACATCCGGATCAGTCATAATTGTTGCAGGATTTGAGTTTATTAAGATTACTTTATAACCCTCATCTTTAAGAGCTTTACAAGCTTGCGTTCCTGAATAATCAAATTCACATGCTTGTCCTATAATTATTGGACCAGCACCGACGACTAAAATTTTTTTAATATCTTTTCTTTTTGGCATTTTTTTTCATGTTGTTAATGAATTCTTGAAACAAATAAACACTATCTTGAGGTCCAGGATTAGACTCTGGATGATATTGAACTGAAAAGACAGGTTTATTTTTTAATTTGATACCTTCAATACTGTTATCAAATAAAGATTTATGTGTGACCTCAATATTTTTTGGTAATGTTTCTTTAACTACTTCAAATCCGTGATTTTGACTAGTTATCTCAACATTATCATGAATTAAATTTTTAACAGGGTGATTTGCTCCTCTATGACCAAGTTTCATTTTCTTTGTTTTACCACCTAAAGCTAAAGCCAAAATCTGATGACCTAAACAAATACCAAATATAGGTAAATTATTTTTTATAAGTTCATTAATTATAGCAATTGAATACTTCCCTGTCGCAGCTGGGTCTCCTGGTCCGTTGGATAAAAAAATTCCATTTGGTTTCAGACTTAGTATTTCTTGTGCATTTGTTTTGCAAGAAACAACAGTAACCTTGCAGTTGAAGTCAGACAAATATCTTAATATATTTTTTTTTATTCCATAATCAACTGCAACTACATGAAATAAATTTTTATTATTTTTTTTATATCCTTTATTTTTTTTCCAGGTCTGAAGACCTCTCCAAGTATAATTTTTCTTAGTTGAAACTACCTGTGCAAGATCTAAATTTTTTAATCCACTCCATTTAATTGTATTATTAGTTAGTTTACTAATATTAAATTTTCCATTTTTTGAATAAGATATTGTTCCCTTAGGTGCCCCTTTATCTCTTATAAAGTTTGTTAGGCTTCTTGTATCTAAGCCAGTAATTCCAACAATTTTGTTTTTTTTAAGCCAAGCATCTAGATGCAGAAAAGACCTATAGTTTGAGGGGTACGTTATTTCTGAGTTAATTATTACTCCTTTGGCCCATATTTTATCAGATTCATGATCTTCTTTATTAGTTCCAACATTTCCAATATGAGGAAATGTAAAATTAATAATTTGACCCGCATACGAAGGATCAGAAATGATTTCTTGATACCCTGTTAAGGATGTATTAAAGCAAACTTCCCCCGTAGCTTCTCCTTGGTATCCAATTCCAATTCCCTTAAATACTTTTTTATTTTCAAGAACTAAAATGCCTGTATTGATTTGTGATTTTATTTTTGAGTTAGTTTTTTTTGCTTTTTTGATCAATTACAACTCATGAGTTAAAGGTTAATACAATAATTGCTTTATTATCGCAACAGAGATGTAATATAAAATTGTAAAAAAACAATTTTTCTTTTGAAGAATTTTTTCTTTAAAGTAGATTAAAAAATTATGTCATTAAAACAGACTATCGAAAACGAATATAAAAATGCTCTTAAATCTAAAGATAAAAATAAAATATCAACCTATAGGTTAATATTATCTTCAATTAAGGATTTAGACATTGTTAACAGATCAGGCCCTAATAAAAAGGAGACTGATGATGAAGATATTAAGAAACTTTTGAAAAAAATGGTTAAGCAGCGTGCCGAATCGATAGATATTTATAAAAAAAATAATAGAAACGACCTTTTAGAAGTTGAACAAAATGAATACAATATTTTAACAAGCTTTTTACCAAAGCAGCTTAGTGAAGAAGAAACAAAGAAAATTTGTGGAGATGTTATTTCAAAAATTGGAGCAAGTTCATTAAAAGATATGGGAAAAGTTATGGGTGAACTCAAAAAAACTCATGCAGACGAAATAGATTTTTCAAAAGCAGGATCATTGATTAGAGAATTGTTAAGCAAATAATGAAATATCCAAAGGAGTATCTTGATGAAATTAAAAACAGGTTGAAAGTTTCAACAGTAGTATCAAAAACAGTCTCTTTAAAAAAAAGAGGTAAAGAATTTGTGGGTTTATCACCTTTCAAGAATGAAAAAACACCTTCATTTACAGTAAATGATGAAAAAGAATTTTATCACTGTTTTGCAACTTCTGAACACGGCAATATTTTTGATTTTGTAATGAAAACTCAAAATTTTAAGTTTGGTGAGGCCGTTAAATTTTTAGCGCAATTAGCAGGTATGCAACCTTATATGTTTTCAAAACAAGATAAAGAAAGAGAGAAAAAATGGAATGAGTATAAATCTATTTACAGTAATTATGTAGATTTTTATCACAATGAACTTTTGAGAAATGAAAATTATTCTATTGCTAGATATTACTTAAAAAATAGATCGCTAGGTAAAGATGAAGTAAAAAGATTTAAAATAGGATACATAGAAAAAAATCCAAATTATTTTGAAAAATTAAAAAAAGACCATAATGAACAAACTTTAGTAGAAACTGGTTTATTCTATTTCGATGAGAAAAATAAAATTTATGTCGAAAGATTTAGAGGTCGATTAATATTTCCAATTAATAATATTTCAGGCCAACCAATAGCTTTAGGTGGAAGGATAATTGAAAATTTAGATTACTTAGCTAAATATATAAATTCACCTGAAACACATTTTTTTAAAAAAGGTTCAAATTTATATAATTTGGAACTAGCAAGAAAATTTTCTAATAAAATTGATCACATTTATCTAGTTGAAGGATACATGGATGTTGTAGGTCTCAGCAAAAATGGAATTGATAATGTGGTAGCAAACCTTGGTACATCTTTAACTGAAAAGCAAATTTCAACTTTAAACCAATTTTTTGATGATATTATAATTTGCTTTGATGGTGATGAAAGTGGATATAAAGCTGCTGTTAGAGCTGCTGAAAATTCAATTAAAGAACTGAAACCTGAAAAGCAAATTTCATTTTTATTTCTGCCAGATAAAGAAGATCCAGATAGTTATGTGAATAAAAATGGTAAAGCTAATTTTATAGAATTTACAAAGAAATCTAAATTATCTATTCATCAATTTATTTTTATTCATTATAAAAAACAAACTAAAAATAACCCATCATCGATGGCTATTTTTGAGAAAAAACTAAGAGGAATAGCAAACACAATTAAAGATGATTTTATAAAAAAATATGTTTTAGAGTATTTTTTAGAAAAAATTGCTGAGTTAACCCCTCATTCCAACCAAAATAATAAAAGATTTTATTCAAAAAAAACAAAATCTTTAGAAAGTACAAAAAAATATTTTCAAGAGAGTCAGTCTTTGACTGGTGTTGAATTAAAAGAGTTTTCCTTATTATATTTGGTCATAAACAAATTAGATTTGTTGCAAGCAAATATTCACTTAATTGAAAATATTAAATTATTTACTGAGTTAAATAAAAAAATATTTGAGATGATTGTCAAAAAATTAAAATCTGACACACAAATCACAATTCAAGATCTCAATTTGGATGATCAATTAATAGAAAAAATAAACAAATTCGCTCCAATCAAACATATTCTAAAAAATCAATCTGACGATGATCAAAAAATAATTGAATTATTAGAGGACATCTCTCGAGATTTAATGAATTATGATCTTGAGTTCAGAATTCAGGAATTAGAATCGAAGTTTTCTCTGGATATGAGTGAGTCTACATTTAATGAGTTAAAAGAGCTCAAAAAAAAGCAAAATCTCAACTAAACTGACTAAATTAATAATAGATTTTTATATAATTGACATTATATAAGACTTCTTAATTCAAATTATCGTGGAAAGAATTATTACAAAATCATTTGCTAGACTTATGGGTAGGGGAACTCATAGAGGTTTCATTACTTATGAAGAATTAACCAAATCTTTAGGAAAGAGAAATTTATCTGAAGAAAATTTATCACAAGCATTCATACATATTTTAGATGAAAAAATTGTTTTAGTAGCAAAAAAATCTGATTTTAAAGTTTTAAGAAAAAAAGAAAACTCAAACAAAGAAGAAGGTAAAACAATTGAAAAGAGCGACGATCCAATCAGAATGTATTTACGAGAAATGGGAGGGGTTGAATTACTTTCTAGAGAGGGAGAGATCGCAATAGCAAAAAGAATTGAAGCAGGAAAGGATGTAATGCTGATTGCCCTTTCACAGAGTCCAATAACTGCTCAGCAGTTTTTTGAATGGAACAGCAAGCTTCAGAATGATGAAATTCTAGTAAGAGAGATAATTGATATTGATACAAATTATATGGAAGATGAAACAACAGGACCAAGTGCAAAACAAAAAAATGCTGGAGAAACAGACAAAGAAGAGAATTCTTCAGATGAAGAAGATGATTTTAATCCAACTTTGGCCGCAATGGAATCAGAGATAAAGCCAAAGGTTCTTAAAACAATAAATATTCTAACAAAGGAGTATACAAAATTAATAAAGTACCAAAACGAAAAGTTAAATTGTGTCTTGAACTCTCAAATTTTTTCAAACGCTAAAGAAAAAGGTTATGAAAAAATTGTAAATGATATTTTAGAAAATATCAAATCTCTACAATTATCTCCGTCAGTTTTAGAGGAACTTGTACAAAAACATTATGCTGATAATAAAAAAATTATTTCTTTAGAGGGTAATCTTTTGAGACTAGCAATGAATGATAATATACAAAGGAACGAATTTGTAAAATTTTATGTTGGAAATGAAATAAATCCAAACCTTAAAAAATTTTTGGATACCAATTCTATTTGGAAGAAGTTTTTTACAAAAAATAAGGAAGAATTTAAAAATATTAGAGAAAGATTAGTTGAGATTAGTCATAAACTTGGAATTTCAGTAACTGAGTTTAAAAAATTAGTTAGCAGAATTCAAAAAGGTGAAAAAGAGTCTAGAATTGCAAAAAAGGAAATGGTTGAAGCCAACTTAAGGTTAGTTATTTCTATTGCAAAGAAATATACAAACAGAGGACTTCAGTTTCTGGATCTAATTCAAGAGGGAAATATAGGTCTAATGAAAGCAGTAGATAAATTTGAATATAGAAGAGGTTATAAATTTTCAACTTATGCTACTTGGTGGATTAGGCAAGCTATAACGAGATCAATTGCAGACCAAGCTAGAACTATTAGGATTCCAGTTCATATGATTGAAACAATAAATAAAATTGTAAGAACTCAAAGATTAATATTAAGTGAGTTTGGTAGAGAGGCAACACCTGAGGAACTAGCTCAAAAACTTAGAATGCCATTAGATAAAGTCAGAAAAGTTTTAAAAATATCAAAAGAGCCAGTATCTTTGGAAAAACCAGTGGGTGATGAAGAAGATAGCAGTCTAGGAGATTTTATTGAGGATACAAAAGCTTTAGCACCTTTGGAACAAGCAATTAAATCAAATCTGGGTGAAGCCACAACTAAGATTTTATCAACATTGACACCTAGAGAGGAAAGAGTGCTAAGAATGAGATTTGGAGTTGGTATGAATACTGATCATACATTAGAAGAGGTTGGTTTACAATTCTCAGTTACAAGAGAAAGGATAAGACAAATTGAAGCTAAAGCTTTAAGAAAATTAAAACATCCTAGCAGATCAAAACAATTAAAAAGTTTTTTAGAAAATTAAGCTTTAATGGGCCGTTAGCTCAATAGTAGAGTACTGCATTGACATTGCAGGGGTAGTTGGAGCGTAACCAACACGGCCCACCATAATCTATTATCTATAATTGCTAACTGTAAAAAAATGATGTAACTAAATACTAGTTTTGGGCCTGTAGCTCAGTTGGTTAGAGCAGTACACTCATAATGTATTGGTCCCAGGTTCGAGTCCTGGCGGGCCCACCAAATTTTAACGAGTATAAAAATCTTCTAATACTTTGAATAATGCATTTATATTTCCATCGTTAGAATTTAAAATTGAAGAGAATTCTTCTTTCTGGGTTCTGGCAAGACTTAATCCTTCAATAATAAGATCTCTGATTAATGGATTATCTGGATTTTTAGTATAAATTCTCCAATCAATTTTTATCTCAGGTCTTTCAGATGTACTAACTAAGATGCTATTAACAATTGTGTAATTTTCATTTATTACCTTTTTTCCATAAACCTCAATTTTTGGATTTGTATATTCAGCTAATCTACTTGAAAAACTTTTTAAAAAATATTTTTCAAATAACTGAAAAAATTGTTCTTTTTGTTCATCATTTAAAACTTTTCTAGCTGAACCAAGAGAGTAAAAACCAACACCTTTAATATCCACTGTTTCTGATGCTATAGATTTAAGTTCATTTATTTTTTCCTCTTTAGAAATATTTTTTGATAAAATTTGAGAGGCTCTATTTACAGTTGACTGAACAAATACATCAGGCGCAATTGAATAAGCTGAACTTAAATTTAAAAAATATAAAATTAAAATTACTATAGTTTTCTTCATTATTTAACAATTTTTGATTTATTTATTTTCTACTTCTTCCCAGTCTTCTTCGTCATTATAAAAAACTTCTATATTTCCTCTTTGATTATTCTTAATCTTATTTTCTCTATCTTGCGTGTATAAACTTCTTACAGAGGCATAAAAGTCGATAGAATTTTTTTCAAGATTTTCAAATGACTCAATATTATCTGCTCTAAAATCAATTCCACTCACAGCTTTTGATGTTATGTACAGACCTTCGCTTAAAAATTCATTATTACCGTGCACAGAAGCGTTATACCAGGGGTCTCCACCCATAACATTTACAAAAGAACCTGCGGTATCTCTTAAAGTCGATGGTCCTAGAACTGGAAGCACAACGTAACATCCTGGACCAACGCCCCAGGCTCCTAAAGTCTGCCCGTAATCTTCTTTAACATATTTAGGAAAACCCATTTTATTTGCAACATCAATAGTGCCCAATAATCCAACTGTTGTATTAATAACTAATCTCCCAGTATTTATTAATGCAGTTTTAACATCTCCCTGTAATACGTTGTTAGGTATTGTTACTAGAGTTGACAAGTTCTTAACAGCATTACTAGTTCCTCTTTGAATTGGATCCGGAAGATCTCTAAAACTTTCTGCTATTGGTTTTATAACAGCTTTATCTAGACCCTGATTAAATGCAAATGTTGCTCTATTTAACTTTTCGAAACAATCTTTAACTTCTTTGGTTTGATTCTCGTTTTTTAATTTTAAGTCACCATCTGACCCTGCATTTGCATTCCATGATAACAAAAAAGTAGAAAAAATGATTATAGCCAGTTTTTTAAACATGTTATGTATTATATTATATTGTTAATGTTTGTAAAATAACAATTAATATAAAATATTGTCTATAAAGTGTTTATAAAACGCCATAATTTGTCTTTGTTATGATTATGAATACAACTCTTAATTATTCACCAAATTTTAATAAAAAAAAAAGGAATTTAGGTGATATCAAATTTATTATTTTTCATTACACTGGTATGAAAAGAGAGAATGATGCAATTAATCGATTAACTAGTTTCAATTCTAAAGTAAGCAGCCATTACTTTATTAAAAAAAATGGTGAAATATTAACTTTAGTTCCAGATTTATATGTTGCTTGGCATGCAGGTTTTTCATCTTGGAAAAAATACAAATTTTTAAATAAAAATTCTATTGGTATAGAAATTAGCAATTCAGGTCATGACAATAAATATGAATATTTCAATAAAAAACAAATAAGATCAGTTTTGAAATTAACTAAATTTTTAATTAAAAAATATAAGATCAAATCTAAGTTTATTTTGGGCCATTCTGATGTATCTCCAGATAGAAAAAAAGATCCAGGAGAAAAATTTCCGTGGAAAAATTTGTTTAAAAAACAAATAGGTGAATGGCATAATTTAAATTCAAAAACACTTGTTAAGAATAGAAATAAAGCAACATCACTTATAGAAAAAAAAAATTTTTATAAAAATTTGTATAAAATTGGTTATTCAAAAAATTTTGGTAAAAAAAATATTAATTACTTAAAAAAACTTACAACAGTTTTTCAAATGAGATTTAGGCAAGACTTAATAAATGGCATTGTTGATAAAGAGTGCTTAATTATAAGCAAAAACCTCATAAAAAAATTTTTATAATTTTTCTTGAAAAATTATAATATAAGGAATAAATTGTAGATGCCAGATAAATGACTTATCGCTTTAATTAATATAAAAGAGGAAAGTCCGGGCTCTACAAGGACACAGTGCCAGGTAATACCTGGCGGGGGAAACCCTAGGGATAGTGCCACAGAAAATAAACCGCCATAACATGGCAAGGGTGAAAAGGTGTGGTAAGAGCGCACCGGTTCTATTGGTAACAATGAACGCTGGAAAACCCCACTGGGAGCAAGACTAAGTAGAGATGACATTGTTGAAAACTAAAAGCCGTCCTTGGCTAGTCATCAGGGTTAGTTGCTTGAGCTTAAGAGTGATCTTAAGCCTAGACAAATGATAGGTTTAAATGACAGAACCCGGCTTACAGTTTATCTGGCACTTTAAATCAAAATATCACTATAAATTTCTGAGTTTGTTCTCAATTGAAGTATCTGTGTCTATTCTTTTCTTACTAAAACAATAAGAGTACTAAAATAATAGGTATTGACGTACAGTTGCAAAACCCATAATATCCCATAAATTCCCATATATGGGAATAACAGAATTTATGTTTTATGTTTTTATCAACATACGAAAACAAATTAGACAAAAAAGGGAGAGTATCTGTGCCTGCTAGTTTTAGGTCACATTTATCTAACTTAGGTTACAATGGTGTTATTTGTTATCCCTCATTTAACAACTTTTCAATAGAAGCATGTTCTCAAGATAGAATTGAAAAAATTTCTTCAGCAATTGACTCCTTAAATCCTTTTGAGGAGAAAAGAGATTACTTTGCTACATCAATATTAGCAGAAAGTACTAATTTACAATTTGATAGCGAAGGTAGAATTTCACTTTCATCAAAATTATTAAAACATGCAAAAATCAAAAATAGCATATTATTTGTTGGTCAAGGTCAAACATTCCAAATATGGGAACCAGCAGCATTTGAAAAATTTAAGACATCAGCAAGAAAAAAAGCAAATATAAATCGAGCAAGTCTTAAATGGGAAAAACACTTAAACAACAACGAGGGGAAATAAGATGACAATTAACTTTAAGGCACCAGAAATTAAAGAGCTTCAACCACGGTTACTAGTGTTGGGAGTTGGTGGAGCAGGCGGAAATGCAATTAATGAAATGATTGAAAATAATCTTCAAGGAGTAGAATTTATTGCTGTCAATACTGATGCTCAAGATTTAAAATTAAGTAAAGCAAAAACAAGAATTCAAATTGGTTTAAATTTAACAAAAGGTTTAGGAGCAGGTGCAAAACTTGACATAGGACAAGCCGCAGCAGACGAATCTTTAAATGAAATAGTAAACACACTTCAAGGTGCAAATATGGTTTTTATTGCAGCCGGTATGGGTGGTGGAACAGGTACCGGTGCTGCTCATGTCATCGCAAGAGCTGCTAAAGAATTGAACATACTAACTGTAGGAGTTGTGACTCTTCCATTTCTATATGAAGGCCCCTCTAGAATGAGAAGAGCACAACAAGGGTTGGAAGAATTAAGAAAACATGTTGATACAATTATTGTTATACCAAATCAAAACCTATTCAAAATAGCAAATGAACAGACAACTTTTGAAGAGTCTTTTAACCTTTCAAATAATGTTTTGATGCATGGTGTTCAAAGTATAACTGATTTAATGGTTAGACCTGGTTTAATTAATTTAGATTTTGCCGACGTTGAAACAGTTATGGCAGCAATGGGTAAAGCCATGATGGGAACAGGAGAAGCAGAAGGAGAAGGCAGAGCTCTAAAAGCTGCAGAAATGGCAATTAGTAATCCATTAATAGATGACTATACTTTAAAAGGTGCAAAAGGTTTATTAGTAAATATTACAGGTGGTAAAGATCTTAAACTTTTTGAAGTTGACGAAGCTGTTAATAAAGTTAGAGCAGAAGTAGATCCAGAGGCAGAGTTAATTATTGGTGCAATCACCGACACAGAACTAGATGGAAAAATGAGAGTTTCAATTGTTGCTACTTCTTTGGATGGTCAGCAGCCTGAGTCAAAATCTGTTGTAAACATGGTTCATCGAATTCAGAATCGTAACCCAGGTTACTCTGATTTTTCCAACATGGGTTCCTCTCAATCATTTAATTTTTCAAATACTACATCATCAAATCCAATTACACATGGTGCCAATGCTTTAAAGCTTGAAAATGAAATTATCCAAGAACAACAAACTGAAAGTTCTAATAATCAAATGATGAATGAAGAAATTTTTCAAAATACTAGCACGGAAAGTGAGAGCATAGTTCAGGATAGTTCAGTTAATGAAATGGAGAAATCTTTCACTCAAGAAGCTATGGAAACTAACCATGAAGATCATCAAGATATTAACAAAGAAGAAGAAACCTCTAATGATTTAAAAGAATTCGGAGTTGACTCAGATGCACCAGATTTATTTAGTTCAGAATCTGATAACTCAAGCCCTGAAGATTTATTGAATTCAGATGAAGAGGAAGAAGATGATCTTGAGATACCAGCATTCTTAAGAAGACAAAAAAATTAATGGTCTTCCAAGAGATAAATGGACGCCACCATAGTACCAAAAATGCAAAAGCATTATCCGGTACTGCTAAAAGAAATTATTAGCGTTATTTCCCCTCAACATGGTGGCACATTTATCGATTGTACTTTCGGTCAAGGTGGTTATTCCAAAAAAATTTTAGATTTTAAAAATACAAAAGTAATAGCTATTGATAGAGACATAGAGAGTGAAAAAATTGCCAATCAATTAAAAGAAAACTTTAAAGATAGATTTATTTTTAAAAATATAAAATTTAGTCAATTAAGTAATTTAAAGCTAAAAAATGAAAATATAAGAGGTGTAATTTTTGATCTTGGTTACTCTTATACTCAAATAAAAGATCCAAAAAAAGGATTATCATTCGATGCCAGTGGTAAATTAAATATGAAGTTAGGATTAAATAGTTGTTCAGCAGAAGATGTAATTAACAAACTCAATGAAAAAGAATTAGAAAAAATTTTTAAATTTTTTGGAGACGAAAAAGAGGCAAAATTTATTGCACGAAATATCGTTAAAGAAAGATCTAAAAATCAAATTGACAATAAATCTTTAGTCGAGATTATTGATAAATCAAAAAAAAGAAAAAATTTTAAAGTTCATAATGCGACCAAGGTTTTTCAGGCTCTTAGAATATTTGTAAATAAAGAAATAAGTGAGCTAATTTTTGGACTTGTTAATGCCACTAAAGTTTTAAAAAAAGGTGGAGTTTTGGGAGTAGTTACATTTCACTCTTTAGAGGATAAAATAGTAAAATATTTTTTTAAAAGTCTTTCTGAAAATAAAAGTATTTCACGATATAGCCCGGTTATTGAACAAGTAGATACACTGTTTAATTTAATTCAAAAAAAACCAGTAACACCCTCCGATGAGGAAGTGAATGAAAATCCATCATCTAGATCTGCTAAATTTAGATATGTGATTAAAAAAACGGATTTTTATAATTTTGATACCGATATAGAAGAGCAATTTAGAAATTACATAGAAATTGAAAATTATGGAGACAAACTATGAAAAAGTTTGTTTTAGCATTAGTGATTTTTTTTTTGATCCTATCAACTGCAATAATTAAAAATACTACTAAACAGATTGAAGATGAAATATTTACAGCAAAAGAGAATATTAGAATTTTAAAGACTGAATTTGAAAATGTATCCTTGGAGTATGATTATTTGAGTTCCTCAGAAAAGTTACTTGAATATCAGTCTCAATATTTTGAAGATGAGTTAATTCAAAAAAATATAAATGACATAAAAGTCTACAATATTTCAAATGATGTAAACAAAATCCAAAACTTTAAAATTATTAGAGAGTAATGGCTGATAATAAATCGAAATTAACTATAGAAGACTATAAAAGTGATTTTACATTTAAGAAAAAAGAAAATGGATTAAATATTCAATTTAATCGAGTAGCTTTTATTTTCTTTGTTTTTTTTGTTATATATTTAATTTATACAATACATCTATTTCACTTAGGTTCACGAAAGAGTAAATTAGAAAAAATCAATAATTTTCCTGGATCTAAAAATCAGCTTTATCGAGCAGACATCATAGATATTAATGGAAATTATTTAGCCAAGACAGTTAAATCGATTGATATTGGTTTAAAAACTTCAGATATAATCAATGAAAAAAAATTACTTCTAAGTTTAAATATTATTTTTCCTGATAAAAATTTTGATGAAATTAAAAAAAAAATAAAAACTAAGAAATTTTTTTATTTAGAGAAAAAAATTTCAGAGGAAAATTATGAAAAAATAATGAAACTAGGGGACAAATCTTTAGTTCCAGAAGAAAGAGTTTTAAGAATGTATCCACAAAAAAATCTTTTTAGTCACGTTTTAGGCCAGATAGATAATGATAATAATGGTATTTCTGGATTAGAAAAATCGTTAAACGATGAACTTAGAAAATCAAAAGAGTCAATTAAACTTACCTTAGATAAAGATATTCAATTTTTAATTAGAAAAGAATTAATTAAATATCAGGAAATTTTTAAAAGCAAAGGTAGTGCAGCTATTTTAATGGATGTTAATAATGGCAATATTTTATCATTAGTTTCTTTGCCAGATTTTAATCCAAATGAAAGACAAAATATTACAGATGTAAATTATATTAATAGGGTAACTAAAGGAACATATGAACTTGGGTCTGTATTTAAAGCATTTACTTTTGCTAGTGCCTTAAATGAAAAGGTAATTAAACCAGAGACAGAATTTTTAGATTTACCCAAATCGATTAAATGTGACAAATACAGAATAGGTGAGTACGACAATGAAATCCCATCAAATTTAACTGCAGAGCAAATTTTAGTTAGATCTGGAAATATAGGATCAGTAAAAATTGCCCAAAAAGTTGGCTCAGAAAAATTTAAATTATTTTTAGAAAATGTTGGCGTGTTAAGTGATATTGATTTTGATATTGAAGAAGTCGCTCCTCAAAAAAATTATGATTTTGGAAAATGCAGATTGGCTACAGCTTCTTTTGGACATGGAATAGCAACTACGATTCTTAAATTAGCAAAAGGTTATTCTGTTCTATCAAATGGTGGTTATGAAATTAAGCCAACATTAATTTATAAAGAAAATAATTTTAATAAAAAAAATAAAAGAATATTAAACAGAGGTATTTCAGAACAAGTTGTTAGCGCTTTAAGAAAAATTGTAAATACTGAGGAAGGGACAGCTAAATTTGCAGATGTTCAAAATTATGAGATTGGTGGAAAAACAGGAACTGCCGATCAACCTGATGGAGGAGCATATTCTGAGGCAAAAATAAATACTTTTGCTTCCATCTTTCCCACATCAAATCCACAATTTGTTTTTGTTGTAATGCTAGATACTCCAAAAAAATCTAAAGATTATTATTATAAGTATAGACATCGAAAAGGAGGCTGGAAGGGTACACTTTATAATACTGCTGGCTGGACCTCAGTAGAAGTAGCTGGAAAAGTCATAGATAGAATTGGGCCTATTTTAGCCACAAAATATATAGAGGTTAATTAATTATGCTTCTAGGAAACTACTTTCATAACATTAATAAAAACTATAAAAACTTTTCTTTTTCAGGAATTTCATTTGACACGAAGAGTATTAAAAAAAATAATATTTTTTTTGCAATTAAAGGAAATAGTATTGATGGTAATGAATTTATTCCTAAAGCAATTAAAAAAGGATCTAAAATTATTGTAACTGAAAAAAAAATAAATCAATTCCAGAATGGAATTTTGTATATTTATACAAATAATGTAAGAAAATTATTAGCTGAAACTGCTTTTAAAATTTACAATAAAAAACCAAAAAATTTAATTGCAGTTACTGGTACAAACGGAAAATCATCAGTTGCAGATTTTTATTATCAAATATTAAAATTAAATAATAAAAAAAGTGCTTCAATTGGCACATTAGGTGTTAAATCAAAAAGAATTAATTTAAACTTATCTAATACCACAATAGATCCAATTAAATTGGCTAAAATTTTGAGTAAGTTAAAATCTCAAAAAATAGAAAATGTAATTATGGAAGCCTCAAGTCATGGTTTAAAACAAAATAGATTAGATGGTTTGAAGTTTAATTCGGGTATATTTACTAATTTATCTCAAGATCATCTTGATTATCATAAAAATTTAAAAAATTATCTAAAAGCAAAACTTTATTTATTTGAAAACCTTATCCAAAAAAGAGGTAATGTAATTACAGATCAATTAATACCAGAGTTTAAAAAAATAAAAAAAATTACTATTAATAAGAAATTAAAATTGCATACACTAAATGATAAGAAAAATAATCTAGAGCTTTTATCTCATAATTTTAAAGGAGAGGGTCAATTTATTAGAATTAAATTAAATAGCTCAATTAGGGATATAAATTTAAATTTAATTGGAAAAATACAATTAAAAAATGTTTTGATGGCAATAATTGCAGCAAAACACAGCGGTATTAGTTTAGATAAAATTTTAGATACAATTACAAATTTAAAACCAGTTGAGGGAAGGTTTGAAAAAATTGGTAAAATTAAAAATCAATCAAAAGTAATTCTTGATTATGCTCATACCCCTGATGCTCTAAAAACGTGTCTTCTAAATCTTAAAGAACAATTTCCTAATAAAACAATCACAGTTCTATTTGGTTGTGGGGGAAATAGGGATCAAAATAAAAGATCAAAAATGGGTAAAATAGCTGTTGATTTTGCAGATAGTATAATTCTTACAAATGATAATCCTAGATTTGAAAATCCTCAAAAAATAATAAGAGATATAAAAAAGGGAATTAAAAAAAAAAAAAGAATTCTTGAAATATCTAATAGAGCAATAGCAATAACGAAAGCTGTTTATAATTTGAATTCAGGTGATATTTTGTTAGTTGCTGGGAAAGGCCATGAAAAAACGCAAGATATTAGAAATAAGAAAATTTTCTTTTCAGATAGAAAGGTAATTCTAAATGCTATTAAGCATAAAAATAATAATTTATCAGATAATTTAAAATTAAATGTTGTTAAAGAGGCAGCTAAAATTAAAAAATTTTCTGCTTCCATATCTTTAAAAACAGCAAGGATTAATTCTCAAGAAGTTACTAAAAATGATATTTTTTTTGCTATTAGAGGAAAAAAAAAAGATGGTAATAAATATGTTTCACAATCATTCAATAGAAAAGCATCGTTAGCTGTAGTAAATAAAATTCAATATAAATTAAATAAAAGTCGACAAATCAAAGTAAAAAATACTTTAAGATTCTTAACAGATATTTCAAAAACTTTTAGAAAAAGTATTGATACAAATATTATAGCTATCACAGGTAGTTGCGGAAAAACTACACTTAAAGAATTGTTGGGTAATGCATTGAGTAAAATTTCAAAAGTAAGTATTTCTCCAAAATCTTATAACAATAAATTTGGAGTTCCTTTAAGTCTTTTTAATTTAAAACAAAATGATGAATTTGGAATTTTAGAAATTGGAATGGATAAAAAAGGTGAAATCGATTATTTGTCAAAAGTAATAAAACCAAATGTTGGTGTGATAACAAATATAACTCATGCACATGCCAAAAATTTTAAAAATATTAAACAAATTGCTTTGGCAAAATCTGAAATAATAAACAATATAAAACCTAATGGTTATATTGTATTAAATGCAGATGACAGCTTTTTTCAATTACACAAAAAAATTGCCACAGAAAATAATATTAAAGTAGTATCTTTTGGAATTAAAAGTCAGAAATCAGATATTAAATTAATTAATGTAAAGCCCTTTGGAAAAAAATTTAAAATTAATATTAGATTAAATAATAAAAAAAAGAATTTTACGTTATCCAACGATTTTCAAAACAATTTATATAATACTCTTTCTGCTTTAGCAGTTATTAGTATTTATAAAAATATATTTAAACTTAATGAAAATATTTTTCTCAATTTCAAAATTCCGGGGGGAAGGGGAGATCATTCTGTAGTAAAAATCGATAATAAAAAAATTAATTTAATTGATCAAAGTTATAATTCAAATCCTCTCTCATTAAAATCGGCAATAAAAAATTTTGATAAAATAAACTCAAAAAAATCAAATAAATATCTATTGATTGGTGACATGTTAGAGTTAGGTAGTCATTCTAAAAAACTTCATGAATCTATTGCCCCAATAATTAATCAAACCAAGATAGATAAGGTATTTGTTAAAGGTAAAATGGCATCTATAATATTTGCAAATATCTCAAAAGCCAAAAAAGGCAAGATTTTATTGAACAATTCTCAAATTATTGAATTTATTAGAAAAGATTTAAATAATAATGATTATTTAATGATTAAAGCCTCACTTGCGACAGGTTTCAACGACATAGTAAAAGATCTGAAAGGATTGCATTAATGCTTTATCAATTTTTATTAAATTTTGTTGATACTTTTAGTTTTTTAAATGTATTTAAATATTTAACTTTTAGAACAGGTTTATCTTTTTTTACCTCATTGGTTATTGTGCTAATTATTGGAGGTCCTTTTATAAAATTTTTTTCAAAACAAAAAATTTTAAATCCAATCCGAGACGATGGACCTGAGGATCATATAGTTAAAAAAATTGGTACACCTACAATGGGAGGTTTAATAATTTTATCCGGCTTATTGGTATCAGTAATATTTTGGGCAGATTTATCAAATATTAATATTTTATTTTGTGTCTACATAGCAATTACTTTTGGTTTGTTAGGAGCATATGATGACTTTAAGAAGATCAAAAATAGTAACTCATCAGGAATTTCTTCAAAGTTTAAAATAATTTCTCAAATAATTTTAGCAATTATTGGTGTTAGTTTGTTTGTTTATTTAAACGATTATCAAGATTTAAATAATTTATATTTTCCATTTTTAAAAATTTGATAGTGAACCTTGGATGGTTTTTTATACCATTTGCTATTTTCGTAATAATAGGTTCATCTAATGCTGTTAATCTTACTGATGGATTAGATGGTTTAGCAACAGTACCTGTAATATTAGTTGCAGCATGTTTTGCTTTTATAAGTTATGTTACTGGAAACATTGTATTTTCAAATTATTTACAAATTCCCTACATAGAAGGAACAGGTGAAGTAGCAATTTTTTGTGGTGCAATTATTGGCTCTTGTTTAGGTTTCTTATGGTTTAATGCTCCGCCTGCTAAAATTTTTATGGGTGACACAGGCTCATTATCTCTTGGAGGATCTTTAGGTGCAGTAGGAATTATCACAAAGCATGAAATTGTTTTAGCTATTACTGGTGGGCTTTTTGTACTAGAGGCAGTTTCAGTAATGGTACAGGTAATATCCTTTAAACTTACTGGAAAAAGAATTTTTAGAATGGCTCCTATTCATCATCACTTTGAGAAAAAGGGATGGCCAGAGTCTACAGTTGTAATTAGGTTTTGGATTATCTCTATCATTTTAGCAATGATTGGTTTAGCTACCTTAAAATTAAGATAATGAAAATATTTAGTAATATTTTTTTAAGAAAAAAAATATTAATTTATGGTTTAGGAAAGAGTGGTATTTCATCTTATAAGTTTTTAGAAAAAAAATCTGATGTATATTTGTTTGATGACAATCAAAAAATTGAATTAAAACTTAAAAAAAAAATTATTAAATTAGAGCAAATTCAAAAAATAAATTTTGATAGAATTATTATTAGTCCTGGAATTGATATCTCAAATTGTAAATTATCAAAATTTTTAAAGAAAAATTTAAAAAAAATTCATACCGACCTAGATGTTTTGTTTTCATTTTATAAAAATGAAAGTATTACAATTACTGGAACTAACGGTAAATCTACAACTGCTAAAATTTTACATGATGCTTTAATCGATCAAAAAAGAGACTCAAGACTTATAGGGAATATTGGTAACCCAGCATTATCAGAAAAAAATATTACAAAAAAAACAATTTTCGTAATTGAGGCTTCTTCTTATCAGCTAGATTACAGTAGTGTATTTAGATCAAAATATGCAGTAATTTTAAACATTACCGCAGACCACATCGAGAGACATAAAAGTTTAAAAAATTATGTAAATGCAAAATTCAAATTATTAAAATCTCAAATAGCAGGATCTTTTGCATACGTAAAAAAAGAGGATAAATTAATAATTAACAAATTAAATAAAAATAAATATAGTTCAAAAATCTACAGAGTACAGACCTCAAATATAGGTAAAAAGTTTAATAAAATTACTAATAAATATTTTATGTCTG